>JAHRVQ010000012.1 GCA_019090615.1 Pseudomonadales bacterium | reverse complement strand
GGCTTTCTGGTGAGCCAACAAAATGATCAGCTATTTTTACTAAACGATCACTTAGCCTTTTATCTCCCAGGTTGATGTCGTCAAATTCTGACTTCGCCCATGCATTTATATTCAATTAGTTTCCTCGCCAACTTATTTCCATCACCATTCTCAGTTTCGATTTACAACAGCAAGACGATTATCTGCTACGGTTTTTTACTACGTGCCCTCCGCTTCGACCGCCATAATTGCGGCTAAAACCGCTAATCGCTCTTGATTACCCATTGCTTTGTAATTCTTAGCCCAATTGGACGCTTTACATTTTATACTTTGCCGGTCTGTATGGTTTTTTCCTGCAAAGCTAGACCAAAAAAAACGATCTGGAGTGAAATTGAACCATATCTTTTTAGTGCGAACGCCACCGTGGTTCATGACCTGTATTTCTAAAGTTCGCCAACCGCTGAGCAATTGATCGTAAAGTAAAGATGGATATCCAGATAACATCACTGCGCAGGGTAATGTGTTGAGTGTTTCCAACAGCTTTACATGGTCGTCATCTGTATAATCAAATCGATACTTACGTTTGTGTGATCGAGTACTCGTCAGATAAGGCGGAGCACAATAAATAAGTTCATGACCGTCGTAAGCGTATTTTGCCAAAAAATCATGGGCGCAAGCACTAATCAACTCAACAGGATAGTTAGCGTTGAACCTGGACAGCGCGCGCGGATTAAGATCGAGGCCAATATTGTTTAAGGCGGCCGGTTTTCGTTTAATGATGGCGCCGCCGCCTAAATGTGTTTCAATATAGGTGGCATGTGGTGGCATGTGGTGGCATCAGCGCGATGATAGCTTGACATAAGCCTGAGATTGCCTTTGAACCGAAATATCCCGCCATCGAGAAGTGCTGCTTTGAACTTAAGGGTCTGTGGCGTAGATAAAGCCAGCTATGTTGTAAAGCAAATACTTTGAGCGGCCAAAATATTATTGTATGCAGTACTATATCGATACTTTAATAGTGCCGGTTAGAGAAGTATACTTGTGGGCAATAGTAAGGATCTGTGCGGGGGTGCGGGGTAACCGGCATTCCTACCGTGACCCGAAACGAATTGAAACTGTTGGATCTTGAACTTGTTTTGGCAGTATGCAAAGAACTGCCCATATTTTGAGCATTGTTTGTTTAAGATGCGTTGAATAGCGGGACGCGACTTAAAAAAATGAAAATTATCATCGTAGTTTTGGTGGATATAAGAACTAGTCCAAGGCATCCCTTGCACGCGGTCGGCCAGCTAAAACGTGCAGCCCATCATTCAAGTTCTTGTTGTTGATTAGCGAGCGGATTGCCTCTTTTCATAGTAAATTGATGACCAGAGGGAGGGGGGAATGCTCGTAATGGCATAGGTATAGATTTCTATCGCAAAGTATTTCGCCGGATGACATTTTTGATTTTCGAGTCATTGTTTTCTGTGAACATGTTTTTTCTTGCTGAGTTTATCAAAACCGCATAACCAGCAGCGCCGTACACGTCGAAAAATCAGGTTGGCACATAGGGGTATGGTCATCAACCCAGTATTACTGATTGGGCGTCAGACGTCTGTTGGAGCTGTCTTATGGCGCTGTAAACGATAACGTTTTTTTGTGTGAGCGATTACTAATACTGCCAAAGTAAAAGAGTACAGTCTGGCGGGAAAAGGTACGCTGTTTTCCCTTAAACTTACTTTAGCACGTTTCGGTAAGGCGCTTTTTTTAAAGGTACTAACAGTAGATGATGTGGCGTAGCGTTCTATGATAGCTGACAAATTATTCTCATAAAACGCCTCTTCAATGAAATTTGTAGGTCATTTTTGGTTCGGGTAAACCGCTCATAGTGTGAAATAAGGCGATTTTTAATACATGACAAGGCTTGAATCCATATGCGGTACTTTGAGATTGGATTGTCCCGTAAGGTATCTGAGCAGGCATATTCTATGCGGGAGCAGCTCTCACGTCCTGGTAGCCAGTTTGTGTGGAATATTTTGGCCACTCCCTGTCGGACAATTTTCTGCCGCACTACGCGAGAAATAACGGATGCTGCCCGGTGAGTGAGCTCTTGCCGTCATCCCGGGGCGTTTTCAACTATTTCTGTTTTACCTTTGATGCAATTATATATTGATTCGAGCTCACGAATTTGCGGCCGGTATTATGCATGTAAATGGCCAAATTTTGTAAGAGTAATAATATTACCTTGTCTAGATTTGGCCTCTTAGTTGGTTGTTAATAATTTGAAGGTTGTATTGGTGTAGTTAGGTGAGTGTATATAACTGATTGATTAAGGATCATGACCTTTTCATGCGGACTCGCCAATCCCAGATTGTTGCCGGTGGTAATTTTAATATTGTTAGATTGTGAATTTCCGCGTTTTAAACGCATGTTCGACTATACATGCTGTGGTAATTATGTTTTATTTTGATCTAACTAAGTGGCAGGGGGATATTATACCCATAGTGAAGAGCGAGGAATTATAGACCGCGCTCGAATAACAAAGTTGATCAATATTATTGGTCGCCTTCATATAGCTAAATAAGTTCAAACTCTAGAGATACCTAAAAAACTCGGAACATAACCTGTTCCGTTATTGTTCTTGGGAAATTCAAAAAAATGAGGCAGATTTATGAGCGGTATAAATAGGAGCGGTAGAAAAATTAACGGCAGAAATAGTCATCGTTCAAAAAAACGGGTTTTGTCAGGGGTGGCCTCGTTGGCTTTGTTATTGTGGGGGCAAAATGCGCTTAGTGCCGGTTCTGCTGACGTGATGATGGAAGAAGTGCTGGTCTACGGTACTAAAAAAAGCTCTGCTGAAGCAGTACAGGATATTCCTGGTCAGATAACAGCTTTTGGTACGGCGCAATTAGAAGCCCGACAAGTACTTAATATTGAGGACTTGTCTTTTGCTACGCCTAATGTACAGCTAGCAAGTATCGGTACTCAGGTAAGCTTCGCAAGTTTTGCAATTCGAGGTTTGGGTATTGATAGCTCGACTCCATCAATTGACCCTAATGTAGGCGTATTTGTTGATGGCGTTTATGCGGGTATTGCATTTGGTGTTGTGACTGATACTTTCGATCTGGAGAGTGTGGAAATATATAAGGGCCCCCAGGGTTTGCTATTTGGTCGTAACGTTACCGGTGGTGCTGTCTTATTACGTTCCAGGCGCCCGACAGGTGAGTTTGGTTTAAAGATGAAAGCTGGCGTTGAAGACAATCAGTCTACGGTGGGGTTGTCAGTAGAGGGCGCGCTCATCGAAAACGTTCTGGCTGGCAAAGTATCCTTACAATATAAGGATGATGATGGCTGGCATGATAATGAATTTTTGAATGAAGATACCGGCGATCAAACCAGTGAGTTTTTTAGAGGCACTTTGGTTTATACGCCAAACGATACCATGGATTTCACGTTTATCCTTGAAGATGGTAAAACGGAAGGTGAACAGGTACCTGTACAAAATGCCTTTATTCCAGGGGGACCTGCCATTAGTTTTGATAACCCTATAACGCCTGATAACAGTTCCTTTAATGTTTCCCATGATTTTAAAGGGCTGAGTGAGGTTGAATGGACCCAATTTACCTTTGAAACTGGTGTCGATCTTGGCAGCGGCCGTTTGACCAATATTATGGCCTATAGAGAGGTTGAGTCGCTCTCTTTTACTGACCTTGATGGGATAAGTGTCGCTGATGGTGGTCGGACGCAATTAGCGGGTATTTATAAAGTAGAACAGCATCAGTTTAGCAATGAAATCCGTTATAACCTGCAAGCCACTGAGAATTGGCAATTGACGACCGGATTAGTCTACTTCGTACAGGAATATGCTTATCAGACAGGTCTTTTTAGGGGCGCGCCATTGGTTGACAGTGGCAATGAAGCGCTCGGTGGGGGTACCCAGGATCAGGATTCATGGTCATTTTATTTTAATAATGAATATGCGATCACAGATACCTTTTCCATTAATGGCGGTTTTAATTACCTGGTTGAAAATAAGGAGGTCAGGATTTTGCCCAGGCATACGGTTAGTTTGGAAAATGGCGACTGCAATATTGAATCGCTTACCTGCATTTGGTCCAGAGGGCTAAAGGCGGATGATGACTGGAGCAACTTCTCACCTAAGATTGGTTTTACCTGGCAAGTTTTAGAGGATGCAAGTATTTATGGCCATGTTGCGCGTGCATACAGGTCTGGGTTTTTTAACATTCGGCAGCCTAACCCAGCAGCAATTAATCTAAATCCCACCGATGTAGAAGAACATAACAGTATTGAATTTGGCATTAAGTCGAATTTATTTGATAACCGAGTCAGACTTAATGCGGCAATTTTTCATCAGGATATCGATGATCTAGCGCGTTCTGCCCGTAGTGTAATAGTAACCAGTAACGGAGAAGCGACGCCGGTAGCCGACCTGATAAATGTTGGTGATGCGAGAATAAGCGGTGTAGAAGTCGATCTGACCGCAAGGATAAGCGAAAACCTGGTTATCACGGCGGCGCTTGGATACCTGGACGGGGACCTTACCGAGGTTAATTTCAATTTAAATAATAGTAACCAGAAAGATGCAAATGGTAATGATGTAATAGGCTCAAATGGCCGGCCGGTAAAAGCTGTTGAGCCAGATTCTGAGGATCAAGCGTTAGCATTAGTCAGACTGTCGCAATGGACTGCTAACCTGGGTGTTAACTATGATTTATATCTCGGCAACCTGGGCCTGTTGAGCCTGCGTGCCGACTATGCTTATCGCGCTGAGGCAGCGGCCAGAGATGATAATGCAGGTTTTTTTCCTAAAACGAATATGGCCAACGCGGGTGTCACTTATTCACCTAACGATGCCAACTGGACCTTATCCCTGTATGGTAAAAACCTAAATGATCAGGTGGTTTTTAAATCTATTGGGGTGCTGGGCGCGCAAACTTTTTTGCCGATTGGTAAAGGCCGACGTTATGGTTTGGAATTTCGTTATGCAATGTAACTTGATTGGGGCTTGATGTTGCCAATTAAACATTTGGTAATTAAGTAGTAAAAAAAACGGTAGTAAGAATGGCTGAATCAATTTTGATCAGCCATTTTTTTAGCAAAAGGCATGGGCAGTTGCTAGTGTTCTGAAAAATTACGTCATTAAAAACCAATGGTTGGTCAAAACAGATAGTAATATTTATTCAGAAATAGCTTGGATATGCCCCTGGATAAAATCACTCAGAGCACGACCTTATTCCTGGCTGACGACAATCGTCGGCCATGAAACTAGACCACAGGGGAATGCCGATATCGAGGCACAAACGTCAACACTGAGCTTGCCCAACCTGGACGACATCCCTACGATTCTAACTAAGATTGGTGAAGCAAAACAGGAAATAGAGGATGCTCGCGCCGACATTAACGACCTAAGCGGCGGCGCTAGTGAACTGGCCTTCACGCTGAGTGGCGTTAGCGCTAATGTGAGCCTTGCACTGGCCGCCGCCGATCGAGTCAAAGTTATCGTCGAAAATCCAAACCTGACTACCGTGGTGGATCTGTTGGCCGAAGATGGCGAGACACTCATCACCGACGTTAAAAAGACGGCAATACTGGTCAACAATGTGAATACCGTTGCCACAAAAATACCGGAACTGGCTAGCGATGATATCGAATCAATGCTTGAGGTGGCGCCAGCGCTGTTTACCTTTGTCACCAACCGGACCAACCTGGCAGTGGACAATATGATTGAAGAGCGCCATGCCAACATAGGCGCGCTATTAGGCAATACGCAAATACTGATGAACGAATTAAAAGGGATAGCAGGGCCCAACGTAGATCTCAGCCCTTTTATTGAACTCTTCGATATAATGCCACAGGCTTCCCAGGCAATTGTGGGCGAAGCGCTTTTTGTCGCGGGCGCAGACCGAGCGTTTGTCAACGAGCTAGAAACGTCAGCAAACGATATTGCCACACTGGTTGATGTGATGGGCACTGATACTACAACAGGAGGTGCTTGTGTAAGCCTGGTTGAGCAACGTAGTCAGACGGAGCTTCAATCCACTCGGGTGGTTACTCGAGGCATTGGTTTAAAGATGATAGGCGCGACCCTTAAGGGTATCGGTAACAGTTATCTCAGGGGGCCAGAAGATGATTCGGAATTCGGTGTTCATGGTTATACTTCTATTAAACTGAAAAATAACTGGGCGAAGAAATTAGGTTCTATTACGGTGGGTATTGGTGACGGTATGATAAACGTCGCTGGCCTTGCTCGATCAAAAACCAACGACTGTGCGTCGCAACTTAACCAGGAGGCACTTGAAAAGCGCTTTGTGGACGTAGTTGGAGATGGACCGTGGACACCTGGAGATGGACTTAACTCGAGCCACACGCTTGCCGGCATTGGCGATGGTGTTGTAAATGCTAATAGTACCCTTGCAACCATTGATGGTAACGCTATTGCGATTAAAATAAACACAGATCTGATCCCCGCAATTAAAACTGATACAGATTCAATCCTGTTTTACACAAACGCTATCCCTGTGCTCACCAGTGAGCTAGCAGCTGTTAAGAATGTCTCCGAATCAAATAGCGCGGCGCTAACCTACCTGGTGGATCTATTAAACCGCAGTCCGGGCCTGGGTCTTGGCGGTGGCGTACCCTCTAAAAATGATGATAAACCTGCGGGCAAAAATGCCACTGTGGCAACAGTAAGCGATGCCTATACCGATGGCGTTGACCTTAACTCTACTGAAAACACGCAGCCACAAAACACAGAAATTGCTGAAGTGGATAGCCAAAGACTTTTGCTTCGAGTTCAGATAGAGCAAGCACTGATGGATGCCAGCCAGTCCGGTGGCCTCGCGATATTCTACCGACCTGAAAGCCTTGGTGGGCAGCTTGAGTTTGTGCGAGAGATTGTCAGCGATACAATCAATTATAATATAGGCGCTGGTTACGCTGTTGGCGCGGCACTGAGTAGTCTTGCTACGGCTGATGAATATATGACTAGCGGCCTCTATAAAGAGGCCTGGTTATCATTTTGTGATGCCTACCAGGAGTCTTTGTAGAAAGAGTAAAATGATCACGATGATGTGATCATCATTGCCGGATGCTCACCACTACCGGGGTTGTTTGGGATGGCTATTGGATATTGTTACTGCCTCAGACTCACTATGAGGCTGAGACAGTAACTTTGTACGATGGGGAAATTAATCCGTAAACGGCTAGTCAGACTTTGAACCGCCGCCCATGCGTAAACTACCGCGTTTGGCTTCGCTCATATCCATGATTTGATCTTTGTTTTCAAGGAATGTTTCATAGTTTGCATCCTTGCCAAGGCGTACGCCGCGGTTGCTGTACATACTTGCGCAGGAATAGTTGCCGCCTGATGCCTGAAACACCTGGCCCGTAGGTGCAGCTTCACTGGCCATAAAAACCACCGCCGGAGTTACAAGCTCAGGGGCCATTTCAGGGGGTGGTGCGCTGACACCATCGGAACGCCCGGGAATTGTTGCGGTCATTCGTGTAGCTGCGCCAGGGCCAAGGCAATTGATATGAATATTTTTTGACCGGCCCTCTATTGCCAGAACATTCATAAAGCCAACCATCGCCATTTTCGCACAGCCGTAATTTGCCTGGCCAAAG
This sequence comes from Pseudomonadales bacterium, assembly GCA_019090615.1. Classification (GTDB taxonomy): domain Bacteria; phylum Pseudomonadota; class Gammaproteobacteria; order Pseudomonadales; family Azotimanducaceae; genus JAHRVQ01. The sequence goes on along the minus strand of JAHRVQ010000012.1, from coordinate 182,316 downwards.
TTACCCCATAAACCAGATCCAGAGGAGGTGCAGATTATCCTGCCATAATTTTGTTCGTACATGATTGGCCAGGCAGCATGGGTCACATAAGCGGTGCCATTCATATGTACATTCATCACAAGATCCCATTCGTCCAGGGACATTTTTTTAAATGATTTGTCGCGTAGAATGCCGGCGTTGTTGACGACGATATCAATGGTGCCAAATTCGGCGACAGCATCAGTGATAATGCTTTTGGCGCCCTCGCGGTCAGAAACTGAACCTTTGTTGGCTATTGCGATGCCGCCAGCTTTTTTGATTTCTTCAACAACAGAATCAGCAGCATCGCTGCTGCCGGTTCCGTCCACGTTACCGCCAAGATCGTTGACCACGACTTTGGCGCCACGACGGGCGAACTCCAGTGCATGTGATCTACCTAGTCCGTTACCTGCGCCAGTGATGGCGACTACCTTGCCTTCAAATTCACTCATAGATGTACCCCATATTTTAGTTGTTGATGTTGAATTTACTCAAAGGTCAACAGAAAATTCCAGCCGAAAAGCAAAACCGAAATGCTGGAAAGATTGCAAATCTTCGAGTTGGTAGGTGCAAGTTATAACATGGTGCCGAGTTAACCGCAAAATAGTGGTCATTGAGCCATTAACTGTATTCTGGTAACGGTAATCTGGCGGGGTACAATTTAAATCTGTGGGTTTCACGGCTTGACTAAATAAAGATGGGATCAATAACGAGGCGGGGAGGTAAAGTTAGGGCGGGCCGGATAGAGACCAAAAATGTATCGGGGAAAGTACAATGCCGGGCTCTTAGCTAAAGGCTATTTGATAAGAGCTACGGCACTGTTTTTTTAGTGGCAAAGGGTATATGCCTGTCAATTAATCAGAAAAGTTAGGCATCACCTTGCGAGCAAACAGATCAACCGATTCATGTAATTGCTCTGGTGCCATAATACCCTGCGGTACTAACAAAAATGCTTCGTCAATTGGCACGACTTTGGAGACTGCTTCGATACGTTTGTTGATGGTATCGGGGCTGCCAACTAGTAATTCAGGGATACCCTGGCCAAAGGGTATAGACCAGGTTTTCCAGAACCATTCCATGTCTTCATAGAGTTTCCAGGCCTTTTCATCAGTCTCGGCGCAAATGGTTAAACCACCCCAGCAGGCCTGGTCGCCAGGTTTCACATCATGGCCGTGTTTTTTGGCTTCTTCTTCCCATTCTTTCCAGAGTAGTTTCAGGAACTCTTCGTTGCTGGAAAGCACAATAGGCCGACCTTTATGTTTTGCCCAAAATTTGGCGGTACGCAGGCTTTGTGAAAACCCGCCATAGAGGGGGATTTCTGCTTGCAGTGGTTTTGGCGCGATACCGACTTCGGTTATTCGCATATCCTTGTCGACGCCCTTGCCGTAGTTATAGTAAACCGGATGATCATGCGGGTTAACAAAATCTGTTGGCGGAAACTGGAAGTGTTTACCTTTATGGTTAATGGTTTCGTTTTTTAGTGCGCCTAATACAACTTCGACAAACTCTGCAAAGTATTCGCGGTTAAGGTCATCCGCAGGGCTGCCAGTATTCCAGGGTCCAACGGCGGACAGTTCAGGTTTGATTTTATAATTTTCAACCCAACGGGATTGGTAACCACGCACTAGCCCTACTCCAAACCGCCCACCTAACATATGATCCAGGGTAGCAATTTTTTCCGCGGTCATCAGTGGGTTGTTCACGGTGCTGACAAAACCGCAGGTCACTATCCGCATTTTTTTAGTGTGCTGGCCTAACCACATGGCCATCAGGCAGGGGTCGTTGGAGGCTTCAAAGCCTTCGATCTGTAGATGATGCTCGGGATGACCCATGGCGAAATATCCGCGTTCATCGGCAAAAGCGGCTAAATCACCGATTTCCCCCAGCATTCGTTGGTAAAGCTCGGGCTTTCGACCAGCCATACCCTGTTCGAGTTCAGCACGTCGTCCGACGGTACAATAAACAAATAATCCAAATTTCACTTTTGTCTCCTAAACATCATTATTATTTTTACTGCTTCTCATGCTGTACTTCCTTATTTGAAAGTGCAGAGTGGTTTTGTTTCAAGTGGTGCGATTTGCGTTTATGTTACGTTGGCGCAATAACGGTTTAAAAATATTATCACCCAGCCTAGCATAGTCTGATATTTTTCTATGCCAATGGCATAAGATCAATATACCTTCAGGTTGTTCGGCGTCTCCTGGCCGGTGCTTGAACAAATTCTACCGGTACGCCATCAGGGTCTTCAGTATAAAAACTTCGCGCGCCAGCCATAATTTCGGTGATCTTTGATGTGATTACTACATCGTCACGTTCGGTGGCGGCGCTGTACTTCTGTTCTACATTGGTAACCAGAAAACACATATGCGGGCTGCCAACCCTGTTATGGCCAAGTTGAGCGGGGGGTTCCTGGCCGCCTTCAAGGTATTCAATCAGTTGTAATTCGTAACTGCCGAGGCGTAGGTGGGCCACTTTCAGTTCTGCCCCTGGGTTATTAGTTAACTTATCAAACCAGTCGTTATGCCCAGTAAACTCGCTGGTGATTTTCATGCCCACCAGGTCGCGATAAAAACCAATGCTGGCAGCCAGGTCTTTAACCGTTAAACCGATATGAACCAGCATTTTGGTTTCGCTTTTTGGCTCGCTTATGGTGTCAGTTTCGCTCATTGATTAATCTCCAGTTCTGGTGGTTATATTTTTGCATCGAGGATGATTTACTTTTGTGCTTTATAGGTTAAATCATCCGTCTGGTGAGAAATTGCTTGTATTAGTGCCTGCACCGTAGAATTATCCCGTTGCAAAATAAATAATGCAAACCGGTATGTAGTTGGCTAGTACTGTGGGAGCAGAATGTATAGTGTTGGGCCTGACCTTAAAAAGACCTGCGCTCAGGTGGTTTATAGGTCGTCAGCGGAAAGGGTAAGCGGAAAAGCTAATTAGACCAGGGGACGTAAAATGTCGCAGGAAACAATCTTGTTTAGTCAGGGTATAGATTTGCCAGATAGTATTCTGGCGTTAACAAAGACAATGCAGCCAGAAGGTTTTAATTTGATCCATGTGCCACCAGGTACGTCAGGTGAAGAGATTGGTGCAGCCATGCAGGATGCTGACTATCTACTGGGTTTTTTGCGTTATATCCCTGATGAGGCGTTCCAGCAGGCTAGCAGGCTGAAGTTGATACAGGTACTCAGTGCTGGCTACGACAGCGTTAATATTGATGCTGCGCGTAATGCGAATATACCGGTTGCGACTAACGGTGGAGCTAATTCAGTGGCCGTAGCAGAACATACCATTATGTTAATGCTGGCGGTGTATCGAAAGCTTGCCGCTTATCACGCTAATGTTGCAGCGGGGCAATGGCATAAGGGCATTCCTCGTACCGTTGATATATATGAGATGGAAGGCAAGACCGTAGGTTTGGTTGGGCTTGGTAATATCGGTCGTGAAGTAGCTAAACGTCTACAGGGCTTTGGTTGTGAGTTGATTTACTTTGATACCCAGGCCTTACCAGCGGATACAGAGCGGCAGTTGGGCGCTCGGCTGGTATTGCTGGATGAATTGCTAGCACAGGCCGATATAGTTAGTTTGCACATTCCCTTGAACGATCATACGCACGAACTGATTAATGCCAAATCTTTTGCCAGGATGAAAAATACCGCGATTTTAATCAATACTTGCCGAGGCGGGGTGATTAAGGAAAATGATCTGATTGATGCACTGCGTGAAGGTACAATATTAGCCGCCGGTCTGGATGCGTTGGCAAAAGAACCACCTGAAAAAGACAACCCTTTACTTGGGTTGCCAAACGTTACCCTGACACCGCATAGTGCGGGGCCGACCCATGATAGTTTTCGGAAACGTTTCCGCAATGGATTTGCAAACATTCAGCGCGTGTCTGAGGGCTTGCCAGCGAAGTGGGTGATACCTGAAATGCATGATCTTTTTCCACCGGGATAGGGTACTCAATTTGGCTTGTGGGCGTAAATTTTAAGTTGGTTGCTCTGCGCGTTGTTTTCTGTTGGTCGGCTGAGGTATTCTAATCAGTAATCAATATTTATCTGAAGAGACCCCGCATGCCCACAGTCAGCCCTGAAATTATCGCCCAACTGGCACCCACCGGTACCTTGCGTGCTGCTATCAATATGTCCAATTTTCTATTGGTAACGGATAAAACCGCAGCTGGAGACCCAGTGGGGCCGTCTCCTAGCATGGCATTAGCCATTGCCGACGCATTAAAAGTGCCGCTTAAACTTATTCCTTACAAAACCCCCAGCGATATTTCTGAGGCCGCAGGCACTGATGCCTGGGATATTGGCAATATAGGTGCAGAACCGCAGCGGGCCGCGGTGATGGATTTTACTGCCGCTTACGCTGAAATTGAAGCAACTTATCTGGTGCCGGCGGGTTCTAGTATTCAGTCAATTGCCGATGTCGACCAGCCAGGTGTCAGCATATCTGTGGCAGCGGGTAGCGCTTATGGGCTTTGGCTAGAGAACAATATTAAAAATGCAGACCTGAAGGCGGTTAAAGGCCGACTGGTACAGGGAAATTTTATTGAACATAAGATGGGTGCGTGGGCTGGTTTACGTACTCAGTTGATTAAAGAGGTTGAAAAACTGCCCGGTGCACGGGTGCTTGATGGACAGTTTACCGCAGTGCAACAGGCCGTTGGGGTTAATAAAGGCAAGCCACTCGCACTTGAATGGCTTAAGACATTTGTCGAGCAGGCTAAGGCCAGCGGCGTGATTGCAGAATATATTGATCGTTTTGGCGTGCAGGGCAAGCTGTCTGTTGCGCCGGCAGCAAAAACTAGCTAATAATCATAGATGGATGGTCCAGTTTATCCATATAAACCTACCCACGTGGATAATATTAGGGCAGTATTTCAGATGATTAAGCAATGATTAAGCAATGATTAAGCAATGATTGAGCAATGAATATAACATTAATAATGGGGACTAAATTATGCCGATAAAAATTGACCCGGAGACTGGGTTAAAAATATTTAATACGCGCGCCGCCAAGGCAAACGATAAAATAAAAGGCAAAGGTTATGCGATTGTAGATGACGAAGCGCTTAAGACCTTGCCAGAAGAGAAGCTCGGTGCTGTATTTAATGCGGAAGAACAGGCCAAATATCGCGATTTTAAAGAAGCAAGACGTGGTGCGGCGGACTATATGTCCATGGACGGTGAATTTAGTAAATATCTTGAAGATGTCTACTCAGCTGCGCCAATACCCAGAGACGCGTTGACTGACGAATGTGAAATATTGGTGGTTGGTGCGGGTTTTGCCGGTTTGATGTTATGGCATAAATTGCAGGCAGCAGGATTTAACGATGTCAGGTTCTGTGAAAAGGGTGGTGATGTCGGTGGTACCTGGTACTGGAATCGTTACCCAGGGATTGCCTGTGATGTTGAATCCTATAGCTATTTCCCCTTGCTTGAGGAAATGGACTATGTACCTAGCATGAAATTTGCGGGTGGCTTCGAAATTATGGAATACTGCCAGAGTATGGCAGAAAAATTCAAGTTTTATGACCATTGTCTTTTCCATACCACCGTTGAACGCACCGATTGGGATGAAAGCACTGGCAGATGGACCGTTGTTACTGACCGTGGGGATAAGATTCGAGCAAGAATTGTTATTCTTGCTAACGGTATATTGACCACGCCAAAATTGGCCCGTATTGAAGGCATGGAAAAGTTTGAGGGCGATGCCTTTCATACTTCTCGTTGGGATTACGATATTGACCTGAAGGGCAAACGGGTGGGTATTATTGGTACCGGTGCAACGGCTGTGCAGGCCATTCCTGAATTAGAAAAAATTGCTAAAGAGCTATTTGTATTTCAACGCACCCCGTCTTCTATTGATGTGCGTGATCAGCGTGCAACAACGGATGAAGAAAGAGCAACCTGGAAAGACGAACCCGGTTGGGCGCGTGCCAGGCGAGCGCGGTTTGCGAAAATTTCTGCAGGTCGTACTGCGATGAAAGCCAATGATGATTATCTCGCTGGCAAGGTTGCAGATTTTAAAGAGCGCAAGCAGCATAAGACCAAATTGAGCATGGAAGAAATGATCCAGAAACAACTGGATGCAAATTTTCGTATCATGGACCAGATACGGGCCCGTGTGGATGCCATAGTCGAGGATCCAAAAACCGCAGAAGCCCTGAAGCCTTATTATCCATACGGCTGTAAACGCCCGACATTTCATGATGAATATCTGCCGGCTTTTAATAAGTCGCATGTAACCCTGGTTGATACGGCGCCGCTTGGCGTTAGTCATATCAACGAAAAAGGCGTGGTGCATGATGGAGTTGAATACCCAGTGGATGTTCTGGTTTATGCCACAGGTTTCCAGTGGATGGCCACGTCTACCTTTAACATGATAACGGGCCGTGATGGTCAAACATTACAGGATAAGTGGACCAATAAAGGCACTAAAACGTTCCTTGGTTTACACAGCAACGGCTTCCCGAATTTGTTTATTGTCTCTGGGCCTCAGGGCGGCGGTGGTAGCTTTAATTTTACCGATGCCATTGAGGACCATGCAGACTATATTATCTGGATGTTGCAGACGATGCAGGAGCAGGGTGCTGATACAGTTGATGTACGGGCTGAGCCAGAAGCAGAATACGCTGAGCATTGCCGTGTGGCAGATATTAATTCTCAACCATTGCGTGATTGTATTTCTTATTATAATGGCCATGGTGAATCTGAGCCGGGTAGCCTGGCTTACTATGGCGGTGGTCGTTGGCATAAGTTCCGCGTTGATGCGCAGACTAGCCTTGAGCCATATATTTTCGATAAAAAATAGTTCCGTCTATTTATTATAACCCCGCCGCCCCTTTGCTATTGTCAAATGGGCGGCTTTTTTTTTGGTGCTGTTTTATCCTGTTATTTTATTCCAGCAAGCCCGTACAGTAGTGGTTCTAGCTCGCCTTAATCGATTCTGGAGACAATTATATGAGACTATAATGCCATTATGTTATATTGGAAGTTTTCTATGCCTCATGCTAGGCTTTACTCCTGCGGCTGGGAATTGACAGCTAGGGGAATGGAAGACCTGTTAGCTTGATGGCTGCTAACAAGCATCGGTTATGCAGTGCTACGGATAACCAAGAGCTGCGGATAACCAAGAGCTGCGGATAACTAAACGCAGAAACCGTTCACTTGAGTCATTTACTTAAGTCGCTCATGTAAATCAATCAGTATAAATTAGTCGGCGGAGAACATAGATGTTAACCCGTGTTTTTTTAAGCATATTGATAATTATTGTTAGTGGAATATCTAGCAGTAATGTCCTGGCAAGTGTTATTGAAGTGACAGGTTCAGGCCTGGTAGATGACTGCAACAACCCAAATTCGATTTGCACTATAAGTAATTTGGCTACTACCCCCCAGCCATTAAATGTGGATAGTTTCGATCAGGTAAATTATGCCCTGGGGATGTCGAATGCAACGGGGATTAATCTGTCCAGAATAGATGGTCAGGATTATGCCTCGGTTGAGCTTACCTTTCAGACATTCGACACGGCTTTTGTTACTCGGTTTGCGCTGGCAAATTTTAGAATGACCGATACGAATACTGGTAACAGTTATATGGCGAACACTAATGTCAGTCCAGAGGTGCTGTGTTTTGGCGATTTTAGCTGCGATTCAGTCCGGTTTGATATTGAATGGTCAGCGCTGTTGCCTGAGATCAATTTTGACCAGTTCAGTTTTGAACTAACGGTAGGTTGTCAAACTATCGCTACAGCTACCTCAAGCACTAGCAGTACGGCCACCAGCAGTACTGCAAATACAACCTGCACTGAAGATACCGTTGGCGGTGACCTGGAACTTATATCAGCTGCCTTTCAGAAAGCAGGTCGACTGCCAACAGCACTACAGATAGTGCCAGTGACACCGTCCATATTTTTATTGCTGGCCGGGCTGGGTGTTTTTCTGACCCGTTATTTTGTGAAATCGAACGCCCAGCGTGGATAACGAATAAGCAGTTTGCGCACAAAGGCGACCCATAAACAGGCCATACCCATCATCTCCAGGGTTTCTTCCAGAGCCTTGGCATAATGTCGGCGGAATGGCGTGTCCTTATTGATCACGTTCATCCAGTCAATGTCTGTATAATTCGGTGCGCCTTCCAGGAAATCAATGCCTACAGCGCAGACGAACATCCCCAGCGCCAATGTCAGTAATAGCCGTGATAGCCGATCGCTGCCGTCAAAAAAAACAAGAAATAATACCAGTAGGCCGCCAATGATGATGATGGGCGCATAAACCACCTGCCATGGGTAGCCAGGAAAGGCGGTAATTAGCTCTGACAAGAAACCCGATGCCGCGCCGGTGGTATTATTTGTCCAGAACTCAGAGGCGGCACTGCCAACTCGTTCGTGTATTTTAGCGCCATCATCGACTGTGGCGTAGGTCATTAGTACAGCCAATGCCGTATAAACTCGCAGGGTTGTATCGGTGGTGGTGAAATCTTGCTTAAGGCGGTAGATGGTCAGCCACAGCACAGTTGCAACAGCCAGAGCAATCACTATTGAATACCAGCTGCCTATGCTGTCCTCATAGGTAACAATAAATATTCGCCGAAATGCTATAGATAGCCAATGTTGGTGGGTGAAAAATATATCCAGGCATAAAATTATTAAGGCAATTGCAATGCTTGCGGAGAGCAAAACCGCAGTGATGCGATTAACAGATAATGTGTTGTTATTACTCACAGAGTTGTTTGGCCTCATTGGGGTCTTAGACATTATCGTTGCCGCCTGGTTATTTTGGGGCAGAAGATTCCAGCTAACAGTTTATGTCATACTAGCAGGAAGTAGGATTGGGTTTAAAGATCCCAATTTAGGGAAATTCTGATTAAACGCTGTGTTGGCGTAAACGAACCTTAAGTGTTGGTTTCAAAACAGGGGTTTCATAGCGCGGATTTCATAGCAGGAATTTTTAACCTGTGTTTAATAACGGGGAGAGGCAAATGGTAGAAACGGCAACCACCTTGTTTGAGGTGAAAGATAAAGTGGCCTGGATTACGCTAAACCGGCCAGCCGCGATGAATTCGATTAATCCTGAATTACGTTGGCAGTTTTCTCAGCATTTAGATGAAGTTGAACGTAATGATGATATTTGGCTCGCGGTAATAACGGGCGCTGGTGATCGAGCGTTTTGTGCCGGTGCTGATCTTAAGCATCGTGCCAGGGAGGCCAATGCAACAGCTGAGGAAAAGGCTCATTGGCAACAATTGGCAGCACAGACCCATCATATCGCTAAACGGTGGTTTCAGCCAAAACCGACTATTGCTATGGTTAACGGCCATGCATTAGGTGGTGGTCTGGAAATAGCGCTAGCCTGCGATATTATTGTCGCTGCAGATCATGCTGAGCTGGGTTTGCCTGAACCTCGCCGTGGTTTGGTTGCGGCTTCGGCTGGCATGCACCGGTTGCCTCGTCAGATCGGCCTGAAGGTTGCGATGGGCTTTTTACTTACTGGCAGGCATATGAGTGCTGCCAGAGCTTATGAGCTTGGCCTGGTGAATGATGTAGTTCCCCTCGGTGAGCTAAAATCCACTGTTGATGAATATGTTGCGGATATATTACGTTGTGCGCCATTGGCTGTGCGGGCTACCAAAGAGGCCGCGATGCGTGGCCTCGATATGCCTCTCGATGAAGCTTTTAATACCCCCTATGCATCATCGTCGGTGTTATACAATAGTGAAGATGTGCTTGAGGGGCCGCGGGCTTTTGCAGAAAAACGTGAACCAAAATGGCAGGGCAAGTAAATTATGGCGCAACTTGCCTGTGAAAATACTTGCCTGTGAAAATACTTGCCTGTGAAAATAGTTGCTTGAGAATATAGTAGCTCGAATTAAATTGGTGTCGTCGTCTGCCGGTATGGTAAATCGTTACGTCAGCGTATTTTAGTATGTTATCCCGGCAACTAAAATTTCGCTGATGTAGATGGGTGGCGTGTTATACCGGGCATAATGGGAAAGCAGTTGAGCAATTCGGTATCTTGAGTCTGCACTGGACTGACAAACGGTAAATATGGGCTTGATATTACTTCTGATACTCCAAAACCCTTAATTTGAAACTTTTTTAATCTGCACGTAGGGAAGGTAATCTGAGAGTTCCTGGAAAAATAGAATAAAATGATTAGGAGACAATAAATGACCTTATTAATTAACCTGGAAGCATGGTTTCGACGGCTACTCAACGCCATCGGTGGTTTTATTCCGCTGTTGGCAGTGCGTATTTTACTGGCCTGGGAGTTCTGGGAGGCGGGTGTTGAAAAATTTAACGGCGCTAACTGGTTTAGTGCTATCCAGGCAAATTTCCCATTCCCGTTTAGTATAATTGATGTGCAAATTAGCTGGTTTATGGCCACCTGGTTTGAGTTGTTGGGGTCTGTTGCTATTCTGGTGGGCCTGGGGACACGTTATATGTCAATTTCACTGTGTATCCTCACCGTGGTTGCGGCTATCGCGGTGCATATTCCGGTGGAAGGGTGGTCTTCCTGGAGTGATATGTTGGCGGGTTACGCCATTTCTAATAAAGGTTTCGGCAACTATAAGTTGCCCCTTATGTATCTGGTTTTATTTTTACCATTAATTTTTCTTGGACCAGGGAAATTAAGTATCGACCATCTGATTTATAGTTATCGCAGAAATGGTCGGGGCGACTAGACAGATATGAGCATTATTAGCGTACTGGAAATAGTCCTACTGATGGGTTTGATTGGACTGGTGGCTGCGGTATTGGCGCGTTTTACGCGCCTGCCATTGACCATATTGTTGATTGTCATTGCTTTTGTGTTCTTTGAAATTGTTACTCGTGCGGGGTTTGACACAGGGGTTAGAGCGACCAATTTCCAGTCGCTGGTATTCTATATACTATTGCCGATATTGATCTTTGAAGCGGCTTATAATATCGATCAGCAACAATTATTGAAATCCCTTATTCCGATATTGCTGTTAGCAATTTTTGGCCTGCTTATATCCACCTCTGTTACGGCCGTGCTGGTCTATTACGGCATTGGCAGCCCCCAGGGTTTTCCTGTTATTGCAGCGTTGATAACAGGCGTGTTGTTGGCAGCAACCGACCCCGTTGCTGTTGTTAGTCAGTTAAAAGCGCTGCATGCGCCCGTTGAGCTTGAAGTGTTGATTGAAGGGGAGAGTTTGTTTAATGATGCAACAGCTATCGTACTGTTTTCGATCCTGTTGGCGGTAGCAACGAGTGGTGGCGCTGGTGATGGCACGGAAGCTGGCGCAACGCGGATAATGGCAGCGGTCATACTGTTCGCTAAGACTTTTTTCGGCGGCGGTATAATCGGCTTAGCTGTTGCAGTGGTAGCGGTAGGGTTAAGTAAATTATTGCCTACTTTTAATGCGGTAGGGCTTATTACACTGGTAACTGCCTATGGCTGCTTTTATATCGCTGAGCATATATTTCATGTCTCGGGTGTTATGAGTGTGCTGATGTCGGGTCTGGTGTTGGGTAAATTTCATCAAAAATATGCCGCGCCTGATGTACGCCTTGCATTGTCGAACCTTTGGCAGCTGGCAGCCTATATCTTTAATATGCTGGTATTTGTATTAATGGGACTGGTGATTACTATAGGTATGTTTACCGAGCGATGGTTGGCCATGCTTATTGCGATTGGGGCGGTACTGATAGCACGGGTAATCAGTGTTTATCTTAGTACCGGTGTGTCGCGGTTCATATTTTTCATGCCAGTGCCTGAAAATTATAAACCTGTGATGGTTTGGGGAGGCCTAAGAGGTGTTGTTACTGTTGCGCTGGTTTTTTCACTGCCGCATGAATTACCCTACTGGTGGACCATTCAATCGATGGCCTTTGGCGTGGTTTTATTTACTTTATTTATCCAGGCGCCAACTAATCATTGGTTACTAAAAAAATTGAAGGTAATTTAATCAGGGTTTGTGTGGCTGATTAAATTATCTTCTGACCTGTAAGGTGGATTTCAGGTGCTGCGGACAACGGCCGTATCAGTGCCGATATTGCTAATAGCGCCCATATTAATCCATCGGGTTAGGACATCAACCGCAGCGGCACTGACAGCTCCTTCAGCAACAATTTCCAGTAGTGATTCACAAATTGTTGCGAAGTCGGCACCTGCCTTTATCTGGTGAAACATCCATAGTGCGATATTATCCATGTTCTGGAATTCAGTCAGCATTTCGCTATTGCGCCATACCAGCCAGGATTCATTGCATTGCTCTGGCGCAGGTGGGTTTGTTTGTTGTGTGATTGCCTGCCAAATGGCGACTACATTCCAGTGGGTATTAAACAACTGTACGCTCGGGTGAAAATTGATTGTCATCGTAGGCCAGGCATCAGCGGGTAGAGACGATAATTGAGGAAGGGAAATTCGGTTGGCATCTGCGGCATCGAAAGACGATAGTAATATTCTCTCGAATCTAGCTAATTCGGATATTTGCAGGTTGTCATTGAACGGGGGGTGTTGTCCTAAAAAGTCTGGTAGATTGTTTGCAAAATGCCGCAGTGAAGTGCCGTTAGATGGATGTTGCTGGATATACTGATTTACCATTAATTCAAACAGTTCGTCGCCGAGATAAGTGCCAGTAATCGGATGGTCAATATCGATGACGTCGCGTAGTCGACTTGAATAGGCATTGCGGTAGATGCCAAGTCGTGACTGTGTGCTGGTTTTTCCCTGCTGAGCGATATGTTGCTGGATATCTGGGTTGCCAGAAAGGAGAAAATCCATCAATTGTTGCTGGCGTACTTTTAAGCCAGTTGGGGACTTATCATCTGTGGTTCTAATTGTTCTGGATTTGTTCATGAAAGTTGATTGGTCGATGAAAGGTCGGTCTGGTCTAAAACGGAGCGCGCTCTGGCCAGTTCGGACAGCAGGCTGTTGATGGCAGGAATATTATCATCTCGTTCAATCAGCGTACTTATAGCGCCAAAGCGCTGGCAGCATAGTTGATATAAATCCCAGACAGGGTCGCATATTTCGTGGTCATGGGTATCTATCACATAATCGCCATAATCGGTATGGCCAGCAAGATGAAATTGGCGTACGCGCTTTGTATCAATGGCGTTTATATATTCTTGCGGTTCGAAGCCATGATTTCTGGCGCTAACATAAATGTTATTGATATCAAGCAGGATATAACAGTCGGCCCTTGAGACAACTTCTGATATAAATTCCCATTCTGGGCAAATAGATTCGTTATAAGTAAGATAGCTTGAGACATTTTCCAGTAAAATTTGTTGACCGAGAACATCCTGCACCTGTTTGATTCTGTCTGCTACGTGGTTAATGGCTTCTTCGCTATAGGGTAGCGGTAGCAGGTCGTGACTATTAACATTACCGATGCTAGTCCAGCATAGATGATCGGAAACCCATTCTGGTTCAATTTCATGTATAAGCTGCGTTAAATTACGCAGATAACTCTGATTAAGTGGGTCTGTCGATCCAATAGATAGAGAAACCCCATGCATGACCATGGGGTAGGTGTTTCGGATTTGATGTAGGTAGTGTTTAGGTTTGCCACCAGCAACAAAAAAATTTTCGGAAATTATCTCCAGCCAGTCAATAGCTGGTTGGTTATTTAGAATGTCCTGAAAATGTTCAGTCCGAAGGCCCAGGCCGAAGCCAAGAAATTTGTTTTCCAATTAGATGGCTCCTGTTACCTGGGTAAGCTCAGATTCATTTCTGTATTGGCTTATCAGGTTCAGGCGCCGGTTTTCCCGCCGACATCACCGCATGCCTTGGCAGACATGGCTACAAAACCGGTTCCTTTGCAGGAAGCTCTACCGGCACAGGCATTATCCGCAGTCTTGCAGTCGTTATACCCATTACATTTATTGACCCCATAACAATGGGATAATTCTGCCGTTGTCACACTGCCCACCCAGGGGTCCTGGGTCTTGCCACCAATATCGCCACAGCTTTTTGAGGGCATGGCGACAAAGCCGTGGCCTTTACAGCTTGCTTTGCCAGCGCAGGCGTTGTTGGCTGATTTGCAATCATTGTGACCATTGCAGGCGTTTACACCATAACAGTGAACGAGGTCGGTATTGTTACCGCTAGCGGCCTGTTCGGCGCTGTTGGTATCGACGGTACTACAGCTCACCAGTCCTGCGGCGGCAAATGCCAGTGCGGCACCGGTTAATTTATTTTTTAAAGTTCCATTCATTTTTATCTCCTAATCCATATAAGTTTTGTAGTCAATTGGCACCCATAAAAAACGGATTGCCGTGCATACCAAAAACAGCCTTGAAAATAATGGTAGAAAATGACCTGACAATTCTAGATGAGCGTGTTGGTGTATGCCATAGCAGTTCGTCTGGATAGACATATCTCAGTAATGAGTCTCAGAACCTTAGTTCGGTTACTATGTTCAATCATTAGCCATTTTAAGTAACAATTTTCTGAAGTGATTGGGTTTTTGATGCGCTGAAATTAAAAATGTTACACAAGAGATATAGAAACTGGAAAATAGTCGAATTTATTGCGTTCAGGATTTAAAACTCTGAACTAAAAGCTCTGAATTTCATGTCCTAAATTTAAAGTTCTAAATATAAAAAATGTAGTTAGTATAAAGTGGGGGGTAGGTCAAAGCTTGGCGCTGGGGCGAATTATTACGCCCTATGAGCCTGGTTGGTCGTTGTATTTGGTCAATTTCGTCCGTTAGAACCGTTATAAGAATGTACGTCGTTAACCCAGGTTAAGGAGAAAAATATTGTGACTGGTAGAAGAAAAACGCAGCTCATGGGTTTTTTATTCATGTTGTTATCATATTCTGGTGTCAACGCTGAAACCCATTGGTTCGATGTGCGGAGTAGTCTGGAAAATGCCATCGATGCTATTCCAGGTGATGTTAATGTCTCCTACGATGAGATTGTTGGTCATGTGGAGGCGGGTTCGCTGGCTAAAGATTCTGTCATAAAGGTATATTGCCTGAGTGGCGGCAGGGCGGCAAAAGCTGTGTCAGCGCTGGAGCAGGCAGGATATACCAATGTTGAAAATGTTGGCAGTATCGAGTCGGCAAGAAGCTTAAGAAAAACCTCGGCTGGCGAATAAGCGAAACAGTTGTCTGGTAAGGTGATTACTGAGTGCGTAAAAGTTATTCGCATCAATTTTGGGGCTTGTAAATTTTTGCCATAGGTAAGTGTAAGTCTCTGGCCGCAAATGACTGCTTAGTTCAAGCCTCACTATTTGAATGCGGCCGATAGGGCGCTTTCAAATACACGATAAGGCTGACCAATAGTGTGCTCAACGAAACGTACAGCAGCCAGCGCCAATTGCTGGTATAGGATTCGATAACTTCAAATTGCTTAACGTAGATTGTTTCACAGGCGCCGTTACCCGTATCAGTGCGCACGGTACTGGTTCCGCGTTGACCACCGTTTACACTCGAATAGTTGACTAACCAGCCTTTGATATGTACCTGATCGCCAATCCCGATTTCGGCAATTGCGTCGCGTATATAATTGTCTTCAGATAATAAATGGTTGTTTGACAACTGCTGCTTATTAAAATGCGCCCATGCGCTGGCGTCATCCGTTTGCATATGACAGGTAAATTGGCCGCTCCAGAATTCAAGCCTGGGGAGATACTTACTAAAGGCCGTATCAGACCAAACTACGCAATAGTCGGCCATATTCAAATGATCATTCCATAGTTTATGTAACCCTGTATTACCGTTGTGATGTTGGTACGAAACTACCAGGCCATAAATTTCATAGTTGTATTGCGGTTCGATATGATAATTGATGTCGGCAAAGTTGACCTCGAAGGGTGCGTCCTCGGTAGTTCGTTGACGCGGTTCCATTGCCAGACGGGGATTAAAATTTATATCGCTAGCCAGATCATTGCGCCGCCAAAAGCCAAGCAAGCAAAGCACGAAGCTGATAAACATGACAGCGCGATTAAATTTAGCCATAGGTTTCGCAGTTTAAAAAGCTTAAGGTTGTTCCGGCAGTCTAAAACAACTAGACTGGCGATTAGCGTGATCGGGGTGCCCGCGACAGCGGTGCTGAGAAATACCCGTGAACCTGATCTGGATAATTCCAGCGTAGGAAGTCGGGCTAACTCTGTTGTTTTTCGTTGTGCTGTCCTTCCCATCTTACGCCAAAATATAATGATTGAATTGCGATTTTAATGCGCCATTCTGGTCAATATGCGGGCTAGACCCTGCGGGCTTAAAGGAGACAGTGATGAGTGTAGCAGATTATCTATCAGAGACAGCATCGGTAGACGATGCGGCTGTAAAACCACTTCCTCAATCGAGGAAGATTTATGTAGAAGGCAGTCGCCCGGATATTCAGGTGCCTATGCGCGAGATTTCCTTGAGTGATACCCTCACTGAAGATGGCCCTGTGGCCAATCCGGCGATGATTGTTTATGACACTTCAGGCGCCTATACAGATCCTGATGCGAAGATTGATTTGCGCCGTGGTCTGGATCCGATTCGCAGCAGCTGGATTAAAGATCGGGCAGATACGGTGGAATTAGCTGCCACCACTTCTAACTATAGTCATGCTAGAGAAGCCGATATACGCACTGCGCATTTAAGGTTTGAACATCGACGTAAGCCGCGGGTTGCCCAGGCAGGCAAAAACGTTAGTCAAATGTACTACGCCAGACAGGGCATCATTACCCCGGAAATGGAATATGTTGCTATCCGAGAAAATCAGCAGCTGGATAGCTTACGAGAAAACCCCGATATTGGTATGCAGCACCCTGGGCGAGATTTTGGTGCCGCCATACCACAAAAAGTAACGCCTGAGTTTGTTCGTCAGGAAGTGGCCCTGGGTCGGGCTATTATACCCGCCAATATCAACCATCCTGAATTAGAACCAATGATTATAGGACGTAATTTTCTGGTTAAAATTAATACCAATATTGGTAATTCAGCATTGAGTTCGTCTATTGAAGAAGAAGTCGAAAAGCTCACCTGGAGTACTCGTTGGGGCGGCGATACCTTGATGGACCTATCAACCGGTAAAAATATTCATGAAACCAGAGAGTGGATCTTACGTAATTCACCGGTGCCGGTGGGTACTGTACCGATCTATCAGGCGCTGGAAAAAGTTGATGGCGTGCCGGAAGATTTAACCTGGGAATTATATCGAGATACCTTGATCGAGCAGGCAGAACAGGGGGTTGATTATTTTACTATCCATGCGGGTGTTTTGTTGCGTCACGTTCCCCTCACCGCCAATCGCCAGACCGGCATTGTTTCCCGTGGTGGTTCAATCTTGGCAAAATGGTGTTTAGCGCATCATCAGGAAAACTTTCTCTATACTAATTTCGAAGAAATTTGTGAAATTATGAAAGCCTATGATGTGTCGTTTTCCCTGGGTGATGGATTACGTCCAGGGTCGATCGCTGATGCCAACGATGAAGCCCAGTTTGGTGAGTTAGAAGCGTTGGGTGAGCTAACAAAAATTGCCTGGAAACATGATGTGCAGACCATGATTGAAGGCCCTGGTCATGTACCAATGCATCTAATTAAAGAAAATATGGATAAGCAGCTCGATGAATGTGGAGAGGCACCGTTTTATACCCTGGGGCCGCTAACAACAGATATTGCGCCGGGCTATGACCATATAACCTCCGCCATTGGTGCGTCGATGATTGGCTGGTTTGGCTGTGCAATGTTGTGTTATGTGACGCCCAAAGAACATCTTGGTCTGCCCAATAAAAAAGATGTTAAGGACGGCGTGATCACCTATAAAATTGCCGCCCATGCGGCAGACCTGGCCAAAGGTCATCCGGGCGCTCAGGTGCGTGATAATGCCTTATCCAAAGCCAGGTTTGAGTTTAGATGGGAAGACCAGTTTAATCTGGGTCTTGACCCAGATACGGCGCGAGAATTTCATGACGAAACCATGCCCAAAGAATCTGGTAAAGTGGCGCACTTTTGTTCCATGTGCGGGCCGAAATTCTGCTCCATGAAAATCACTCAGGACGTACGAGATTACGCCAAAAAACATGGCATATTAAAAGACAAGGAGGCGATAAAAACTGCTATGGCAGAAAAATCCAAGCAGTTCGTGGACGCGGGTTCCGAGATTTACCATAAGGCCTGATATGCTGCAAACTGTTGCCATTGTTGGTGCGGGTGTTATGGGGCGGTTGCTGGCTTTAAAGTTGCTGCAACAAGGCTTTAAAGTCAGCGTTTATGATCGAGAAGCACGTCATAGCAGCCACACTTGCAGTTTTGTTGGTGCGGGGATGTTGACCCCCTATACGGAAGCAGAGTCGGCTGAGCCTTTGGTACATGAGTTAGGGCTTGAAGCCTTTGATTGTTGGCAAAACCTCTGCCAACAGTTTTCGCCAACAAGTTTCAGGATCGGTGGTAGCCTGATTGTCGCCCACCCCAATGATCAGGCTGATTTACAACGGTTTGAACAAAATCTTCGTTTCAATCTTCAGCCTGAGCATCAGTTGGCCCTGCAACAGGTTGATCAAGTTGCTATTGATCAACTTGAGCCTGATCTTGGTGGCAGGTTCCAGCAGGGGGTATATTTGGCGGCGGAAAGTTGGCTTGTTAGTGAAACAATACTAAAGGCCATGGCCGATGAGCTTGACCAAAATGCGCGCTTTAGCTGGTATGACAATGTTGAGATTTCAGACATTATGCCAGGGCAAATATCGGTTTCGGGCAAAATTGAGAAATTTGACTGGGTACTGGATTGTCGTGGCCTAGGGGCAAAGCAGGATATCCCCGGGCTGCGCGGTGTGCGTGGTGAATTGCTGTGGTTACATGCGCCGGAAGTTAAACTTAACCGATTAATCAGGTTGATGCATCCAAGGTATCAGATATATGTAATACCTCGACCCAATGATGTATATATTATTGGCGCGACGCAAATTGAGAGTGAGGATTATAGTGATATTACTGTGCGTTCTGCGCTTGAACTATTGTCAGCTGCCTATACAGTACATCGTGGTTTTGGCGAGGCAAGTGTGGTCAAAACGGCAACCCATTGCCGACCCGCGATGCCAGATAATTTGCCGGTAGTTATTTGCCAGGCGGGTTTGATAAGGGTTAATGGTCTGTTCCGCCACGGTTATTTATTAAGTCCGGCAATTTCCAGTCGGGTGGTTGAGTTTATGCAAGCTGGCAATCTGGATTCAAGATTTATGCAGCGGCTAGATGACCAGGTGGCACCGGCACCGGCGGCCTCAAGTAGGAGATAATATGAATGCTCGAAACCCGGACGCGCTTGATAAAGGGCGCATCAAAGTTTTGCTTAATGGCGAGGTTAAGCAGCTACTGGTTGATGACGGTGGTGGCCAATTGCTAAGTGAAGCGATTGTTTTATGGGGTTATGCAGATAAAAAAATTGCTGTGGCAATTAATGAGTGTTTTGTATTAAAACAGGATTATGTAAATACCCTGTTGGTTGGTAAAGAACGTATAGATATTGTTAGGCCAATAAATGGGGGCTGAAAAGTGACACAAAATACTCAATTTGAAGTTGGTGGGGAAGAACTCTCGAGTCGGATGATTATTGGCACCGCGCTGTATCCTTCGCCTGATGTCATGAAGCAATCAATTGTTGCCTCCGCAGCGGATGTTATAACTGTCTCGTTACGCCGGCAGAATCCGGCTGATGATGGTGGTATGGATTTTTGGCAATATACCAAACAACTGGGGAAAAAGTTTTTACCGAATACCGCGGGCTGCCATTCGGTTAAAGAAGCCATTACCACGGCGCAGATGGCGCGTGAAATATTTGACACGAACTGGATTAAACTTGAAGTGATTGGCGACGACTATAATCTCCAGCCCGATCCCTTTGCATTATTAGAGGCCGCAACAGAACTTATCCGACAGGATTTTGTGGTATTTCCCTACTGCACAGATGATCTGGTTTTATGTCAAAAATTACATGCAGCGGGATGCGATATATTGATGCCATGGGGTGCGCCGATTGGTACCGGCAAGGGGCTAATAAACCCCTATGCCTTAAAAACCTTAAGATCGCGGTTGCCTGAGGTTTTTTTGGTGATTGACGCGGGTATTGGGTTGCCGTCACATGCGGCGGCAGCAATGGAGCTGGGTTTTGATGCCGTGATGCTAAATACAGCGATTGCCCAGGCCAGCGACCCTGTCTTGATGGCGGGTGCATTTGGTAAGGCCATTGAAGCTGGGCGAGAGGCATACCTTGCGGGTAATATTCAGCCTCGTGAAGCGGCTCAACCGTCGTCCCCGGTTGTAGGAATGCCCTTTTGGCATCAGGAGGAGAACTTTTAATGCAGCCCGAAGCAACCCCCATTATCTGGAGTATTGCCGCATCTGACAGTGGCGGCGGTGCGGGAATTCAGGCAGATAACGCCACTATTAAAGCGCTGGGCGGATATGCGGTGAATATAATTACCGCTATTACCGCGCAGAATTCTCTGCAGGTTAGGGATGTAGAGACTGTATCCACTAACAGTATTCGGCATCAATTCGAGGCTCTGCTGGCTG
This sequence comes from Pseudomonadales bacterium, assembly GCA_019090615.1. Taxonomy (GTDB): domain Bacteria; phylum Pseudomonadota; class Gammaproteobacteria; order Pseudomonadales; family Azotimanducaceae; genus JAHRVQ01. The sequence continues at coordinate 161,812 of JAHRVQ010000012.1, read as the reverse complement.
ATCTGCCGCCGCAGGCGATAAAAATTGGTCTGTTGGGCAGTATTGAGGTAGTGGAGTTAGTGGCTGAATTGTTGCAGGACGAACGATTGAAAAACTGTCCGGTTGTGCTTGATCCTGTGCTTGGCACCAGTACCGGTTTTGACTTTGGTAACAAGGACTATGCACGCGCCTTAATGAGCTGTTTAGCTCAACGGGTGACGGTGTTGACGCCTAATCTGCCAGAGAGTTTGCAGCTGCTTGATAGCGCTGAAGCGAGTATGGGTGATGCTGTTGAACATTTGGCTGAAGCATTTAATGCCAGAGGTATCCAAAATATTGTTATTAAAGGTGGGCATACCCCTGGGCCTCATACTTCGGCCTATTGTGAAGACTACTGGAGTGATGGTGCAGAATCCTACTGGGTATCCTCGCCCCGTCAGGCCAATACCAATACCCATGGTACTGGCTGTGTTTATTCATCCGCCTTGGCAACAGCGCTTGGTTACAGCTTTGAAGTTAAAGATGCCTTGGTGATTGCCAAGATGACCGTTAACCAGGGAATTCGTCAGGCAATACCAATAGGTGCTGGTGCTGGGCCGCTATGTTTAAGTGGTTGGCCGAGTCAGGAAGTTGATTTGCCAGATGTTAGCAGAAGCGCTGTGAAGGTGCCGATTGAGGGCCGTCAGTCTACCGATTTTGCCAGTTGCGATACCCAGCAACTGGGCCTGTATCCCTGCGTAGATAGTAGTGACTGGGTTGAAAAACTACTTCGTTGGGGGGTCCGAACAATTCAGTTGCGTATTAAAGATCCTGATTTTCCTCAACTAGAACAGGAAATTAAACGGGTTATTCAATTAGGTGAGGAATATTCGGCACGAGTATTTATTAACGATTATTGGCAACTGGCGATTAAACACCATGCCTATGGTATACATCTAGGTCAGGAGGATCTTGATGCGGCTGATTTATCTGCCATCCAGCAAGCGGGAATTCGTCTTGGCGTAAGTAGCCATTGTTATTATGAGGTGGCCAGAGCAAATGGGCTACGGCCTTCTTATATCGCCTGTGGGCCTATTTATCCCACTACATCGAAGGTTATGCGATTTGATGCTCAGGGGCTTGAGCGATTGAAATATTGGCATCAGTTGTTGCATCGACCCATGGTTGCAATTGGCGGGATTAATCTTGAGCGCGGTCAAGAAGTGCGAAACACTGGGGTAGGTAGCATATCGTTGATCACCGCAATCACTTTAGCAAAAGACCCACAGGCCAGTACAAAATCACTTCTGGCCTTATTTGGTTGATCATTGATTGATCATTGATTGATTTTTGACTGATTGGGTCTGTAAATCTTCGGCATGATCAGGTGAATCATGATAGATAGCGCAGCGAAATAAGCCGAGTTTATAGGTTGTTTTTATAGTCAGCGGCAATCATCTCATCAACGGCAGCGACCACACTCTGATCTGTCTTATTGCGCGCGGCATACATCTGGCCAAAGGAAACTTTATGTTTTTCTTGCCAGGTTTCTGGTTGCCATAGGTTAGATCGCAACATCGATTTGCCGCAGTGAAAAAAACATTCTTCAACAAAAACCCGAATAGCTAGCGTGGCTGGCTTATCTCTTGCTGCTAACTGCGCCAGTATGTCAGGGTCACAGGTAAGTTCTGCGCGACCGTTGATTCTTAGCGTTTCACTGGTATTTGGAATAAAAAATAGAACCCCAATATGCGGGTTGGCCAGAATGTTTTCATGGCCATAGGCGAGTTTGTTACCTGGGCGGTCTGGGATCAGCAGTGTTTGTTGATCAACAACTTTTACGAATCCAGGTGCGTCGCCTTTGGGTGAGGCGTCCATGCGACCGTGCTGGTCTGCGGTGGATATTACGATAAAGGGTACTTTGGCTATAAAAGCGCTGGCAAAATCGTCGATAGCGCGAAGGTTTTTATCTTCGAGGCCGGGTATTTTTTCGCCGATGATAGAACGTAATTGAGCGAGATCCTTAATAGTATATTGTGACAATGGTTATATCTCCTTAGGGTATCTGTTGTTGTAATATTGAGGCCTCTTCAAGACTAACGATTTCTTTCAGATCCATGTCAAGCCATTGTTGAAGTATGCTGCGGTTATGTTCGCCAAGGTGTGGCGCGCCTTTGTTGAGGCCACTTACAGAATCTGAAAACCGATACGGGCTCTGAAAAGTAGGGCGGGTGCCGCCTGCTCGGTCATCTACCTGCTGGATACTGGCGCGATGTTTGAGGGTAGCAGAGTTTTTTAGAAATTCGCTGCTATTATATACGCCGCCAAAAGCAAGGTTGGCACTATCAAGCGCATCCAGTAAATCAGCACGGTTATTGAAGGATTGAAGATAGTTCTGAAAGGCCGCACGTCGTAGACTGATTTTTTGTTCCAGGCTAGTGGCCGCAGCGCTAGTATCTTTAACGCCGAGTTGTTTATTTGCCACCCGCCAGATATGCCGGAAATCGCCTGCAATCATGATTGGCCCGCCGGTGGCTGACCAGACCTCACTGGCCCCTGTTTGAACCTGTACATCATCAAGAAAAAAATTGGTTTGTTCATCATTGATTAGCATCGCGTCAACCATGGATACATCAACCTGTTGGCCAACACCTGTTTGTTGTCTTTTTAGTAGTGCTGCCAGCAAACCAACAAGGCCGTGCAGGCCGGCATTGGTATCAGCAAAAGCCATACTCATTTCTTTTTCTGCGCCGCCTGTTTTTTCTGCCTGGCGTAAGATACTGCCGGTTTCTGCATGAATGATCGGCGCGTAGGCAGGACGGGTTGATTCTGGTCCATCCTGACCAAAACCCGATATTGAAACCATCACCAAAGTGGGGTTAATAGCATGTAATGTTGGCCAGTCTATGCCGAGTTTTTGCATAACGCCGGGTCGAAAATTCTCGAGCAGAACGTCAGCTTTTTTTACCAGTTGTTTTAGTAGCTGGATACCAGATGGTTGTTTCAGGTCAATACAAAGGTTTTTTTTACCCGCATTTTGCTGATGGTAAAAGCCTGATATGCCACCAATTTGTTTGCCCCAGTTGCGTGTAATGTCACGTTCTGGCGGTTCGATTTTTATCACTTCTGCGCCCATATCCGCGAGTAGCCTGCCTGCGAAAGGGCCTGCCAACACCCGCGACATATCAAGCACTTTCAGGTTGCCCAGGGGAGAATCTTGCATATTGACGGCCTTTTTTTGGTTTTAGACGATGGCTTGTGCAGACAATAGTACAGATATTGACGCGGTCTGTCCTGACCGCTAATTTACTCTGGTGGGTATTGCCTATCTGAGGCTTTATGCCAATGCCAATGCTGCATAGGCTGTAGGTAGGTTCTATGTGATATGAGCCAGGCGACGATAAGGCGATAGTAATTCTATAAGCGATAATCAGTACAAGGTGAAGATTGACGCTTGCAGAGTTTATGTGAGCCCGCCATAATTTGCGCAATTTGAGTTTAATGTGGTTAAGCGATGACAGTTAGTTCGAAATCAGAAAATTATGCATCTATGCAGTTGGGTGGCGTTGGGCGCAATGTTGAATACCTGGGTGCGTTGGTGGCCTGGCTGGTGAGCAATAGTCTGTTGGAGCCAACTGTTGAGCGAGATGCCGGTGCTGCTGCTGCCAGAGTGCGTATGCAGGATCTGGATGGGCCAGCCTTTTTAACCACCGTATTGCACGGTGAATTGAAACCTGGTCATCTTACTGAAGCGGGTCAAAAGTTTCTCGATGGTTATTTTGTGTCTGGTCAGTATGAGGTTGATTACAATGATTGTCGTTATTCCGGCGAGGACGAATGGTTAAGATTTGACGAGGTTTCGCCTCGGATATCGAAGGCTTACCATGAATTTAGCCAGCCAAAACCTGAAGTTCGCACCTCAGTTCTACGTAGTGCAGGTGCCAGGGTTTTGCAGTTTCCTGGTTTAAAGAAGTCTGACTCCGGCAAACCTCGCACTGGTTAGACACCGTTGTTTGACGATATTAATCGGCCAATATTAGTCACCCAGTGCAGGATGAAAATATATTGTTGGGATATGACCGGCTGTTTTAGATGAGCCTGGTTAATGATGGCAAAACGATGGTCGCTCAATAATATTGCAAATTCTGCCATCTAACTGCGGACTGATGGTTTGTGCCTGGCTTAGCCGAGATAATAGTAAACTTTTCAGGTCCACAGTCTGATCGGAAATTAATGCCTTGTCACTAAGCATGGTATAACCATCCTGGCCAAACTTTTTATTCAATAAAAAATCATTAACCACCACCTTTAGAGGCGTGTCAGGCGTTATGGTGGTGCCGTCGGATAACTGGATATCAGATATAAGCTGATTGCTGGGGTCATGTTTGAATCTAATACCGCTGGTTTGTAAGAACCAGCCATTGCCGGTCCAGTCTTCGATTGAATGTTCCAACATTGCGCGTAACGTTGCGCCAGTGATTTCTATCAGGTGCAGGGTTGTTGGGTAAGCGATTAGTTCCTCTATATGTCTTTGGGTGATGGCAGCGCCTGCCGGTATATTCTGATTTAAGCGCAGTCCGCCAGAGTTGATAAGTGCAATCTGGGCGGTGGCATGGCTGCTTTTTGCTACATCCAGGATCCAGTTGGCGAAGTTAGTTTCATATTTTCTAATTTCAAGTTCAGCGCCTATTAATTCAACCTCGCTGGTTGCAAGCTGGGTCGAGAGGCATTGTTCGGGCTGATTGGCCTCGGCACAAAACTCAGATTGGTGTTTGCTGAGCCAGGCTTCAACGCGGTTCTGTACGTCAGGGCTCTGGTCAACTGACTGATCCAGGTCAATATATTTAAAGTGCGGTTTGATTTTTTTTGCAGGTGTAATTTCCAGGCTGATCAATGCGGCGGTTCTTGCTTCGGCATCTGCCTTGATGACCAATCGAGCGCCATCTTCTGACCAATGACTGAGCTTATTATGTTCGTGGCCGCCGATAATTAGATCTGGACCCTCTGCCCCTAAGCGGTTGAGTATTTGTAGGTCCTGAGATTCGGCCAGGTGGGTAAGTGCAATAACGAAATCTGCTCCAGCTTGCCTTAATTGTTGGCTGTATTGGCGCGCAGTTGTTTCATAACTTATAAAATTGCTTATGTATTCAGGGTGTTTGTTGCTTGTGGTAATACTAAAAAAGCCAATTTTAGTGCCATGTGCTTGCAAAATGACTGAGTTCTTTAGCTGCCTGAGCGTGCCAAAATCGACTTGTTCGACAAAAGAAATATTGCTTCCCAGCCAGGTGAATTCTGATTCATCGATACGTTGTTTCAGCGCAGCGGCATCTTTCATTGCTGACTGGTCAAATTCGTGATTGCCAAAGGTCACTAGAAATCGATTGTCGAAACCTTGTTTACCGTCCAGATTAAGTATATCGATCATTTGTTTGCCTGCGAAACGTCTACTGAGCAAGGATGGATAGAGAAAATCGCCTGCCAGGGTAACAATCAACGCGTCATCTTGTTGTTGTAGTGCCTGACGGATGTTTCGGACTCTTGCGAGGCCGCCATTTGTTCCTTCATCGACGCCCTCAATCCGGTATACGTCATTGATTGCGAGAATGTTGATGGTGGGGTTTTCACAGGCTGTGAGGAGCAAAATCAGGATCGCAAATAGGAGTTTAGGCATCAGGTATTTGGCGCGCCGATTGATTTAAGGGGCTTTAGCCTAGCATATTAATGCCGAACCTCAACTTGTTTAAGCGGTTGGTTAGAGGTGCGCATTGGTATTCTACGCCATGCGTTATAATTGTTAGGGTGTTAATATTATTAGTTATACTGTGTTACTGACCATAGTGTTTGTGCAGCGAACGTGTCATCGCATACAGTTATTTTTTTATAGAGATTATTGTTTTTGTTGTGTTTATTCTGAGTTTTGAATTTATTTTTTACCGGTAAAGGAGTGGACCATGACCTTTTTAGAGCTAACTGGTGTGCTGGGTAATCTGGGTGAATTTGTAGGCTCCATAGTGGTGCTGGCAACCTTGATTTATCTGGCTGTACAGGTGCAACAGAGTAAAGAACTACTCGAAGAAAACCGTCGTATTGGTTTGAGTCAGGCCTATGCCGCCAGGACTGAGGCTCGCGTTGTAAATCAGCGGTTTGCAGCGGGCAATCCATTTATTGCGCCAATTGCAGCCAAAACCGCGATTGGCGGCCTGGCTGAATTAACTGAGGAAGAGCGGTTTCGTTATCGATCATTCCATAATACCATCACTTTGCAGACGGATAATTTGTTATACCAGGTTGAGTTGGGCTTTGGTGATGGCATCGATTTTGACGAGGTTGTAGATCGCTATAATCGACTGATGCCCATCTGGAAAGAACTCGGCGTTGTCATCCCGCCCAGAGTTCAGGAGCACTACCAGCTTTTTTTAAAAAGCGACACACAGTTTAGTTGACTCTTTTCAAGCAGCTACGGCTTATAAGTTTTTGCCGTAAAGTCCTACAGAAAGAATCCTATAGGTAGATTAACAGGGTGGCCTTTTTGTAGGTAATGGTATTGTTTCAGAGGGGAATTCCGGCTGCTCCTTTGATCATCATGGTGGCGGTGAGCATTTTAATTGACCTGATTCTGGCAAATCTAGCTTAGTGCAGGATTTATTTAGTTGATCTTCGGTGATTGATAAGCGTGCCTAAATTGAGCAGATATTTGTTCTGAGGTATTGCATATACTTCGTAATTCTAATTTTGTTGTATATTCCAATTTAAATGTGTGCATCCCTAAACAGCAAATTGGACAATAACAATTTGTATAATAGTCATTGCTGATCTTTTATTTGAGCGTGTGTCTGATAAAATCCGAGCCTTTTTTGGTTAGCCAATGGGCCATATGGCACAATTTAACTAACCGCTCACTTTTTGTAGTCTTATATATTGTCAAATAATACCGTTTTACCTGCATCTTCTTATCGTTGGTTGATTGTTGGCCTGACTGTGATTAATCAGGCAGTTAGCGTCGGCATCTTAATCTATACCTTTGCATTGTTTGTTGTACCCTGGCTAGGTGAGTTTAATGTCTCTCGTGGTCAGACCATGTTTGCGATTTTTTTCCTGCAGATTACCGTGGGATTGATTAGTCCATATCTCGGTCGATTGCTGGATAAACATTCAATGCGATTGATGGTGCTAATTGGCGCGTTAAGCGTAAGTACTGGCCTGTTGTTGTTGTCTCAAGTTACAGCTTTCTGGCAAGTGGTTGTTGTTTATGCAACATTTTTACCCCTTGGCATGGTGTTGTGTGGGTCGCTGGCATCGCAAACCATGGTTAGCAAATGGTTTACCAGCAATCGAAGTATGGCCCTGGGTTTTTCCTCCACAGGGACGTCATTGGGTGGTTTTGTATTTCCCCTGCTGGTTGCCGGCCTTATGGCGGAATATACCTGGCAAGACACCTATTTGATATTGGCTGTACTGGCGCTGTTATTGCTCATCCCGTTGAATTTTTTCATGCTAAAACGGACCCCAGACGATCCAGACGACAGCGCCCAGACGGTAAAGTCTATAGATCAGAAAGTATGGACTACACGCGAAATACTGAGTTCGAAGATGTTCTGGATTCCGATTGCAGCGCTAGTGCCTGTCAATGCGGCTTTTGGTGGGGTGCAGTTCCATTTGGGTGCCTATCTAAATGATCTGGGGTTTGAGTCAGGTGGCGCGGCGCAACTGATTGCTATTACATCAGTGAGCATGATTGCCGGCAAGTTCCTCTTTGGTGGTCTGGGTGATCGAGTTGACCATCGTAAACTTTGCTGGTTGATGGGGGTGTTTTTAGGCGCTGCTCTTTTATTGTATATGGGTCAACCAATATGGGTATCATTGATGTTGGCGGCGGTTTTCCAGGGGCTTGCAACCGGTGGAATTATGCCCATGATGGGTATAATTTATGCTAGTCGGTTTGGCACCTTGTCATTCGGGCGGGTTCTGGGTCTGGTGAACATGTTTCTAATGACGGGTAGTTTTGGTTCGCTTTTTAGCGGTTGGGTATTTGATTTTACACTTAGTTATGATTATGCCTTTGTTAGCTTCTTGCTGTTATTGGTGCCAAGTGCCATTGCGATTAGGTGGCTGCCACAACCTCCCGCGGATTAGCGATTGAGATCTAATTGGGCGAGTTTCAGGTAAGAGATCCCTTATGGCTGTCCCGTATAGCTGAAGACAGCTCAATGGGTGTGTCTAGTTTTAGATCAGTTTTAGATAATTTATAGATAGACGCCTGTTCTACAATGTTTTTGTTATGAGCTAATCTGCTTGCCCAAAGCTACGCGATAGAAAACAGGTACTGCTAATAGCGTGATGAGGGTGGCAAAAGCCAGTCCGCCCATGATAGATACCGCCATTTCAAGGAAAAATGCGTCGCCTAATAACGGTGACATGCCCGCGATAGTGGTGCCAGCAGCCAGCAATACCGGTCGCATTCGGCTGATGCTGGCTTCTAACATCACCTGTAGAGTATAACCTTGCTCATCAAAGCGCTTGTCGATTTCATCCACCAGCACAATGCAATTTTTGATCAGCATGCCTGACAGGCTTAACATGCCGAGAAAAGATGGAAAGGTGAAGGATAAGTTGGTCGCCAACAGGCCGAGTACAATGCCACAGACTGTCATAGGTACAGTGAGCCAGATAATAATAGGTTGGCGCAACCTGCCAAACATCAAAATAGTGACCAGGAACATAGAGCCAAGCGCCAGGGGTATTTTCGAAGCAAAAGATTTGTTGGATCTTTGTGCGCCTTCGTACTCGCCGCCCCAAACCAGTACATAGCCAGGCGGTAGTGGAATGGCTTCGACTTCGCCGCGAATTTTTTCAAAGGTGCGGGCGGTATTATGACCAAAGGGCGGGTTCGCCAGCGCTTCTATTTCGCGCACCCGATCACGTCGATTAATGATGGCATTAGTGGTTTGAAGCTCCATGGAAGAAATAATGGTTGATAATGGCACGTGGCGTTGTTGATCCGGGCTCCATACCAGGCGTTCCATCAGGCTTTCTATGTCATCTCGTTCATTAGCAGGTGCACGGGCGATGATTGGCAAAAGTTTGTTGTCATCGCGAAACAGACCGACCTGGACACCAAAGGTGGCATAAGCCAATGCCTGGGATAAATCGGTGCGGGTGATACCAGCAAGTCTGGCGCGTGATTCATCAAATTTTGGTACCAGCTGCAATACTGGCTGACGCCAGTCGATCTTTCTGTCACGCAGATTATGCTGCAGAAAAACCTGTTGTGCCTGTTCAGCCAAATCTCTTAATACACCCGCATCGGGGCCTAAAAACCGAGCTTCGATCTTGGAGTTGCCACTTGGAGAAAATTCGGCCCGACTGACCTGGATATCTGCGTCTGGACTAAGCCCGCGTAACTGCTTGCCTGCCTGACTCATGATAGCGTTCATCTGCTTAATATCATCAACTCGAACAATCATTTGAGCATAGGCAGAACTTGGCTGTTCCGGGCTGATGGTAGCGGAAAAGCGTGATGCACCGCGACCAATAAAACTTGAAACAGCGGTAACACCGGGCAATTCGGCGACAAGACTTTCAAGCTGAACAATATCTGTGGCAGTGGTATGGATGTCGGTGCCTTCAGGTAACCAGTAGTCAACATAAAATAATGGCGTGTTGGTAGTCGGGAAAAATCCTTTTTTAACAAACTGAAACGAACTGATACAGGCGAAGGTAACAATAATAATTGCAATGGAGGTTAACCATGCATGGCGTAATCCAAAATTAAGCAGGAAGCGATAAGGGGCGAAAAATCGACCACTATATAGTGTTCCCTCATCTACAATTGTGGTCGGTTTGAGGAGGTATTTACCAAATAGAGGCACCACTGTAATAGCTAAAACCCAGCTCAGTAACAGAGAAATTGCCACCACCTGAAATAGCGATACCAGGAAATGACCCGCATTATCATTGCTTAAACTAATAGGGCCAAAGGCCATAATACCAATGATGGTGGCGCCCAAAAGGGCATATTGGGTACGGCCGACAGATTCTGAGGCGGCGGCTGCCGGGCTGAGCCCTCGCCGTACGCCAATGACCATGCCCTCGGCCACCACAATACCGTTGTCCACCAGCATACCCATGGCAATCATCAGTGCACCGAGAGAAATCCTTTGTAGTTCAATACCCAGTAATGACATGAGAAAAATAGTACCCATTACGGTTAAAAGCAGTACTGCGCCGACGACCACGCCGGCCCGCCAGCCCATAAATATACATAAGGCCAGTACCACGGTGATCACTGATAGCAGCAGGTTGTTTAAAAAGGTCTGGATCGCCTCATCGACCACAATATGTTGTGCATAGATAGCTTCAACCTCGACCCCAAGGGGTAGTTCTTTTAATAATTGCTGCATTTTTGCGTCTACTGCTTTGCCTACCTCCACCACATTCTGGCCACGGGAAATAGAGACGCCAACGGTAAAAACCGGTTTGCCGTTATGCCGAATGAGCTGTAGTGGTGTGGCCACCGGCTCTCGGCTGATTCTGGCGACTTCTGCCAGTCTGAGAATTTTGTCATTGTTGCCGCCGCCGATGCGCATATCCCCAAGTGCCTGTTCGCTGCCAAAGGCCATCTGTGGTGCAATTCTTAGTCGTAGACCATCAAAGGCCATCGACCCTGCGGGTGTGATCTGATTTTCTACGGTGATACTGGAAAATAATTGACCGACAGGCAGGCCCAGACGAGTAAAACGGTTGTGTTCGATTTCTACATACAGGGCTTCTCTGGTTTCGCCAGCGGTTTGAACTTTGGCGACATTGGGCACCCCGTTTAGTGCGGTGGAGATATAACGTGACATATCGCTGATTTCTGCGGGGCTATAATCCGGTGCAGAAACGGCGTACAGAATGCCATAGACGTCGCCAAAATCATCTTCAACGAGTGGTACGCCAGTGCCGGGCGGTAGTCTGGCACCGGCTTCTATCACTCGGCGGCGTAACTCATCAAATATCTGCTGGATATCATCGGTGCCATACTTTTCGAGGATTTCGACCATCACTTCAGAGCGTCCCGGAACTGATTTTGAGGTGCTTTTTTTGATATAGGGCAACTCTTGCAGGGCGGCTTCAATTACGTCGGTGACTTCCTGTTCGACTTCTTCAGCAGAAGCGCCAGCATAGGTAGTAATGACCAATGCATGTTTAACGGGGAAAACTGGGTCTTCAAGGCGGCCGACCTTGTCGATGCCGATATAACCACCGAATAGGCAGGCCAAAATCAACATCCAGGTGTAGAGCGGTTTTTCAATCGAGAAATTGGCAATATTTTCCATAACTATCAGGCTATCGCTTTGAGGGGACTATCGATTTGAACTGGTTTCACCGAGTACGCGAATTTGCATCCCGGTTTGGAGTTGTTTGGCGCCGGTGGCAACAATTAACTCGCCGGCCTCAAGTCCAGAAGTTACCGGTACGCCTCCTTCTATGGGCATATTAACTGTGATGGTACGTTTGCTGACAGTTTGGTCAGCGGGTTGGTATACCCAGACAAAAAAATCACCGTCGGTGGCCGTTAACAGGGCGCTTGCAGGTATTACGGCAGAAAATTCAACAGGGTTATTCAGCTCGACGAAAACTGAGGCAGTCATGCCGGGCAAAATATTGTATTCGCTGGGGCGGGCCATGGACATACGAACTTCGTAAGTTTGTGCAAGTGCGTCTGCTTCGCCTCTTGCTTCGTGTAGCTTAAGTTCAAACCGTTGACCTTTGGCGAAGTCAAATTTCGCGTACATGCTGATCACCTGTTCGTTGCTGACAGTGGCGCGCATGCTTTCGGGGATATTAGTTTTAATTAGTAAAAGGTGTAAATCATTTAACTTAACGATCTTCTCCCCAGCACGCACATTAACAAAATTGTCCACATAGCGACGGGTTATGTAGGCATCAAAGGGTGCCAGTAGTTTTGCGTCAGCCAGTGATTCACGGGCTTTTTCAAGTCTCACTCGTTGCAGTTCATAATTGGACTGGGCATCGTCTACCACGGAACGTGCGATACCTTTCTGGCGTAATACCTGTTGTTTACGCTCCAGGTCATGCTGTGCCAACTCTAGTTGCAAGCTGGCTTCTTCTACAGCAAGTTCAAAATCTTTACTTTCGATGGCGGCGACCAGAGCGCCTTGCTTGATTGTCTGACCTTCGAGTCCTGGTAATTGAACTAAAGGCCCAGAGACTTCAAAGGTCATGTTGATAGATTGTGTAGCTTCTACCTGACCAACAAAATTATGTATTAAAGTCTTCGGATGATCCTGGACTTTAAAGACTCGAGCTGGTCGAATTGATTGATCAGCGGGTTCTGGTTCGCTGCGATCAGAGCAGCCAACAATGGCAAACAGCATTAGTAATGATAGTTGTTTTAGCATGTACCCCCTCACCCCTTCCGCAAAAAATCGATGCGCATTCTACCATGTATAGCATCAAAAATTGTCCCTGGATGTTGTTCTTAGCTCCCCGTTGTTGGTAAGTATCAGGATTAGTGATATAGCGAAAGCGGATCTTGCAGGTGAATGGCGTCAATAGATCTTAGTTAATGTTACCCTGGTTCATCGAAATGCCGCCAGGCCGGTAATCTCTCTACCCTGAATCAGGGTCAGGATATCGTCAGTGCCATCAGGTACAGATAACATTCGTACATCGCGCCAGAGTTGTTCAAGACCAGCTTCGCGGGTGATACCCATGCCGCCCTGAACTTGCATGGCGAGTGAGATAGCATTTTCACAGGTTTTTGTTGCATGCCGTTTGGCCATTGCAGCAATGCCGTTTTCGCGTTCGCCGCGATCAATCATATCCAACGCATAATAACTCAACAGTCGGGAACTCAAGATAGCCGTTTCAATGTCGGCCAGGTTGCGCTGTACCAGTTGATGGCCTGCAATAGGTTTGCCGAACTGGTGCCGTAGTCCGGCATGTTCAACCGCCAGATCGAAAGCCTTCTGGGTCAGAGCAGCGGCTGCCAGGCCGACTAAAGGCCTGTTGCCATTCCAGGTGACGGTTAACATTCTGGCGGCATCTCCACCTGAGCTGAGAATATTTTCGACCGGTACTTCACAATCTTCAAATACAGCTTCAGAGAGATGCCCCTGTTGTAACCCTACTGTTTCAATTTCGCGGATTGCGACATTGGCAATTCCGGGTTCAACAATGATCCGCATCAGGGTATTGCGCCCTTTGGCATCTACGCCGTTTATACAGGTGACTGCCAGCATATCGGCAACTGAGCCATTGGAGACCCAAAGTTTGCGTCCATTAACAACCGCAGTATCACCGTGTATTTCCATTTTGGTGGTTAAGCCTCTTGGATCAGAGCCAGCACCTGGTTCTGATGTGGCGGTGCCGGCGATGGTTTTGCCTGAGAACAGGCCGGGCATAAAACGCGCCTGCTGTTCAGGGGTTGATTCTGCAAATATGCGCGCCGCAGTGACTTCCTGGGCCATGACAGAGATCGCAAACCATGCTGGCAAGGCTTCAAAAATAAGTCCGTAGTCAAGCATCTTTAACCCTGAACCACCCGCTGATATGGGTATTCGCGGCGCCATCAGGCCCATTTCAGCGACAGTTTTGAATAGTTCGTGCATCGCGGCTTTAGGTAAAGACTGGTCTGCAGGATAGGCATCAAGAACTGGCTGAATATCCCGTCGGACCATATCGATTGCTGATGCCTGAATCAGCCTTTGTTCCTCTGTTAGTTGAAATTCCATGCCTTATCGCCTTGTTTTACCTGCCAATGTTGCAGCTAACTATAATGGTTGGGAGCTCTGATTAAGATCGGCTGAGTAGAACCAATAACGCAGCCGAACAGTCAAAATTAATCTTTACGCTTGGAATAAAAATCAGCCGAGCGCTTTTCGCGGAAAGCATTGCCGCCTTCTTTAGATTCTTCTGTATCATAGTAAAGGCTTACGGCATCAAACCCGAGTCGGCTAATGCCACGGATATTATCCGTTGAGGCATTAAAAGAACTTTTGGTGATTTGAATTGCGGTCGGGCTGCGTTCGCAAATTTCAGCGCACCAGCGATCTACTTCGGCATCAAGTTCATCGTCTGCTACCACGGCGTTAATTAACCCCATATCAAGCGCTTCCTGAGCACTATAGCGGCGACACAGATACCAGATTTCTCGGGCTTTCTTTTCGCCCACGATACGCGCCAGATAAGCCGTGCCGAATCCAGGGTCGACTGACCCGACTTTGGGGCCCACCTGGCCAAAGACTGCGTTTTCGCTGGCGAGGGTGAGATCACAAACGGTGACAATGACATTGCCACCGCCAATGGCAAAACCGCGCACTTTGGCGATTACCGGTTTTGGTACATCACGAATAGTATTATGCAAGATTTCTACGGGAACGCCGAGGACCCCCGTGCCATGGCGACCCTTGCCTTTGTCGCCCTGGTCACCACCGGTACAAAAAGCTTTGCTGCCGGCACCGGTGATGACGATGACGCCGATCTCCTTGTTCCAGCCAGCACGCATCAGGGCATTGATAATTTCCTCATACATACCTTCACGAATGGCATTGTAATTATCAGGCCGATTAAGTGTGATGGTCGCCACGCGATCCTTTTCGGTATATAAAATATCTCTATATTCATTGCTGCTCATGCTTAACTCCTTGTTATTTAGCGGCCCTTGAAATCGGCATCGCGTTTTTCGAGGAAGGCGGACATACCTTCGCTACGGTCTTCTGTTGTAAACAGGCCGGCGGTTAAATGTCGTTCAAATTCAAGTGCTGGCTCAAGGTCCATTTCCATACCGCTATTTACCGCCACCTTGGCATACCAGACGCTTAATGGGGCGCGTTGGGCATAGGCGTCGATACGTGCCAATGCGGTGTCTAATACATTGGCTGGTTCAACTACGCGGCTAACGAGTCCGATTCGCAAAGCTGTTTCCGCATCAATGAAGTCGGCACTAAATAGCATATCTTTGGCCCATTCGCGGCCAACAATGCGTGGTAGGCGCTGCGTGCCGCCGGCACCGGCAACTGAACCAATTTTGCTGCTGGTGATGCCAAACTTCGAACCTGACCCTGCTATACGAATATCGCAGGCAAGTGCGACTTCAAGGCCGCCGGTAAGGCAAAAGCCGTTAATTGCAGCGATTACAGGTTTACGCGATCGTTCGATGGCTCGATTGCAGGTTTCGAAATGCGCAACCATTCTGTGGGTGCTAGGTAAATCCTGTGCCTTGAGGGCGCTGGCAAGGTCTGCACCGGTGGAAAAAAACTTATCCGTCCCAGTTAGAATGATGCCTCTTATCTTGTCGTTATAATCGAGTTCCTGCACTGCCTGACCAATTGCCTGTAATAACTCGTCACTGAGCGCGTTGTATTTTTCAGGGCGGTTCAGGGTCAATATCGCTGCATGGCCGCGAATTTCCGTTAATAAAATGTCGTCCACATTTTGCTCCAGATTATGTTCTTATATTTTGTTTGCACATTTTGTTTGCACATTTTGTTTGCACATTTTGTTTGTTAGTGGGGGGATGAGTCTCTGATTAGGTTCTATATAGCTCAATGCGAGGTTTAATCAGCGCTTGCCTGGACCGGTGAGTTCAGGCTAGTTTGCCTGAATATGGCAATTTTTCAGTACCTGTTATTTTTGATCAGATATTTTGCTATGTAGGAAGGTTAAGGATTATGTCTATCCAACGGCCTATCCAACCATGGCAAAACCGCCATTAACGCTTAGAATCTGGCCAGTGATCTGACGGGCTGCATCAGATGTTAAAAATAATACCGCATTGGTAATATCTTCCATTTCACCAATGCGACGCAGTGGATAAAGGCGTTTGACTTTTTCTTCTCGGGCAAGCCATTGCGCTTCACCGAGGGTTTCCTTGAGTGCTTCCTGCAGGCCGATACGCATCGGTGAATTCGTCGCGCCAGGCGATACTACATTAACGTTGATATTGTGCCGTCCAACTTCTTTTGCTATGGATTTTGTGAATGAAATCACTCCGCCCTTGGCAGCTGAGTAATTTGCTTCACGTTCCTGGCCGACACGTGCTGCATCGGTGGCAATATTAAGAATTTTACCATAGCCCCGCGCTACCATCCCAGGCAGCACAGCGCGGGTACAATGCATAGAGCCAAACAAAATTACACGAATTTCCCGTTCGCAGGCAGCGGGGTCTGTATCTAGATAGAGTTTGTGTTCAGTTAATAGTGCCGCGTTGTTGACCAGGATATCAATTTTGCCAAATGCCTTGTTACCCGCCTCGATCATTGCCTCGACAGCCTTTAAATCGGTGATATCTACTGCGGCAGGGATTGCTTCTCCGCCTATGGCCTCAATTGCACTAACAGTTTCTGCCAGTCCTTCAGCATTTACATCATTGACGATGAGTTTGGCACCAGCTTTAGCAAAACCAAGCGCGACATGCTGACCGATGCCTGAAGCGGCACCAGTGACCAGGGCTACCCGGTTGGTGAGTTGTAGATCCATGATATGGTTTTTCCGTTGCGTTTTATAATTCAGAATATCTGTTGGTGGGGTGATTGTTCTCGACCTTTGAGAGAATAAACACTCAATTGCCTGAAATCTACCCTAATAAGTTTGAATTTGGGCTTGAAAGGTAATCTGCCCGTGCTTGTTATGCATGGGTTAATTTATTGTATGGGCATCTAAAGCTATGGCGCTAATTAAACTGTTTAGTTTTTAGTGACGGGTGATTTTTTAATGACTGTTGATCCGCTCAGGGCTGTTGATGCGCTCAAGGCTGTATATTCGCTCAAGGCTGTATATTCGCTCAAGGCTGTTGATGCGCTCAGGGCTGTAACTGTTGCATAACTGCGGTCTGGAGGGTGTCCATTGCTGAGTCGGCGTTCAGGTGTTCATATTTGGCTGACAAATTGCTAACAGCCTGCTGGATGCCTTCGGTTTCCAGGGCGATTTTTAGTGCAAGTTCTGGGTTAAAGGTGTTTTTGCCCATCCAGCTGGTGACCAGACCAGCTTCACTTAAGCGGAAGGCCAGTAATTGTTGTTCCAGGTTGGTTGGAAGAGTGAGCATTTTTGTGCCTGCCATCAGGCTTGCAGCACAGGTGCCATGACCGCCATGAGTAATGACAAGTTCAGCTTTTTTTGCAGCTAAAGGTAAATTAACGGGCAAATCATAGACCTTGCAACAGCCGCTATTGATCATTTTCTTTGCTTTGGCGGGTAAATTTCGAATGTGTAATACGGTCGGGAAATTAAATTTTCGAATCGCGTTAACCAGGGGGGGCAGTTGTTTATGTTGTGCTGGCATATAGATAAACAGTTTCGGGCCTTTGCCAACAGGCCATTCAGGTATCTGGCTGGATAGTCCGGCTTCATATACGCCATGGTATTGTAAGTCGTTGCGATGACCAAAATGATCAAGCTCAGGCAAGGTGAAAAGCAAGCTGTTGTCACCGCGAAAAACCTGGTACAGGTGTTTGACGGGCGGTTGTTTAAATTCTCTTAGAATGTGATTTAAGTTATCGAGTACAGGTTGTTCTTTTGCGCGTAGTGCGGCGTCGCCCATGTTAGACCAGGGTTGTATGGAAGGCAGAGGTTGGTGGTCAGGAGGGATTTCAAAGCTGTCGCCGATAGCAAGTGATGGTAATTGACATATGCGGGCTGCAATTAGTGCAGTCGGCGAATAATCTGCCACCAGCAGGTCTGGCGTTGTAAGCTCAAATAGATGTTGCCAGGCCAGTATACAACCCCTTAAGCGGTGGTAGTCGAGGTAACCCATAAGGCCGAGGATTTCTGCATGACTTGCTGCCAGGCGTCCGGGCGGCCAAACCCCACCTAAGCGTGGTGCCTGGTAGATGGGTAACTCCAGGTCGCCAAGTAGCTTAGATGCGGTGGCAAGGTCAATGCTGTAGACCGAAACTTTATGGCCCTCACTTAGCAATCGTCGCGCTAACGCCTGTAGCCTGGCGATGTGGCCGAAGCCGCCGCCAATTTCCCAGGCCAGTGCTATATGCGACATTGTTTATTTGACCCGTGCATTAGAGAAAATTAAGCCTTCTATGACTCCGGCTTTTTACCGATGCCAGCAAAGATTTTATACAGTGTGAGTTGATCAGGTAGGCCGGTAGTTTGCAGTGAATTTGCTGCCTGGTAGGCTTCTAATGCGATTCGGGTAGCCTTGGTAAACTGACCGTTCGGTTCGTCACTAAGTAAACCTGCCTGTTGCAATTTTGTCTGTAATTCACGCAAAACAATCTCATAGAGGTAAGTTGAATTGCCCGCATAACTGGCTTCGACTAGTTCGGTTCGCTCGGTGATTCTTTGTTGCAGTAATGCCGCCACCAGCTGGTTAGCGGCAAGATAAAAGCGTTGATCAGGGTGGCTTTTACAATGGTTTTCAATCAGGGTAATAAGAAATACCGTATTACCCCAGCGGACAATATCGAAAGTATCTTTGGTGAACTGGTTAGCAGCTGATATATAGCCGTCTAGCCAGCCCATATAGAGATTTAATTTATCGGATCTGCTGCTCTTGGCTGTCACAAAGTCTTTACAGGTCATCATGCCAGAACTTCTTACAGCGAAACTGCCATTTTTGTCTGCGGCTGAAGTAGCTTGCGCCAACAACAGGCAAATAATCAAAGTCAAATTCCTCATTTATGGGCTCCGGGATGGATAGTTGGACCAGGTGGTTTTATGTTAACGCGAATGTTAGCAAACCTTGGCGGTATTGCAGAATAATCTGGAATAAAAATTGTTGGTTTTGGTCAGTTTATAGTTAGATTAATGGCCGCAAATGAGATGGTTAGGTAGGCCAACGAAAAAAGGCACGCCGCCGTAAAGCGCCATGCCCTTATTCTTTCTTAGCGTAGATTAACTAGTCTGGTTTTTGGTCAAACTAATTTTGCCACGGGCGATACCAAATAGCCCAATTAGTAATAATGCTAATTGCGCTGGTTCGGGTACGTTTACAGCCTCAACGATAGGTGTCTGGGTTACCGTAAGCATGCCGCCGCTGGTAAATGATACGCCGGTGATAAACGCCAGCGGGTCATTTGGATCAAGACCGGCGTCTATTTCAATGCCTTCAATTTTAAATTTCGACACGCCTGCGCCGCCAAAAAGAAAAGCGTCTCCAGCTAGCCAGTTAGTGGCTAAAAGAATGAAGTCAGTGCCATCCCAGCCGAAAATATCATATAGATTGTCGCCAATGGCAAGTGTTGGCAGAGTCACCGAACCAAATGTGCTGCCAACTACTTCATAGATATAACCGACGGCAACATCGGGGTCGATAAATATTGGGAATAGTGGGTCAATACCAACACCTGAATCACCCACGTCAATGGTGAAGGTAAATCCATCATCACCTGGCTCTGGTGTATCAGGCAGGATTGGATCGGTTGGATCGATGCCGGGTATACCGGGCAAACCCTGGAGATTTGCAACAAATAATCCGCTATCGAACTGCTGGTCTCTGGTGTCTGAGATAGCGATCTTAATTGAATGCACTGCCAGAGATTGATCCAACAACCCTGTCAATGTTAGTGGGCGGGTAATGCCATCATATTCAACGGCTAACGGTTCCGCCACCGGGGCAAGATCATGTATGTCGTTATTAAAGAAATTGCCTGCGTCAACGGTTTGTCCGGTAAAGGTAAGCGGGCTGCCATCGGGAAGTACAGCATAGTTAACGCCATCGATAAAAATGCCTGCAATCTCTGGATAATCATCGACAAATTCAGAAAACTCTTCTGAGCCAAACATAAAATCAAGAGAAATTGCGCCTATGCCATCATCAACTGTAAAGTCGAAGGCTAGCACGGTGGCATCGGTACTTACTTCCTCCCCGCCAAAGTGTGTGTCGAGTAGGTCCTGCAGCCCCTGGTCACCAGCTCCACTTGCTATTCCAGTAAAACCTGGGTTGGTATTTGTTTCACTGATATCAGCATTGCCGCTGGTTAGTAGTATGCCGTCGGGTAAAATAAAATCGGTGCCGCCAGAGGTGCCAAAATCCAGGTCAGTAAAAAATGCTGCGGACCCATTGCCATTGTCCTCGGAGGGAAATTCAAAGTCGTCATCTCCAAAGAGCTCCTCATTTCCAAAGAAAGGCCCTTCGCCGCCATATCCGCCTTCTTCACCGCCGCCAGTGTTGCCAAAACCGAAATTGCCCTGGAATGCCTCGCTATTATCAACAATGTTTATACCGGAGTCGTCTGATAACAGTGCGGCGGCCAGTTCGTCCCCGTTGCCCGAGAACAGCGCCTCGTCGGTGAAAGTATAGACTTGATAAGTAGTGGCCCCTGCTGGGCTTATCACAGCGGCGATAGCCGCTGCAAGTAATGTTTTTTTAATCCTTGAATGCATAGTGTTTCCTTTTTTTTATCGCGAAATCGCATCGATTTAATAAACGCAATTATTATGCCAAAAAAATAAGCCGCTATCGATAAAGGGCTGTAGCGACTTCTTGTTTGGTCTATGTCAAAAGTGTAAAAAAAACCGACACAATTGATGAGGTTCGAGGGTGTTGGTAATAATCGGGTTCTGGTGTGATTAAGGTTGCGTTCAGTTTCAGTTCAGGTTTCCCTGTAGCGGTACTGTGACGCATTTTTCTAATGATCCTGAAATGAACTGTTGGAACAGTCAGGCCGGAATAGTTTCATGGATTTTAGCGGGCCTTGAGTTTCGTTGTGGCGGACGGGGCTATTTATAACCACACCCGTAAGGCTTGTACTAGACTAGAAGCACGATCGGTGTATATCAGACAGATATTGTGCCCAGGACAGGCGGATTTATGCGGCAGCTAATTTGTTAGATTGAAATTTAGTGCCCTGTGCTGGAAGGTTTAATTTCTGTGTTTTATAAAACCGTGTTGATCGGATCAATGTGGGACAATAAAAATGCAACGACTTCCTTTTGCTTTTATCCTGGCTGCCGTTTTTTCGCTGTTGGGATTGGTATCAATTGTGGTGCTAGTAGTGACGCATGCGGAGATTAATAGCCTTAGTAACACCACGTCTCGGATTAAAGATCTACGCATTCCTTCTTCTGAGGCTTCGGCAAGGCTCATTAGTGGTTTGAGTCACGCCAGTTCGAACCTAAGGGGCTGGATTCTATTTAAAGATGATACCTATAAGAGTCAACGTCTTAAAGTTTGGGTAGATGAAATAGATCCAGCGGTTGAAGACATGACGCAGCTCTCAGGGAGCTGGCAAAGTGTCGCAAATGTTGAACGCTTGAAAGTTATAAAAAGTGAACTTCAGAAGCTGCGACGGTTTCAGGCAGAAGTTGAACAGTTTGCGGAAATTCAGCCGCTTGATGATTCTGTGAAGTTATTTGGTGAGCTGGTTGTGCCGGTGGGAATCGTCATTGCCGGTAAGCTGGACGAGATGTCAGAGGATCAACAGCGGCTTTTGGCGATTGAGTTTGATACTCACCAGGATAGAATTGAAAGTCTGTCGAGAAATACCATTAGCCTATTTATATTTAGCAGTATTTTTTTGGTTCTGTTGGCGTTATATCTGGTTCGGGTAGTTTGTCGGCCTATTAGCAAAGCGGTAGAGGTTACTCGGCGCATTGGCGAGGAGGCGCTGGATTTTCCCATTGCTCTGCATGGCTCAAAAGAAATGATGAAATTAGGTCATTCTCTCGAAATTATGCAACAACAGATTAAAGAACGAACTGAGCGGCTGGAGCAGCAGAACTGGCTTAAAAACCAAATTAATATAGCGGCCAATATTTTGCAGGGTGCGACCAATGCGGTGGCTGTTGGGGACAATTTGATGCCAGTACTGGCCACTGCCGTTAATGCCAGGCAGGGTGTTATTTATACCCTCGAAGATGCTGATGGCGGCGAACCCAGACTTAAGTTGTTGAGCAGCTATGCGTTATATAATGCGCGTCATGCGGTCACCTCCTTTGCCATAGGTGAAGGGCTGGTGGGGCAGTGTGCGCGGCAAAGTACGGCTATTCATATAACCCAACTGCCGACAGACTATTTGAAAATAGGCTCTGGACTGGGAGATAGCGCGGCTTTGAATGTAATCTTATTGCCAGTTTTATATGAAGGCCGGCTGATGGGCGTGGTTGAGCTTGCCTCTTTTGTCAGTTTTACTGAAAATCAGCAAAGTTACCTGGAACAGGTCACTAATAATATCGGATTTGCCCTGCATGATATTCAGCTGGTTGAAAAAACTCAGACCCTGTTGAAAGAAAAAAGTATTCAGGCACGGCAATTAGCCATGCGCAGCAGGGAGCTTGAGGCCGCTAACCAGCATCTTGCTACTACCGCAGAAGATGTTCAATTGGCGATGGCAGAGCTGGCAAGTCAGAAGTTTGCCCTGGATCAACATGCCATTGTGGTTGTTGCGGACATTCGTGGTGCGGTAACGTTTTGCAATGATAAATTCCTTAATATTAGTGGCTACAGTCGCGAAGAGGTCATTGGTAAGAACCATAAAGTTGTACATTCTAATGTTCATGATGCTGATTTTTTTGCTGATATTTTCAAAACAGTAGCGGATGGCCAGGTATGGAATGGGGACATAGCCCATCAAGCAAAAAATGGAGAAATTTACTGGGTTGATACCACTATAGTGCCGTTTATGGAAGGTGGTGTGCCGGTAAGTTATATATCGATTCAGAGTGATATTACTGATAGGAAGGGTGTTGAATGTGCCTTGATTGAGGCTAAAGAAGTTGCCGAAGCGGCGGTGGTTGCAAAAAGTGATTTCCTGGCGGCTATGAGCCATGAAATTCGTACCCCTATGGCGGGTATTATTGGCATGGCGGAATTATTAGGGAAAAGTACCTTGTTGCCAAATCAGCTTGATTGGTTAACCAGTATTAAAACTTCTAGTACAAGCCTGATGGCTATTCTTAATGAAATTCTTGATCAGTCCAAACTGCGCGCCGGCAAGATGAAAATTGTCAGGTCAGAATTTGCACTGCGGCCGATGATCAACGATGTGGTGCACTTATTTTTGCCGAAGATAACAGAAAAAGGTTTAACCCTGGATGTTAGTTTTGCTGACTCGCTGGCGGAAGAAATATATGCTGACCCGGCCCGTGTGGGCCAGATATTGTCAAATTTGCTAAGTAATGCACTTAAATTTACTGCCAAGGGTAGTGTTCATATTAGTGTCAGTACAGAGCCCCGGCCATTGCTCGGTCAGCACGATGATTCCTATGACAGACAAAATAGTGATCAGCTCGATAGTGCAGCTGCTAGTAGTTCAGTCGAGGCGCCGCGGCAAAATGAGGCGCCGCTGAATAATAATGAGGTGCCGCGAAATGAAGTACTGCTACGGATTGCCGTCACTGATACGGGTATTGGACTAGATGTTGATGCGCAGAAAAGGTTATTTGGTGAATTTACCCAGGTGGATAATTCGATATCTCGTACTTTTGGTGGGACTGGGCTTGGGCTGTCAATCTCGATGCAGCTAACGGAATTAATGGGTGGTCAGATTGGGTTGGATAGCGCCAAAGGTGTGGGTAGCTGTTTCTGGTATACAGTACCCTGTCAGGTAGTTTATAAAACGCTGCAGCAACGTGCCAATACGGATTCGATGCAGCAACCGGTGCTGGATTGGCAATCACGTCGTGCTCTTAAAGTGTTGGTAGCTGAAGATACCATCGTTATTCAATATCTTATGGAAGCGGAACTTGAGGACCTGGGTCATCAGGTTACGCTGGCTGAAAATGGCCAGGAATGTGTAAAATGTCTGGAGGACGGCGATTTCGATTTGATATTGATGGATGTCAGAATGCCGACTATGGATGGGATGGAAGCTACGCGAATTATTCGTGGTATGAGGGGTCCGAAGGCCAATATACCCATTATTGCTGTGACGGCAGATATTTCCGCTGGCAATATTACTGAGTATTTTGAATGCGGAATGAATGATGTCTGTATGAAACCTATTGAGTGGCCGGTATTGTTGAGGTCTATTAATAAATTACTAGCGGAAGAGGTTCATTATCAACCACGGCCAGGCCAGGTATTAAGGTTAGCGAATACTAATGGGTCGACTGGCTTTGATCAGCGGTCGAGTGAATAAAGCGATATTTAAGCTTGTGCCAGACTAATCTCCCGGACCATTATGCTGGGAAATTAGTGCTGGGAAATTAGTGCTGGGCTATTTATGTTGAATTATTCTTGACTTGAATGTTCTTAACTGGGCCAAGGGGTTGCAATGCCAAAAGTTTATGGCTTTATCCGTCCAGATATTACAAGTCGAGTTTATTTAATAGGCGTAACCAGGGTCGAGACGATCAGCCTGTCTTCTCATAGCTGGCCAGCCTGTGGCGGCCATGCCTTGCCAAATATTGCTATTGGCCAACATATTGTGCATGTTATCGACGCCTTTTTGCTGCGCCATATAGGGCTTGTCGCCTGCCAGGGTGTCCACCTGGATTTGGCAGGCGCGTTCAAAATAGTACAAGCGCATAAAACAGCTGGCGACATCAGACCCAAGTGCCAGTGTGCCGTGATTGCGTAACATCATAAAATTTTTGCTGCCAAGGTCAGCCACTAGTCTTTCTCTTTCATCAAGATCAAGGGCAACACCTTCCCATTCATGATAGGAGAGATCGTTGTATACAAAATAGGCATGTTGATTGAGGGCCAGGAAACCACAATCCATGCTTGAGACTGCAATCCCGGCATTGGTATGTAAGTGCATCACAGCATGAGCATCATCTCTGGCCATATGTACTGCACTATGGATGGTAAATCCTGCGGCATTTACATTATGTCCATGGTCCAGTACAACTTTGCCATCAGTATCGATTTTCACCAGATTAGAGGCCGTAACCTCATTAAACAGGTAGCCAAATGGGTTGAGTAAAAAATGTTCTTCAGCGCCTGGTACCCGTGCAGACAGGTGAGTGAAAACCATATCATCCCAGCCAAAGTGGGCCACCAGTCGATAGGCCGCGGCCAAATCCTGTCGTACGGCCCATTCTTCGGCTGAAACGAGGCTTTTGACATCAATTTCCTGGTTCGAGGTCTTATTAGATGTTTTGTTTATGATTGCTTCACTCATAAGGGTTACTCATTTTACCTGTCTGATTGTGACTGCAAGGCGCATTGCCTGGATCAGCTCCATTGAGTCATTCTGCATGACATTTTGCCTGAATGGTAGTAAGAGCATAGTAAGCTTAATTTAATTTCAACTCTTGGGGCCGTCGGGCGTTAACGCCATTGGCTGATTTCCTAGCCAATGGGATAATTTTTGGTCCAACAAATCAGGGTCGATGGGTTTAGATAGATAATCGCTCATACCAGCCTGTAAACATTTTTCTCTGTCGCCTAACATAGCATTGGCGGTCATAGCGATAATCGGCAGGGATTTATACAACGGATTAGCGCGAATGGTTTTTGTTGCCTGGTAACCATCCATAACCGGCATTTGGCAGTCCATCAATACCAGCTGGTATGAATCATTGTTGAACACCTGGTCTACCGCAAGGCGGCCATTGCGGGCGATTTCGATTTCGAATGCATGGGGCTCAAGTAACCCCAGGGCAATTTCTACGTTGATCTGGTTGTCTTCCACCAAAAGAATTTTGATGTTCTGTGGTGTGGTTATCTTTGTTTGTATGGTAGCAGCATCTGGTAATGTTTCTGGTTGGTTAGTTGCTGTTGTTAGAGGCATAGTCAGGGTAAATGTACTACCAACATTGATAGTGCTTTTTACATTAAGTGTGCCTTGCATCAGTTGCATAAGATTGTTTGAAATGGCAAGCCCAAGACCGGTGCCGCCGAATTGTCGTGTTGTGGATGCTTCTACCTGGGTGAAAGGCTCAAATAATGCATCTAATTTGTTGGCGGGGATGCCGATACCTGCGTCATGCACCTCGTATTGGAACAGGTAGTTTTTGTGCTGGTATTCCAGGCGGGCACTGATGTTAATGGGTTTGCTGGCGCAAAATTTAATGGCATTGCTAAGCAAGTTGTCAATAACTTGCCTAATTCGAACTGGGTCCCCTGAAACCCATTGGATATTATCCGGATTGGAAATCCTAAATATCATTAAGGCTTTATCAGGCCGGTTTTGCCAGTGGTGTGTAACATCATCGAGTAGTTGCAGGATATCAAAATTGATGAATTCGATTTGCAGTTTACCGGCTTCTATTTTTGATACATCTAAAATATCGTTAATCAGGCTGAGCAGGTTTTTTGAGCTTGTTAAGCCAATGTTCACATGTTTCTGCTGGTCAACAGAGAGCGGTTGTCTGGAAAGAATATTTAGTACGCCAAGAACACCGTTCATTGGCGTTCTGATCTCATGGCTCATATTAGCTAAAAACTGACTTTTGGCACGATTGCTTTGTTCTGCTGAGGCCTCTGCCAATGATCGAGCGTTGACCTCAGCTTTTAATTGATGGAGGTTTTTGATCAGCGACTGCTGTGATTTTTTAACCTGCCGCAGAAAGCTCAGGGAAACCATGGAAATTACGATAAATTGGGCGCTCTGATGAAGTTGTTGTTGGGAGGTCACAAACTGAGGCGGTGTGAGATCTGTTGGTTGGCCAAAATAATATTCCAGTAAATACAGTGTAAAGCAGGATGCCAGGCTGAATCCAATGGTGAAGTAAGCAATTTTAAGGCCACCTATTAAACCGCCGACTAAGGGCAGTATCAGCACCCAGTTGGCTGCCTGAGTGCTAAGCCCGCCGCTGGTGTAGGCGCCAATTGCGGCAGTAATGGACATCGCTAGCAGAGCCATTAGCAGTGACCATTTTCGTGCCTGTTTGCCGTCTGGACGATGATTAAGTTGCAACCCAGTTGTCAGCAGTTTCTCTGTCGAAGCAGGATTCATTAAAACCAGTGCGCCGAGACTACAAAAAAATATACAGTTGATATTGCTAAAGAACCGCAGTGGGATGTCCCATTGCCAGGCGCGAAAGCAAAAAATCACGCAGGCAATGGCGACAGTCCAAAGCGTTACGATTGCTGTATATTTGTTTATATCATCCTGGGTGGATTGAAATTCAGCATTAGGACTGCTCAAAATAATTGCCAAAGCGTACTGCTGGAGAATTAATTATAGCTATTGAATTTAATTATGGCGGGCAAGAATTGTTTCGTTTATACAAAGTTATTGCGACTGCTTAGATTGATATATGGCTTTGAGGGCTCTCTCGTCGCTGAAGGCTCAACGCCATAATATGGTGGTCATATCAAGTCGAGAATGGAAGGTCTTAACGGTCATTTATTCGTCGCGACCAGTTGGCAAGGTGCTGGTTCTGCGTGTCACGTTAGTGGCTATCGCTATTGTCACCTGGCCGCAATGATGCCTGCGGTCATAATATTGGCTCTAGCAACGTTATATTATTTTTGATGGTTTTAGTTCAGGCTTTTCTGTAACCATGATCGCCAGCGATCACCGGATCTAACAGGCTTAAATCGCCTGCTTCGATATCATTGCCCCTGGGGAATGGCGCTCCTGCCTCCAGTCCTATGCCTTTCTGGGCTGCTTCAGTTTGATAATAACAGGCGAAAACTTGCATCACTATGGTTCTAAACTGGGCCGCCTGGGTGTTGCTCAATTGTTCTACAATTGGTTGGCGAAGTGCAGGCGACAGGGTGCAGAATTGTGGCTCAAGGTGGTCCAGTAATTGAAGCAAAATGGGGATTGTTTCAGCTGAATGTAAGTGCAAGTATGGGATGAAGTCTAATCCTGCGGCACTTGGCATTAGTTCATCGTCGCTGGCAGGAATAAGCACATCCAGTAGAGCTATGAGGTTTTTCTGCTGGGTATTGTTCAATGGGTTGTCGGAGGTAATAACTGTGTTGTTGGTCACGATATATCCTTGGTCAGATAGATGCTGGTCTATATGCTCTGGTCTAAAGGCGCCTAGTCAAACAGGTTGGCGAGATTCTTTTTGATACTATCTGCAATGTAGAGCGATAGTGCCTGAATGGTGCTGGTAGGATTCAGGCCGCCAGCGGTAACAAAAATACTGCCATCAACTATAAACAGGTTTTTGACATCATGGGATCGTCCCCAGTTATTGACTACTGAAGTTTTGGGGTCATTGCCCATGCGTGCAGTACCGAGTAGATGCCACCCTGCGGGTCGAACTGGTCCGCCACTGAAGACTTCTGTTGCGCCAGCGGCACGCATAACTTCTTCGCCCCGGGCAAGGCCGTGCTTGAGCATTTTTTGCGTATTTTCGCTTATCTGATAGTTGATTTTTGGGGCTGGTATGCCGTCAGCGTCAACCAGTTCCGGGTCAAGGGTTACCTGGTTATGCAACTCAGGCAAATCTTCGCAAAGAATGGCCAGTGCTGCGACATGGTCAAAGCGTTTTTTAAAAGCTGCGTGATGCTTGCTGCCCCAGGGAATGTTGCCGCTGGCATAACCTTGCAGCGCGGTGCCAACAGGGCCTGCACCACGACTAACCTGCATATTATAGCCACGTACAAAGTCCCGTTGAGGGTCGGTTTCGTAGAACTGTTTACTCAATATGCAGCAGGCCTGTGGGCCCTTGTGGCTTTGCAGGTCTTCGTCAAATAGTCCCTGAACAAAACCAACCGGGTGGAACATTAAATTTTTTCCCACCAGACCGGTACTGTTGGCAATACCCTCAGGGAATAGATTTGACTGGGAGTTTAACAGGATTCTGGGCGTGCCAACGCCATTGCAGGCCATGATCACAACTTCTGCTCGCTGGAATTGTTCCAGACCATCTTCATCATAGTAGATAACACCGTTAGCCATACCCTGCTCGTTGAGCGTAACTTCTCTGACTCGGCAGCGAGTTTTAAGTTCTACCCCGGCGCGAATGGCCGCAGGCCAGTAGTTGATATCGGTACTGGATTTGGCGCCTTGAGCGCAGCCAGACATACAGGGGCCAAGGTTTAGACATTTGTCTCGGCCTTCATAGGCTTCGGAGATTATTGCGCTATCAGATGGCCACCAGTGCCAGCCGAGTTGGTTATACCCTCGGGCCATGGTTTCTCCCACCAGGCCTAGAGGAATGGGCGGTAGAGGTGGTTGCTTGGGTGGATAGGCTGGATCGCCGGCAAGCCCAGATACACCCATCATGCGGTCGTTGTGGGCGAAATAGGGTTCAAGCAGGTCATAGTCGACCGGCCAGTCATCGGCTACACCATCGAGGGATTTAACTTTGAAGTCTGATGGGTGTAGACGCGGAAAATGCGCGCCATAGAGAATGGTGCTGCCACCAACACCATTAAAATTAACTACGGAAATAGGTGACTCATCATTATTGATGGGATAATCCGCTGAGTTTGAGCGGATATTTGGATCGATATTATATTCTTTAAACTGTCGTGCTTCCCAGTCCATTTTTGTGCTTGGATATTCACTGGAATTCATCCAGTCACCTTGTTCCAGGCAAAGAATACGCATTCGCGTATCTGCCAGGCTGTAGGCCACAGCCGCACCAGAGGCGCCAGCGCCGACAATGAGTACATCTACAATATCTTCTGCCAAACCATTACTCCAAAATATTTCAACGGGATCCTAACGGGATCCCAAAAAAGGCGTAGTCCGGAAAGATAACATAGGGTTGGCTGTGGTTAAACTTGCAAAATCCGCAGGCTGCACTCAAATGAAGTTTTTATGTATTGGTGATTATCGACCAGGCTAATGGAAGCATGATACTGTAGTTGCTAACTGATGGAATAAAAAAGGAGAACAATATGCAAGATGTGGCAGGAAAAGTAGCCTTTATTACCGGTGCCGCCAGTGGTATGGGCCTGGGTATGGCCCGTGCCTTTGCTGAGGCTGGTATGAAGGTCATGCTGAGTGATATTGAAGACGAGCCATTGCAGGCGCAGGTTGATGATCTAAAGTCGAAAGGCTTTGATGTTGCAGGCGTACAGGTTGATGTGACGAGCGAGGAAGCGCTGCATGCAGCTGCAGATAAAACGCTACAAACCTTCGGCAAGGTACATGTGCTTTGTAATAATGCAGGTATTGGGGTTGGTGGTAAAAGTGAAAGCTGTGATCTGCGGAATTGGCGTTGGTGTATGGATGTTAATTTATGGGGAGTTGTTTATGGTTTGCAGGCATTTGTGCATCATATTAAGGCGCACGGCGAAGGTGGACATGTAGTTAGTACAGCTTCAATGGCAGGTATGTACGGGGTAAGGAATCTTGGGCCTTATAACGCTGCCAAGTTCGCTGTTGTTGGGGTGATGGAAACTATGATGGCGGAGAATCGTGATACCGGTGTTGGTGTTTCGGTTTTATGTCCTGGTGCGGTCGCAACTAATATCGCCAATTCGACCCGCAATCGGCAGGAAGAATATGGTGGTTCAGCAACGCCCAGCAACCTTGATATCAGTGCGGCGGCGCTGGCTCAGGGTTTGCACCCAGATGTTGTGGGCAAGCTGGTGCTTGAGGCTATTTTGAAAAATCAGCCGTATATTTTTACCGATCCATCCATGCGCCGGATGATAGAGTCACGAATGCGAAAAATTCTTGGCGGTTATGATTTTGCGGATACTTGTGAGGCGCTGTCTGGGGCCGAGCAGAGTAGCTTGCAGTTATCTTAAGTGTTGTTTTTTGGTAAATGGTAGTAATAGTAATTAGTAACAATAATAACTGGGTTTAACAAACAGGAGCCGCCCTGGCGGGACTAACGGGGCGTGAATAAACTATGCAAGATCTACAGGGTAAGGTGGCATTTATAACAGGGGCAGCCAGCGGTATGGGGCTCGGCATGGCGCGAGCATTTGCAGCCGCTGGCATGAAGGTAATGATCGGTGATATTGAATTAGCGCCGGCACAAAAAGCGGCTGATGAATTAAATAGCAAAGGTTTGGAGGCTGCCTGTGTGCAGGTAGATGTGACCAAATTGGAATCCATGCAGGCCGCAGCTGAAGCTACTATTGGCACCTTTGGTAAGGTACATATAGTCAGCAATAACGCCGGTGTTGCGGTTGGTGGTTATAGTGAAAGTTGCAGTATGCGCAACTGGAATTGGGTGGTTGATGTCAACCTTTGGGGTGTTGTCCATGGTTTGCAGGCATTTGTGCCGTTAATCCAGGCCCATGGCGAAGGTGGTCATGTAGTCAGTACGGCGTCCATGGCCGGAATGGTTGGTTTGCGCGGTGCAGGGCCCTATAACGCCACAAAATTTGCCGTGGTGGGTATGATGGAAACTTTTGCTGCGGATCATCGTAAGCATAATATCGGTGCTTCTGTTCTATGCCCTGGTATTGTGGCTACCAATATTGGTAATTCCGCCCGTAACAGGCCAGAAGAATACGGCGGTGCAGTCGAGCCAAACGAACGGGATGCTACGGCGGAAATGCTATCTAAGGGACTTGATCCGGATATTGTTGGCGACCTGGTGCTTGAAGCAATTCAGGCAGAGCAGCTGTATATTTTTACCGACCCTGGGCTGAAGCATCTGGTTGAAACACGCTGTTCGCGCATTATGGATGCCTATGACTGGGCGGCAAATTGTGAATCGTTAGCGGGTGTGGAGCAATCTGGTTTGTTGCCCTAATAATAAGTTAGTAAATGTCATAGAAGTTAGTGTTTAGCCGGAGTAACTGGTCCACAAGTAACTTGTCTGGCAATTTGTTGAAATTAACAGGGCGCGTTTATGCGCCCTGTTAATTTTCAGCTTATGATTACAGTTTTATAATGAACTGTTTATAAGGCTTTTCTAAACAAGGGCAGGGCAAAATCTTCATTAATTTGCTCGAAGACAACCTCTACTGGCATATCAATTTCAAGTTCCTCGTTGGTAATTCCCAGGGGTCGGCTGACAAATCGACAGCCTTCTTCCATTTCTACTACTAGCGCGGCATAAGGTGTTTCGCCGCGAAACTTTGGGTGCATGGCCTGGTGGGTAATGATCCAGGAAAATATTTTTCCTTTGCCAGAGGATTGTTTCCATTCCCATTTATGGGATCCGCAATGGGCACACATATAACGTGGCATATGGCGCCAGATATCGCATTCCAGGCAACGTTGGAAGCATAGTTGGCCGGTTGCGCAGTTCGCCCAAAATTGACCGTTTAAATCATCGGTTGATTTTGGCATGGGGCGTGGCTCGGGGAGCGGTCCGCTCATGATTTAACTCCTTTGCTATTTTTTTCTTCCTGACGTACTTATTTATTGCGCCAGAATGAATAATTTAGATTAAATGACACTAGTGACAGGTGTTTAAGCCCTATGAAGACTATTCAATTATGAAGAATAGCGATGGCGCCATCACCTAAATCACCCCAACCTGTTACCAGACCGAGACTGGCATCGTTAACCTGTCGTTCGCCACATTCGCCGCGCAGTTGGCGGGTTGCTTCTACGATGTGGTTGGCACCCCATACATGTCCTTCACTAAGGAGGCCGCCGTGGGTGTTAATGGGACATTTACCGCCTAACTCGATTGCGCCATCTTTGACGTAGTCGGCGATGCCGCCACGCTCAAACAGACCCATGGCTTCCATTTGCAGTAATACCACATAAGTGAAGCAATCATAAATTTGCATAAAATCCATATCGGTTGCTTTTACGCCGGCCATATCAAATGCTTTTTGGGCGGCAAAAGAAAGGCCGATTTCGAACGGATCAGGTCGAGCAGCGATATCGTCTGCAGGATAGGGGTGGCCTTCGGCAACACCTGAAATGTAGATTGGCTTTTTCGCCAGATCCTTGGCGCGCTCTGGGCTGGATACAATAATTGCACAGGCACCATCGGTTTCAAGGCAGCAATCATTGAGCCTGAAAGGCTCTGATATCCAACGTGAATTCAGGTACGCTTCCATGGTTAATTCCTGGCCCTGCATCATCGCGCGATCGTTAAGCTGGGCATGTTTCCTGGCGGCTATGGCGATTGCGCCGGTATCTTCCGGTTGGGTGCCGTAAATTTGCTGATGCCTGGTTGCTAACCAGCCATACAGCTGCACTGGTGCTGTCACCCCATAGGGGTAATAATAATCTTTGGTGGATAGCGACATGGCTGTTTCGCGCATGCCTCTATTCGGTTTCTGGCCGGGTTTGGGACGCAGGGCCGAGTAGCCATTCCAGCCAACGACGACACAGACATGATTTGCCAGACCACTAGCAACGGCCATGGCGGCATCTTGCAAGCCGGTCACAGCACTGGCGCCGCCGGTGTGTACAGTTACAGAGTAACGCATATCAGCAATGCCAAGATTGGCCGCCAGTTCCTCGGCATAGGTATCTAGCATCGGCGGAATGATGCCGTCCAGTTCGTTGGGCTTTAGACCCGCATCTGCCGCCGCATTGCGAATGGCTTCTAGCATAAGCTCCACTGAGGTTTTGTCGCCGCCGCGGGTATAAGCTGTATCACCTACGCCGGTAATGACCGCCTTGTCACTGAGATTCATATATTCCCCTTCATTTAGATAATCGGTGTTTATTTGAGAAGCCTTTGGTTAAGGACCATTTCGGCGATAGCTGCGTCAGCTGAGAATTATAAAAAGTTGTTGTTATAGCGATAACTTTTCTCCATTCCCCTCTTTGCTTGCCACAACCAAGATAGCCACCTGGTAAAAGGTTCCTCAGGCTCATATCTGCTCATTGATCAGGTAGCCTGGTGAGCGATACTGGATTTCAGACGCCAGTATAGGCTTTCCATGGTGACCAGGTAAACGGGTGGTTTAAAATTTACAGGATGGTGAATTATGGGTTGGCGATATTGCGCATGGTGGTTGGGTTTCAGTAGGTCGTAAATGTGTTTTTCCTGACTGGGCCTGAGAGAGCAATAGGTCGGTCTTGGAGTGGCAGTTGGTAGGCTGGGGGGCGGATCTGGTTACGTCTGGGTTGTTTTTTTGATGTCAGTACGGGTATTCGAACGCTTAGAGCATCTCATTACAATTGGCGAATGAGAAATACGGAGTTATCTGTCTAGCCATTTCTCCATGACTTCAACGAGTGATTCGAAAACAACCGGTTTGCCGATAAAATCATTCATGCCGGCATTAGTACAGGCCAGTTTATGTTCAGGTAAAACGTTGGCCGTCATGGCAACAATAGGTAGTGATTCATTAGAGTGGTTTTTTCGTATTCGGCCTGCAGCTTCAATCCCGCCCATCACAGGCATCTGCATATCCATCAGTACGATATCATAGGTATGGTTTTCTACAGCGTCGATTGCCTCCTGGCCGTTGTTGGCAAAGTCGTAAGTGAGGCCAATTTCATCCAGCAACATACCGGCTAATTCAAGGTTAACACTGGTATCATCGACTATTAGGCAGTGTTTGGCAGTGGCATTTTGCGGTTCTGTGGGCTGGGCGCTGAGAGTGTTATTTTTAACAGGGGGTTGGTTTTCGGGTATGCTCTGGCTCTCTGACTGACTCTGGATTTTGTCGCTATGTTGCGGGTTTGGTGCTGAAAATGCAGGGTTGGTTATGTTGGTTGAATTTGTAATGGCAGCCGTTCTGCGCTCGTGTGACCTGCTTTGACTTTTGGCTGTTGGGTTTGGTTTTTGTTTTCTGATATTGGTTTGAATGCACATATAACCCGTCAGCATCTGGTTGTCATAGCGAGGGCTAATGGTTGTCTGGACCCAGAAGTTAGAACCGTCTTTGGCGCGATTACAAATATTTCCGGTCCAGGTTTTATGTTTTTCCAGGTCTTGCCAAAGTGTCTGCCAAAATGATTCCTCATGCTCATCTGATTTAATCAGCCGGTGAGAACCGCGCAATAATTCTGTTTTACTGTACTGACTCAGCGTGCAGAGTTTGTCATTAACATAGGTGATTTTACCCTTTAGATCTGTGGTAC
Organism: Pseudomonadales bacterium; assembly: GCA_019090615.1. Taxonomy (GTDB): domain Bacteria; phylum Pseudomonadota; class Gammaproteobacteria; order Pseudomonadales; family Azotimanducaceae; genus JAHRVQ01. The sequence continues at coordinate 127,130 of JAHRVQ010000012.1, read as the reverse complement.
TCACTAGATTATGGGCGGCAATGGCATTATTCAGGTGTTCCATGTTTAGCAGTGAATTATCTACTCTGGTTTTTTCGACCATCAGTTGTTTGTTAGCATCACCGATATTCTCTAATAGTGAATTAAATTGTTTTGCGATTTGTCCGATTTCGGTAAAAGGCTCCACCCGAAGGCGTTGTTCTTCAGTGGCCGATCCTGGACTGCGATTAACAGCTGAATTAATATCGTCCATCAGATCGGTGAGCTCATCTATCGCCCCGTGCTCAACCAGGTTGAGGCCCAGTTGCTCGGTTTTTTTATTGATTCGCAGCTGGATAAAAGGTTGCATTGCTTTCAGTGCGATAAAACTAATGGCAAAAGAGATAACGCCGCAAAGGCTGATACCCACCAGTTGTGGGATTAGTTCGACCTGGCCTTGATGTAGAAATGGCAGTATCAGGGTGCCCCAAATACCAGCGACGAGATGAACCGGTACAACACCTACCGCGTCATCAAGTTGAACCTTTAACAATAACCTTTGAGTGCCGAGCATTAACAATGCGCCTATCATGGCGATTAGAAATGCTTCATGGGCCAGCATTAAATCTGCGCCGCCAGTAATTGCCACCAGGCCCGCCAATAGTCCATTCATACATTGTCGTAAATCAATCACTTTATTGGTTAATAACTGGACTGATACTATTAGCAAAAATCCACCGCAGCCGCCTAAAAATGTATTAAACAGTACCGGAAATACGGTGTTGTTAAGGGCGTAAGTACTGCCACCGTTAAAACCCATCCAGCCAAACCAAATAATAAAAATACCCAGAGACGAAAGTACTAAATTGGATTCAGGTAAGTGACGAGCAGCACCATGTTCGTCAAATCGCCCTGTTCTTGGACCAAGAATGATAATGGATGCCAGGGCAATCCAGCCGGCGGTGCCATGTACCACTGTTGCACCAGCATAATCGTAAAACCCAAAGGTTTTCAGCCAGCCCTGACTGGACCAGCTTAGATTACAAAATAGAGGGTAGACGAGTAGGGCTGCGATCAGCGTGAGAAGTAAATAGCCACGATAGGATATTCTTTCCGCGACTGCACCTGAGATGATGGTGATGGCGGTGCAACAGAACATGAGCTGGAAAATAAAATGGGCCGAAGTTGTAGCGTTTGCGCTATGTGGGTCAAAAAAGACAAATTGGGTGTTTAAACTGAGGCCGGTTGGGTTAAAAGCGATGCTATAACCTATTGCCCAGAATACCAGGCAGGCAAGGCAGGCATCAGTTAGATTTTTGGCGGCAACATTTATATTGTTTTTTTTACGCGTTAGGCCAGATTCCAGGCATAAGAACCCCGCCTGCTGAAACATAACCAGCAGGGCACAAAACAGTATCCACAGGGTATCGATGCTTGGTGCTGGCATATTTGCTGTTTTCCAGCTTGATTAAGCTGGTGTTGACGAAAATTGGCATTTAATCAGATCTTGTTCCGTTGAGTTTAGTCGATTATCGAGCGCAGCAAGGGTTTTTAGATCTTGTTGAGGGTTGTTTTTGCCGCAATAAAAGCGTTGCTTGATCTACACTCAATACAGGCCAGAATAGATCCGGCGCTCTACTAAATTCCAACTATTTATAATAACTCAATTTATTAGCAGCAAATATTATGCAGTCGCAGAAGTACTTTCGATTCTATATACCGCTCATTGGTTTTGCCTTTCTATTGGTGCTGGTGGCTGTGGCTCTCATTGGGGTGAGTTTACGCGATAACCTGATCCGTAGTTCAGCCCTGTCCTATGCGAATATGTATGTAACTACCATCGAAGAGTTTCGCGCTCTGTATACCTCAGAAGTGATTTCGGTGCTCGCGCAATCCTCTGCTATCGATGTTCGGCATGATTATCAGTCGCACGTTAATGCGGTGCCATTACCGGCAACGTTAAGCATGTTGTTGGGCGAAAAAATTGGTCAGCGGGTCGAAGGTGCAAAAGTTAAACTCTATAGTCGATATCCTTTTCCGTGGCGTGAAGCAAGCGGAGGTTTACGTGACCAATTTGCTGAGCAGGCCTGGCAGAGACTTAACGCAATACCTGAGGATTCATACTTTGAGTTCATCCAGAAAAGTGAAGGTCTTTCGCTTCGTTTTGCGAAGGCTGATGTGCTCAAACCAGGTTGTGTGGGGTGCCATAATTTACACCCTGATACGCCAAAAAATGATTGGCGGGCGGGTGATGTTCGCGGCGTGCTGGAAGTTGATTTACCACTTGATGGGTTGTTTGTTGCCAGTTTGAGTGAATTGACTGAATCATTTATGGCTTACTGCGGGATTTTGCTGCTGGTTTTGCTGTTAATTCTTAAAATAGTGGGTGATCTTCGGGCCGTCAGCCGTCGTTTGCAAGATGAAGCTGAAAAACTGACTGCAGAAGTTAAAATACGCGCCGAAGCAGAATCTTATGCCCAACAAAGCCTGCGTAAGGCAGAACAGGCTAATAGCGCCAAAAGTGTTTTTTTATCAACCATGTCTCACGAATTACGTACTCCTATGAATGCGATTATTGGATTTACTGGTGTCCTATTACGCAATTATCGCCATGAAGATAAACAGGGTGTTTTATTGGGGCGCATTAACAGCGCCTCAAAAACCCTGTTGAGTCTTATTAACGATATTCTTGATCTGTCCAAGGTTGAGTCAGGCAATCTTAGCTTCGTGAGCCAGCAGTTTGATTTTCGAAATGAAGTTGATGCGGTTTTGTCGCTATTTTTTGAGCAGGTAGAGGCAAGTCAGGTTGGCCTGAATGCTGATATTGATAGTGCTATCCCAAAATATTTATATGGCGACCCAGTTAGAGTGAGACAAGTGCTTACCAATATTATTGGCAATGCCATAAAGTTTACCGAAGTTGGTTCCGTGACTCTGTCCATAGAAGCTGGCAGGCTCTCTAAAGGCTGGCTGATATTGGATATGCGAGTGCGAGATACTGGTATTGGTATGTCCGAACCGCAGATTAGCACAATATTTTCGGCTTTTATGCAGGCTGATGAGAGTATAAGTGAACGCTTTGGTGGCACCGGTCTGGGTTTGACCATTAGTAAACGCCTGATCGAATATATGGGAGGAGAAATCAGTGTTAACAGTGTGCCTGGAGAAGGCTCAGAGTTTTGTTTTTCTATCTGTCTGGCGGTAGACGGGCATCTGGCTTCAGGGTCTATGCCAGGTAGGATCGTAGACGCTGCCGGTATTGACAGTGCCGAGTTTGACAATATTAAGTTGCAGGAAACTGAGTTAGTTGAACACCAGCAAGAGTCGCGGGCTGAAACCATAATGGCCGAGGTAGCTACTGAAGAATCGGCAATAGCGTCGGCTATAATTGACGAATTTGTTGCAGTTGAACCGAGACCAGAAGATGCTGAATTTACAGCGGCATTGATCAATCAGGGGCGAGCATCGTCAGAGGATAAAATCCAACGACAATTATCAGGCGGCAGTCATCAGGATAGTCATCAAAATGGCTATCAGGAGAGTATCCGTATTCTGTTAGCAGAACAGTACTTAAAGCAGCAAGACATTACATCAATTCTCGATGCAATGGGGTATGTTTATCAAACTGCAATAGATGGTCGCGAGTTCATTGCTCAGGTTGAGGAGCAAGCTTACGATCTGTTGCTGGTGGGTATTGAGCTTCCAGAACTGGACGCCTTTGAAATAACTCAACGGGTTCGTAATACAGAAATTCTGAAACGGATACCGATTGTTGGGCTGGCGAACATTAAAAACCAGGAAAGTGCTGAAAATTGCCTGTTGGCCGGAATGACCAGTTATCTAGTTGCACCGTATCAATTGGCAGATCTGGAGAAAGTTTTAATTCCTCTTGCGCGTCGGAAATATAATGACAGTTTGAGTACAGGCCTTTGAGATCGATGTCGGGTTTAGGTATCAGGTTTTTCTATAGTATATAAAAACCTGCCGCAGGCAAAGGCCAGACAGGTAGTTTGATAAAATTTGTCAGAATAACGGCCAAAATAACCCTGAAAATAAATCTATGCTGCGGCAGTCAGGGTATTTTATCAGGGGGTCTTTTGCCCCCTACGTCCAGATGCCATGCAGCATCTTTATCTCTCTACTGGCTGGCCATACCTTGTTTCAGACAAGGTTTAATTGTTGGTATTTTGGAGGATTGTAATTTCAGTCTGGGGATAGGGCATCTGTATGCCGGCACCTTTCAGGGCGTTAAATAGCTGTTCATTGGTGTGCATTCTTAGTCGATGGAATTTTTCCGTTGGTACCCAGAACCGAATAGCGATATTGATGCCGCTGTCGCCAAAGGTGTCGATGCCAATTACCGGTTGACGATTTTCTGTAACGCCCATTTTGGTTAATTCTTTATTTAGTAAATCCCGAACCACGCTGAGTTCGCTGTCATAAGCAATACCCATAGTGGTTTCAACTACCCGAAATGCTTTTGAATTGTGGATTATTTCGCCCGCTATATGTCGATTCGGGATGCTGATGCAGACCTCATCTTCATCAGTAAGAATGGTATAGGCCAGCCGAACCTCATCCACTATGCCGGTTACGCCCTGTACATGGATGGTATCGCCTACAACAAAGGGGCGAGTCAGGATAATGTTCAGACCCGCAGCATAGTTAGATAGCAAACCCTGCATAGCGAGTCCTGCACCCAGCGACGCGGCACCAAGCGCCGCTACCAGTGGGGTTACACTTATACCAATTTTGCCGAGGCAAATAATAGCAACGATCGCTATGATGATAATTTTTGTACAGCTGGCGAGAAATTTGCTGAGGGTTATATCAAGGTTGTTTTTTTCGCAAACTGTTAAGACCAGGCGTGCCAGGCGATTGGATATTAATAACCCAAGCAGCAGAATAATCAATGCACCCATTAGCTGAAAGCTGTAGGTTACAAAAAATGTAATAATGACATTGTAAAATTCCTGAAATTTTTCGATGTCTGCCTGCATAATCATACCTCTTTTATTTAGTTTCAACGCCCGTGGCTGTTCTATAAGCGCCCGCGGCGGTTTTGATAAAGAACCCGCGGCGGTTTTGATAAAGAACCTGCGGCGGTTTTTATAGCGCCTGCGGCCGCTTTGATAAAGAACCTGTGGCGGTTTCTAGATAATAAGCGTATAGACTGAAGTCCACAAATGGGCAACTAACATTTTTGCAGGTTTAGTTTTTGAACCCAGCAGATAACTTGATCTATTTAATTGGGGCCTAAAACAGTATGCTCTTAGGCTAACGCCTGTTTTATAGCGTTCTATTGGTCTTTTGTGATGGCGTTAAGCGATTTCGTTAGACCTGCCTGCCTGGTGCAAGCATTAGCGAATTTGCGGATGGATGAGCGCTAAGAAAGTTTTCAATAATTTAATTTGCGAGGCTCTATGAAAATCGGTTTATGTACGGCTTTTACTTCCCCCAATTGTACGCCTGATGTTATTATGAAATTGGGCTGTCGATTGGATAGTGCTAACATCGACTCCATCTGGATGGGCGAACATGTAGTGCTTTTCGATCAGATGGAGTTCCCCTATCCCGGCAACAAAGATGGCAAGATACCCGTGCCTGAAGGCGGTGGGATGTTAGACCCCGTGGCCGCAATTGGTTTTCTTGCCAGTTGTACATCGAAACTGCGTTTTGGTACCGGTATTACCCTGGTGCCGCAGCGAAACCCTGTTTATACCGCTAAAGAATTTGCAACCCTTGACTGGTTGACCAACGGCCGTATTGATTTTGGCGTAGGCGTAGGCTGGTGTAAAGAAGAGGTGCTAGCCTGTGGTTATAGCTGGCAGGATCGTGGCGCACGTTGTGATGAATACCTAGAAGTTATGCAGCGCTTATGGGGTGATGAACTGGCCTCTTTTGAAGGTGAACATTTTACCTTGCCAGGTTGTCGTATGGATCCAAAACCAGTACAGAAGATCGGTCAAAAATCAGGCCTGCCTATATTTGTAGGTGGTTTGAGTAAACCGGCTTATCGCCGGACAGCGCGTTTTGGTTCAGGCTGGTATGGGTTTGCGTTAAATGCTGCTTTAACAGTTCGGGCGCTTGCCGAGCTCGATGCGGAGCTTATTAAAGTGGGTAGGAGCCGGCAGGATATTGAGATTTTGATTACTCCGTCAGGCCGTTTAACAGCGGATAAGCTCAGGCAGTTTGAGGACCTGGGGGTAGATCGTCTGATATTACCACTTAGGAGTGAAAAGCCAGATTTACTTGAGCAGCAACTGGATGAGATTGAAACAGTAATCTCCTAAGAGGTTATGTGCCTGCAGGAGGGATTAAAGGTAACATATTTCCCGTTTCGGTGTTTGCCTTGGTACTCAGGTATTGCAAAACTCTTGCTCTGGCAGAGAGTATGTTGCGCATGGCTAGTTGGCTTCTTAAGTCCCGTATTTGCCCGCAAAGACCTTTGAGCAGTGATATCGATAGCGCAGACTGGCGGTTTAAAGTATCAGTTAGTTGTTTTTTTGGATAAAGGTACAGCTGTGAATCACGGGTTGCGGTTGCGTTGCAATGGTAGTGCGTAGAAAACAGGGCCGCCTCAGCAAAGCTATCGCCTGCTTTGGCCCGGTATAATGTTACCAGTCGGCCTTCAATGGTGGGTCTTGTTAAACTCACCTGGCCGGAATGAATTGCGAAGATATTCCTGGCGAAATCTCCCTGTGAAAAGATAACCTCTCCTGCCTGATAGGGTTTGAGCCTGATGCAACTTTGGTTAGGCACTATTTTATTGAGGGTGCTGATATCCATACATACTAACCAGGTAGGCTAAATTTACGTTTAGCGATTAATGATTTCCCAGCACAGGTGGCCGGCTGTCAATCATTAGCTTGTCCAGGTCTCGTTGGGCCTGGTCAGGATTTCGTAAGTCACGTACTTCAAGCATCTGGCATTCATCTTCCACCATTTGCGTAACCGTGACCGGATAGTGCATACAATCGTCAGGACGATCATTGTAGATACTACAAAGATATTTATTGTTCACTGAATCCTGGCTTAACCAGGGGCAGCGTTTAAGCTGCTGACCGTTTTCTGGGTCCATCCAGATTTCACCGGCGTTAATATAGGGGGTAATTTCGGGCCTGAATGCCTCCCAGAAATCTACCTCCTGGTCAGTGGCAGACAGTCCACCATCGCTGTATTTAACACAACATTTGCCACAACTATTACAATCTTTCATGCGCTTATTGTAGCGCATTAGCTGATCAAATTATTGGCTGGTGCGAAGCACTCGCGTTATGGCGTATTAGCCATTCGTCTTGCTGTTTAATGCCTTTGCCTGCTTATGAATTTTATCGGCTAATGATAGTGATGGCTTAAGGCTTTGTCGTAAACTGGTCTAGGCTTCATCATATAGGAATAGTATTTCAAGGCACTTGTGGCATGGATGCGCTTTTTCGTCGATTACTGATTAAACATCGCATCATGCTGCTCGCGCTGATGGGGGCGGTTGCTATGGGCCTGTTAGGCTATTTTTCGCTGCAAAAAGCCAGTCTCCAATACTCTGATCAGCAGAAAATCCAGACAAAAAGGATCACCCTGGTTTGTTACCAGATCATTGAATATTTTTATAGCCAGTTTCAAAGCGGTGAGATGACTGAGGATGAGGCGAAATATCAGGCAAAAGAGGCGCTACGTCTGGTCAGGTATGGTGAAAAAGGCTATGTAGCAGTCTTACGAGAAGATGGTTCAACGGTAATGCATCCGTTTATTACCAAGATTGAGGGGCCACCTGGTAGTCATACGGGCTTTACCGCGGAATATGTGAAAAAGGCCAATGCCGGCGCTGCCGAAACACTGTTTAAAGTTATAGTTGATGAGACCAGTAAGAGCTGGCCAGAGGGTTCAGGGTTTCTGGGTTATATATTAGCCAAGGGCCCGATATTGTACCGCCCTGGTACCAAAGGGGTGGAAGGAGAGCGTAAACTCACCTTTGTGGTGCGGTTCGACCCCTGGCAATGGTTGCTTATATCGGGTGTCTACCTGGACCATGTAGAGGCGGTGTTCTCCGACTGGGCCATTCAGTTATCGACGAATGTGATTGTTCTATTCGGGATTTTTATCGTTCTCAGCTGGATTATCCAACGTTCAATCATCACTCCGCTTAATGATTCAGTGGCAAAAATGCTGGCCATATCTTCAGGTGAAGCTGACTTAACGCATAAAATGGTCGATGCGGGTCATGATGAAGTTACTCGTCTGGCACAATATTTTAATAAGTTTGTGAAAAAACTGCAGGGTGTCATTGTATCAGTGTTGGCAAAAAACCAACGGCTTAACCGGTATTCCGGTGAGGTTTTACAGCTGATGGATGAGACTTATGAACAATCGATTAACCAGCATGACCATATCGCGGAATTAACCCGAGTGATGGCTGAGGTGACGGAGAATATTAAAAAAGTCGCCGAACATAGCGCTGTTGGTGCTGAAAATGCCGATCGAACCAAAATTAAGGTACATGGGGTTGCTACTCAGATCGAAAAAAATATGGTTGATACCGGTGGGCTTAATTCTGATTTACAGGACACAGAATTAAGAGCAAAGGAATTAGAAATAAATAGCCACCGGGTTTCTAAGGTGATCGAGGTGATCGAGAGCTTTGCTGAGCAAACCAATTTATTGGCTTTAAATGCGGCAATCGAAGCGGCTCGGGCCGGAGATCAGGGACGTGGTTTTGCGGTCGTGGCCGATGAGGTACGGGTTCTGGCCAGGCGTACGCAAGATTCCGCTACAGAAATTAGAGATATTGTAATGAGTCTGAAAGGTGGCATTGTTGAAGTCATCGATTCTCTCAAACATAGCAAAACGAATAGTGAAAGTTGTCAGGTAGCCTCTAAAGAGGCCTGTGAAATGCTTGCCGAAGTAGCCGAAGGTATTTATTCCATTAGTGAAGGCGATAGCAACATCGCCATTGAGTTAGAGCAACAGGTTAAGTCGATAATGGATATTGGCAAGAGCTGCGATGTGGTGATGTCCATCAGTGATGCCACTAAAGATGCGGTTCAGGAAAGTAAAACCCGGGTTGATAAACTCACCACTCAGATCGAGGAGCTAAATGCCACGGTTGCTGTTTTCAAAGTGGAATGATCAACGATTATAGTCGCAGCTATTTCATTCCACGTTAATAAGACGGGTTAGCGGTAAAACAGTGCTTCTTTTTATAAATTCAGCAATAAATTCAGCAATAAATTCAGCAATGGATGCAGGCACGGCTGTGGTATTTAATGGCTGCATCCATTGGCTTAGTTAAGCGGGCGCTTGCTTTGGAAACTGTTCCCGTAGTAGTCGTTTCAAGATCTTGCCGCTTGGGTTGCGTGGAATCTCGTCGATAAATTCCACTACCTTGGGTTGTTTGAAGCCAGCTAGCTTACCTTTGCAAAAACTCAAAACGTCGCTTTCAGTTAGGCATGAGTCGGCTGTGACAATAATCGCTAATGGCGATTCACCCCATTTTGCGCTTTGCTGGCCGATTATTGCCACATCGTTGATCGCAGGGTGAGCGGCCAACACACCTTCGATTTCCGCTGGGTATACATTTTCTCCGCCGGAAATAATCATGTCTTTCATGCGGTCCTGGATGGTCACAAAACCTTCATCATCCATTGTCGCAACATCACCGGTGCGTAGCCAGCCGTCCACCAGGGTATCCGCTGTGGCCTCGGGTCGATGCCAGTATTCACGCATGATATGTGCGCCCTGTACCCATATTTCGCCGGCAACGCCGGGTGCACATTGTTGGCCATTGTCATCCATTATCTTTACATTGGTATGAAAGAAGGCGCGACCTGTTGAGCCTGGTTTGCGCAGGGCATTATCGGCATCCATCAGGCAGGTCGGGCCGCAGCTTTCGGTAAGACCATAAACCTGTAACAGGCCTATGCCGAGTTCGTTATATTGCTCTGTCAAAGATACCGGTACTGGTGCCGCACCGGTCATAATCCAGCGCAGGGAGGAATAGTCATATTGATCGAAAGCTACCTGCAACATGAAATTAAGCATGGCTGGGACAGCGAGTCCGGTGGTGATTTTTTCTTGCTGGATTAATTCCCAGGCGCGTACCGGGTCAAAACTACGCATGACGATACTGGTGGCGCCCTGCCATACATTAACTGCCAATGGTGAAAGGGCACCCACATGAAACATCGGCAGGCAGGCCAGATAGCGGTCCTTTTCTCGGTGTTCAGCCGTGATTCCCATGGTGATTACGGCCCAGATTGCTGAGTGATGGGTATGTACTACGCCTTTGGGCAGGCCCGTTGTGCCAGAGGTATACATGATATAAAGCATATCATCGTCTTTTGCGTGGCATTCGGGTTCGTCTACCGAGCCAGCGTCACGAAAGGTTTCATAGTGAGTGGCAAATTCCGCTACTGGTTCACTGCCTTCGACCTGTAACCATTGTTTAATATCTGTTTTATCGCCCCGGCTATGCAATTCTGCCACGGTGGGTAAAAATTCATCGCCAAAAATAAGTCTTTCGGTGCCGCTATCTTTGAGAATGAATTCCAGTTCATCAGCTACCAGGCGCCAGTTTAGGGGAACCACTACGGCGCCAATTTTTGCCAGCGCAAAGTAGGCTTCCATAAATTCAGCCGAGTTCATAAGCAATAACCCAACCCGTTCACCTTTGCAGATGCCATCAGCTACTAGGGCATTCGCAACACGATTGCAGCGGTTATTAAGTTCTGCGTAAGTTAGTCTTAAATCGCCGATGCCATCGACATAGGCTTCCAGGTTTGGTGATAGAAAGGCACGTTTGGAGAGGAATAAACCAAGATTGTTTTGCATATAACACTCACTGCTAGGGTAAAGACTATTTTGATGATGCTGTTTTTATATGGAGTTATTTTATTCGATCTATTGGGAAGAACTTTGTATGGAAATTTTATTGATAGTGCTGTTTTATTACGGAGCTATTTTTGTAGACTACAAAAGACAGGATAAAGGCTGCTGTTATTTCAAACAAGCCTATATTGCGTATAAAAGACAGAGGTACAGGGATGTCGCAGAAAATACAAGAGCCTGGGTTTAAATCTGCAATTGAACTCAGTGCAATGATTACCAGCAAAGCCATTAGCTCGGTGGCATTAACAGAATATTTTATCGCCCGTATTGAGAAATTTGATCAACAGCTGAATGCGATGGTGGTGCGTGATTTTGATAATGCCCTGCAGGCAGCAAAACAGGCGGATAAACACCTGGCTAAAGGGCGAGTACTGGGACCGTTACATGGTTTGCCTATATCGGTGAAAGAATCCTTTGACGTACAGGGCCTTAAAACAACCTGGGGTATGCCCGCCTGGAAAGATAGGGTTGCAAAAACTGATGCTCATGTTGTCAGTGCCCTGAAGGGCGCTGGGGCGCATATTTTAGGCAAAACTAATGTGCCAGAAATGCTGGCAGATTTTCAGAGTTATAACGCAGTTTATGGCCAAACCAACAATCCGTGGGATATTAGCAAAACCCCGGGCGGCTCTTCTGGTGGTTCGGCGGCGGTGCTGAGTGCCGGTTTAACGGGGCTTGAGGCAGGATCAGATATAGGGGGTTCGATTCGAAACCCAGCGCACTATTGCGGCGTCTACGGGCATAAACCTACCTGGGGTATTGTGCCCTTTGCCGGCCATAAGCCGCCCGTGGTTGATGTGAGCAATGGTCCTGATATTGCTGTGGTTGGGCCGCTCGGTAGAAGCGCGGAAGATTTGCGATTAAGTATGGCGTTAACCGTAGGGCCTATCACGCTGAATAAGAAAGGGTGGAAAATAGATTTGCCGGCGCCAAGGGCGCGGGCGCTGAAGGATTTTCGGGTGGCGTTCTGGCATACAGATGATGCCGCGCCGGTTGATCAGATGGTGGTGGAGAAATCTGAACTACTGGCAGCAGAACTGGTCCGCATGGGTACAAAAATTTCCACCCAGGCGCGACCGGATATTGATACTGATATTGCTATGAATACCTATAGCAATTTAATGCAGGCAGTTAATCACTCTGGGGTATCACCCGCTGTATTTGCCAGCAACCAGCGGGCAGCTGAAAAATATTCACCAGCCGACATATCTAACGCGGCGGTTATGGCGCGAGGGGCGGTGCAGAGTTATAACGATTGGGCGCTGCATGACCATCAGCGCACTCTGATGCGACATGCCTGGAATCGGTTTTTTGCGGAGTGGGATGTGCTAGTTTGCCCCATTTCGGTCTCGACCGCTTTCGCCCATGACCATGGACCCTTCGCCGCGCGTAAACTGAATATTAATGGCCAACAAAGTGGTTATTTTAAGGGTTTGTTCTGGGCTGGGATGTCTATAGTTGGTAACTTGCCGAGTACGGTGTTCCCAATGGGGTTGGCTGAAAATGGCATGCCGGTTGGGTTGCAGGTTATTGGTGCGGAGTTTGATGATTATACCACCATTGAATTTGCCCGTCTGGTGGCTGAAGTGTTTGGCGGTTTTAGGCCGCCGGCTGGTTATGGGGATTAAACTTGTTAGAGAGGTCAGCAAGGTAAAAAAAACGTTAGAAAATAATAGTATTGAAGGGTGAAAAATTGTGAATCAAGCTGCACTTGAAGTTATTGTCTCGGATGTACGTGCATGTACCCAGTGCGAACAAAAATTACCCCTTGGCGCAAATCCGGTATTACAAGCACATACCGATGCCAGAATATTGATAGCCGGGCAGGCGCCAGGTATCAGAGTGCACAAGTCGGGCAAGCCATTTACGGATCAAAGCGGCGATCGATTACGTACCTGGATGGGTGTTAGTGAGGCTGAGTTTTATGATCCGACAAAAGTGTCGATATTACCGATGGGATTTTGTTATCCGGGTACGGGCAAGTCGGGTGATTTACCGCCGCTAGCAGAATGTGCTGCAACCTGGCGTGCTGATTTATTAGCTGCAATGCCCAATATTAGTCTAGTGTTGGTGATTGGTCTTTATGCGCAAAAATGGCACTTAAAAGCTCAGCAGAAGAAGAACTTGACAGAAACCGTTAGAAGCTGGCAGGACTATTGGCCTGACCAGTTGCCATTGCCCCATCCTAGCCCGCGGAATAATATCTGGTTAAAGAAAAACCCCTGGTTCGAGCAGAGCGTTATACCCGCACTGCAGCTCAGGGTTAGAAATTTGTTGGCAGCGCCTGCGTGATGCGATATACATTTCATTTTTGAAGCCACTTGATACCAGGTGCCAGTGCCGCTAGTAATTCTAGAAGTTGCTAATCCGGTAACCCCAGCACTCTTTTGGCAACAATATTTAATTGTACTTCAGAGCTGCCGCCGGCAATAGAGCTCGCTTTGGAGCGTAACCAGCTGCGGGTTAAATCGGCCTCTTCTTCTGAAAATTCGGGCCCCTCCCAACCTAACGATTGAGTGCCCATCACCTTGAGTTGTAATTCCAGTTGCTGTTGGTTAACCCCCGCGCCATAGTATTTAAACATTGAAGTGGCATGTCCCTGGGTATCTCCGGATTCGTTTTCAGCCATGGCCCGTCGCTGGGTGATATTAAATGCCTGTTGGTCCATATTGTTTTCTATAATCGACTGGCGCAGCGTTGGGTCAGAGATTTTGCCCTGTATCAGGCCAATATACTCTTTGGCCAGGGTCGCCAGATCCCGCATGTTTTCATAGCGACCCCGCATACCGCCACTATTGAGGCCGGCAATCGAGCTACGTTCATGTTGTAGTAGTCGTTTGCCGACGGTCCAACCCCTGTTTAACTGGCCAACCAGGTTATACTTTTCTGCGCGGGCATTATCAAAGAAAGTTTCGCAAAATGGTGAATTGCCGCTGAGTAAACCGATGGGTCGGGTAGTGACGCCGGCCTGGTCCATATCAATGAGTACAAAACTAATGCCATCATGTTTAGGTACTTTTGGGTCGGTTCGTACCAGAGTAAATATCCAGTCGGCGTGTTGCGCACCTGAAGTCCAGGTTTTTTGCCCATTGATCTGAAAATAGTCGCCCTTATCTTCACAGCGGGTTTGTAAACTTGCCAGGTCAGACCCGGCGCCTGGTTCACTATAGCCCTGGCACCAGCGAATTTCACCGCTGGCGATTTTTGGTAGATGGGTGAGTTTTTGCTGCTCTGTGCCGTAGTCGAGTAAAGTCGGGCCTATCATGCTAAAACCCATACCCTGTGCAGGCAGGCGAGCTTTAATCGCCAGCATTTCTTCCTGCAGGATCAGATACTCTGTCTTTGAAAGGCCTGCGCCGCCATATTCAGTGGGCCATTGTGGTGCTGTCCAGCCCTTAGCGGCCATTCTGTCGAGCCACAACAGCGCATCCTTGTCAGTTGTTCTAGGCCCGCCATACATTTCTTCTTCTTTAGCAGGGGTGCGCATTGAGAGTGGGCAATTGGCGTCAAGCCATTCGCGGGTTTCCATTCTGAACTGATCCAGCTTGACCATTCTTACGCTCCTGTTACGTTGACATTGTTGGCCATTTTTATTCTTTTGATGTTTTCATCATACGTATTGTGCTGCCAGTATCAAATTTGATTGATAATAAAGCTATTCTTCCTGTTAGATTTGTCATCAGTTGTTCATTAATAAATTAGGCACGGGTTTCGATGAAAAACTTTACCCTGACGAAGAATGTATTATGACGCCAATTTTTGCTCGGCATACCTGGCATAGTTGAGGTAACTAGAAATAGTATCTTAGGCCAACGATTAAACTGTTTGGGTTGCCGCCATATTCTGAACCAGGAACTACTTGTTGATTAGCAGTTAAGCGAAAGTCATCGCCGGAAAATAAATACCAGCCAAGCCGCAAATACAGATTGTTGGTCAGGTTATAGTCGCCATTAAAGTTGATAAAAAGCGAGCCGTCGTCCAGATTTAAAATCCCCTGCAGGCTTAAGGTCAGGCGTACACTGGCCTGCATATTGAGTGCCGGTAAAAGATAATTCTGACCGCGGAGCAATACACCGCCTGACTGGTACGGGAAACGCTGTGGTTGACTGAGATAATCCTGCTCGTTTTTACTGCCGGCGCCGTTGTAATGATATTCAAGCATAGCGAGAATATTGCCGGCGCCTATAAAGTCAGGGCCGAATAAACCGAAATCGAAGCCTGCTGAGGCCCTGAAATAATCCTCGTTACCACTGACCTGGGCTGCTTCTAACCAGACGCCAAAGATGCCAATAGAGGACTGTAGGCCGGCGCCGAGCAGATTATGCTGGCTGAAACGCAGGGCGCTGAATTGTATGTCGTGGCCGGCGATATTGGTTTGTAGCTGCATAAAAGCAGCTGAGTTGTCCGCTCTGGCATCCGCGCCGAGCACCACACCAAGGTCGAGTTCCGACAGCGGGCCTAAGGGTTTCTGGAACCGAATGGCGTCAATTCCAGTGCGATATTCAGTATCCAGGGTGCGTACTTCAAAGGGTAAAAATACATCCGTTGGATTGATTATCCTGGCGCTGCCAAAAGTGATTGCCTGTCTACCCAGGGTCAGGTCACCCGATGCGAGTTGGAACTGGACATTCAGGCGGTCAAGGTTTTGCGGCAGCGTAGTTTTTCTGCGTTTACTGTCAGGGCCCAGCTGGGCACGGATGTCGCTCACGCGATAACCTTCGCTGGCAGTTGTGAAGGCTTGTGGTCGCCGCTGCGATTCTGCTTCAAGGCCAATTTCGTAGTGTATCTGCCATGCCTGACCTGGCCTAAAATAATCGAATATAAGACGGCTATTTATCTGGCCTTGGTAGTGTTGGTCAATCTCAAAGGCGCGGTTTTCTAAAGCTTGCTGGACAAGGTTAAAGTTCTTTATGTAGCCCGAGAACTGAATTTCTGCTATTGCCCATGGGCAAAAAAATATCAGTATAATTGTTACCAGTGCAGGCATAGGTTACCGGTTTTCATCTTTTATGACCTGGCCATCCTCGATGTGAATCAGCCTACTGGCACGGTTCATGATTTTTTCATCATGGGTTGAAAAAACGAAAGTTATATTGTTAGTTTCATTCAAAGTTTTCATGAGATCTAACAGCGCAATACCGGTTTTAGAATCAAGATTGGCAGTCGGTTCATCAGCAAGAATAATATCCGGTTTTGACGCCATGGCGCGGGCAATGGCCACCCGTTGTTGTTGGCCGCCAGATAATTTATTCGGTCGTCGATTGCCATGGCCCTGTAGCCCGACCTGAGCTAGCATTTGTTCGACGCGCTGTTTGCGGGTGTTGTTGTTAATCCCTTGTAGTAGCATAATATATTCGATGTTTTCGGCGGCCGATAAAACTGGGATCAGATTGTAAGCCTGAAAGATAAAACCTATATGATCGCGACGGAAATCTGCTAGTTGCGCCCCTGACATATCGGCAATGTTAGTCCCTGCCAGCTCGACGCTACCTGAGGTAACGTCATCCAGCCCGCCCAGTAAATGCAGCAAGGTTGTTTTGCCTGAACCAGAAGGCCCAACGATAGCGGTGAATTCAGCTGGCCTGATTTCAATACTGATGTTGTCAACGGCTTTTACTTTGTTATGTTCGTCATCACCATAATAGCGGCAGAGTGATCGGGTTGTAATTATGGCCTGGTCGGTCCTGGGAGCAGCGGTTGCTGGCTGCTTATCGGATAGCTTAGCGGATATTGTTGATCTCTTGCTGGGCATGCGTAGTTTCCTTGCTGGACACTTTTTTCTGAGCACTTATTGGCTGAGCACTTATTTGCTGGAAATTGTGTGTTTACAGGCTCCTTTGTAAAGCTTCTGTGGGGGCAATCCTGGCGGCAAAAATTGCAGGGTAAATTGCCGCGCCTAAGGTCAGCAGGATGACGTAAAGCGGGAAGTTGATAAACTGTGAGCTATGTAGCTGGGTCAAGATATTGCTGCTGATGGCAATGCCCGAAAATTCTACATTGCCGAATGGAATGCCGTGTACACCGGTCCAGCTGCCAATAGCAAAGCTGAGTAACATGCCGAAAAAACAGCTAATCAGGCTAATAAGTAGTGCTTCACAAAGGATTAACAGGGCCAGCGCCACTGGTCTGGTGCCAATTGCCAGAAATACCCCAAACTCATAGATTCGTTCGTAGATAGACATAAACATGGAATTTATCACGCCCAGTACAGTGAGAGAAAAAAGCACAATGCCAACAATTAAAGAGGCGTAACTCGACATTTCAATAATCATACTGATTTCTTTGTTCAGCTCTAACCAGCCTAAGGTTTCAATGGTTTCATTGTTGAGTTGTTTAAAAATGTCCAGGTCGGGTTTTTTTGCGTCTTCTGGGTCAATGAAACTAAACGCGATTTCATGGCTCTGGTTGGCCTTAAGGCCAAGCACGGAACGAAACGGGTTAATATTGACAAAAGCAACATTATTATCGAATTCTCGGATGCCAAATTTAAATATGCCAGAAATTCGAAATAGTGCCTGGGTTAGTTCCCCAGTATCAACCTCAGACAGGCTGACCACAATTCGATCGCCAATATCGGCCTCAAGCAGTTCGGCCATGGCATATCCCATCAGCATTTCGCCGTCACTAGTTATAAGGTCACTCGTTATGTTGTCACTCGCTAAAATGTCACTAGCCGCATGGTCGCTACCGGTTAGGTAATTGCCCTGGATCAGTGCTTGTTGCGTTTTACCGAGCTTTGATTCACCAGCGGCATCAACGCCGTATATTAGACCCGCCGCAACGTTATGACTTGAAGTGATCATGGCGCCGCTGATAACGCGACTGGTATAAAACTTTACTGCTGGATCCTGGTGTAGCTGTTTTTCAAGCAGATCAGATGTGAAATACAGATCTATATCCAGATTTTGCCGGTAGCCTTTTCTGTGGCTCTGGGCTTCGCCAGAGAAGGTTTGGGTTACGTTCTGCGTCATCAGCAATAACATGCCGCGGGTTATCGCATCGGTCAAAATAAGCGCGCTCAGGCTAAATCCAATCAGCATTATGGTAAGTACTGAGCGGCGCGTATTACGAAAAATATTTCTCATGGCTAATTTAAGGGTTTGCACTAGTGGCTCCCCAGGGCTTTGGTGGGTGAGATGCTCGCAGCCCTGAAGGCCGGCGGTATGCTGACTAATATTGAGAACGTCAGCATGGCAATAGCGGGTGCCAGGAATACATACAGGTTCATGTCTCCTGTCATCCGGTCTAGTACAACACCGCCAATGTCCACTGGTTGAGACAGTTTAAGGCCCGTGTTTTTGAACCATAAAATCAGCGGTATGGATAGAGCGAAGCCCGTAACTATGCTCATTGAAGCGAGCATGGTTGTTTCCAGGGTGATTAAAGTAGTGATTTGTAAAGGTCGACTACCGATTGCTTTAAGCACCCCAAACTCTCTGGTTCGCTCCATGACGGACATCAGTACGGTATTAAGTACGCCAATAAAAACAATAAACAAAATGATGCCCAGAGTAATATTCATGCCCCTTTTGTCAGCTTGCATGGACTGATAAAAAGTAGCTTCAACTTCCTGCCAGGGTGATACCGTCAGGTTGGTAAGATTCTGCCTGAGTGATTTTTCTGCCTGGGTTAACTTTGGTATGAGTGATGATACTGTGACAGATTCTCCTGGAAATGAATCTCCTAACAATGATTCTGCTGATAATAATTGTTGAATGTGCTGCGCCTGCTCGATTGCCTCGCCGCTATGGTTTAATAATATGGCAATCTGATGGACTTTGTTGGGTAAACTAAGAAATAGTTGCGCAGCATTTAAAGGTAGATAAACCGTTCTGGCATTTTTGTTATTGATGATACCGCCGACGATATATAGGTCGTTAGCTACCGAGCCGTCCGCACCTTGGGAGATAAGAATGAGTTCATCGCCTAAAGAAATATTTAGTACGCGGGCCAAATTACTGCTGATCATTACTGCGTAATAACCAGCAGTATTTTGCTGGTTGTTGATAAATTGGCCGGCAATAATTTTTTCTGCCAGACGGCTGGTCTGTTGTTCAAGGGCCAAATCAATACCCACCAGTTGGGCATGACTATTTTTTGTTTCTGAGTAGGCTAGTACCGGCGCGAATACCCGTAATGTATGGCTCCTTATATTAGTATTCTGCTTAAGCTGAGTGCTTATTGTCTGAGGGTTATTAATGGTTTTATGGATTTTTGGCCGTTTGAGGTAGTTAGCCTGATGGATCTGAATATGCCCAGAATGGTCTTCGGTAAAAAAATTGATCGCACCGTTGTAGCTGCCTTCGCTTAATGAAATAGCAAATGCACTAACCAGATAACCCCCGGCCATACTTAGAGCGGTTAGTAGTGAGCGGCGTTTCTGGCGAAAGATATTTCTCCAGGCAAGGGCAATAAGTAACACTAAAAACGACTTTTGAGATGGCGTAGAGTAAAGACGGAGTCATCAATGCGGTGAGGCTGAAACTCAAGCTGATTGTAGGTGATAATGGTCTGGTGGCCAGGTTTGTTGATAGGGGTCATGGTTAGAATGGAGGGGATTAAGCGCCCGGAGAAATCTTTCAATTGGCTAAATTCCATTTTCCGAATTAACGTGCCGTCTTCGTCGTAGAAAGACTGCGAAGCGGGTGTCATATGCTCACGTTGTACTACATAGTCGATTTTCCCCCATACGGTAACAGTTTGTTGTTTTGGTACCAGGCTGATGATGTACTGTGTTTGGGTTGTTTCCATGGTTAGATTGTATTCGTCGGTCAGAGTGGTCTGCTTCACCAGGTCATCATTGGTGAAGTCACTGCCCATCCAGGCACCCATCATCATGCTGGGGGGCACCTTGACTACCTTGTTGATTCTGGGGAAGTAGTTCCACATTTCTTCGCTAATCTTAAGTGTCGCTATACCACGTTCTTTTCTCGGTGAAAGAATACGAATGAAAGAATGCTGTGTGCCCATGGATGAAGACTGCATTTTCAGGGTACGTTGAAATTGCGGCGTAACGACGTCCATAGTGATTGTGGCCTGGCTGGATTGACCCTGATACAGGGCTTCCATTTCGGTGATGATTTTTATTGCCTGCGCATTGTTAGTGGTATTGTTAGTGAGCCTGGTATCAGGGTCTTGCAGGTTTGATTGCTCAGCAGCAATCTGGCTGGGTCGGCTGACCATCAGGCTAATAAAAAGTAGCAGCATGATAAATGCCAGGCTGGCTATCGGCTTTCGCTCAGCTTGTGCTGGCGTATCGTGATAGGCTTTCATGGCTTCTTGTGCTTCCGCATGCCGTAGTTCGCTCGTGTTTACCATCGTGTGTGTAGATTTCTAAGCCTCTAAATTTTCGTCCGGATAAATATCGCGGCTATAGCTATAAAGGCATTGCTGAAAAATTGTATTATGGTGTTTTTCTGCATCCTACGATGATATCAGGTGGCTTGTCATTGGTTTTTCAGTTTATACCATTTTTAATGTGGCTTTCGGCGGCTGATCTTGTGATCGACCGTTATATGAATCAGAATTCAAAAAATTATTAAATCAACCAGTCCAGATCGATCATGAGTGAAAGAAAAGGTTCCGCACCAATCCTCAATCTGAAACCTCAGAACAAGGTGCTATTTTTAAGCATCCAGAACCACATGCCAGCCTCCTTGTTTGGATTCTGGCTGCTAGTGAACCTGGCGGTTTTAGTTTTTGTTGGTTATGTACCTTTGGCTGTGCTGGCGGCGGATCGAGTTTTGTTGGCTGAGGTCGCTATTGTGGTTGATAGTGAGGATGATCTGGATAAGGGCGCATTGATCAATGCCAACGAACCCGCTTGCCTGCAGGAAATTGGTGCTGAGGTTAATATCGAGGGCCGCAATTTTATGATGGGTAATGATCATGGGTATGCTGAGGAGGGACCAGCCTTTGAAGTGCGTGTGTCTAGCTTCTGGATTGATCGCCACGAAATAACCAATGGTCAGTTTGACCTGTTTGTAACCGAAACTGGCTATATCACTGTAGCGGAACAACAACCTAGGTCGGAGGACTGGCCGAGTGTGCCGATTGAAACTGTTAAACCGGGTTCAACATTATTTGTCGCGCCGGCAAATAGCCAGGGTAGATCTCATTGGTGGCTCTATGTGGCGGGCACAAATTGGCGTCATCCAGCGGGACCAGATAGTAATATTGAGGGCCGAGAAAATTACCCGGTGGTACATATTGCCTTTGAAGACGCAAAAGCTTATGCCGATTGGGCTGGCAGATCCTTACCTACTGAAGCGCAGTTCGAGCTCGCAGCACAGCGTAGGCATAGTGGCTCCTTTACTGCGGCAGGTGATGAATTGGTGATGGATGGCCAACACCAGGCCAATACCTGGCAGGGACTATTTCCGTATGAAAATACCAACGAAGATCAGTTTCAGGGCCTGGCGCCGGTTGGGTGTTTTAATGCTAATGATTATGGGGTTTATGATTTAATAGGTAATGTTTGGGAGTGGACGGCTAACTGGTACGCGCCCGGACATTTGTCGGCAGACCGAATTGATCCAACGGGCCCTGGCGAGGCAGATAGTTATTCTGCACAGCATGGTGATCTAGCGGTTAAGGTGATAAAAGGCGGCTCATATTTATGCGCGCCAAATTATTGTATGCGTTTTCGTCCAGCTGCTCGGCAGGCGGCAGATACTGGCCTGGGTACCAGCCATATTGGTTTTCGAACCGTGCGAAACCATTGAGTTTTATTATGGATGTTCTATCTATGTTATGCGCTTTTTATTTAAAGAGAATGGGTTATGAGTGATAGGGTGCCAGATGACATTATTCGCTGTGGCTGGTGTACAGCGAGCCGTGAATATATGGCTTATCACGATAATGAGTGGGGTTATCCTGTTGATGATGATCAACGTTTATTTGAGAAATTATGTCTTGAAAGTTTTCAATCGGGCCTAAGCTGGCGCACCATTTTGACTAAGCGAGATAATTTTCGCCTGGCCTTTATGGATTTTGATTTTAATAAGATGGCAGAATTCACCGAATACGATGTTGAGCGTTTGTTGCAGGATGCAGGTATTGTTCGCCACAGGGGTAAAATAGAAGCGGTCATCAATAACGCCAAATGTGCCCAGGCACTGATTCAGGAAGCAGGTTCGCTGGCGGCATTTGTCTGGCGTTTCGAACCCGTCGCAAAGGTACAGTCTACTTTCCCAATCGATAACACTGAGCCGATTTCAACATCAATTGAATCTATTGCACTTGCCAAAGCGCTTAAAAGCAAGGGCTGGAAGTTCGTTGGCCCAACAACCGTATATGCGTTTATGCAGGCGATGGGACTGGTGAATGATCATGTGGAGACCTGTGTATATAGAGCCAGGATAGAAAAAATACGTCAGCAATTTATTCGCCCTGGCTAGACTATTACCGGATTATTGTTGATTGCATCAAAGAGTTATAATCAACGGCATAGAATGAAGCGTCTAATTACCTAATGCTTAGCTGATTAATAACTTTTAGACTTTTGTCATTTTTAAGGGGAATAAATATTCTAAATGGTCGCCATGACAGCATCTGAATCAGCGGATCAAACAGCTAGTAGTACTGGCATTGATAGTCAGGCAATTGATCCAGAAATAATGCTGCTTGATGAGCAAACTGAAAAAGACCTTGAAATTTTTTCTGCCGCTGCAGAGCTACCCAGTCTGTTCGAATTTTGCAATCTGTCAAGAACCAAGGGTGGTGCAAAAGTACTTCATCAGCGTATGCAGCGTCCCTGGGCGACTGCTGCGCGGATCCATGATACCCAGGCTGCAATTGGTTTTATTCTGGATCATCGACAGGCATTTAGTCAGTTATCGTCGGCTTTTATTATTGGGCGGGTGGCGCTTTATACGCACGACATCTTGCCCGTAATAACGCAGCAAAATAGCCTCGAATTTGGTTTTAGCGCACTGGGACTATGGGCTAATCATGATCGTTTTTATACCGATATTGTGCGTGGGGTCGAGGTAACCTGTACTCTGGTCCGTTCACTAAGGCGTTTTATTGGGCAGGTTGAATTGAATTCAGCCAAAGGTGAGCTGGCACCCCTGGTCGAAGAAATGCGGGCGTTGCTGGCGCGTCCTGGACTGGTGCGGGTGGCCGATAAGAAACCCCGAGCAAGAATGGGGGAGGCCTGGCGAGTGCTACGTCTGGATCAGGTTTTTCGTTCGCAGGAAAAGATGACCCTGGCGAGGTTGTTGCAGCTGGTGCATGAAATTGATGCCCTTACAGCGATGGCGGATGTGACTGGTAAGTATCAGTTTGTTTTGCCAAAAATTGAAGCAGGGCCGCTGCGGGTGGAAGCGGAGGGTCTGGTGCACCCGTTTGTAGTAGAGCCGGTGCCAAATTCAGTTGCATTGGATCAAAACCATCGAGTGCTGTTCTTAACCGGGCCAAACATGGCGGGCAAAACCACCTATCTGCGGGCATTTGCCACTGCGCTTTACCTGGCGCATCTGGGCATGGGTGTGCCAGCGCAGCGTTTTAATTTTGTTCCGGCGCAACGGCTGTTTAGTTCGTTTTCGTTGCAGGACGATTTGCGCGGCGGGATTAGTTATTTTCGCGCTGAAGCTTTGCGGGTTAAAGCCATTGCACAGGCAGTGGCAGACGGTTATCGCGTTATCGCGTTGATGGATGAGCCATTTAAAGGGACAAATGTTAAGGATGCACTCGATGCATCAGAGGCAATCATAGAACGCTTTGCGGTAAGAAAAGATTGTTTGTTTATGTTTTCTTCGCATCTGATTGAATTAGGCGAGCAGTTAGGTATTAACGGCCAGGTTGACTGTCGATATTTTGAAGCCATGGAAAGTGAAGGTCGACTGCGATTCGATTATCTTTTACATAAGGGGGTCTCCAGCCAGCGTTTGGGGATGCGCGTATTACGTGAAGAAGGGATATTTAGGCTACTGGATGAATTAGCCCCTGAGGTGTGAACTGACTATGAAACTATTATTCATCTGTACCCATAATCGATGTCGAAGTATCCTTGCGGAAGCGATATTTAATCACTATGGCAAGGGCCTGCTGCAGGCTGCCAGCGCCGGCAGTACACCGGCTGACAATGTGCATCCGTTGACCATGCAATATCTGGCTGAATCAGGTATTGATACGCGGGCTTTGCGCAGCCAAAGCTGGGATGAGTTGGCGTATTTTAAGCCCGATATTGTTATCACGGTTTGTGATTCTGCGGCGCAGGAGCCCTGTCCAGTCTGGTTCGGCAATGTGCCTAAGGTGCAGTGGAGTTTGCCAGACCCTACCCGCCTGTCAGGGACTGATGCTGAAGTAAAGTCTGCTTTTTTTTCGCTTATACTGTTGTTACAAAACCGTTGTCAGCAGCTGATTCAGGCGAGGCTGGCCTTGCATAAACCGACCAGTCTAGTTGAATTGTTAACTGATATGGAGCAGCAGGAAAAGGCTGACTAGCGGCCTGAAATTAAAGTGGTTGTGACTCGCCGCTTTAATTTGAGTGCGCTTTTGAGTCTGGCATACCTGCTTAAAAAGCATACAGCTTTGTCGTTGCGTCACAGATTGTGCAATAAGTAATGCACTCTGTTAAGAATAAATTACCCAATTTCGCCAGCCAGTTCAATCAGGGGTTCCCTGGTGCAATTCGTCTATGATAGCCTGTAATTTGAAATCAGAAACTAAATTTGGGCCTGTTTTAAGGACCACCCAATAATAATTAGTCAATAAATTAATAGTAGTATTCATAATATGTACAAAAAATATTTGCTCAATGCTCCCGCCTTTATTGCCCTGGTGCTACTGGTGGCCTGTAATGGCGGCGGTTCTTCTAGCCGTGCACCAGCGGTGCAGACCGGTACTTTTGTTGATAGTGCGGTTAATGGCTTACATTATGCGACTGCCACCCAGTCAGGTACTACCAATGCAGCGGGAGAATTTAAATATCTAGTGGGTGAAACGGTAAGTTTTTCACTCGGGGGTATACAGTTAGGTAACGCACGCGGGGCAGCAAGTTTGTCACCATTAAGCCTGTTGGATGTCAGCAGCGTAGAGGCAGCCAGGCAGGCCGGGGTTGAAGCTGAGTTACTGAACCGACTAGTGTTACTGCAATCACTTGATCAGGATAATAACCCTGATAACGGTATCGATCTCAGTGGGCTTGATGCCAGCCTGGCAGAACAGACACTGGATTTTTCAGCGCTGCCAGATACCTTTGCAGCCGGCGAATATCGTCGTCTGGTGAATGAAAATAATGGCGTATATCGATCAGGCACGGCAGCCCTGAATCATTTACTAAGCACATTAAACCTGCAAGTTGAGGTTAATTTGCCTGCCGTTGACCGCCTGGATAACGACGGTGACGGTGTTGTTGATCAGATTGTTAACTATGAATATAACGATCGCGGTCAATTATTATTGATAACTGACATTGATTCGGCCACCAATACGTTAATTCGATCTGCGGCTTTTGAATACGACCAGAATAGTAATCTCGCGGCCATTAATGAAACATATGATAGTTTAATAACGGACCAGCAGAAACAGCAAATGTTTGAATTTGATGCTGATTTTGGTTTAACGCATTATGCCCTGGTCGTTGATGGTAATACCCTGGCTACTAGCGATTATACGTATGATTTAGTAGGCAATCTTATTTTGGCTGAAACAGTGCGTGATCTAGCCCTGCTAACTTTTACTCAGTCGGCTATAGTCGCGGCTAGTCAATTTGCTCGCCCTTTAGGGCCGTTGAATACATTGGGTCTGCCCCAGGTCTTCGCGCTCGCAGGTCTGGACCCGGATGATCACTTTTTCCATCCATTGGCAGCGTTGAATGCATTTGATGTTCTCCAGACAGGCGAGGTTATTCAGGCCAGGGTTGATGATACGGTTTTTGCTGCTTCTTCGGTTGGTTTGGGCGGGACTTCTCGACGTGTTTTAATCGGCGGCGAGGTTGGTGGGGTGATTGTAGCTGATCTGTTACAGCAGATTGGCCGGCCCTCACATCCAACGGTCGCAACAACCCAGTTGTCTTTAATAACCAGCTATGAATATAACGCCGCAGGACAACTAATTAGCCAGGTTAATACGGCGCAGCAAACTATTGATGACGCGCCTGTTGTTGGTAGCGAGACATCAGAAACCAGCGGCTTTATTTATCAGCAGGGCGTATTATCAGAGATACAGGTTGATTATGGTGTTGTGACATCAGGGTCAAATAGTTCTATTAGTTCTGCCTTCCGTGCAGCGCAAATTTTAGGTGCGCCTCTGGAGAGTTTTTTGCTGCCATTAGAAAATATGGAGCAATCTGGTAGTTTCTTCAATGGTGGTTTCTTCAATGGTGGTTTGTCCAGTTTTCTCGTTAGTTACGAGGCTCAACTGGTGAGGCGGTTTCAATTTGATATTAATGGCGAGTTAACAGGTTGTGAAGTAAAGCTAACGGGTGATCGGTTTGCCGGAGAATTTGAGTTGATTGAAACTGGATTCGCGCCGCGTAGTAATGCGCCGGTTGTTTCAGTGCCCTACCAGCAGGCAAGCGCATTTATGCCAGCAGGTGTGCAGGCTGGTGACCTAGTACAAGATTGTTCGCCTGATACGGGTGCCAATTTTGATGACCAGGGCCGTATCACGCGGCTTAAGCAGGTGCTGGAAACCTTGCAGTCAGGCGGTGGCGTGCCTGATTATATACGTCGTCTGTTTCTAGAGGGTGCGAGTAGCCCTTTTATCGCTCCCGGTTTTCCTGCCATTACACTTTCTATTGCAGAACGGCAATTTGAATACCAGGATGGCCGAGTCAGTGCCATTAAATTTGATCGTGCCGGTGATGGTGATTTTGAAGACTTTTATACCTACAGCTATTCTGTTGAGGGTGATATCACCAGCGAAGATAGAACCCGAGACGGCGCATTGATATTCAGTCGTAGTCGTGAATATCAATTACGTACATTGCCCGCCGTGCCCAGGTAATGATCAGCCAACCTGGGTTGGATAGTCCAGACCTTCTGCTTCATAGGCATGGCGCAGAAAACTGTCATCGGTCCAGGTTGAAAGGTCTACTGCGGGTGACAGGTAGCCGTGTTGTAACATAAAGTCCTGTTGGGTTTGTAGCAGATGGAGATTTTGTGTAGTCAGGTTAGGCCACATGGCATTTTGATAATTTTTAACCTGCGATGTCTTGACGTCGGTGGCGGATACGCCCAGTTCCGTGGCTAATATATCATTGGCATTGGCCGGGTTTTCTGCCGCCCAGCGAGCAGCACGAATTAGCACCTGTAAATAGCGTATCACTGCTTCTGGGTGTTCGCGCGCCAGGTTGCCGCTTACAGTAATGGGGCGCGGATTGGCATTTACCCTTAGTTCCAGGTTGTCGGTATCAAATAGTAGATCTGTTAACAGCCGAACCCGGTCGGCAGCTTTGCGTTCCATGCTGCGGGTACCGCAGCTTTTTGACCAGATGGCATCTACATCGCCGCGAGCAAGGGCTGCCATTTCTCCGTGCGCCAGCGAATTTTTAGGCCGTTGTTTCACCCCTTTAACGAAGTCGGGATTAATATGCGCGTGCATATCGTCGTTGATTTCAACTTCAACTAACTCAACATCACTCAGACTCATGCCGTGCGCCCGCAGTGCACAGTCCCACGCCTTGTGCGCATTAACCTTCATAAAATCCACCATGATATAGGGTCTAACACCCATGGATACGCGTTTGCCCGCCAGGTCCTGCATGGTTTTTATGTCAGAGTCGGGGCGGACATAGATGCAGACCGAGTCGGAAATAAAAGTCAGCCCCACCAGCAGAGTATCGGCACCCTGAGATTTGGCCCATAAAGGCGGGATCGACCCACCTTCGCGAAAAGAATTGTTCAGGCTGTGATTAAAATGGGTGTCGGCGCTTTCTCGGCCGAGCGCTTTGATATTGCGTACTTCAAAGTCCGGGCCGTTAAATTCCTCGGCAAACATATCACGTTGAAAGGCAATGCCTGACGCTGTGGGTACTGGGCAGCGGGTATACCAGATGGTTTCCATAAGTTGCTCCTTATTATTTTGCTTTTGCGCTTGCGGTTTGAATATCGTTCCTGGCTAGTGTTTAGCTATTGTTCGAATAATATTAGCTGGCTTATTTTGTGCGCTTTGCAAATACGGTCGCAGGCAGTGCTGGGCGATCACTACCGATACTTTCGCATTCGCCGCCGCCGATAACCTTGCGTTCACCCCAGCTCCACATTACATATTTGTTGGTCAGGCGATCAAAACGATGTTGAACAATACCTGCGAGGGAATGACAGCGAATCGCAAGTTCCACTGAGTCGTCGCTTAGCGGATAGAGTTCATGCGCGACGCCTGGTGGTGAGTAGTCCACATCACCTGCTTGCAGAAGCGTTTCGTCGAGCATCTGCAGCGTGATTTTACCTGTGGCCTCTTCTGCATCCTGTGCCCAGTGCACTAGACGTAAGCTGCCGCGTACCTGAACATTGATGGCCCAGCAAGGACCATGATCATGCGGACCACGATAACCAATTTTATTTGATTCCACCCCCATGATGCCAAAACCTGGGTCGGAATTTGCGCCAATTAGGTCAGGTGTGTCAGATAACAGCAGGATAGCTTCTTGCCGAACTGCCGGATCTTCGAAAGCGGTTTTTAGCAGGGCTACAATCTGGGCGGGTACGCCTTCGCGATGTGGGTCATCGCCGCAGATGGAGATGGCCTGCTCGCTCAGTTTTTGTAGGGTGGGAGACAGCTGTGGTTTTTCTGCAGTGGTATTCATCTTAGATCCTCGCTTCGTATTGGTGAATATGCGTGGCTCAATCTTAACTTCTAGTTGTTGAAAGCTTTGAATGTTGAATAGCTTCATTCCAGCAAAGCTTTATTCCAACAAAGTGTCGATCGTCTAATATTAGACAGCCTATCTGTCATAAATCCTGTCTGTCAAGCTGCCGGTAATGTAGGCCCTGTTTGGGGGTCTGGTTTCTAATTTATGTAAGGCTGCTGGCACATAATATAATTGCCATTACATTATTGAGTATCAGCTTAGATTGGTTACTACTTTTTAAGTACTGTGTTAGCGGAGGCTGCTTTACACTTCTGTATAGGCTGGCAATTCGTTTTAAGTACGCAAGGCACAATTTGAATGAATGCACGGTATCAATGCACGGTATCATAGGCGAGTGGCTATTGCGGCCAGCGCCTATAAATTGGGCTTTTGAGGTTATATGTTAAACAGTGCTCTATTTGATCGCCTGTATCAGTTCATTAACATCGCTGATGTCACACCGACTAGCCATGCGCGACACAGTCTGATCGTGTAATTCTTTGCTGGACGATGCGCAGCAATCAGTGGCTAAAATTGTGCTATATCCTCGGTCACTAGCATCCCAGCCAGTTGACTCAACGACCGCGTCAGTGGCAATTCCGGTGAGTATCAGGTCTGTAATGCCGGCATTGTTGAGTACTTCCTCAAGGCCAGAACAGGCAAAGGCACTAAACAGGCATTTATAGACCAGTGGCTCGCCATCTATGGGCGCCACTGTCTTATGGACTTCGCCGCCAGGTGTACCCCGTTTGCAGATAGCCCCCCCTGCGACCATGGAGAAGAACTGTCCACGGGTTGGCATGCGTGGTTGAGTGCCAGCCTGTAGATCAATTAGCACATGGATTACCAATAAATTTTTGTCTCGACAATGATCCATGAGCTTGCGTAGCTGGGTGAGCATACCGGTGCGTTCGACCTCAGCAGAAAACCCGCGAACGATGTCATTTTGAACATCCATAACCAATAATGCGGTAGTTTTATTAGCAACGTTTATTGTCATGATTTTATCCTTTGACGGTGTGCCTGGTTGACGGTGTGCCTGGCGATTTCCTGTTGATATAGCAGCTGGAGGTTTATTAAATAGTGTATTATTTCCCTGCGTTTGTGCATAAATAATGTGCTAAGCCGTTCAGTGCAATTGTTCGATTGATATAAATAAAGCACTTTTGATGGTAATGCAAGATTTGCTCGGCGTCTTATTCGGCGGAGTCCGGTTGTACTGAAAAGACCGAGGTCTGAATACTTGTTTATACAGATCATTAGCGATTCCTGCTCGGTCAGTAACCCCTGCCAGTAAAAATGGCATTTTTGCCTCGCTATTGTTTGTTATTTCACTCTGTAACAGAAAATGTTTTACTGTGCTCTTATTTGTATTTGCTTAAAGCGCCGAGCCAGGTTTTGAACATGATTCTAAGCTGGGTGGGAATCAACGCTGGCTTATCTATCCAACAAGAGGAATGAACATGACAGACGCATTTATTATTGATGCCTGCCGAACCCCCCGTGGTATTGGTAAGCAAGGCCGCGGCGCGTTGGCTCATCTGCATCCGCAACATCTAGCAGCAACGGTACTTAAAGCTATTGCAGAACGTAATAACCTGAATACTTCAGATATTGATGATGTCATCTGGGGCACCAGTTCACAACGTGGCTCGCAAGGCAATGATATGGGCAGAATGGCTGCGTTGGATGCTGGGTTTGATACCAGGGCATCGGGTGTAACCCTGGATCGTTTTTGCGGTTCTGGTATTACTTCAGCAAGCCTGGCAGCTGCGCAGGTGATGTCGGGGATGGAAGACCTGGTGATTGCCGGTGGTACTGAAATGATGAGTTATACTGCCGCCACTGCAGATCCGAATTCGCCACCGATGATGGATGCTGGCAACCTACGACTGCGCGAATCTCATCCTCAAACCCAGCAGGGGATCTGTGCGGATGCGATCGCGACCCTTGAGGGTATTGATCGTGAGGCAGTTGATCAGCTTGCTTTTTCCAGCCAGGAACGTGCAGCCAGAGCCATTGCCGAGGATCGGTTTGCTAAGTCGGTAGTGCCCGTTTATAACCTTGATGGCACGCTAGCGCTGGATCGAGAAGAATTTCCCCGACCGGGCACCACCATGGAAACATTGGCGGCTTTAAAAACCGTGTTTAATATGTATATGGATATTGCCGTTGATGATCAGGGTACTACCTACGGCAACCTGGTCACAAAAAAATATCCTGCACTTGAGGGCAAGATTAACCATGTGCATCACGCTGGAAATTCTTCAGGTGTCGTTGATGGCGCAGCTTGCGTATTGATGGCCTCAAAAAGTTATATGGATAGCCATAACCTTAAGGCGCGAGCACGTATTGTTGCCACGGCCAATATGGGCGACTGTCCAACGTTGATGTTAAATGCGCCTGTGCCCGCAGCACAAAAAGTATTGGCGAAGGCTGGCTTAACGACAGCTGATATCGATGTTTTTGAAGTCAATGAAGCTTTTTCTGTTGTCGCAGAAAAATTTATTCGGGATCTGAACCTAGATCGAGAAAAGGTCAATATCAACGGTGGTGCGATGGCGCTTGGCCACCCTATCGGTGCAACAGGTTCAATATTGATTGGCACCGCGCTGGATGAGCTGGAGCGATCCAACGGGCGCTATGGGCTCATTACTATGTGTGCGGGTGGCGGCATGGCACCGGCAATTATAATTGAGCGGGTTTAATGTTAAGCTAGAAAACAGAGAAGATGGTAGCTGCCTTAGTTTGCAGAGAAATTTGCCTCTGCAAACCGCGTTGATCTATTTAAAGCTGTAATCCCTGTTTGTCCAATGGGCTAATTTCTGATCTAATTGGCACTTGTAATATCTACCGAAGCTTTACGTATTATTGCCTGGAAGCTGATAAGAGATATTCAAAGCATATGAATAGGCCAGTGTCCATGCGAATTCTTTTAGATGTGCTTGCTAACGGTATGATTCAGCGCCTGCTATTCTTAATTGGTTAAGGTTTTGAATTTTAACAGACAGGTGCTGATAAGTTCATAGGCGCTACTCTGGTAATTGAGCCTTTTTTATGTCATGAAGCTTCTTGTCTTCCTGTCCAAAAAGTGCGCCATGCTGGTTTTGTACGTTTCGGTGGGAAGAAAATAGACCTATGCAGTTATTGTGTTCGGTTATTTAAGCTCAGGCAGTCAATATGATCTGCCTTAAACAAAGATTGGAGCAACATTTACAATGGATGATCGAGTCAAAAATATTAAAACCCCACAACAATGTGAGGTTTTTGCGAAAAATGCCAATGACAAAGGTCGGCCAGATTTAGCTAAACAAGCTAAACAACGGGCAATTCAACTCAAGGCAGAGGACTATGAGGTAGAAACCGATGCTGAAAAAGAGGCCATTGAAGCAGTATATGCCTATGAAGAAGTGCTCACCTTAAAAAATAAAAAGAAGACCAGGGCTGCTCGTATCTGGCCGATGATTAAGCGTCACGGGGTTATACCCGCGATTGAAAAAACAGTGAATCGCGAAGCTGACCCTGAAGATTATAGTCTTCTGGTCGAGATAGGCCTTAAAGACTATGCATTTGAGGCTATGGTTATAAGGCATGCGCAATTATTTGATGCTGAGTGCGTCGATATTTCAAAACAAAGAATCGCCGAATGGACAGGTTCAGAGTGACTGATGCATAGTGACAGTCGAATAGGTTTGGAAGCACGTAGGTAAAATATATGCTTTTTGATTGATCAGGGTCGCTTATAGCTGGGGTGATGCCTTCTCGAATTGGTCTATGGAGGCCAGTAATTCACAAATAGGGGGCGTTATGAAGATCTACCTCTGCCCCATCATAGTTGTGATCGCTTCGTTGTTCTCTTTTTCAGTACTAGCAATCAATAAATGTACCGACGCTAACGGCAATATCTCGTATCAGGATAATCTTTGCGCGATTGGCCATAACGTAGAAGTTATGCAATCAAAAAGAAACCGCGATAGCGCTAGTACCAAAAACCTGGATCCTGTATACGTAACCATTCCGGGCGTTGGCAGGGGGGTACTATTCTCATATAAATGGTGGGGTTTCAGGATCATTCAACCGGCAACTGATATTCCTCCAACTGTAAAAATGGTTTCCAGGTCTGGCGAAGAGCCTATTAATTTTTCGTTGACTTTTATTCCAAACAGGTCAGGCAAAAAAATATCAATCGATGATAGCGCCGCGACAGTTGTTAAAATAGCGTCGCGATATGTGGCTGGCTCAGTTGAAAAAGAAGTAAGGCTTGCTCAATTAGATACGACAATTGGCCCAGCTGTGTATACTAGCTTCAATGAGGAAAAATACCTCAGTACATCAATCCCGCGAGGTCAATATTCAAGTATAACTGTGGGCCAGGCTGTCCACTCGAAATTTGTTGTTGGTTTTACTATCCTGACTAATGGAACTGATTCGAAGGCCCTTAGTGAAGCATTTAATATTATTAGCAGTATACAAATAGTAGCGGACTAACAAGTTCAGGTGTTTTCGCCCTGTCAAAATTCGATGCTGTAAATATCGGAAAAACTATCCTGTAGATATCTGAAAAACGTTCTTGTAAATATCTGAAACTTATTATGTGGCAAGGGAATCGGCGAATAAAACGCATTACTCGTTTAATGCACAGTTTTAATAACGCCTGTCCAGCTTGATCGACGTTGACAAGTCTAGCGGGAGAATATTCTAGTTGTAGTTTGCGCCGTTAATTTGAAATAGTTGATATTGAGTGGCAGGTGTTACTATGCATGAAATTCATGGCTAACTTTATATCTAACCTCATAGTCGACTTCCAGCAGGCTCACATTTGTGCCAGGCAACCAGTCTTTGATTGCGATGGATAAAGTATGCCAGGGCTTGTTTTAATTCAAACTTAGCTTATGTAATTAGTTAAAATCCAGTTTGGGTTAATAATATTAATGGTTCGATAAAGGCAGGGGCTTAATGGCCGTAGCGGAAAATTCATTGTCGTCAACGAGTGATACTAAACCAGATACAGAAATTCAGTCGTTGGCAGAACAGTTGCCGCTCTTGACAGATTGGCTGCCGGAAACCTGGATGCCATTTTGGCATCTGGTGGCTAATTTTCCACTGTCAGGTGGGTTGTTGGTGGCGTTGATGTCACTGGTATTAGCGTTGCTGGTGCGGTTTGTCATATTTCGTTTTTTAATGCGTTTGAGCAGAATTTCCAGTGCCCTGATAGATGATCAAATCGTTGATTGCCTGCGTAGCCCAGTATTCATAACAGTACTTCTTTTCGGTTTTACGTTGGCGGTCAAAACTGCGGGATTTACGGCAGGCGCTGACGTTATTATTAATCTACTGGTATCCATTATCGTGATTAGCTGGATTCGCTCTGTGCTACGGGCATCACCCATGTTGTTTGGCGCCCTGGGTGCGAAGCGGCGATTTGCTGTGATTGAGGCGCGCACTGTGCCCTTATTTGATTTGTCCGCGAAATTGTTGGCGATTCTTGTGGGTGTTTATGTATTGTTGCTTGTCTGGGGTATAAATCCGGTAGGCTGGTTAGCTTCAGCGGGCATTGTGGGCATAGCGGTGGGTTTCGCTGCAAAAGATACCCTGGCTAATTTATTTGCAGGCTTTTTTATTGTCGCTGATGCGCCTTATAAAATAGGTGATTATATCAACCTGGATACTGGTGAACGCGGTAAGGTCACAGCTATTGGAATGCGCAGCACTCGGCTGTTAACCCGAGATGATGTTGAAGTGACCATTCCAAATGGGGTTATTGCAAATGCCAAGATAGTGAATGAAAGTGGTGGTCCGCACCTTAAAATGCGTAATCGAATTTCTGTCGGTGTGGCTTATGGCTCGGACCTGGATCGAGTTTGTGATATTTTGATGGAAATCGCTACAGCTCACCTGGAAGTTTGCGATAACCCGACGCCTAGAGTGCGACTACGTGCTTTTGGTACTTCGAGCGTGGATTTTGAACTACTGGTGTGGATTGAGAACCCAGAGTTTCGCGGCCGCATGGCCCATGAGCTTTATATGAAAATCTATAAACGTCTGGCAGCCGAAGCGATAGAAATCCCCTACGCCAAGCGGGACGTCTATATTAAGGAATTGCCAGCTGCGCTAAGCACTAGCAGGCCCCAGCCAGAGTAAATGCACCAAGTACATTATCGTGCACCACAGCATTCTTCTGCGTTTCAGTGAGATGCGCCATTTGTTCGCTGAGGATGTTTTGTGAGTTTGGGTAGGTCGAGTCTGTATGTGGATAATCACTTGCCCAGAGCAGTTTGTTATTGTCTAGCATTGTTGGGTTCTGGTAGGCGGTTTGATCGTCCTGAAAGGTAAACCAGACATTGTCGCGAACATAATGGCTAGGCGGTTTGGAAAAAAGGCTGGATTGTCCGCCCAGACGTTCGGCGCCATGGTCGGCACGATACATATAATGCGGTACCCAACCGGCATCGCCTTCGGCAATGACCATTTTTAGTTTCGGGTGACGCTCAAAAACGCCGCCAAATACAAAGACCCCCATAATATCCTGTACGCCGCGAATAATATTCAAAAAACCGAGGCCGGCGGGGCCTCTGGCGGGTTTAAAGGCTGATGCAACATCATGACCTTTCATGGTTAAGATATGGAAGGCAACGGGCATATCAAGGTCAACTGCACACTCCCATAGGGCGTCATAGTCAGGGTGATCATAATCTTCGTAGCGTGGGTTGCCAGTCATCATCATACCGACCATACCCATCTGTTTGGCGCGGCGGAAGTCCTTAATAGTTTCATCAATGGAGTTTACGGCGGTTTGAGCGAGGCCATATAGTCGCGTCGGCGCTGCGCCGCAAAATGTTTCTAACCATCGGTTGTAAGCCGTGAAGCAGGCTGCTTTGTAGTTGTAGTCTTCTAATCCACAAAGTACCATACCAATTGAGGCGTATATAATTTCAGCGGTGATATCTTCTTCGTCCTGAATTGCCAGACGATCCAGGGGGTTCCAACAGGCCCTTGGTAGCTGGTCAAAATTTAATGCTCGTTGGCGAG
Source organism: Pseudomonadales bacterium (assembly GCA_019090615.1). GTDB lineage: Bacteria > Pseudomonadota > Gammaproteobacteria > Pseudomonadales > Azotimanducaceae > JAHRVQ01. The sequence goes on along the minus strand of JAHRVQ010000012.1, from coordinate 91,459 downwards.
CAAAGTCCGCTGTTGAGACGCCAGCGCCAGCAAGAAAACCGAGCGATAACCTGTTGTCCATGCCTTCTACCCTAAAGCAATCAACGCCTTTGTCATTTTTCTCGATTCGAGGCGCAATAGCGCGGTATTTTGGTTCTATAAACTCAGTATAACAATGGGGCGGTTCTATGATGTGAGAATCTGCGGAGATACAGGGTTTCATTGTAATACGCCTCTCATTGACTGGTTGGTTGGGAAAACTAACTTGCTGATCAGCCTGGTGAGCATAGAAATTTTTCCAACTATAGCCCTTGCTCACTATCTCAAACTATAACTATCTCAAACTAAATTCAATTTAAACTAACGGAGTTATATTGATATTGATGATTGTGATATTCATACTGATGTTGCTGGGAAAATTTGTCAAGTCGCGGCAGTATATAAACAGTCTGATTAAAGGGTTATTTTCCTTCGCTGCTGACGTTGGCATGGCAGAAATAGTTTTAATCAGAGGTTCCTTTTACGGTTTCTCGTCGAAGTGCCTCAAGATCGTTAATAATGAGGGTGCGGTTTGTTTTTGTGGTTAAGCCAATTTTCTCTAGCCGCGCAAGCTCCCTGGTAACTGCTTCGCGGTGGGTTGTGAGCCTGTTGGCGAATTCCTGATGCTTAGGTAATTTCTGGATGGTTGCTGCATTGTTGACCACTTCATCGGGTACCGCCAGACGCAGTAGTTCGGCACAGATACGTTGGTTAACATCAAGGGCGCTGAATTCATAGATTCGATCACAGAGAAACCGTATCAGGTCGGCCATCTTATGCATTGTCGCCTGGCTGACCTGGGGGTAGACTTTTAACAGGTTAATAAAGTCATTGGCGGCAATCCAGAGTACTGAGATGTTTTCTAAGGCGATAACGTGGGTTGTTCTTGGCATATTGTCTATGACGCCGAGTTCACCAAACATATCGCCCGGTTGCAAATCCTGGTAATTAATTTCGCGACCCTGGGGGCTATACAAAGTTGTCCGCACGGAACCTTCGGAGAGAAAATAAACGCCTTGCGATGGTGCGCCATAAGAGATGACCAGTTGCGATGTTTGATAGCTTCGAGTGCTAAAAAGGCCGCTAATTTTTTTCAGTTGCTGCATGCTGAGTTGACTGAAAGCTTTGACGTTTCTAAGGTTGGCGATCAAATCGTTCATTGCGCAGGCTCCGCTTTTTGCAGTGTGTAATCGGATTTTATTATCGAGTTACATTCGGCTGGTGGTACCTTTCAGGAATGTAATGCTGAGATGTCTGGATGATAAGATGAGCAGGGGTTAGAATGCCAGCATGGTAGTTAACTATTTTTGCTGATCAGGCATCGCTGGTCAGAGATTGACGGAATAGTCGTTTTTATTCTTCAAAATGATGGTCAGGCTAGATATGGCGAAACTGAGTTGTTGGTCTGTTTTCGTGATCAATATTAAGAAATTTTTCGGTAAACACGAATGCCTGGAGGGTATTATGGAGGAATCGGTTCGGCGTTGTCATGCGACGATCTTGTTTTCCGATATTTGTGGTTCGACCCAACTGGCAGAAAAATATGATCCAGAAGTAGTAGCGGAAACCTTATCTCAGATTCGTGCTGTTGCGGAAAAAATTGTTGCTGCACACGATGGCTTAATTAATCAATTTTATGGCGATGGTATACTTGCAGTTTTCGGCTTTGATAAGCCCAGCGAAGAGGATATTCAGAAGGCCACGGTAGCCGCACTTGAGTTACATCAAACCATAGCAAATTTGTCAATTAATCGGGCTTTTGCAACGCCTGAGCGGATACGTTTACATTCTGGTATTCATGCGGATTTGATTGTCGTGCAGGAAGGGGATTTACTTCAGGGTCGGTACAAGCTTTATGGCGACGCACTAAATACCGCGTCTCGGTTAGCAGATGCAGCGGGTGAGGATGAAATCTTTGCCAGTGCTAGTACCGTCGCTGGAGTATTGCCGTATTTTCTAACTGAGCCCGTTGAGCCGTTATCTCTCAGGGGTAAAGCGCTGCCTGTAGACGCCTACCGCATCCTGGGCCAAAGCAGTGTGGCGACCCGGTTCGAGGCAAGTCAGCTACGTGGATTGACTCCTTTTATTGGACGGGTTAGCGAACTTGATGAATGCGCTTCGGTGCTTAGATCTGCACTGGAAGGTCAAATCAAAATTACCACCATCATTGGTGACGCCGGATTAGGCAAAACGCGTTTGGTCGATGAGTTTTTGAGTTCTCTAGTGGCGGATGAGTACCATGTTTTTAAGGGTTATTGCCAAAACGATATTGATCGAGTTCCATTTCAGCCTTTTGTTGATTTGTTAAGACAGATTATGCGTATAGAACCTACCTCAACGCTGGAGCAGATTGGCGAGGCGATTTTTACCTATCTGGAAGAGGTGGACCATAGCTGGTTGCCGCATCACGATAAGTTATTGCAGTTTTTGGGTGCAACGCTTAGCAAAAATTCCAGAACCCGAAATAAACCTACCGAGGCGCAAACCACTGCCAATTTGTTGGTGGATTTTTTTGTTACTCAGGCGTGGCAAAAACCAGTAATTATTACTATCGATGATTGGCATTGGGCAGATGAAAATTCTCGTCTGCTGATCTTGAAGCTTTTACAGATAGAGCTGCGTGTGCCTGTCATGATATTGCTCGCGAGCCGGTTTCTGGATCCTGATGATCCTGCCAACAACGGCCAGTCTATTAATCTTCAACCTTTCAGTATTAATCATTCGCGGCAATCTATATATGGTTTGATTCCCAATCAATTTGATTTGGATATCGCGGCTGAAATACATCATCGTTCTGGTGGTAATATATTATTCATAGAAGAGCTGTGTTTGTCTTTGTCGAATAATAAAGAGTCTGGTTCAGGCAGCAGAACACTCATAAATATACCGGCGACCCTACATGGTCTGATTGAAGTTCGAATCAAGAAGCTGCCGCAGCAATATGCCGACCTAGTAAAAATAGCCTCGGTGCTTGGGCGTATCTTTCCGCAGGATTTATTAGAGAAGGTGTTGGGGCATGACGTTAATGATAATACCCTGGTTCAGCTTGGATACCATGATCTGATCTACAGAGCGAATACGGAGGGTATGTTGCGGTTTAAACACGGTATCACCCGCGACGTCATCTACAACTCTGTGGTTTTAAAACAACGTCAGATGGTGCATGCGAAAGTTGCTGATATTCTCAATAAGGATGGCAAAATTAATGGCGGCTTAGCCCACCTTGAAACGATGACGTATCACTATTTTGGTGCTGCAGAAAATGATATTGCAATTAACTATGCTGAGCAGGCCGGCGACAAGGCGTTGGCAGTGTCTTCATTAGATTGTGCTCGGCATCATTACTTGTTGGCACTTACCCAATTACGAGAAAAGCCACAGACCCCAGCAGTTATGGAACAATGGATCAATATATGTATGCGTTGGGCAATCGCCTGTACTTATAAACCGGCTAAAGAAAATTTGGCTATCCTGGAACATGCAGCAAAGTGTGCTGTAGAAACCGGAAACCTTAATGGGCTGGCGCAAACGAAGTATTCTCTTGGCTGGATACATTATGTGCTTGGTGATCCGCTGCAATCAATTCGGTGTTTAGAGGAAGGTTTGCTGGTAGCTAAGGATATCGCTGATGACAAGTTGGCGGCCCAGATTGTCATGACTATTGGGCAAAGTCATACGGCTGCTGGCAATTATCGAGCTGCCATGCCGCTTTTGAATCAGGCGATTGATATAAAACAGCGTGTTCGGTCAGTTAGTAATCCACCGGTTGGTTTTGCCTATGGTGTTGCGAATAAAGCCTTGATCGTTGCTGATAGGGGTGACTTTATTCAGGCGGATGTGTTACTTCAGGAAGCACTTGCATCACTTAAGGATGTTGATCATGTCATTGAGGGTTCGGTGCTTGCGATTTACGGCGTGTTATTGTTATGGCAAGGTCGATGGCAAACAGGATTAGAGGTCGCTAAAAGACATAAATTAGTGTGTGCTCAATATAGCGCGACGCAAAGTTATGCGATTGGTTGTGTTGTCGAATATTATGCTGACTGGATGCTGAATGGTGATCGCCAGGCGGTTGAAAAGCTCGGTAAAACCATTGATTGGTTAACGAGTAACGGTTTTTATATGTACGCCTCAATATTTATTGCGTGGTACGCTGACGCCTTAACCGCAACTGGTAATTTTGGTGCTGCTAAAAGCTACGCTGAACATGCTTTGGTACGAGCGAACTTAAGCGATATTGCGGGTGAACCGATGGCTTACCGAACCCTGGCACTCCTTGCAGCGCAGCAGGATGCATTTGATTTCGACCAACCCCTGGCAGCTCCAGAGTATTATTTAGATCTAGCAATGAAGTCGGCGCAGGCGCGACAATCTTTGCATGATGTGGCCGTTAATCAGATGCATCTGGCCAAATTTTTATGGCTTACTAATCGTCAGGAGGAAAGCCGACGGGCATTGGTTGCGGCGATCAATGGGTTTACCAATATGGATATGCCATGGCATCTCAATGAAGCGAAAAAGCTCGCCGCCGAACATGCTTCAACTGCAGGCCTGAGTCAGGTATGAGCGTTTTATTTAATAGATAGCATAAGCAGGCTTTCTTCTGTTATATCTCCTGCATCTAATAAAGCGGCCAATCCACCCAGCAACACACCCATAGCCAGTTCGTGACCTGGACATGCATGACTGCCTGGGCTTGATCCGTATTCACCGCCAAATAACACTGCGGTTGACGTTTTATCTGGGCTTTGCTGAGCTGCTGATTCAAGGCTTAGCACCAGGCGATCGCCTGATGCAACTTCAACTGCGCCAATAGTAGTGGGTTTAGTTGCAGTACGAAAAATTTGGGCTGGTTGTGGGGCGGTACGCATGGCTACCACTAGTGGGTCTCGCAGCGTGTTTTTGGCAATTTCATAGCGCCGCGGTTGTTGCATATTGGGTATAGATCGGCAGTCGCTGTTAGTGGGGTCGTCTGGTTGGCTTGTATCCTGGTTAGCCAGCCATTCTGTCTGCAGTCGCCAAAGGCTTGTATCAGCAATCATTTTGTCAAGTACGCCAATAAAATTGCCGTAGGTTGGCGCCACAAAACCGTGCACCTGGCCTAGTAAGGTCGCGGCTAATTGACGTGGATTGTGAATCCGTTCAAAAAGCCCGCGCGCCAGTTTGTTGGGTATTTTTTTGTCGATCAGCGCACGTGCGGTGGGAAATTGTGCCGGTGTGGCGATACTGGTGCTCGCTAACTTATCCTGTATTGCGCGGATATACTTTTCTCCTGCATCTAGTAGTTGCTTGCCGCTCTGCCGGCCTAATTGGCGGACAAAATCGCTTGGGTTGGCGTTAAAGACATAGGCGCCTACGCGAATAAAGTCAGCGGGACATACCAGTGCGTCCTCGCTGTCTTTGGTCGATCCGCCGTAAATAAATGTATCCGCTTTATTATGTTGACCTGGGTCCAGATAATCAGGAATTCCAAACCAGTGATTGGATAACTGAGCAAACAAAAGTTCACCAAAGGTGCGGAGGTTGATCACCTGTGCTAAGCCTTTTGGGGTTCTGGCTTTCAGTGCTGAGATCATTTTATCGGCGGTCTGGTAGGCAACGTTAAAGGCTTCCTGTTCTGTTACGCTGGCTAGGTCTGCATTGGCTTCTGATGCGGCATTTTCGTATTGATCATCGCCTGGGCATTGCGGTTGTGGATCCATGCCCAGATAGTGGGCACCGAGTGAGCTAGTCATTCGGTCCATATATTCGCATACTGAGAACGCTGCATAATCACTGGCAATTCTGAGTACCCATGTTTCATTGGCTACCAATATGCCGTAAGTAGTGCGAAGTATACCGCCATAGTCGTTTCTAATTACTGACCACAGCGTACTGGTTAAGCCTGATTTTTTTGAACTGATATCCTCGAGTAAAATTTTCCATTGGCGCGCAGCCAGGTCTTCAGGGTCTATAGGTGGTTGTCTGGACTGAAAATGCTCCAGGCGTTGAAGGTTTGTAATGATTGTTTTTGCCTTGTTTAATCCTTCGTCAGTGGGTGAATTATTTGGCGTGAGGTATCCGTCTATATTCTGTCGTAGGCCATCAATCAACATGTCGATACTAGTGGTAGAAGGAACAAACAGGTACATCCCCCATTCAAGTCGGACGAATTGTTCGTCGGGTTTGCTGGTATCGTTTTTTGCGTTATTCATTTCTAACGATTCTTGCTGGTCTGTTGTTGTGCTATAAAACCGAAAGGGTCGGCTGCTATTTGCTTTTGGCAGGCCAAGTAATGGATCTGTCTCGCCACTAAAAGTGCCTGCACTATTGCCGCCACTGACCCAATGTTGAATAACTTCGAACTGTTCGGCGATATTAGCGTTATAAGCCATGAAAAATAAACCTTGGTCGTCCGTGGAGTCACCCTCCGGCCCATAGGAAAATCCGCGGCGTAAAATCCGTGGCGTGTGGGTGGTAGAATCTCTTGGGTTACTGCGGCGGATATGCGAATGCCAGGGGCAGGTCTTTCCGTCTATGTCTGAACTGTAATCAAAGTTGTTTATCGGATTATCTCGGCCAGATTCAAAAAGTGGATAACCGGTTGCTTCTCGGCCCATCATTTTTGCCTTAATCTCTGATTCTGATAATGAGGTATTTATAGCGCCCTGGGTGATGAAGTGATTGAAAGATTTAACATTCTGTTTGAGCTTGCGTAGTACCATAAATGTACTGTTAGTGAAAAATTGGTCGTTGTTCTCGATAACATCGCCGTGGTCATTTTCGTAGCCGAGGATTAGCTCTCCGGGCTTAACTTCATCCCTGGCAGCCAAGTTTTTTGCATTGCCCTTATGTTCATTAGAGTGTTCATTAGAGTGTTCATTAGAGTTTTCATCGGGGTTGTTGTGCTGGTTATCATTTACGACATTGACCCAGGGCTGGCTGAGGCCGTCTACATAACCAAAATGTCCGGTAACGGGTTTTTCGTCCTCTCGAGCTTTCCTGTTCAGTGGTTGTACTGATAATAGGTTGACATTAATGCCGGATAATAATTCATTCACATCGTTGTAGAGTGGGTGGGACTGTTGCCATTTGTGGGCATTGGTGGCGGGTTGCTTTATTTCTCTTTGAATCTGAACCACGATATCTACCGAAGAAAGATTAACTTTATCTGTGCCAGGGTTATTGTTGATAAGTTGCTCGCGTTCAGGAAGTCGCCAGTTTACTGGGTGGTTGGCTCGCAGGTCGCCTAGGAATCCAGATCTGGCTTCCATACCTTCGCAAAACTCTTTTGGTAATGCGTTGAGTTGTGTTGTACTTGCACCGAGGTTTTTTAGTCCTTGATAGGTAAAAAATACGTTGGTTTTAAGGCTGTGTTTTGATGTGTTGACTGCCAGGGATAATTGTTTTCGTAAACGTATAAGTAGTTTTTGGGCACCTGCCTGATCTTGAATTTGAAGTAGCAGGAGGCAGCTATGGGTCATGTTTTCATAGCCGTCGAGTATGTTGCCTTGTATATAGCGGCAGTCCTCGGCTGTTAATCGGCGAGATTGGCCGGTGGTGTTTTTAGGTTGCGGCTGATTAAGCCAGTTGAGCTGAGGGGCTATGCTTTGTTTGATGGCCGGTTTGCTAACAGGCATATTGTCCAGTGCCTGATCAAGAGAATCTTCAAAATCAGCGCCTAGTGACTGGTTTGCTACGCGGCGTAAATAGAGACCGTCCTGAGTGTTATTTTCACCTGAATATTCAGGGAATAAATCGTTGATTCTAAATAGTGCGTCGAGCAGTTTCAGACCTTGTGAAACGTATTCGGCTGGGTTTTCTTCGATCAGTTTGCGTCGAATAGCAGCGGCAATTTGTTGTGGTCCTTCAATGAGTGATCGATCAGGAAGCGGTGTTTGGGTTCTTTGAGCCAGTTCTAGAGATTTTAGATATTCAATGTCATCGATTGTTAAATCAGGTGTGCCAGAGTAAAAGAACTCGTTGTTAATTTGATATTTTCTGACCCATTCGGAAAATTTATTAAAGCCATGATCAGAGACGTAATTTTCGTAGCCTTCGCAGGAGCATAGTATTAAATCAAGAATAGAGCCGGCGTCTCTCTGGATGGAGCGTATATAAGGTTCCCATGCGCCTTTAAATGAAACCACCAGCAACAACTTGCGGCCATTTTCCATGATTGACCAGCCGACATTGTTGATGATTCGTAATTGGTCCAGTGAATCTGCGAATGGCCGGTAAGGGTTTTCTTCGAAGCTTTTTGCCAATATTTCGGTGAACATTTTTAGCAGGATACGAATTCTGGAGGCATAGGTCATGGTGAATTCGGTATCAACCAGGCCTTTTTTTATTGGCATCAAGACCATGAGTTCCGAGCTGTTGCCAATATGTTTGCTAGTCATTGCGTTATTCATTTTTTCATCCCGTCGCTTCAAGTTGAAGGAATAAATATTTCGTGAGTTATTTCTGAGAACTAATTTCGAGAGCTACTATGGATAGCCATTGTTGCAAGCCATTGTTGCGAGCCATTGTTGCGAGCCATTGTGTAGAGCCATTGTGTAGAGCCATTGTGTAGAGCTGCATCGAAAATGTTAGCGAATATATTTGTTGTTCATGGATCTCTGAGTCCGCAATGGTAAGCGCTCAATGCGGAGAGGTATGTGGGAAAAATCACATTTTTCTATTTGTGTTTCTAATTGGCTAAAAATAATGTTATGCGGGGTAGGCTTTTGTAGTCGGCAATGAAGTTTATGCTAAATAGCCCGCGCCAATTACTGGGTAGTTTTTTGGCGTGGGCAAGCATTTCTAGCTAGGTGGTGGGGTCAACGTCTAGTCTGGTAGGCCGAGGACTCGTTTGGCAATGATATTGAGCTGTACTTCTTTTGTGCCTCCTGCGATGGTGAGAGATTTCTGGTAAAGCCACCGTTTAAGCGTATTAACTTCTTTTTGTGATGCGCCGCCTTCTGTATCCCAACGGAAGCCCTGTTGGCCCATTGCAGCAATCGCTAATTCATCACCATCCTGAACATTTAATGCGTTGGAGAGTTTGACTACCGAGGATGTAAATCCTGGTGCTCTGCTCCGCAGTTCGGCAAGTGCGCGTCGCTGGGTAATCCCCTGTACCTGATTGTTCATTTCATGCTGGATTAAGCGGTTTCTCATATTATTGTCTGCGATCTTACCGTCTTCAACGCCAACGTATTTTTTGACCAGTTCGGGCATTCTGCTTTTTTCGGTTCGTCCGCCCTGTGAGCCGGAAATGTTGATGCCGGCATGGGTTGAGCGTTCAAATTGAAGTAGCCGTTTTCCTACGGTCCAGCCACGATCGATCCCGCCAATCAGGTCGTCAGTGGGGACAATTGCGTCTTCAAATAATGTTTCACAAAAAGGAGAGGAGCCAGAGATGAGGCGAATTGGGTTTATCTGTACACCTTGTTGGTGCATATCTATGAGTACCAGGCTAATGCCGTCATGTTTTGGCTTCTCTGGTGAGGTGCGGACTAAGGCGAAAATATAATCACAGTCTACGGCATCGCTGGTCCAGGTTTTTCTACCGTTAATGATGTAATTATCGCCTTGTTTTACTGCTTGCGTGGATAAGCTGGCAAGGTCGGACCCGGCCCCAGGCTCAGAATAACCCATGGCCCAGCCGCCTTTCCCCTGTGCGCATATAGGGAGCCAGCGGGCTTTTTGTTCTGGTGTGCCAAATTCGAGGATTGTTGGCCCAATATAGTTCACCCCACGTCCGGTAAGTGGGGTGCGAGCGCCCACCCGTTTGAGTTCTTCGATCAGAATTTTATATTCATCGCGGTCGAGTTCAGCGCCGCCATATTCTTTGGGCCAGGTCGGTACAGTCCAGCCACGTCCAGCCATCCTTTCCAGCCAGAGCCTGACATCAGGTTCGAGTTCGACAGAACGACTGCCGAAAGGAATCTGGCCTGAACCCTTTGCCCCATCTGGGCAATTTTCTTCTAACCAGGTTCTCGTTTCTTGTCGAAATGTATCCAGCTTACCCATGGAGAGGTTTCCTTAGAATTAATAGCGTTGCCTACCATAGCAGATATTTCATCATCGATGATTGTTGATCAATGAATCTGCGTCTGGTCCGCGGTAATCATGGCATCATGTGGTTAAGCTGAATAGTCTTGAAATGTATTAAAAGTTATGGTTAAGCAGTGGATGGTGCTGGATAAAGGCCTTCGGCGCAGACCAATTTAGCGTTATGCAAAAGGAGTCTTCGCGAGCCATCCCTTCCCGGTCAGGCTCTCTACTACAATAAAAATAGCGTGGACTACAACTGTTAGAAACAATATCGGTGCTTACTGCGACCGTACAACTTGCCAATGTTGGCGATTATTGATCAAACTACAATCGACCTTTTTTAGAGGCTCGATCTTACAACGACCGTACAACTATTGGTTCTAACTACAACTGTTCACGCTAAAGGTAGCAGGAAGACTTTTGCCGCAAAACCTGATTTCAATTTAAATAAGCCAGTGACGCTTTTAACCTGGGTATCGGCCATGAAAGCGTCTTTTAATGAGTTCTGTGTCAAATATCGTATGCTGCAATACGCTTTGGTTACTATTCCTTTTACTTGTACTTGCACTTGTATAAAGCATATATCGTGCCACCTTTATTTCTAACGAGAATCAGGGTTCTAGCGCATCGAATTTATGTATGGGTTTGAAAGTTGACACAAGTAAATGATGAAGTGTTTGTATCTTATTGATATTTATATAAAAGTATAGACTTTATCGGTGTCACTTCGAGTTGACAGGTATTCGCCGTTGAGTGACAGTTGTTGGCAGTGGTAATTATTAATGGTGACAATTGTTAAGGGGGGATAGTAGCCAGGTGTGACCGTCGCTCATAGGCCAGCAAAGCGCCGGCAAAAATAATGCGAACCTGTTCGCCAGGGGAAGTGCTGATTTTTGCTGTTGTCGGGATAAAAAACCGGTTTGCATATTCCAATTGCAAAGCGTAAATAGTTGCTCTACTTTTAAATTCCAGAATATGAATAGCCAGGATAAAGGAGTGAGCCGTGACGCCACGTATGACCCATGTTGCATTGCATGTATTTGACCTTGATGCCTGCATTGATTTTTATCAGTCTTTTTGTCAGATGACGATAGTGCATGAACGGGCCGCAGGGCCGCAACGGATTGTCTGGATGGCTGAGCCGGGAAGGCAGCGAGATTTTATATTTGTGATAATGGAAGGCGGGGTTGATCTGAAACTTGCCGATAACGATTATCGCCATTTTGGTTTTGCGGCTCAAAGCCGTGCCGCCGTTGATGAAATTGCTGAGCTTGCTGATACAGCAGGTTGCCTGGTATGGCCGCCTCGGGACGAGCCATATCCAGTGGGGTATTACTGTGGTTTGCGTGATCCAAACGGAAATTATGTAGAGTTTAGCTTCGGTCAGCCACTTGGGCCGGGGGCAGAAGATTTGGCTGCCGGGTAAGTGGATCAGGGCGGGGTTTCTATTCTGGTTAGATAAAACCAGAATAGAAACCCCTTGGTGCCCGTTAGCCGGTATATTTATGCATACCAGGCATAAGCCTGTGACTATTTAGTTGCCTTCTCGATTGCCTGGCGCGCGGCGCGCATACCGTCTACTGCTCGGGGGAAGCCCACATACAGACACATATGCGTCATCATCTCTTCAATTTCTTCTGCTTTCAGGCCATGATTCAGGCCGCCGGGTACATGAAAAGCAAGCTCTGCTTCCTGCCCTAGTGCAGTGAGTATTGCGATCACTACAAGTGAACGATCGCGGCGGCTAAGCTCGGGTCGAGACCAAATTTCTCCAAAGGCCCATTTCATTGCCCAATCGCCCAGACCGCCAAGTTGATCGGTCAAGGCTGCCAGGTCTTGTTCGGGATTGTCGTTGGCACGACCAGCGGTGAGGGTTTTACGGACATCTGCGGCGCGCAGTAAACGTTCTTCGTCGCCGATATGATCTGCTGGCTTTCGGTCGGTTATCTTATCCACCTTAAATACTTCACAAAAGGCTTCATCCATGTATCGATTGGCGGCCATGGCGGCAGGAAAACCAGCATAGGCAGCAATATGTAGGTTAATTTCTTCAATCTCCTCGCGGGACAGGCCGTGCCTTAAGCCGATTCGGGTATGTCCGACAAGTTCTTCATCACGGCTTTGGGCCGCTAATACGGATATGATCATCAAACTACGATCACGCCGGCTTAACTGTGGTCGATTCCACATTTGACCGACTGCGGTGAATGCATAGGTGCCGAGGGCACCCAATTTTCGTTCCATAGAAGCAAATACACGTTCCGGTTCAGCTTCGGGTACAAATCGACTATAAGTTTCGTTAGCTTCTTTTATTCTATCTTCCCAATCTGCCATTTTGTTAATTTCCCTTTATGTTATTGGTTATTTTATGCGCGATTAATACGGTATTTCACTACTCATTTTCAGTGCTCATTTTTACTTCTCGAAAGTAAATTTCAGGTTTAAGCAGGTCTGTATTTTTAAGGCCCTAATGATAGAAATACGCTGAGTATACGAAACATTAACACCCTGGTAGAGAGGGGTGCAAATACAATTTTTAGTTAGTCCTGGCACCTGATCTGAGTTTCCTTTGGTCTGTCGATGGGGCTTTAAGCGCTTTCAATAATGTTCAGCTAGCGTGCAAATATTCCAGCATTTTTTCGCTTGTGTAGATAGGTACCGAGCAACGTTGATCCGTGCAGATAAATACCGCCGGCCGGGTAGGGCTGGGATAGGTTACATCAGGGTTGGGTAAGGGGCCTTCGGTTTTATCCCACCATTCGACCCGTTTGTACCAGTAGGGCAGGTTCGATGCGCTGGTGAATAACTGCTGTGCGTTAAGGTCTGATTTTGAACCAATAATTGTCAGATGTAACGGGCCGGCAGCAAATTCCTGTTCAGCAATGAGGATGCCTGCCTCCGTCAGGCGGCTACCTGCAACAGCCTCGGATGCCAGATATAACATGGCTTTTTCAGCCACTTCTGCGGCGACGGGTTGTCCACTTATTCTATATAATAAATTGGCGAAACGTGCCAGAGAAATGTTTTCATCCAACTGCGGCACGGGTTGTACTGGAAAATTGCCTTGTGCGGCTGAAGCATAGCCGCCGCTTACAAAATTAAACTGGCTATTAATGGTATGGGTTAGATCAAGCGCATACTGTAGCCAGTGCCGTTCTGCCGTGGCGCGGTAGAGGCCGAGAAACCCTCGGGCCATATTTAGATTGTCGGCCAGATATAATCGCGCGGCTGTGGTTGTTGTCTTTATTTGACCGTGAGAGAAGCCATGATTTTTTAACTGTCTGTTTTTAAGTATCCAGGTTGCTGCTTGTCTGGCTAAACCCAGCGCGGCTGGATCGCCATGTAGTTCGTGGACCAGCGCCAGGGATTCAATAATTAGGCCGTTGTCATTTGAATAGATATTTTTGTCGATGACGGGTACCCCGAGCAGGCGGCGTTGTTGGTCGTCGAGTTTAAAATAGCTGTCTGAATGTTGGCCCGCCACCAGGTCGGCATCCTGACTGGTATAAAATGCGCCGTTTTTATCCAGCAGAAAGTTTTTCAGGTACTGGATAATATTGTCGGTTGCCTTGCGGTAGGCCGGGTCCTTAAGCTGTGCGTAGGCCAGGGTATAGATGCGTAAGTAGGCGGCTTGAATTCTGGCGAGTTTTTCATAATGTTGCTTGGTCCAGACGAAACCAGTGGAATATTGATAAGCGCCACCCCAGACTGGGTCTAGTAAATTCAGTGCCGCGTCGAGTGTTTGTCGGGCTTGTTGTGCTTGGTTCAGATCGCCATTTGCCGCCATAAGTAAGGTATATTCTACGCTGTCTCGTTCCAGATACTTTTGTGCTGTTTTCAGGCCACCTACCTCGGGATCGTAAGTTTCCCTATGCCGTTGTTGCAGCAGTGTTCGCAGGGTGTCAGTTAAGACGGTGCTGGTGGCTGTAGTTTTATGCAATTGCAGTGCCGCGGCAGCTTCGGGATCTGGGTCAGCGATGATTGCGCGCAATAGTTGTTGCATATTGTCTGGCGCAATATAACCGGCGCGTTTAACCATGTCGGTGCCTTCGGGGGTGAAAAAAATTGTGGCTGGCCAACCATAGTCTCTATATCGATTGGCCAAATCTGGGCGGGCATCCTGATCGATTCGGAGGCTAATAAAATGTTCATTGAGTAGCCTGGCTACTTGCTTGTCAGCATAGGTTTTTTGGTCCATGACATGGCACCAATGACACCAGACAGCTTCAAGATAGAGCAGCAGCGGTTTATTTTGCCGTCGAGCTTTTTCAAAGGCGGCAGTGTCGGAGGTCAGCCAGTGAACAAGGTCAGCGTCAGTTCCTCGAGCCTGGGCAAACATGGCTGATAAAAGGCCGAACAGAAAAATAAAAGGCAGGGCGGTTTTTGACAGAGACATGAATTTTCGGCCAGTATTTACAGGAGTTCAATTATATATGTTTGAAACCTGCAAGCTGATGGGTACATCCTGTAGATTTTCTGACACTTGGCTGGGATTTTTAAAAGTAGGCTGAGGGCCTTTTAATTATCGGTTTTTTCAGTAGTTTATGCAGGGGTGGCAAGTTGAGATTCAAGTGATACCGTGATGGGTTCGTCGCAGAGATGTTTTAGGCAGATTCGGAGCCTGTGGAAAATTATCTGGATTTTCAATGCCGGAGTCGATATGTTATTTACAGAGTAATGAATCAAGAAGAGAATTATATGCGTGCCATGGTTGTTAATGAGAATTCTGAAGATCTATCAATTATGCGGCTTCAGGATGTTGAGTTAGGCCCGCCTGCTGAAGATGAGGTGCAGATCGCAATTCGGGCAGCATCGACTCAATTTCCAGATATTCTCATGATCCAGAAAAAATACCAGTATCAGCCTGAGTTACCCTATATACCAGGTTCAGAATATGCCGGTGATGTTATTAGTGTTGGCAGTAAGGTGAGTAAATGGAAAGTTGGTGATGCTGTGGTAGGTGGCTCTCTTGATGGTGGTGGGTTTGCTGAGCGCATTAATGCGCCAGAAGGTCAGCTGCGGCCGAAACCCGCGCCGCTAAGTTATGGTCAGGCCTGCTCATTTCGTTCCGCTTATCTGACCGCGCAGGTGTCATTAATTCGACGCGCAAACATTCAGCCCGGAGAAACATTGTTGGTTCATGGTGCCGCCGGTGGTGTTGGACTGGCGGCAGTTGAAGTAGGTAAAATGCTTGGCGCGACGGTTATTGCTACGGGTAGCTCAGACAAAAAACTTGACGTTGTTAGGCAATATGGTGCTGACCATGTCATTAATTATGGTACGGACTACAAGGCTGGGTTTCGCTTAAAAGTTAAAGAGCTGACAGATCAGGCAGGTGCTGATGTGATCTATGACCCGGTTGGGGGTGATGTTTTTGATGAATCGATTCGCTGCATTGCCTGGAATGGTCGATTATTGGTGATTGGATTTGCATCAGGCAGGATTCCCCAGGCGCCAGTTAATATGCCTTTAATCAAAGGGTTTTCAATTGTTGGCGTACGTGCCGGTGAATTTGGGCGGCGGGAACCTGAGAAGGGTCGAGAGAATGTGGCGATGGTTGACGGCTGGGCCGAAGATGGCAAAATTAAGCCTTATGTGTGTGCAGAAATACCGTTGGCAGATGCGCATGAGGCGTTACGTATGATTCAAAATAGAGAGGTTGTCGGGCGGGTTGTTGTCAGCGTTTCCTAGTCAATAAGCGCTGAAAAATGTTGGCCGCTCAATACGCGTAAGTAATTACCACAAAAATGTAGAGGTCCATTATGAATAAGCAAGGCTGGCGATATGAAAAAGGTCTGGTTGAAACCGGCAATGGAATTTATGCTTATTTACAGCCCGATGGTGGTTGGGGGTGGTCAAATGCAGGTTTGGTGGTTGATGGTGATCAATCGTTGCTAGTTGATACACTTTTTGATGCGCGACTGACCCGAGAAATGTTATTAGCCATGGGTGATGCTGCTGGCATTCAGGCAGATAAAATTAATACTCTGGTGAATACCCATGCCAATGGTGATCATACCCATGGTAATGGCTTATGTAGTAGTGCGGAGATTATTGCCTCGGCAGCAAGCGCCAGGGAAATGGAAGCCTTCAGGCCTGAGGCGTTAAATAAACTGATTGCGGCAATTCCACAGTTGGGCGACGCGGGAGAATATCTGCAGCAAATATTTGGCGCCTTTGATTTTAATGATGTGGCTGAAAAACTACCAACAAAAACATTTAGTGGAGAATTAGCGGTTCAGGTAGGCGATAAAAATGTCAACCTGATTGAAGTGGGGCCCGCCCATACTAAAGGCGATGTGCTGGTATATGTGCCGCAGGATAAAACCGTATTTACGGGGGATATCTTGTTTATCGATGGTACGCCGCTGATGTGGGCTGGGCCGGTGGCCAACTGGATTGAAGCCTGCGAATTGATAATACGAATGCAGCCGGATGTTATTGTGCCGGGCCATGGACCTGTTACCGATGTTGCAGGTGTTAAGCAGGTTCAGCAATATCTTGCCTATATCGATGTTGAGGCCAGACGAAGATATGATGCAGGTATGTCCGTTAGGGATGCAGCAATGGATATTGCCTTGACCGATTATGATTCCTGGATTGATGGCGAGCGTATCGCCATCAATGTGGATACCTTGTTTCGTGAATATGCAGGTAATACTGAGCCGCCCAGGACTATTGAGTTATTTGCCCTGATGGCAGATATCAAACGTAATAAGTAAGTTAGACCGGGCCTGTAGTATGGGTGGTTAGCGTAACCACATGCCGCATGTATTGCTACGATAACCCAGGCTCTGGTAGGTAGCATCCACCAATGATTGACCGCGAGAATTGAGTAAAATGCCTGCCCCCATTCGATTCATATTGTAACCGAAAGCGAGTTCAGCTTCAGGATCAGCAAAACCTAAGCTGCCACCCGCGCCAGCATGGCCGAACGCATGTTCGCCAATGATGCAGCTTTCCATATCTCCTGTAGGCCTGTGTCGATTGTCCATTGAGCGCATAAAACCCAGGCCAAATCGAGTGGGCATCATTAACGTGGCATCTTCCATGGTGGCGACTGATACCTGGCTCATTCGTGTAATATGATCTGCGGACAGTAATCGTACACCTTTGTGAACCCCTTTGTTGGCAAGTGGGGTATACATGCCGGCTAACGAGCGGCCGTTGCTAATGCCGCCACCACCGCCGATTTCTGCCTTATAAGATTCTGTGGCATCAGTGCGATGACGACCGGAATTAAGAAATGCCAGTGCCTGAACGGAATGTTTGTCATTTAATAAGGCCAGGGTAAAGGGGGTTGGTTGCTCGCCTTTAGCGGGTTTCCATTGGCGCATTTTTGCAACTCTGTGATGTTCCTGGTCCGGCATGCCAATCCAGAAATCCAGTCCCAGCGGTTGGGCAATATTTTGTTGAAAATATTCTCCAAGCGATAGCCCAGAGACTCTACGTACCAGTTCACCAACGGTCCAGCCATAAGTAATCATATGGTAACCATTGCGTGTGCCAGGTGGCCAAAATGGTGCCTCATTGGCGAGCCGCTCAACCATGTAGTCCCAGTCACAATAACCGCCTTGCTTGACGGGTTCTCTGAGTGCAGGCAGACCTACTGAATGATTGAGCATCATTTCAACCGTGGCATCTTGTTTGCCGTTGACGCCAAATTCTGGCCAATAGGTTGTTACAGGTGCATGTAAATCCATCTTTTCCTGATCAATCAGTAGATGGGCGCATAATGCAGTAGCGGCCTTGGTGCATGAAAAAATGATCGAGACAGTATCCTGTTCCCAGCCTGGTGCGTCTTTGCCGGGGCTCTTATAGCCGCCCCATAGATCCACCTTTGTTTCACCTTGATGATTAATACAAATATTTGCTCCAAGTTCAGACCTTGATTCAAAATTTTGTACAAATGCATCCAGAACAGGTTGAAAGTCAGGGTCACAATATCCGGAGATATTGGCGTTTTTGGTTTCTAGATCAATATTATGCATTGTTAAACCTAATTGTTATGGGGTGTTTAACTAACCGTTGGGTCAGATCAATTATTTAGCCGAGGTGGGCGAGCGAATGGAGTAGAAATAATCGCATATAGTCTCCTTAGGTGCCAAATTTAGTCCTATAACTTAGTCCTATATAGTGCCAAATCGCCTCTGTAAACGACTCTCTATAAGTCGTACCAGTTTAGTGCCAAGTCTTGGATTAGATTAGCCCATGATGCTATGGTAGAGTTTTGCATTGCATTAATCTTGTATTGTGCCTTTATTATTGGCCAAACTTGTATGGAATAAGTTTGCTATTAAAAATGCTGTTGGGTAAGCAAATGTTGCGTTTAATAAATTCGTTACTGAATAGAAAGTTCGAATAGAAAGCTCGAATAGAAAAGCTCGAATAGAAATGAGATTGAAATACTGACTGTAAACCAGTGTGATTTTTGGCGCTAATTAATATTGATGTGGCCGAGCTGTTAATCCGCTCGTCTATGAATCTGGGGGATAGGGTGGATATTGTTGAATAAGTCGGCAGGGGCCAGGCGCAGATCGATTCAACCATCCGTTTCTGTTGGTATTTCCTCAAGCTTTGCCAGCCGTTTTAAACGCATTGTAGAATCGAAACTGGCCCATTTGATTTTTAGAATTAGCGGCCATTATTTATTAGCGCTTGTATGTTTGTTGGTTCCCAGTGTAGGCGAGCAGAGGTTTTTACTCGCGGGCCTATTGTCGGTGGTGGTTGCGCCGTTAGCAATATGGCTGGACTATAGATATAAAATGAGTGATAACGGCTGGAGTGAGCCGTTATTTGATCTCCTGACTGTGGTTGTACTTGTGCATCTGATACCGGAAGCATGGCTTTTTGCGTTACTCGTCAGCGTGGTTTGTGCCCAGGCGCCAAGTATCAGTGCTCAGCCCAATAGCTATATTTATTTTGCTGTTAATTATATTGTATTGCTCGTGGGTATGTCATTAGCGGGGATGGTACATCAGGTTGAAAATTGGTATCTCGCGATAACCCTGCTGGCAGTCCTTTCACCGGGGCTTATTCTCTACGCGCGATGGCAGATGATTAAAGCCAGTGAACATCGGGCCGAGGCCCAGGCGCTTGAAACACTGAAACTTATTGCCGGTGGTGTCGCGCATGATTTTAATAACATTCTTGCAAGTGTTTCAGGGTTCTCTGAAATATCGTTAAGTAGGCTAGAAGCTTCACACCCTGCGTATAGCTCACTAACAGAAGTTGTTGTTGCGGCAAATCGAGCGGCATTATTATCCCGGCAATTGCAGTCTTTTTCCGGTCGCCTGGTATCTACCATGGAGACCCTGGATATGGCAGTGGAAATTGACATAATTGTTGGTTTGTTAAGGCCAACAATTGCCGCTGATATATCTATCGAAGTGACTCAGTCAGCTGGCAGTTTTCTGGTTGAAGGCGACCGGGGTCAGTTGCAGCAGGTGTTTTTGAATATTATTCTTAATGCCGCGGAGGCGTCAACTGCGCCGGCGATAGTTATTGTGACCATGAAAAAGGCAGAAGTTGGTGCCATTTGTATAGAAACCAGAGATTCAGGTACAGGCATTAGCGCGGTAAATATTAATAAAATTTTTGACCCTTTTTATACCTCGAAACCTCGTGGCCATGGCCTTGGGTTAGCCTCGGTAAAGCGTATTGTTACTGCGCATGCGGGGCTGATCGACATTACCAGTACTGTGGGCGTCGGGACAAATATCAGTATTACTCTACCAGCTGCAGAGCGGCTATCCAAACCTGTATTAGATAGAACACCGAGTATAAAAAAATCTAAAAATATTATACTGATAGTTGATGATGATGTGGCGATCAGGAAAATTCTTGCATCTTTCGTCATTGCACGGGGTTATCAGGTGATTGAAGCGGCCAATGGTGAGGATTGTCTGAAATATCTATCTACGCTTGGATCTAATATATGCGCGGTATTTCTTGATCTAAAAATGCCCCGTGTAGATGGTTGGCAGTGTCTGGAACAAATTCGCCTAAGCTATGCGCTACTACCGGTACTGATTATTAGTGGTTTCGATGCTGTGAGTGTATCCCTGGCAGAAGGTGACGAACATATTGGTTTTCTGGCGAAACCGTTTCAGAAACAGGAATTAGTGGTTGCGCTAACAACATTGTTGAGCGTTAAAGAATCGACAGAGCTGTTACAGCCCTGAGCTGCTCTAAGGTAAACAGCCCTGAGCGAATAAGACCATCAACAATAGTGAGTAGACAGGAAATAAATAAATGACCAAGAAACGGTATATTACTGAAATGGGCATGGGGGTGGATGTGCATGGAAAAGATCAGACCAAGGCTGCCGAAAGGGCGGTTTTTGATGCGATTCATCATAGTAGTCTGAATTTTTTTAAAACCCTTGGTAAGTCACCCGAGGATATGGTGATCGATGTGCTCATCGGTGCCCCTGCACCTGATGAGGTTGACACTGCAGTGGTGGCAAGCGCTTTGCCCTATGGTCGTGTTACTGTAAAAACGGAAAAAGGTGGTTTGGCTATCCCTAACGAAACGGGCAATGATGGTATTGTAATAGTTAACGCGGGCATTGTTGTTAATTTTATAGATTAATGCTTGATGTTTATAGATTATTGAAACCTGAGGCTCTGTGTTGCGGGTTGCAGCATATTATTTGGCAGTACCTTACGTTTGTAGTCAACCAGTTGCTGATGCTTTTGCACCCATAATTCAAACTCCGAAACGGGCAGGGGTTTACTAAAATAGAACCCCTGAATAGAATTACAGCCGGCATCACGCAGGTGTTCAAATTGCGATTTGTTCTCAACACATTCTGCGATAGCTTTTAGCCCCAGGCCTTCGGTCATATGCAGGATGCTGGATATAATCGCCTTACTATATCTGTCTGAGGGTAAGTCGCGGATAAAGGAGCCGTCAATTTTGATCACATCAAAGGGGAAGTTTTTTAGATAGCTCAACGATGAGAATCCAGTACCAAAATCGTCAATGGAAATTGACAGACCGAGATCTTTAAGCTTGGAAAAGTCTGATCGATTGGCGTTGACGCTTTCAAATACTACGCGCTCAGTGACCTCAAGCTCTAGCAATCTTGGGTCTATATCTGATTGTGAAATACAATTTTGACACACATCAATGACTTTTTTACGGATGAACTGGCGGCTCGAAACATTGACTGATAGTGTCAGGTCCTGAAAAATCGTATGCTTCCAGCGGGCCAGTTGTTCGCAGGCCTGTTCCATTACTAGCTGGCCTATGTCGAGGATGAGATTACTTTCTTCGGCGATTGGAATGAATACCGAAGGGGATTCTCCATGACTTGGGTTTATCCAGCGTAATAGTGCTTCGGCGCCCTCTACTTCAAAGGTTACGCTGTTGACTTTGGGCTGGTAGTAAAGTTCTAGTTCGTTGTTTTTCAGCGCATTGTGTAATTTCTGGTTCAAGCTTAGTTCAGAGACTGTGCTGGTGATCAAGTCTTCTGAGTAGATGACATAGTCGTTTCTGCCGTTAGTCTTGGCTTGATACATGGCTTTGGCAGCGCGCTTAATTAACATCTCAGCTGACTGGTGGTTTTTCTCCAGGATGTCCACGCCTATACTGGCTGACATATAGATTGCTTCGTCATCGAGAACGATGGGTTTTGCCAGTGCGCGGTTTATTTTTTGGGTGATGATCTCTATTTCTTTATTGCCTTTAACCTTGTCTATCAGCAAAACAAATTCGTCTCCGCCGACCCTGGCGAGAATGTCGCTGCGTCTGACCTGGCCTTTAATTCGATGTACGACACTGAGCAGTACCTGATCGCCGATATCGTGCCCGAGGCTATCATTGACAAGTTTGAATCGATCCAGGTCTATATATAATACCGCTAGTTTAGTGCGATTTCTTTTCGCATATTGCAGTGAATGGTCCAGATGTTCAAGTAGCATAAGGCGATTGGGTAAGCTGGTCAAAGCATCATGCATAGCCATAAAATGCAGTTTGCTATTGGCTTCTTTTAGTTCCTGTTTTTCTTTGCAAATCGCAAGTTCGATAACAGATTTATGTTTCAGTAATACCAGTGCCTGCTCGTAATTCTGTTGAGATTTACTGTATTCATTTCTGATGAGTGCATAGAGGATGGAGATTCGTAATAATTCCGGGGTGCATTCGTCCTTGCTAATAAAGTCGCTGACGCCTGCTTCGAGTAATTTCAGGCGGTCTGTTTCATTGGGCTCGGTAGTAAATACTACGCTCGGTATTATTGATTTTGAGTCTTCTCTAGCTGCGGCCAGGATGTTTTTTGCCGGCATATCAGGCAGGATAGAATCCAGTACCAGGCAGCCAAAGTCATTTTCGGCAATTTTCTCTATCGCAGTACTGCCGCAGTCTGCCATACAGACATGCACATTGAGCTCCATATCTTCAATCATATTTCTGTACTGGACCCTTGAACTGGCATCCTGTATTACCAGCAGCAGGTCTACTTTTCTTTTTTTATCTGTGCCCATATTAATGCCTTAAAGCGCCCTGAGGCCTGGCGCTGTTAGCTAAAGTCAAATTTAACAACCAGCGTCAATTATTTTATTTCTGGATAAATAGGCGTGTCGTTGTGACAAGACTATCTAAACTATAGTCTTGATCTGACTGAAGGGTTTTGTAAAGCTGAGGTTGGATTGTTTTTATCTAATAGCGGGCCACGTTATCAGGATTAGTTATCAGGGCTAGTTATCAAGTGATTAGATCTGTAGCTCTATTCGTCCAGTAAAGACCTGACTCGGGTTAACAATATGTTGGAATTAAAAGGTTTCTGGAGTATTTTTTGATGCAATGAATCGTCGATTGTATCTACATAATGTGCATCGGCAAAACCACTAACCATCTGCACTTTTGTCTGTGGGTAGTTTTTGTGGATTTGCTGAGCCAGCTGATAGCCGTTCATTGAGGGCATGATAACATCCGAAATCACCAGGTCGATTTTTTCTTGCTGTAAAATGGATAGTGCCTGTTGGCCATCTCTGGCAGTAAATACTTGATAGCCCTGGGCGGTTAAAATTTTGTGGCCAAGTTTGAGCATGTCAGGTTCGTCATCTACCACGAGTATTGTTTCATTGCCCTGGGTGGGTTTTTTCGGGGTTTTGACGGGATTTTGTGGCGGGGGTATTGAACGAAGACTTCTGGGGAAATACAGGGCAAAACAACTACCTTTGCCGGGTTCAGAATCTACCCTTATAATGCCATGACTGCGTTCTACAAACCCATATACCTGGCTTAAACCTAAACCCGTTCCGGATTCACCTTTAGTTGAATAGAAGGGATCAAAAATATTTTCTATGGTTGCTGGGTCCATGCCATGCCCAGTATCAGTAACACTTAATAAAACATAGTCGCCGGGTTTCAGGTCGAGGTGTAATATGTCGAGGTTATTGAGGGTCCTGTTTTTACTGCGGATGGTTAATGACCCGCCGGGTTTTGTAGCAAATTTTGCGTTGATACTCAGATTGATTATTGCATCAACCAGATCGCTCTGGTCTAGTTCAACGGGCCACAGGTTTTGCTCCAGCTCAAGTCTCAAAGTAATATTTGCGGTCAGTGTCTGTTGCAGCATCTGTTCTTGTTCGCGCAACAATGTGTTGATATCCATGACGCTAATGTCGGGTTTTTTATGCCGTGAAAATACCATGAGTTTTTTTGCTAGTTTGGCACCTCGTTCGGCAGCGATGCTAATATGGTGGGAATAAATTGCCACCTTGTCTGGTTGATGTTTATCGTGTTCAATCTGTTCTGCGTAGCCTAAAACGATGGCCAGTATATTATTGTAGTCATGGGCAATACCCCCGGTTAGTTTTCCCAGTGCGTCCATTTTTTGAATTCGACGTAATTGCTCCTGTTGCTGCTTTAACAGCGTGAGGTCCTGACAGCTGCCGATAAAGCGTCTTTTGCCGTTTGCGGCGGGAGATAACTCGGCCACAGAAAGACGGATGGGGAATATACTGAGATCTTTATGCTGGGCTTCTACTTCCCGGCTGTAACCCATTACCTCTGCCTGGCCGGTCGCCAGATATCGGTCGATATAGTCGTTGTGTGCGGTCGCTGTTTGCTGAGGCATCAGCTGATGTAAATTGTTGCCGATAATTTCTTTGCGGGTAAAACCAAACAGGCTTTCTGCAGCGGAATTAAAAGACAGAACTAGTCCGTCCTGGTCGATGGTGATAACCGCTTCGAGCATGGAATTGAGGATTTCCTCCTGCTCCTGGTCTTTCTGTAACAGGGCAGCCTGAGCATTCAGCTTGGCTTCGATATGTCGCCATTCACGCATTACTCGACTTATGGTCTGTGGCAAACTTGTGAATGCCTCGGGGCTTTTAACCAGATAATCCAGTGCGCCCAGTTTTATTGCTTGAACAGCAATGTTTTCGTCGCCAAAACTGGTCATTAGAATGACGGGGTATGCTGAATTACCGGCAGAAAATTCGATAAGGTCGATGCCTTTGCCATCAGGTAAATTAAGGTCGGTGATAACGAGCCCTGGAGGGCGTGCAGTTATCACCTGGCGGGCGTCGGCAAGGTTTTTACAAACTGTTAGATGATTGCTTAGATTGTTGTCTTCCAGTACCCGGCGAATAAGATCAACATGAGCAATATTATCTTCGACAAGCAAAATTGATGGGTTGTCTGCTGTCATCTCAGCCTCTGCTTGCGCGCATTAGTCTTCTTATTTGGCTTCTTATTTGGCTTCTTATTTATCATCGAAAGGTAGATGATTCCACACCAGCCAATAATAGCCTAAATCATTCATCATGTTGGTGAAACTGTTAAAATCTATGGGTTTAACCAGATAGCTATTAGCATGATGTTTATACGCTCTGGCCCTATCGATTTCTGTCGTAGAAGTAGTTAGTATTACGACGGGGATGGTGAGTAAACGTTCTGTTGATTTGATGTTATCCAACACTTCCAGGCCATCTATTTTTGGCAGTCTTAAATCCAGTAGAACCAGGTCTGGCTGTGAAAACCTGTTGCTGTCAGAATAATCGTTTCTGTGGTGGAGATAATCCAGGGCCTGTTCTCCGTCATGAACATGGTCTATTTCATTGGCGATGCGATGCGTTTGAAAGCTTCGCATCACCATCTCAGCGTGGGATGGATTGTCCTCGACCAGCAGTATTTTTAGTGGTTCACCCTGGGTAATTGGTTGTGCCATCAGGTTTTATCCAGTGTTGTTGGGTTGGAAATTGATGTTATAGCGGTAATTGGCAATGGCTGAGGATGTTCGGGACCTGATGAGTTTGCCAGGGTAAATTTAAATGTCGAACCATGCGTTGAACCGTGCGTTGAACCGTGTGTTGAACCATGTGTCGAATTGTTAGCTTCGACCCATATTGTACCATTGTGCATTTCTATAATTCGCTTAACAATAGCTAACCCGATACCGGTGCCTTCACTACTGGTAGATAATTTTTCAAAAAGGCCAAATATTTTGTCATGATAACGAGGGTCAAGACCAATGCCGTTGTCCCGAACAAAATAGATAAGTTCGTTGTTTTCTCCCTTTTCAACACCAATTTCTATTTTTGGGGTTACGTTGGGACGTGAATATTTTAAAGCGTTTTCAATAAGGTTCAGATAGACCTCCTTAAAACGTGCTTCTTCAACGTGCAGTAGCGGCAGATTAGGTGCGAGTTGAATGCTGGCGGATTTTGAGCTGATACTGCCGGCTAACATTTTGGTGACCGCCTGGACCAGGGATTCGATCGATATATTGGCTCTGCTGGAACTCTGACGACCGATACGGGATAATTCTAGCAGGTCGTCCAGGAGGTTTTGCATGGTGTTAGCAGCATCACTAATTCTTTGAATGTCGGTGCTAACGCGGTTTTGGTTGTTCTCGGCAATATCTTTTTCAAGTAGCCCGATAAAACCACTAATGGTGACTAAAGGACTTTTGAGGTCGTGCGACACAGTATAGGTAAAGCGTTCCAGTTCAGCATTTTTTTCTTCGACAGACTGCAATAATGCTGCTCGCTCCTGTTCGGCAAATTTCCGTTCTCCAATATCTATAAAAGTGACCACTGCGCCAGTACATTGTTGTTTGTTATATATGGGCTGGGACCAGTATTCGACTTCGAGCCTACTGCCGTTTTTATGCCACAGAACCTCGTGGTCAATGTGGATTGCCTGTTCTTCTCGAAAAGCCCTGTAGATAAGACATTGGTCATCGGGGTAGAGCGTGCCATCGGGGTATTTGCTATGAGTTAAGCTATGCATTGACTGGCCCAGTAGTTCCTGAGCGGTGGTATAACCTAGCATATCAAGACAGGCCTTGTTGGCGAAGGTGCATAAACCATTGGTGTCGATGCCGTAGATGCCTTCTGCGGTGGAATTTAGTAGCAGGTTGATTTGTGCCTGACGGGTTTTCAGGGTGGCTTCGCGCTGTATAAGACGCTCTGTTGCTGTTGATAAATTATCTTGCATGGTGGATATGGCAGTATGTAATAGATCAAGTTCATCGGCATTAGCAGCATTGGTTGGTCTGCGATCGTAACTAAATGTTCGGTCAAGATTGTCAATATTAAGTTCTTTGGCAAATTGCGATATCTTGGTTAGATGTTGGCCGATAAGATGATAAAAAATCAGTAAAATAATGCCGGCAATGATTAATGTTTTAATACCATTAGTAACGATGATTAATAGCGCGCGATCAAATATCAGTTGATAGGCTTCGTCGAGGGATGCCTTGATGATTAGATTGCCAATGTTATTCGTTTTGCCATTAAACTGGTAAGTCAGCTTGTGGTGCTTGACGATGATGTTTTTATCGGTGTTTTTGCCGACACTCATGAGTAATTTTTGTTCGTCGTAGACGGCGATATACTCGATAGTAGGTAGGCTGGCAGCACTGCCAAGGCTGATTTTTAATTCTTTAAGGTCCAGTACCCAAAGACGGTTAGCGATGGTACTTAGCTGCGTTTTTTCAAATTGTTCGAGACGAATGTTAACCTTGTCAAGGTCTCGTTGAAATTCAGTATAAACCTGGTAAGCCGACATGCCGAGGGTGATGATTGAGCTAGCAAGGATGACAAAAACGCCGAAGCGCCAACCGAGTTTACCGCTGGTGATTTTTCTGCCGAAATAGGTAGCAGTATTAGCCTGGGTCATTTGCCTAAAACCCCGATTGTGCCAGGTTGGTATTCAGGCAACGTAGCTCTTGCTTCGAGGTGCTTTTGATGCGTGGTGGTGGTTGAAGGCAACATTTATTTATAAATCTGTCAGGTGTTTGGCAACTAACGATTGATAGCTGCCGTCTGCTTTCATATTGGCTAATGATCTGGCCAGCGGTAGCAGCAATTCTTTATGCTTTTTATTCAGATGCATAAACCCGGGTCGAATTTCCAGAGCATGTCTTTGTAGGTGTGAGCCGTTCACAATGGCTTCACGAATGAGATAATTTGAACTCCAGCGGCCAGCAATAATCGCCTCAACTCGTTGTTTTTCAAGCAGCTGGAACAGTTGTGTTGAATTTTTGGTTTTTGTTGTAATTGCGGATGCTGGCAAATTTCGCTCGGGAATTTTCCAGCCCCTGACATGGGCCACGGTGGTATTGGCCAGTGCCTGCCAAGCGAGGGATTGATCCAGTGGCACTCTTGAATAAACCCAGAATTCTATATTGAGCATTTTCTCGGGTACAGGGATAAGGTTGGGGTATAATTTGTCGATGCCTTTGAAGCGGAATAGTTCGCCATCAACCATGCCGCTATTGACATTGCGTAAACTTCTTTCTCCTGGGACGTTGATGATTTTTATCTGATAGCCAATACGACGAACCGCTTCGGTGGCAACTTCGTCGAGAAACCCGTCATGACTGGACGAGCTCAAAGGCAATATAGTGATGCTGTTGAATGTTAGTGTTGGTTGCGCGTTCAAAATGGCTGCATAGCAGTGTTTGCCAGTGGGGGAGATAGCCAGCGGGTTTATTGCACGGGTCTTCATTAGCCTGGATGGCAAGCACCCATAGTCGCATCGATCTTCTGATGGTTTGCACCGTGCCAGGGCAGTATTCATGGCAGAATTCCCAATGCAATTATTATTATATTGATGACTAAGGAATACTAAAAATGGTTATATCCCATATGTTACTTTAGAATACACGGCCTATAAAATAAAGAAAACTGAAATACTCAAACTGTTTGATAACGGCTGGTCTTCTCTTGATAGGAAGGTCTGATAAGAGGTTTGATAGTCGATAAATAGTTGAATCGAGATCAGGAAATAGAATAGGTCGGATTCGTTTCCTGAGCATCTCGGTTACAAACGGGTTAAATATTACAGGGATTAGCAGCATCCAGATTCATTGTTGATGTCGCCAGCAACGCTTGCAACCGAGCCCGCATCATAAGGAAGACTACTACCGCAGCCTTCAAAGATACCGTAATGTTGATCCCAGTTGCCGATGAATTCAAAATGCTGGTTGAATCGGCTTTGATGTAACATTCGGTAGGTGTTACCGCAGACAGGAAATACCTTGCCGGCCTCAATGAAGTGGTGTTTGTCTAGCGGGAATGCCTGTTCGCATTCATATATATCACCCTTGTATATGACTGCCTGGCCGTAGTCTTCACAAGCAGGTTCTAATTCTGCTATTTTGAAAAGACGGTAGGTGGCGGAATAAAAATCGATATGGCCAATGCGCGCCTGTACCTTTTCATTATTGATACCCAGAGGGCGGTCTTTGACTAGCCGTGGATCTAAAAAACCAGCCTGTTTAGCGAGATTTTCAAAGTCATTCCAATAGAGGGCGCCAGACAGGCACTCACCATGGAGTACCGGATCTTTCGCCAGGGCCTGAGGGATACGTTTATTCGCATAAACGTCCGAAAAATACAATTCGCCACCTGGTTTTAACAATCTGTGAGCCTGCGCTAGTACGCTTGCCTTATCTTCAACCAGGTTGATGACGCAATTTGAGACAATGAGATCAAATGAACTGTCAGCCAGTCCGAGCTGGTCGAGGTGTTCAATATCTCCTTTGATAAATTCTACGTTGGCGAAACCAAAGGAATTTGCATGGAAATCTTTATAATCGTTGGCGACCTGCAGCTGCTCATCGGTCATATCGACGCCCACTACTCGGCCGTTAGGCCCTACTAGTTGCGCCAGTACATAACAATCACGGCCAGAGCCACTACCGAGATCAAGAATGTTCAGGCCAGCCAGTACTTCAGGCGCTACAAGTCCACAGCCATAATATTTGGCCATGACTTCATCTGCGACCCGAGATAAGGCGTTTTTGATATATCGTGGCATGACTTCATCGGTGCTGCAGGCATCCGTTTTTAGGTCGTCGGAGGATTTAAGTACCTGGCCATAATATTCTTTGACTGATTCTCGCATTGTTAGCACACTCGCTGACTGGTATCGAATTGGATTAATCTGAATCGAATAATTCGCTGGGCGAATACGCGACAGAATTGTTTGGTTGATTCTGCAAAAAAATTTTACTAAAACCAGGATGTTTACTAAAACCCTGGTTAAGGATTGTGTTCAAGAACTTGTTGAAGATTGAATCGCATATTGTATTGGTTGATTGCGTTGTTGATTGCGTTGTTGATTATAACAGTGGGTGCGATTTATATTCTTCATCATACCAGCCTAGACCGTTGACAGGCTGGTATAGTTGCATTTAATGCGATCAGCTGGAAAGATTTTAATGCCCATCGAGAAGGAATATCCTGAGGTCAGGATGGATGGTGTGACCTACGGCTTCGTTGGCTTTGGCGCTGCTTTTAATACAGAAGCCAAAATCGCTCAGTGCTGCTATTGCTATTTGTTGCAAAAGGGTCGGCTGGTGCTGGAATTGGCTCGGCCTGGTATATATGAGATTGAAGTGCCCGAGAAATCTGTGGTTTCGATTAGTGGACTGGTGCCACATAGAATAAAAAGTATTGGCAGTACACCTGAAACAGTCGCAGACCTTAATGGCCTGATTAGACCGGTACAGCCCCGTGGTCCAGAACGTGCTTCGCAACGTGCTTCGCAAAGTGCTTCGCAAAGTGCTTCATCCGATTATACGAGCACCAATGGCGCTGCCGTTGAATCGGATCTTATAGTTGAATTAATAGTGGGTGAAGTCAAAAACGATGCGTTGGCTTTTGCCAGTGCTTATAGTGGTATGCAGTTGATAACACCGACCGCAGCACCACAATTACATCGCAAATTATGTGCAATTTTTGCCCTTATTGAAGATGAACTGATGCAGCCGTTAATATACTCCACCGAGTCTGTGCGCCTGTTATCAGAGGCGTTGGTGGTTAATTTAATGCGTTTTGGCGAGGCCAGTCGTGGTGATGGGACGGCATTAAACGGAATTACAGTGCCAGAAATCAGTGTTGATCCAAGAATTTCCAGGGTGATGCTGGAGATCGGGCGTAATCCGACTGCGCGTTGGAGCGTGGAAGCGCTGGCTAATTTGGCCGGTATGTCCAGAACTGCATTTGCAAATAGTTTTAAGCGTAATATTGGTATTACGCCGTTAAAATCTGTTAGCCATGCTCGACTGGCAAAATCCATTTTTGAGCTGGATAAAAGTGCTCGTTCTATTGCCGATATTGCCGAGCGCTGTGGGTATAGCTCGGCTGCAGCGTTTATTCGTGCTTTTCAGCGAGAATTTGGTTTGACGCCCGCTCGCTGGCGAAAAAAAGCCTAATCATGCGCCAATGTTATTTACTAATTTCTGTGTTTTACAGTACCTTGGGGTTTTTAATATTGGCAGGTGGTCAATTTCAATACCCTGTGTTTGTACGCTCGATCAATTTTGCTGTACTTCAGGGGGGTTATTTAATTCTGCCGCTGGGTTATATTTAGACCAGAAAGAAGCCAGATATCAGGCGAAAGCTATGCTAAAGGCATGCTAAATAGCTGAGTTTAATCGCCAGCTTAAAATTGAGGAGTATATATGTCTAATACGAGGCCGGAAGTTATTGCCCGAGAGTCGTGGGTGGATGCTGACAAAGGCACGGTTGATCGGCGAATCTTTTCTGATCAGGCAATTTACCAGCAGGAGCTAAAACGTATTTTTGCTCGTGGCTGGAATTTCATTTGTCATGAAACTCAACTGCCAGAATCAGGTTGTTTTTTTCTCAGCTATATTGGTGAGGATCAGGTAATAGCGGTACGAGACCGGCAGGGAGAAGTGCAGGTTTTGCTGAACTCCTGCCCGCATCGAGGCAATACGGTTTGTCGTTCGGACCAGGGTAAAACGCGGTCGTTTTTCTGCTCGTATCATGGTTGGAATTTTGACCTGGATGGTAAGTTGGTGGCTGTACCAGGGTACGAAAGTTACTATCGTGAAAAGCTTGATAAGGAGCAGTTAGGTCTACAAAAGGCCAATAGGGTCGAAAGCTATAAAGGTTTTGTTTTTGCCAGTCTTGATGACGATGCGCCTGATTTGGAAACTTACCTTGGTTGGGTTGGCAAGGTAGGCATTGATCTGATCGCTGAACGGGGTGATATGGAAGTCATTGATGGCATCCAGAAAAACCGTATCCAGTGCAACTGGAAATTGGCAGTTGATAACCTTTACGACTGGTATCATCCCAAAGTGAGCCACGGCTCAGCAGTACGTGCTGGGATGATCGATGAAGAAGGTTTGCGGTATATGAATCAAATGGTGATGTTGGGTGAATATGGCCACGGTATCTCTGGCGCAGATATTGGTGAAGAAAATTTGGCGCAGCTAAAACAGGTTGTTGCAGCGGGTGGTGATATTCAGGGGCCAGCTCAGGGTCAAGTCTGGCGAACCACGGACAAAGCCGAGGAAGCCATGGGGCCGGTCGGTGTGCGATCGGGAGGACATCCTAATATTTTTCCGAATCTATGGGTGTCGGCAGCGGGGCCACCACAATTATGTTTAAGGATTCCGCGGGGCCCTTTTGAGACCGAATTATGGTGGTTCACTTTTGCTGAAAAAAATCAGACTGTCGAAGAACGACGCGCAGCGGTGATGGTAGCCAATCATGTATTTGGTCCGTCGGGGCTACTAGAGCAGGATGATGGTGAAAACTGGTCGCATTCCACCCGAGGGTCGGTAGGTGCTGTTACTGGTGAGCGACCAATCAATTTTTCCATGGGTCTTGGTCAGGATAAAATGACCCATGATGCTTCAGGCCAAAGTTATATAGACACCGTGGTGAATGAACATGCGCAACTCTGGTTATATCGTTCCTGGCAAGAATGGATGAAAGCAGAGAGTTGGCCTGATTTGGTAAAAAACCATTCGGCCCCACCAACAGGAGATGTTTGATGGAAGAATTCGCCCAGATGGATGTTAAAGCGCGTATGTTACTGCATTTTGAGGTGGAGCAGTTCCTATATCACGAGGCGCAAATATTAGATGAGCGCCGGTTCGATGAATGGTTGAACCTGTTAACTGAAGATATACATTATTGGATGCCCATTAGACGAACTACGACGCTGGCGCAGGTCGATAGTGAATTTACCAAAATTGGTGCCATGGCACTGTTTGACGATGATATTAATTTTCTTCGCATGCGAGTGGCGAAAATGTCGGCTGGTAATGCCTGGTCGGAGGACCCCCCTTCGCGGACTCGACATTTTGTGAATAACATTCAGGTAGTTGGGATTGAAGGTGATGATATTCAGATAAAAGCTAATATTCATCTTTATCGAACCCGGCTGGAAAGTGTTGAAGATAGCTGGATCGGACGAAGAGAAGATGTCCTGCGGCGCGACGGTGATAGTTTTAAGTTGGCCAGGCGGTATATCTTTCTGGAACAAACCACCATATTGTCGCAAAATCTGAGCAATATTTTTTAAAGTTTGGGCTGCTGAATTTTTGTTTTCAGGGCTATAACGGTTGTAGGTCGAAGCAGTTATTACACCTACTTCCTGTTTTGGGGCATGGTATGCGTCTTCTATTAATAACGCCCTAAATTATGATTCCAGACCTGGCATTTGTGCAACGATTTCTTGGCGAAGACTGTTTTAGCGCTGGCGAGCAACTCACGCAGGCGGGTAAGGTTGCTATGGTCAGGCAAGTGGATGCAGGCGACGCCGACATCACAGTCACTGGCCGGGTGAATGACAGCAGCGTAGCGCGGGTTTTTATCAGAATTGCGGACAACACTATTGATGGTGAATGTTCCTGCGAGCATGGCGTTAATTGTCAGCATGTGGCCGCTGTGCTTATTCAGACGATTTCAAATCAATTTGCCGCTGTTGAAGCAGCTGTTCAGAAAAGTGTTAAGGCAAGTATTCAAACCGGCAATCCAACTAGCGTTCAAACTGAACAGCTGGCTGCGTCGCAAGATAGGTCTAATAGCCCTACTCAATCCACTATTCAGAGACCTACATATAATCAGGCTATATCCGCAAGGCCCTTACCAGTGGCGGATCAAAGGCTGGTTTATTGTCTTGAAACTGTGTCAGGCCTGACAGATACGGGCGTAACAACTGCACAAGATATGATTGGTATAGCTGATGGCTGTGTGAAAAATAGCCGGTCGCTTAATTTGAGCCTGTGGATTGATAATGCAGCAGGGGATATTGCCCCCTATATTTTACAACGTTATCGAAGTGGCAGGTTTCCACGTTATATCCAGCCGCAGGATAAAATTATTCTGTCGAAACTTAATCAGAATATTGTCCCAACCTCATCAACGGCCTCATCAACTACCTCATCAATATCAACCCAATTTTCGCTTCAGGGGGTTACAGGTGTGGCCTTGATGAATTTATGTTTAGCCAGTGAGCGATGTTATTGGCGTAGGCCTTCGCAACAGTTACTTAACAAGGCCGATGGTAAACCAGGCAGCCTTGCCTGGTTGATGCTTGATAATACTCACCAGCAACTGGATGTTGGGATACCTGACGAGCAGTATGTTTTGCCATTTTTAACTCCTGTGCAATATATAAATCCAGACGCAGGCTTGATTGGCGAGCTTATTCTGGCCTGCGGGGCAGAATCGTTAGCAAAGCTGGCAACAAGGTCTGCTTTAACTGCCGAGCAGGTAGATGGGGTAAACGCTGAATTTGTCCTGGATAAAGGTTTGCCGCAAGCAAGGGAAGTTTCGATTAAGCCGGTGCCAACAAGTAGTATAAGGGCTAAATTACGTCTCTTTGGGGACGTTCAATCAGCCAGGGCTGAACTGTCTTTTATTTATAATGAGCAATCAGAAAATACTTTTTTGCGACCTTCAGCGGTACCTTGTTTACGCTATTGGCTGCAGGGAACCTGTTATCAGGTTGAACGTGATATTGATGCCGAAAACAGGCTTGCTTTTCAACTTAAAGAGTTTGTTGGTGATGAGGTATGCCTTAGCTTGCCAGATAGGGCTACATGGCTCGATTTTATGCTGCATAAACGCGTTGACCTACAACGGTCCGGTTGGGAATTTGAAATAGAGGAAAGCTTTCCATACCAGCTTGCTGAGGTAGGCGACTGGTATTCCAATATTCAAAAACGAACTAATTTGAAGGGCATCGAGAAACCCCAGGACTGGTTTAGTCTGGAATTGGGCATGATGGTAAACAATGAGCCGATTAATATTTTGCCGTTATTGGTGCAGTTGCTTAACAGTGATTTCATGCATGAATTAACGCTGCCAGCCAAAGGCTTAACAACAGAAGGTGAGCCAACCGAAAAGAATGATAGGGTGTTTTTCTTGCACTTACCCGATGGTCGATACCTGCCGGTGCCTGTTGAGCGGGTGCAGCAAATATTTGAAGTCTTGAGTGAATTGTTGACAGAAAATAGTTTAATTGATGAGGGCCTGGTATTGCCTGTTAATCAGATGACACGAATGGTTCAGTTAGCGACAGAAGTTTTTTCAGCTGCAGAGCAAGATTTATTGTGGCTCGGTGATCATGAAATAAAACAGTTGGTGGAAAAGCTTGCTGATTTTGATCGCATCCAGCCGCTGCAGCCGCCTGAGACCTTTAAGGCGACATTGCGGAACTACCAACAAGAGGGATTAGGCTGGCTGCAATTTCTGCGAGAATTCCAGTTTAACGGTATTCTAGCTGATGATATGGGGCTGGGTAAAACCGTCCAGACACTGGCGCATCTGGCCCTGGAAAAATCCTGCGGACGTCTTGTGCTACCCGCGTTGATTTTATCGCCGACCAGCGTATTGGGTAACTGGCGAGATGAAGCGCGCCGTTTTAGCCCGGAACTCAAAGTACTGGCCTTACAGGGGCCCAATCGAGGTCAGCTGTTTTCTCAACTTGGCGATGCTGATGTGATATTGAGCAGTTATCCGTTGCTGAAATTTGATTATGATGTTCTGGTTGAGCAAGATTATTCTGTTTTGATTCTTGATGAAGCCCAGAATATTAAAAATCATCGTACCCAGGCGGCACAAATAGTACGGCAAATAAATTCTGAGTACCGCCTCTGCCTAACGGGTACGCCGATGGAGAACCATCTTGGTGAATTATGGGCGCTATTTGATTTTCTTCAGCCTGGTCTATTGGGTAGTCAAAGGAATTTTGACCAACATTATCGACAGCCCATCGAAGTAGCGGCTAATGAATTACGTCTGGATAGTTTAAAAAAACGCCTGGCACCTTTTATTCTACGGCGGACAAAACAGTTAGTTGCGCCGGAATTACCAACTAAAACAGAAATTGTGCAACGGGCTGTGATGGGCGATAAACAACGTGATCTTTATGATGGTATACGTTTAACAATGCACAAGGAAGTCAGGGAAATAATTCGCGAACAAGGTGCTGGTAAGGTGCAGTTAGCGGTATTAGATGCCTTGTTAAAGTTGCGTCAGGTTTGTTGTGATCCTCGATTATTACCATCGGCTATTTCCAAAGACGTGACAACCTCTGCCAAGTTCGAAATGTTAATGAACATGCTTACGGAACTTACGCGAGAAGGAAGGCGGATTTTATTGTTTTCTCAGTTTACCTCGATGTTAGGGTTGATTGCAGATGCTGTGAGCGCGCGTAATATTGGTTATGTGATGCTGGATGGGCAGACCAAAAACCGTGATGCTGTGGTGGCAAAGTTTCAGCATGAGGCAGTGCCATTATTTCTGATTAGTCTTAAGGCCGGTGGTACTGGTTTGAATCTTACGGCTGCTGATACAGTAATACATTATGACCCCTGGTGGAACCCGGCGGTTGAAAACCAGGCCACCGATCGCGCTTATCGTATTGGTCAGGATAAACAGGTGTTTGTTTATAAACTGATTGTTGAAGGCAGTGTGGAAGAAAAAATACTCGATCTGCAAAAAAATAAAGCGGGCCTGGCTGAAAGTATTTATGCTGCAAAAAGCAGCGCCCCAGGTAAACTCAACGCTAACGACCTGATGGGGCTTTTACAGCCCTGAGCTGGTCTTGATAAACAGCCCTGAGCTGCTCTTGCTTTAAAACATACAGCCCTGAGCGGCTCTTGCTTTAAAACATACAGCCCTGAGCGGCTCTTGCTTTAAAACATACAGCCCTGAGCGGCTCTTGCTATAAAACAGACAGCCCTGAGCCGATCTTGCTTTTAAACAGACAGATCTTATATAAACAGCATTTCTAACGGACAATAAATGGTAGCGCAAAACAATATAAAGCCAGAACATTTTGTGCTGCATGCGCTGGTTAATAGTCAGCTAATGGAACAGGGGGTTTTTACCCCATTGGAATGGCTTTTAACCAGTGGTCGGCTAGCCTATGAGGATTATGAATGTTGGCGTTTGGGCCAAATCGATTTTCTGGATCAGTATTTACTGGGTAATTCAGAGCGTATATTTGCTGAGCTAGACATTATAGTCGCTTACGCAGAAACCATTGGACTTGTTTCGGAGATCGAAGAATACTTGCCCTGGCAGCGCACCGACAAGCAGGTAGCGCTAAAGATGAGCGCTGACGGAGCCAGGAGCACTCGTCTTAGCCAGCGTTTTGCACCGGTTCAAACATCACCACAAATGGATATGTTTTTTGATAACCCGGTGGTGGTATTAAGTAATAATATCATTAACGCACTGCTGGACTATGCTGCCGCGGATGCGCAGCAATATCTGGATCAACTCTATCAACAAGCACCCAATTATGCGGATCTTGCAATTTTTGACGAGCTACTGGTTTTAGTTCGGCAATTTTCAGAGCCCGTATTTGATCCGCCAGCTGAGCTAACTTTACTGCAAAACCTGCTGCCTGATGTGAAGCGATTACTGCGAAATAAAAGTCGTGATTTCATGATGCGGCAATGGCGTAGGTTGAGCGAAGCGGTTAAACAGAAAGGTTTTTCTGCTGCAGTAGCGGATTTGCATAATAGTTATATCCTGGCCCAGGCGGAGGATTGGCGCGGAGTGAGTGCGGCCATCCTGGCAGAGCCAGATTGGCGCCAGGAAATTATATTATGTCGACGCCTGGCAGAATGCGGTGGTCGGCGACACAACCGCGGTGAAGAATTGATGGCATGGTGTCACCTATGTTGGCAATTCGGTGATCAAGCGTCAATTTGGCTGGATTCAGATAAATTGATTGATGCAGGTATAAGGACACTATGGCAGGCCTATTGTGCGCTTGAAGATGAACTGGATCTGGATCAGGCGCCTGTTGTCGATGAATTTCCTGCCTGGATATTAATTAATGAACCTGGCCTGATCCACATTTTGGCAGAAGATTTGCCTCAGCATCATCAATCGTCTGCAGCAAGTTACCGTCTGGTACATCAGTTGTTGAAAGCGCGGCAGGCCGCTATGGCGGATCAGGAAATTATATTGCGTAAAGCCTTGCGGCAACAGCAACCACTCCTGTTAGAAGCGCTGAAATTGAAACTTTAGGCTGTCTAGCCGAAGAAAATCATCCTCGTGCAGGGCCGCAGCAACGTTGTATTTTTGCGTGACCTTGCCAAATTATCTATGTTTAAGCACATAAAATATGGTTTAAGCACATAAAATATGGTTCAGCGGTCTGGCTTTATATTATCGTTGAGATCCTTTTCATGACATCTATCAATGATTTGCGTTATCCTCGAAAAAAACAAATTGGGGGAAAATAATAATGGCAAATTGGCGAGACATGCTGGGGCGTAAGTTAGTGTCACCCTCAGAGGCGGTATTAAATATTAAGTCAGGCGATACGGTGAATGTGACGCCTTCGGTAACCACGCCCTTTACTTTATGTAAAGCACTGATCGAATCAGCAAAAAAAAATGGACTTAAACAAGTCCGGATCGATCATATGGGCTCGGCGGTGCAATGGACTGGACCTGAACTGCGGGATATATTCAGATTGCGGGATAACTATTCTACACCGCTGAATAGAGCTGCATGCCATGCAGGAGAGACCGATTATTTGCCCGTTGGGCTGTGGAAGCAATATGAAATGCCGGCAGGTCTAGCGCCGAACCCAGACGTATTAATGGTGCCCGTGTCGCCGCCTAACGAACATGGTTATTGTAGTTTTGGTCAGGGCGTCTGGATGTCACCAGGGTTGGTCAGACGGGCAACTATTGTTATTGCTGAAGTCCGAGAAGAGTTTATCCGCACCTACGGAGAAAACTATGTGCACGTCGATGAAATTGATTTTTTTGTCGAGGGCGAGTCGCATTCAATTGTCGCCGATGCAGCAGCGCAGGCTGAAGAATTAAGCGAAGAAGAAATATCACAGGTAGAAGCCATCTGTACCACAGTTGGGGTAGAGTTGATTAATGACGGTGACACCATACAAATGGGTGTGGGTACTGTGTCTGCATCGCTGGGACAATTCCTTGATTTTCGTAATGACCTGGGTGTTCAGGCAGAACTTATTACTGGTGGCCTGGTTGATCTGGTTAATAAAGGTGTTATTACTGGACAGAGAAAAACCCTGCATAAGGGTAAGGTGGTTGCCAGTGCCATTGTGGCGCTTAGTCAGGAAGAGTTAGATGGCATTAATGAAAACCCGGTATTTGAATTATATGATTTCGGTTATACCGATGATTTAAGGATGCTGATCACCCAGGAAAATTTTGTTGCTGTGAATAATGCCATGGTGGTTGATCTTACTGGTCAGGTATCCGCTGAGGCCTTTGATCATCGGATGTTTACGGGTGTCGGTGGGCAAACGGTATTTATGGTAGCAGGGGCTTATTCGCCCGGGGGTAAATCAGTGAGCGTATTGCCCTCTAGTTCTGTGCCCAAAGGAAGCAGCCAGAGAGTATCACGGATTGTCCCTACCCTGACGGGTGGTACACCGGTCACAGTGCCGCGAACGTATATTGACTATGTGGTCACTGAGTTTGGTATTGCTGAATTGCGTGGTAAAACTGTGCAACAGCGAGCACGGGCTTTATGTGAAATCGCGCATCCTGATTTTCGCGAAGAATTAGTAGTGCAGGCGAAAAAATTATATGGTGCCTGATGGTGGTTTCTGACCAGCTTTGTTTAAAAGCATGGTCAGAAGAATACGCTACACACTCATTGCATTACTAATACCTGATCCGAAATAGAGTATATTATGGGTCAGGTTTGCCTGACCAGATACACCTAACCTGGTACTTAGGCGCGAACATTTAGGCTAGAGCATTTAGACAAGAACACCGCGTTTGAATAGATCATCAAGGCGTTCATCTTTTAGGCCAAGTTCAGTAAATACTTCACGCGAGTGTTGGCCTAATTCTGGCGCTGGACCTCGTACGGCTATATCTGCGCCTCGAATTTCCATGGGTGCAGCAATGGTTTCTATTGCGCCGGCACGAGGATGGTTGATAGTTTCAAAGGCACCCACCGCCCGTAGTGCAGGGTCTTCTACCACTTCTGGTAGTTCTGCTACTGGGGCCCAGATTAACCCAGCGTTATCTAGTTTTTCAGACCAGTCTTCAAGCGTCGCGGTGGCGATGGTTTCTCTTACCATAGGGACGATTTCTGGACCGTTATTAAGTAGTCCGGTCATGTTTTGAAATCGATCGTCTTTAATCCATTCAGGGTAACCCATCAATTTGCTGAATGCGGGCCAAAAAGGCATTGCCATTGGCATCACCAGTAGTAACCACCGACCGTCGGCAGTCTGGTAATAGTTCCAGGCTGGATTAGAAGGTCTGTCAGGGTCATGTCGTTGTGGTTGTACCCTTGAGTAGAGTGTGGTTGTTACATCACCCGCCAGGGCCCAGATGCCGGTGCGTTGCAGGGTTACTTCGACATATTGACTTTCACCCGTCTGGTCTCGTACCCGCAGTGCTGCCAGGCTAGCTGCAAGTAGGTTTAATGCGCTGGTATGATCACCAAATCCGCCGCGGCAAAGTGATGGTGGGCTGGTGGCGTCACCGGAAACCGACATAGCACCGGTACGGGCCCAGAATGCTGACTGATCGAAACCTTGCCGTTCTGAATCGGGACCTTCTGTGCCAAAGGCCGAAAGCACTGCGTAGATGCTTTTAGGTGCAACGGCGCGAATTGCATCATAACTCAGGCCGTAGCGCTCAAGCCTGGGCATGGTAAGGTTGGTAATAAATATATCTACGTCTTTGGCCAGCTCCAATAACAAAGTCCGGCCTTCATCCTGTTCAAAATCGATCACTACGCCACGTTTGCCGCGATTATCGAATTCAAAAGTCGGATGAACGAAGTCCTGCCCCATTAAAGATGCATATAACTGACGATAAGTGTCGCCGCTGGGTGGTTCAACCTTAATGACATCGGCGCCCATATCAGCCATTAAAGCTGCGCAACTGGGCGCTGCCAACCAACTTGCTACTTCTAGGACGCGTAGTCCCTGCATCGGTGCGGTCATGCTTCTACTCCTATCGGCGCCATGACGCCTGATGATACAATAGTGGGCCCAGGCACGAACATCTGCCCAGAATCTACAGGCAAGAATAAACCAGGTGTTTCTAGCTTGGCAACTCAGATGTTTCCTGTTTGGTCACATAGTTTGCTAATACAGTAACTATTTTCTATAGCATTATTATTAACAGCGGCAGATTGTTGTCTCTATCGGGCTGTTTTATTGGTAAGCAGGGATCGTCACAAGACGGCCTGTTGATGAATTAAACTTATATTAGATGAGAAATTTAAAACTTTATTATGAACCAAAAAAATGTAGAAACTCAGCATGACTGGGTGCTGGAAAAGGCACTGGAGATATATCGGCAACCTTTTTCAGATTTAATTCATGCTGCGCAACAGATTCATCGGCTTGCCTTTCCAGAGAATGAAGTACAGATCAGCACCTTGATGTCGATCAAGACTGGAAATTGCCCTGAAGACTGTAAATATTGTCCGCAGAGTGTGCATTATGAAACAGGTACTGAGGCGCATGGCCTGTTGCCACTTGAAGATGTTGTTGGGGCCGCCAAAATTGCTAAGCAGGCTGGTGCATCCAGGTTCTGTATGGGCGCCGCCTGGCGTAATCCTACGGATAAAAACCTACAGCGGGTTATCGAAATGGTTAAGGCGGTCAATGATGAAGGTATGGAAACCTGCGTTACGCTTGGCATGTTAAATGAATCGCAGGCACAAAAGTTGGCCGCTGCTGGGCTCGATTATTATAACCATAACCTTGATACCTCGCCGGAATATTATAACGAAATAATTTCAACGCGCACCTATCAGGATCGTCTTGATACCCTGGCTAATGTGCGCCAGTCAGGTGTTAAATTATGTTGTGGTGGAATTGTCGGCATGGGCGAATCGGATCGGGACCGAGTGGGTTTGCTGATTCAGCTGGCAAATTTGGCGGAACACCCAGAGTCTGTGCCAATTAATATGCTGGTGCGGGTTAAGGGCACACCTATGGAAGATATAGAGCCGTTGGATATCCTTGAATATGTTCGTACCATCGCATTAGCGAGAATTATGATGCCAAATTCGGTGGTAAGGTTATCCGCAGGGCGCAATGACATGGATGTTGCGGCACAGGCTTTGTGCTTTTTAGCGGGTGCAAATTCCATCTTCTGCGGCGATAAATTATTGGTAACCCCTAACCCTTCTTTTGCAGATGACATGGCTTTACTGGAGGATGTGGGTATTTCTGCAAGATAATATCTGGTTTGGGTTTTGTTATCCGTGCCCTTGAATATTGATCCGGCAGCGTATTTCTAATAGGCTGGCAACTCTTATAATAACCATGAAGGGGTTGCCATGCGCGGTCGACAAATTTTTATGGAAAGTTTAATGGTCCATGGTGTGGAGCATATTTTCGGCAATCCAGGCACCACTGAAAGCCCGTTATTAGACAGCCTGATTGATTATCCCAGCATTGAGTATATTGTTGCGCTGCATGAAGGCCTGGCTGTAGGGGCCGCCAGTTTTTATGCGCAGGCAAGTGGTAAGACTGCGGTGGCTAATATGCATGTTGCGCCCGGGCTAGGTAATGCCATTGGTATGATATATGGGGCGCTAAAAGCCAATTCACCATTGATTGTTACTGCTGGCCAACAAGATACTCGGATGCGTCTGCGTGATCCTTTGCTAGGTCATGACCTGGTTGCTATGGCGGCACCGGTGACAAAGTGGGCTGTACAGGTTGAA
The DNA here is from genome assembly GCA_019090615.1 of Pseudomonadales bacterium. Classification (GTDB taxonomy): domain Bacteria; phylum Pseudomonadota; class Gammaproteobacteria; order Pseudomonadales; family Azotimanducaceae; genus JAHRVQ01. The sequence continues at coordinate 48,974 of JAHRVQ010000012.1, read as the reverse complement.
ACCGCTGATGAAATGGCGCCAATCCTACGTCGCGCTTTTAAAATAGCTAATGACGGCCCTCCAGGCCCTGTTTTTGTTGGCCTGCCCATTAACGTTATGGAGCAGGAATCAGATAATCTGCCCCGTGCTGGGGAAATTTTATATCGCCAGGCAGCGGCTAATCCGGATGGTCTCGAAGCATTGGCAGCGCTGGCGCTGAGCAGTAAAAAACCGGCAATTATTGTTGGTGATGATGTAGCCAGGCATGGGGCCTATAATCAGGTGATCGCGCTGGCTGAAACCCTGGGCGCGCCAGTCTGGACCGAGGGACTGTTACAACATATTTCTTTTCCAATATCCCATGCCCATTATCAGGGTCGTATTCCGTTGGATGCTGCGGCAATTCATCAGCTGCTTGAAGATCGGGATTTTGTATTAATGTTAGGTGGGCCATTTTTCGAAGAGGTCTGGTTTACCGAAGGGCCGACCTTTAGTGACGGTACGATTGTCACTCAAATAGAAAATTCAGCCGCTCAACTGGCACATAATTTCAGTCTCGATATGGGCATTGTGGGTGCCTTGTCAACATCCATTGGTGGTCTTGATACGTTGCTGAAGAAGAGTTTGCAGCCAACTAATGTGAAAATGATCGAACAACGAACCAGTGAGCTGAACAGTAAGAAGCAGGCATTTGCGGAAAAAAGTGAGAAAAGGCTACAGGCCTTATGGGATCATTCTCCTATGTCGCCCGCCCGAGCACTTTTTGAATTGGGTAAGGCATTGCCGGATGACGTAATTATTGTTGATGAATCAATTACCGCTATTAGTGACGTAGCCAGTAGTTTTAATCTTGATAAGCCGCATTCATTTTATGCCGGTCGTGGCGGTGGTATTGGCCAGGGGTTAGCGGGTGTAATTGGTGTTAAAGTGGCGCACAAGGATAAAACTGTAGTAGCGATTTCGGGTGATGGGTCGGCAATGTATAGCATTCAGGCGTTGTGGACCGCTGCTCATCATGATCTTGATATAGTGTTTATAATCCTGTCTAACAGAGAGTACCGAGTGCTGAAACATAATATGGATGTTTATCGTCAGCGCTTTAATGCTCAATCCGATAAGCCCTATCCAAATATGGATTTGAGTAACCCAACCCTGGGTTTTGTGGAAATGGCCAAAGGTATGGGCATTGAGGGCGAACAGGTATCGGAGCCAGGAGCTATTGCTGGCGCTATTGCCAATGCGTTGAATAATAAAGGATCTTATCTGGTGGATATTCTGGTTGAGGGCAAAGAGTAACTCTGGGTGTGGTAAGGCGTGCTCTGAAGGATTTTATTGGATCTATTGCTTTGAAGTGTTGATGCCGACGGGTTGTTGTAATCTGCTAATAAGCGGTAATTGTTAGCGGATATTGTGTTCGTATTGCTGCTTTAACCTGAGTTCCGTTGCCACTTTTTCGGCCTCAAGGGTACGCGGGTCTTTAGCGGGTTGTACGTAAATAAAACATAATATAACGGTTGCGAGAAACAAAACGGCAATGAGGGTGGCTTCAATCAGGATCAATGCTCTTTTTGCCGATCCAAATAGCAGGCTGGCGATGAACGCCAGGGCGACGCTGCTGGCTACCGAGGTTAAAGTGAATGTCAATATGCCACCCCATACGAAGCCTGCCAACATGCCCTGGGGCTTTTCCCAACCAGGCAAAATTAACATCAGGCTTATTTGCAGGCCAATTATCAGGCTTAAAATAAAAATAAGTATATTTTTATTCGGTCTGTTGTTAGCCATTTTTCTGATAGGCTCGGTTAAGAAGGGTTTGTTATTAGTCGATGTTCATCCGACGCCAGTCCTTCACTTATTTTTGTTCTAATTCTGTTTTTACTCGGCACTTATACTGTTCTTATTTGAGGCTTATCCAATTAGGTAGCGGTGAAGGTTAGCGCTTATTTTCCACAATAAAATCATCCAGGTTGGCATTGCGGGTCATGTTGAAAAAGTCGACGTTACGATAGGGAGAGTTAACAACAATTCGTCCTCGGTCATTGCGATAGTAGCTTGACATGCCCTGATGAGTCCAGACCATTTTTTCATGGATCGAATCCACTTCGGCATTATAATTTTCGTTGGTTTCGGTACGACATTCCACTGTGCCGAGGTCCTGGCTGGCCATTTTTTTGATGATATCCATAATATAATTTACCTGCATTTCTACCACGAAAATAAGGCTGCCACCGTGGCCAGGTTGAAGGTTAGGGCCGTATAAGGTGTAAAAATTAGGGAAGTCAGGGATGCTGGTGCCGATATAGGCCTTGGCATTATCTTGCTCCCAGGTTTCAGTCAGGGTCTTGCCCGATCTGCCTGTGACTTCAAATGAACTCATAAAACGCAGTACATCAAAACCTGTTGCAAGCACCAGGATATCAGCCTGGTACTGGTCGCCAGTTTCGGTGCTGATGCTATTTGAGTTGATACTTGTGACTGAATCATCTACCAGGTTAACGTTGTCCTTAAGTAACATCTTATACCAGCCGTTGTCCATTAACATACGTTTGCCAAAGGGCGGATAGGACGGCAGTACCTTATCTAACAAGTCGGGTCTATCGCCAAGCTCAGTTTCTATATAGCGGGTATAGTAGGCGCGGTGCGCATCATTGGTCGCGTTTAATGAGCGTTCGGGAAATTGCCAGCTGGGGTCTTTTTGTAGTGATGAATAGACTCGGTCATTAAAAGTCCAGCCCAGTCGGACACGATACCAGGCCTGATAAATTGGCACTTCTTGCATCAGAAATCGTAGTGCATCAGGTACTGGTCGACGAAATTGCTCAAAAGGTGCGGCCCAGTGGGGTGAGCGTTGGAATATGGTGAGTGATTTTACTTGTGCCTGAATTTCTGGTCCAAGTTGCATACAACTAGCGCCGTTGCCAATAATGGCGACGTTTTTATCTTTTAGATTAACCTCATCGGGCCAGTCGGCAGTATGGAATGACTGCCCAGCAAAAGAATCCAGTCCTTCAATATCTGGATAAACAAGCGGGTTAAAAATACCGACGGCACTGATTACGATATTGGCGCTGACGGTTTCAATAGTGCCGTCTGCATGGCGTAGTTTAACTTCCCAGGTCTGGCTTGCCGGTTGATATGCGGCAGCCTGTACTTCGGTATTAAACTGGATATGGGGGTTTAATTCGAATTTACTGCTGACATGTTGTAAATAGGCATACAGTTCATCTCGCAGGGCAAAGAACGCACTCCAGTCGTAGGTGGCAAAAGAAAATGAATAAAGATGATTGGGTGTGTCTACACCGGCACCAGGGTAATGGTTTTCGAGCCATGTACCACCTACTGAATGGTGTTTCTCTATAACCGTAAAGTCAATGCCGGCTGATTTTAAATTAATGGCGGCACAAATTCCGGAAACACCTGCGCCTACGACAAGTACTTTGAAATTCTTCGGCACCGGTATTTGTTCTGTTGGCACAGGATGCATGCCTAATTGTGCGGCAGTAAATTCGCCATACTCCTCTGGTACCGGTTCACCCATCGCAGCGCTTAACATCTTCACCAGCAGGGCTGGAGAAGGGTCGGCAATGGCGACGTTCTTGGTTTTATGCCAGGTGAGGATTGCATCGAGCGCTGCAGTGCGTATTTCTTGCTGGATGTGATCCGCTAGTCCACCGCTATCGTTATCACCCATGCCACTGGCGCGGGAAGGCCTGTAGGGGGCTTCAAGCCATACCATCTCGCCTGTTAGTTGTACTAACACCATTAACAAGGTGGGAATATTTGCTACCGCAACAGCGTCGTTAAATTTTTGGGCGTCTGTTTGCATGGTTGCTCCTCAGGTGTTGTTTATGACAGGGTTGAGTGATGGATAAGGTGAATCAGAAAGGACTATTACCATGGCTAATGATATTGCGTTCTTTATAAGGGTTCTGCACAAGGACTCTGCATAAGGGCTCTTCAGAAGGGTTTTGCATAAGCGCTTCACAAGAGAAGGCCTGCAACCTAATAGTCATAGAATCTGCTGGTCATTAAATTGCATAGCAGAAGCCAGATTGTTCGGTTGCAGGCAGTTTTGCTGCAGTTACCAGCCCTGGACAGCAGCGGCCTGTTCTCTAATCAGCTCAGGTGCGCCCAATAGTTGTCGGTCAAGGCCAATACGCTTAAACCAATAGTGCAATCCAAGCAGGTCTGTGAAACCCATACCGCCATGGACTTCTGTCGAAGTTTTGGCGACAAAACGTCCAACCTCTGATAGATGTGCCTTACTATGACAAGTGAGCAGACGGGCTTCGTCTGGAATGTCATAAACAGCGTGGGCGGCATACCATATCAGAGAGCGGCACGGTTCAAGCTCTGTGGCCATTTCAGCACACATATGTTTAACAGCCTGAAAAGAACCGATAACCCGATCGAACTGTTTACGTTCTTTCGCATAGGCAACTGCTTTTTCCAGCATGATATCTGCTGCGCCGAGGGTATCCGCGGCCAGCATCAGGCGGCCTGCATCGATGGTTTTTAATAATGGTTCGCGGTCGTTCTGTGATCCGGGTAGCACTTCTGCCGCCGCACCTTCAAGTACAATTTCAGCAACGGCGCGGGTTTTGTCGATGGTTTTGAGGTTTTGTCGGGTGACGCCAGCGGCGTTAACATCCACCAGATAAAGCGCTCCATCGTCGTCAGCAATAATCAACATATTGGCGTCAACACCATCAATAACAAACATGGCCTTGCCGGTTAGTTTGCCGCCATCAGATTTAATGCCGGTAGTTTCTCGTTGTGCAATCTGTTCGGTTACACCCACCCCAAAGACCACATCGCCGGCAGCAATTTTAGGTAGCCAGGCTTCTTTTTGATCATCGCTGCCCGCAGCCATCAATGCTACGGGGGCCATAATTGAGGAACCAATAAAAGGTACTGGTGCCACTGAGCGACCCAGTGCTTCGGCGACCAGGGCAGCATCTAAAAAGCCCAGGCCAACACCGGCCTGTTCTTCAGGGATAATGATGCCCTGGATGCCCAGTTCACTTAAACCCTGCCAGACTTCGGCCTGTTGGGTGACATTGTTTTCAGCCGCTTCTCTAACCCGGTCGAGATTACACTCGCTCTCAAGGTAACGACAGATACTATCTTGCAATAGTCGTTGTTCTTCACTTAATGCAAATTCCATTATAATGTCCCTTAGATTGCGTCGTATTTTGGTTCTTTAGGTAACCCGAGGGCCCGTTCACCAATCATATTTTTTTGTATTTGGGCTGTACCGCCACCGATTATCAGTCCAAGGTCCAGCATATAATTGCGCTGCCACATACCGTAATTTCGAAGATAAGGACTGTCTTCGTATAAAACGCCGAGTTCACCCATTACATCAATGGCTAGCGCGGCCATTTGATGATTAAGTTCGCAACCCAATAATTTGACAATCCAGCGTGCCAGACCGGGTTCTTCATTTTTGGTATTTGCGGTAAGAATACGCATACCGTTACATTTCATGGACAATACCCGTGCCTGCAGCTTTAACAGTCGATCGCGGTAGATTGGAAATTCAATTAGCGGTTTGCCATCAATTTTTTCACTTTTCAGCATCTCAACTAATGACCGAAACCGGCCTTCAAGTTGATTGGGATCACCAAGGCTGCCACGTTCGTGTTTTAAGGTGGCGTTGGCTACAAACCAGCCTTCGCCGCGGCGACCGATGATCTGATCTTTCGGTACGCGTACATCGGTAAAGAAAGTTTCATTAAAAATGGCCTCGCCAGTCATAGTGACTAATGGGCGTACTTCGATCCCAGGGGTATCCATTTTGAAAATCAGATAACTGATGCCCTGGTGTTTGGGCGCGTCAGGTTCTGTTCGCACCAGACAAAAAATCATATCGGCGTGTTGGGCACCAGAGGTCCAGATTTTTTGGCCGTTAATGACCCATTCATCACCTTCAAGTACCGCTTTGGTTGACAGGGATGCGAGATCAGAGCCGGACCCAGGTTCTGAATAACCCTGACACCACACCATATCACCGCGAATGGTTGGGCCTACCAGGGCATGTTTTTGTTCTTCTGTACCTAGTTCCAGGACTACAGGTACTAAACGGGGGTCGCCACTATGGCCGGGCCTTACCCCAGCAATGGCGAATTCTTCGGCGATGATATGGTTTTTGAGGATGTCAGGTTCTGCGCCGAAACCGCCATATTCTTTCGGTATAGTACGCGCGGCGTAGCCATGTTTAATGAGGAGTTGCTGCCAGGTGCGAGACTTGTCGTCAGCCTGGCCCCAGCCCATTCGGCCTTTGGGTGCGCTGCTTTTATTTGCTTTCAGGAAGGCCTGTACTTCAGCCCTGAATTCCACGTATTCTTCGTTATAGGCAAGATCCATAGATTACCTCCTTTAAATAGAATGATGTTGATAAAGATTAAACCAATTCGACAAGCTAGCAGCAACTGCAAATCCAATATTGTTGCTCAGATGAAGCGTGTTCGAGAGAATTATTTTGAATAAATTGATTATTCGCCTGGCAGGTTAATTTTACTACCAATGCCTGGCGAAACCTGGGCAATTGTAATTGCTAACGGCTATTTTTTCTGCAGATTTGTTTATTTCAGGTCAGTCGGTTGCAGACCAAACCCAGGATAATCATTAGCAGCTATATCAGCGAGTTTGCTGTAGTAGGCAGGTCCGCCAAGATAAACAGCGAACTGACGATGTTTGCCGGGGATGTTAGCACCGGTATACCAGGATTCAGTGTCAGCGTAGAGGGTTTGGCTGGCGATATTTTCGACTTCTTTGCTCCATGCGGTAGCGGCATCGGCTGATGCGGTGATCGTGTTTTGGTGGTTATCTTTGAGATGCTGAATGCAATCTCTGATCCAGTCCGACTGTAATTCTGCGCCGAGCGGCATGTTAAATAAAACCGACGGTGATTCCGGACCATGAATCATAAACAGATTAGGGAAATTTGGGATGGTCATGCCAAGGTAGGTGCTGAAACGCTCGGACCATTGCGCGCTGAGACTAATGCCGTCGAGGCCTTTTGGGTCCAACCGTTGGATAGCACCGGTGATGGCATCATATCCAGTGGCCAGGATGAGCATGTCGAGAGGATGCTGGTCGAGACTATCTGTGGTGCTATTTTTTGTACTAATACTGGTAGGGTTGATTGATAAAATGGGATTTGTGCGCAGGTCAATTAAATTAACATTGTCGCGATTATAAGTTGCGTAATAATCATTATCTAATACCTGTCTTTTGGTGCCAAGGTGGTAATTAGGCAATAATTTTTCGGCAACAAGTGGATCATGTACAGTCTCACGTATTTTGCAGCGTATAAATTCTGCCAGTTCTGCATTGCTCTCCTTGTTGGTCAGTACGTCGTGGTAGGTTTCAAATAGAATGCCGAGGCTACCTTTGCGCCATTGCTGTTCGTATTTGGCCTGACGTTGTTCAGCTGTATGATCCTTGGCAGAGAGGCTGGAGACTGTATAAGGTGCGCCCAATGGAGATTTCATCATCCGTTGGCGCATGGCGGGCCAGTCTTGTCTGGCTTCTTGAACCAGCGCCGGATCGATCGGTTGATTACCTGACGGAATAGTAAATTGTGGTGTGCGTTGGAATACTGTGAGCTGGTCAGCGGCCTCAGCAATCAGCGGGATCGCCTGAATGCCCGATGAGCCTGTGCCAATAATGCCGACCCGCTTGCCAGTAAAATCAACGGGGTCTGATGGCCATTGACCAGTGTGATAACACTGACCGGTAAAAGTTTCCATGCCCGGTATTTCTGGCCTATTGGCCGCAGACAAGGTGCCTAGTGCGCAAATTAAATATTGCGCGCTAACCGTTTCACTCTGGTTGGTTTGTATTGTCCAACGCTGACTAGTTGAATCGAAAACTGCGGACTCAACATGGGTATTTAGTTGGATGTTGCGGCGCAGATCAAACTTGTCAGCGACATGATTTAGATAGGCTAGTACGGATGACTGATCAGGTTGCGTTTCAGCCCAGTCCCATTCCTGTATTAGTTGTTCAGAAAAGGTATAACAATAAAAAGGCCCGCCTGGGAAATCCACTCGCGCGCCAGGGTAGCGGTTCCACCACCAGGTGCCGCCTATACCGGCTGCTGCATCGAAGACCCGGACTGATAAGCCGCTTTCGCGCAAACTATGTAAGGCATACATGCCACCAAAGCCTGCGCCAATAACCACGGCGTCGATGCTGCTTAGATCAGCAGCGGTCTTATCAGTGCTTGATGATGTATTTTGGGTCGACTGGTTTTCAGACATTGTTATGCGCTCCGATAGCCTAAGTGGCAGTTTTATCGAGTAGTTGCGATCAAGCAAAACAACCTTGCATGGGGGGTAAGGATAAACTGTCGCGTGGGTCGCAGTAAACCTGATATGTAGAAAACTACTGCGGGGCTCTTTATTTTATTGCGGGGCTTCTTTAATGGACGTACAGAAGTTTATTTAGGCGAATCTCATGAAAAATAATCAGAGTATTGATTAATGAACAAGATACTCTGCGTTGGTTAGCTTTAACTGCAAGTGCCAGCGGGAACAGCACCAGGTTATTGAGGTGCTTTGAGCGGGCTGGGCTACTGTGGTTGAAGTGCTATGGGGATTTAGGCGCTGCCGGCTTGATTTACCCTGTTAGCCAGTTTTTGGTTGGCCTTGATGAGACCCATTTTGTTGACTGCAATAGCCGTGACATCATTTATAAGGATTGCAACATGGGATACTTCTGCATCCACGGCCTTGAGCGGCATCAGGGTACTATTTTGGTACATATATTTGATATGGCCGGTTATTGGCCGGGCAGTTTCGAATTTAAAGATATGTGGCCGTTCTTCCCAAATGGTGTAACCGGGGCTGTCGAGCAAAAAAGCGCTATCAATTTTCTGTTTAAACCATTGTTCTTCCAGATTGGGTACGGCGGTAAATAAATTGGCATCGGTAATTGCTTCCAAAGCTATGCCGCTATGGTTTTCCATAAATTTATTCCACATATGGACTCGATATTCTCGGTCCACTACAACCAGTCCATTGGCCATATTCTGTAATATGCCCATGATCCAATATAAATTATCTAGTTTCATAAAGGCGCTCCTGTAGGTTTTGCAAATGAATCTATTACTGCGTGCTGGTCCACTGTTGCCAGGGACGTACTGTATTCACTGGGCTAACCGCTGGTCTATGAGTGGCATGGATTCTTCAGTAAATAGTAGCAAAATATCAAACTTGATGGCTCTGGATGGAATTTCGTAGTTGACTTCAATTGTCAGCGATTTTTGTCTAAGTGTGGACTGGTTGTTAATCAAATTTTCAGCGCTAACGCCGACTCCCAGAACAACGGGGCACGACCTTGAGAAATTGAGTAAAAGTTGGTCACCAAGGGCATTCAGGATGGAGCCAGTTAAAATACTTGAAACGTCCGTGAGTACCTCGATGCTGGTGCTGTTGTCGTGTTTTATCAGTTGTGCCATATCGGTAAAATTGGCGTCATTTAAAACCAGTAGCGCTTCGCCGGTGATGCCCTGCGAGGTAAAGCCCTGGCAGACACCTGAGACTATTTCTTTTGCCGCAAAATGCATGGTTTTGTTGAGATCACAGATGTTGAGTAGACTGACTTTGGGAACAGGCAGGTTAACAAACTCGCCGGTGAGTTCTGCGAGTACACTGGCGGCTCGTCCAATGGCGACATTGGTTATTTCACGATAGCTATCAAACTGGATCTCCTGATGTGAATTTTCGCTAATAGGCTCGGCTTTATTATCGATGTTATCAGCGTTGTCGATGTCATTAACCACGAGATCAGCTTCGGCTACTTTACTATTGTCACCATTGCTGTCATGACCGGCAGCGGTTTCATTGTCAGGGTCTCCAGCGGTTTCATTGTCAGAGTCTCCATCACGATGAATGCCGAATAACGACAGGATGTTGGAAACGGTATCCGGTGCGGCGGGTTTTTTAATGAAATCCATAGCGCCAAGAGAGATTACGCGTCGATGTGCTTCAGCCTGAATGTCACCTGAAACAACAATGACCATGGTATCCAGGTCTTTTTTACGGATCATCTGTAAGGTTTCATAGCCATCCATCACTGGCATGGTTAGATCAAGAAAAAGTACTTTGCCGAGGCCTTTTTCTAGCGCCACGATAGCCTCTTCGCCATTTTCGGCAAAGGTGATATCAACATCCCAATGGTTGGGTAAGCTACGTTTCATTTGCTTACGGGCCATATTGGAATCATCACAAATTACGATGGGAGTGGTCATAAATTGAAGCCAAAGTTAGAGTCGCTGCAATAAAGTGTCGTCGTTATTTGAGTTATTTCAAGTCCAATTTATGAGCGGCTGAATAAATGGAGAATCGTCATTGTTTGGAGTTTTTTTGCGTCATTTGTTGGTGTGATAGCGAGGCAATTGGAAAAACAGCATCATTTGCTCTTATACTCTGTGCTTTAAATATCAAATCACAGCAATAAGCGGTAAACAATACATGAAGGCATTAGTTGTAGGTGGTACTGGGCCAACTGGCCCTTATCTGGTCAATGGCTTAATTGAGCGGGGTTATGAAGTTGCAATTCTTCATCGAGGCAGTCACGAGCTAGAAGAAATACCCTCGCAGGTAGAACATATCCATGTTGATCCGCATTTTCGGGAAACGCTCGATGAAGGTTTGAAGGGCCGTACCTTTGACCTGGCGGTGGCGACCTACGGACGAATTCGTATTGTGGCGGAAGCCTTAATTGGTAAAACCCCCAGACTGGTGGCGGTGGGTGGTACGCCGAGTATTCGCGGTATGGTGGACCCTACGGCAAATTTTCCGACCGGTATGCCGGTGCCAGCGAGTGAGCAGGCGCAGCGTATCGAATCAAAACAGGAACTGGATTTTGGTTATCTGATTCGGCAAACCGAAGACACTGTGCTGCGCGGCCAGACGGAAGGGCATTATGCGGCGACCATGTTTCGTTATCCGCTGGTCTATGGTCCGAATGAAATTAGCTCCTTTGAATGGCTCATTATGAAACGGGTTCAGGATAAACGTCGAGAAATTATTTTGCCCGAGGGTGGGCTGAGTCTGATGTCGCGAGGATATGCTGAAAATATGGCGCATGCGGTTTTGCTGGCGGTAGATCAACCCGATATTTCTGCTGGGAAACTATACCATTGTGCTGATGAGCAACAATTGACCCTGGCGCAGTGGGTACAGGTGATTGCCGGCGCTATGGATTGGGAATTTGATATATATAGTGTACCTGATGAGGTTGCTCGTACCGCGCGGGAGTATTTTCCTATCGGTACCTCGGCAAATCATCAGATGATGGATATTGCTCGAATCAAGGCTGAACTGGGTTATACCGATAAGGTTGCACCACTACAGGCATTACCTTTAACGGTTGAGTGGTTGTTAAAACATAAGCCAGATAATGATGGCATTTTTAGTCGCCGCGAAGACTCATTACAGTATGGGACCGAAGACGCGTTGATCAGTATTCAAAAAGAAGCGGTTGCGCGCATGCGCCAGGTTGAATATCGAAAGAAAAGTACCCGGCATACTTATGCGCATCCTAAAAAACCTGGCCTGGGTAAGGATCACCGGGCACGTTAAATCATCGGTTAATCCCGTTGTAATTGATTTATGTTAGTAGGTGCTGTTGTCGCATAAGTTGTCGCATAAAAAGAGTATAGAAAAGAACAGAACAGGAAACAGACCAGAAAATAATCAAGCGAAATTATTCTAAGGCAATAAATAAGGGAGAAAATATGAGTATTTCATACGATGATAGGGTGGCTGTGGTTACTGGAGCAGGTTCAGGGCTTGGCCGTAGTCATGCCAAAGTACTTGCCTCTAAAGGCGTTAAAGTTGTAGTTAATGATCTGGGTGGTAACGTTGCAGGGGAGGGCGGTTCCAGTCGTGCGGCTGATGACGTGGTAGAGGAAATTATCCAGGCGGGAGGCGAAGCGGTAGCCAATTATGACAGTGTTGCAAGCCAGGAAGGCGGACAAAATATTATCCAAACGGCGGTGGATAATTTTGGTTCTGTGGATATTCTAATCAATAATGCTGGCAACGTGCGGGATAAAAGTTTTGCCAAAATGGATCTTGATAATTTCACCGCGCTAATGGATGTGCATCTGATGGGTGCGGTTTATTGTACCAAAGCGGCCTGGCCGTTGATGCTGGAAAAACAATTTGGCCGAGTTGTAATGACTTCATCATCAGCCGGATTGTTTGGCTCGCATGGGCATACTAATTATGCCAGTGCCAAGTTATCGCTGGTTGGTTTTATGCACGCCTTGATCCAGGAAGGTTCAAGAAAAAATGTGCTGGTCAATTCCATTGCGCCAATGGCGCTAACACGTATGACAGAAGAAGTGATGTCGCCGAAACTGGCGCCGATGATGCAGCCTGAATTTGTCAGTGCCATGGTGGCTTTTTTGTGCGCTGATGAATGTGATTTATCAGGGCAAATCGTGGAATGTGGCATGGGCTATTTCAGTAAGGTTCAGATTGTTGAAGGTGCAGGGGTCTTTCTTGGTAATGGCGATGTGCCAAGTCCTGAAGATGTTCAGGCTAATTGGGATGCAATAAGTGATATGTCGGAGGCCAAGCCCTATCGTCATGCAGGCCAGGTCAGTCGAGCGGTATTCCATAAAATGAAAGCAGAGGGGTTATTACCGCAATAGGTATTTGAATTAGCCGTCTGGGAAGTGAAACGGTTAGTTTATGTTAGTTTATGTTAGTTTATAAGAAAATGGGGGGTGCTTTAGGCACCCTTTTTTTTGCCAAATTATTGCCTTGGCGAGTGCTGGCTGGGTCTATGGCGGGTGTTATCTGAGCTGGATATGAGCAGAACGTTAACCCCGCATAAGATCAGCACCGGCTCAATATTGACAAATTGTCATTTGTGGAACAATATTTAACTAACGTGATGCGCTGGTATGAGAATGAATTGGCCTATAGAACCAACTTTCAATATTGGCTGTCGTTAAATTTTTAATCACTAATGATGTTTGCAGGCGGTTTTTAGGCGGTAATAGTACTGCTTGAAATAGTACTGCTTGAAATAGTACTGCTTGAAATAGTACTGCTGCAAACCACTGAACGAGGATAAAAAAATGACCCAACTTGTTTTTTCATATGATGAAATCATGAGTGACCAAAGCTATGCCGAAGAACATATTGTGATGGGTAAAAAACTGCATGGCGGTTTTGATGAAAACGGCACCTATATGACACCGCGGTTGTTGAAGCGGGGTCCGGCAGTAGCGGCCTGGGCTGAGGCGCTAAAAAACAAAGATGCCGAATTGATAGATGCGAGTCAGGCCTTGTTGCAGCGAGAAAACTTTCCTAATCACGAGCAACAGCAATTTTTGCTGGAACATGGGCTTGGCAAAACGCTTTGGGATTCACTAACTATTACTGGCATTATTGAAGGTAAGGGTAAAATATTTAGCTCTATTGTCGGGCCTGAATTTCAGGACTTCTTTGTTGAGGATATTAGTGAACTTGGTATCGGGCATTTAAATAAGGGTCTGCATCATGCTCACGGGCAAGATGAGGGTGGTACTGAAGACGGTGATGTAGGTGCCCATGATGTGATGTGGTTTGTGGTTCGAGATCTTCTTTTTGGTGAAGATGCCTATCCGTTGGCTGAGGCCCCAGAGAACATAACCCGACCAGAAATTGGCCGTGTTTTCCCCCAGGTGGATGCAACCCTGGAAGAGTTTTTATTGATCTATATGAATATATTAATGGTGGAAATCAGGGCAGAAAAGATGTTTTCATTTTGCTGCAGACTTTTTAGTGATGCAAGTATGTTTAAAGATCGACGTGAACAGGCAAAGCTGGCGACACAAATGGTAGAGCGTATTCGTCAGGATGAAGCGATACACGTTGGTTATCTGCAGGTGGTCCTGTCTGAGATGCGAACATTGACCTTTAAAACGGTCGATGGTGGGACGATTAAAGGCGATGAATTGCTTGATCCAGTGTGGAACGGCATGGTGGAATTTCATACCACTACTGTCTATGACAATGCCCGTAAGGAATCCCGTGAAAGTATCCTGCGTCAGCTAGCTAAGTTGCCTGATTCAGAGGCGCTGGTAACAGCGTTTGATGCGTTGCAATCTTCGGTGGCTAAGGCTGCCTGATATAAGCTATGCTCTGGCCCTGCATTTGCTTTTCTGTTGCAAGAAAAGTAAATGCAGGGATCTCGTAACAATTGATAAAGCTTTTAGTCTTCCAGAATGCCGCCCAGGTGTTCACTTGCTTCGGCAAAATCTTTCATAAAATCAAACACAACCGTACGTGCGCTCACTGTGGTATTCATTAAACCAACACCCTGGCCAACAAAAAAAGTGGCTAATTTTTTTGCCCCTGGATCACCAGTTGCGGCCAACTTATCAACTCTGTTTAAAGCAGGGCCGCTTAATAGCCCCTGTAAAGGCATCGGTAGTGGCTCGGGTGCGCCCGGTTCTGTCCACGCATCGGTCCAGGGGGAGCGTAACTGACGGGTGTATTTGCCGGTACGACTGCGTGATCTAACGGTTTGGCGTGAACTTGCAGCGAGGTATTTTTCTTTAATAACGGGATCTGTTTCTGCTTCAGCTGTGGTCAGCCAGACAGACCCAGTCCAGGCGCCGGCCGCGCCCATGGCCATGCAGGCTGCCATCTGACGACCGGTAACGATGCCGCCAGCTGCGAGTACGGGTATATCTGCCCCATGTTCTTTTAAACTTTCTATCACCTCAGGTACTAGTACCAGGGTTGATACTTCGCCACAATGACCGCCTGATTCGGTGCCGGCAACAATAAGAATATCTACCCCAGCATCGGCATGTTTAATCGCATGTTCCCGCGCGCCAGTGAGCGCGCCGGTGACCACGCCGCTTTCCCGGGCCCGGTCGAGCATTGATTGTGGCGGCACGCCAAGCGCGTTGACAATCATCTTAATGGGATGAGCAAAGGCGACATCCATAATTAATCCAGCACCGCTCTCGCGCATATTATTGCCAAAGTTTTTGCTGATTCGTCTATCCCATAAGCCGTGGGTATCAATCCCGTGACTGGCAAGAATTTGTTCCACATGCCGTTTATGGCTTTCTGGTACCTGCGCCTGAATATCCTCGGGCGTCATGCTGCCGCCTTTATCACTCATGCTAGTGGGCACGATCAGGTCAATGCCATAGGGTTTACCTTCAATATGCTCGTCAATCCAGCTGAGCTCAATTTCCAGCGATTCAGGGGTATGGCCGACAGCACCAAGGACACCAAATCCACCAGCCTTGCTGACTTCGACGACAACGTCACGACAGTGGGTAAAGGCAACCAGGGGGAATTCTACGCCTAACAGATCGCAGATGACTGATTTCATAATAGAGCTCCGGTATTGAGTTTGATATTGGGCTAATAATGTCCTGATTAGCCCGTGATTAAAAGTCTTATCATGCCAACAGGTTTTAAAAAGTCAGGCTCGCTGCTAGGCTAGGTAAAAATTAAAGGAGCAAAATGATGGTTGATCGTTACGGATTTGTTGGCCTGGGGAATATGGGGAAACCAATGGCCATGAACCTTGCCCGAGCAGGTAAGAAGCCGATTGTCTATGATCTCAACCCTGACGCTTTGGCTGGGTTGGAAGCGGCTGGGGCGAGTGTCGCGACATCCCTTGATGATCTTGGGCGTAATTGCGATGTAGTTGAAATTGTAGTGATGAGTGATCGACAGGTAGATGGCGTGATTGTGGGCACTGAAGAGCGTTCGGGGTTGTTGGCAAGTATGTCGCCAGGATCGTTAATTGTCATTCATAGTACAGTACAACCAGAAACCTGCCAGCGCGTCGGCGCAGCCGCTAAAGAAATGGGAGTTGGTGTGGTTGATGCGGCAGTCAGTGGCGCTGAAGAGCGCTCTCTTGATGGGACCTTAACGTTGCTGGTTGGCGGTGAAAACAACGATGTTGAGCGCTGTAAGCCGATCTTTGATGTTGTCGGTGAGGAAGTTTTTCATATGGGAAAACTTGGCATGGGGCAGGCGGCCAAACTATGCAATAACTTGATGTCATTAGTGAATGTGCAGGTCGTTGAAGAAGCCTTGACGCTGGCCAGAGCTGCGGGTATTGACGAGCAGCAGATGATTGAGATCGCTAAGGTCAGTACTGGGGATAGTTGGGCGGTGAGAAATATTGGCCCGATGCGCGAACTAATATCCAGGGCGACGCACGGCGGACTGAGTACTGCAAGAATGGGCGGTAAGGATCTTGTACTGGCGTATAAATTTGCTCAGTCGCTGGGGATACCGGTGGACTTTACCAAATATGCGCTGGATCGAGCCAGGCCAGAAAAATAATACCATACAGGTTTTTTTTCGCTCACTGGGTCGCAACTCACTACGTTGATCCCCGACGATACTGTTGTGTTTCTGATTGGTGGGCGGCACTTGACGGCAGACACCGTGATATTTATGGTGAGGCTGAAGTTAACTCGGCCCGTCAGACAAAACTAGTCGGCTGCATGTTTGCTCGGCTAATTTGACCCTGAAGCAGGCGGCGAACGGGATGGCTAATTAAACTTTTTGTGCCGTGTCCTATTGAGACAACAGGGTGCTAGAAAGAATACTTAAAATGGGCTCTATCAAGCATATTTATCACTAGTTCATGATAGAACCCTGTATATATTAGCTTGGATGAGCGCTTGAAAGATGGCTCGAATGGCAGATTGCAAACAATATTAAGGACATCAATAATGGAATATGGCGTAGTTCTTCCTCATAATGAGATCGGTACTGATCCTGGGGCGATGAAAGCTTTTGCACAAGGTGCGGAGGCGTTAGGTGCTAAACAGATTTTGATTTACGATCATGTGTTAGGTGCGGACCCAGATCGTCCTGGCGGGTTCCAGGGTCCCTATGATAAAGATGTTGCTTTTCACGAACCCTTTACCACCTTTTCTTTTATTGCTGCTGTGACGGAAACTATTGAACTGGTTACAGCGGTACTGATCTTGCCACAGCGACAAACGGCATTGGTAGCCAAGCAGGTGGCACAGCTGGCAATATTATCTAACAATCGTTTTAGGCTGGGGATTGGTACAGGCTGGAATGACGTTGAATACGAAGCGTTAAATGTGGATTTTGCCGGCCGAGGTAAGCGCCAGGAGGAGCAGGTAGCGCTGTTGCGGGCTCTGTGGCAGGAGGATTCCTTAGATTATACCGGCAAATACCATAGAGTTAACCGCGCCAGCATCAAACCAAGGCCGTCATCACCTGTGCCAGTGTGGTTTGGTGGTACTGCACCAGTATTGCTAAGGCGTTGTGCGCGCATTGGTGATGGCTGGTTACCTTTGATGGGAGCTAATTCTGCGGCCAAAAAGGCCATAGATTTTTTAAAGGCTGAGCGTGCTGCCTGTGGTAAGCCCTGGCAGGGGTTCGAAATTATGGCACAGGCCCAATATGCAGGGGGCAACCCTGACAAATGGCGTACCCATGCTGAAAAATGGCAGGCTTTAGGTGCCACTAAACTGGCCCTGGCAACGCATAATGCGGGGCCTACTGACGTTGATGGGTATCTGCGGCGAATTGAAGAATATTTTAAGGTGGTGCGGGATTAACTGGTCGCTGCCGATGCTTGTTCTGGCGCGTTGCTGAATTTGAATATTGTGCTGTTGTGTGGACTATCTGGCAGCCACTAAGATAAGGAAATTATGATGCCCAGGGCATTTGAAGGATTAAAAGTTATTGATTTCACGCAAGTGCTGGCGGGCCCCGTTGCGACCCAGCAGTTAGCCTTTTTGGGTGCTGATGTAGTTAAGGTTGAAACTCCTGGTATAGGTGAGAGTGGCCGGCATATTCGTCACGCTGCGGATCCGTCGCCGGCTAATATGGGGGCCATTTTTTTATCCGTGAATGCTGGTAAGCGGTCATTGGCTATCGATCTTAAACATCCTGATGCTAAAACAGTGATGCATAGGCTAGCGGCGCAAGCGGATGTAGTGGTGCAGAATTTTAAGGCTGGGGTGATTGATAAGCTTGGTTTTAGTTATGAATCGCTGTCGAAACAGAATCCCAAACTCATTTATTGTTCTATATCCGGCTACGGGCAGAAAGGCCCGCGGGCAAATGCTGCAGCTTATGATCCAGCGGTGCAGGGTTCATCCGGCATGATGCATTTAACCGGCACAGAAGAATCTGGGCCCTTAAGGACAGGTTTTGCCTCTGTGGATATCGGCACTGGGTTATACG
The DNA here is from genome assembly GCA_019090615.1 of Pseudomonadales bacterium. Taxonomy (GTDB): domain Bacteria; phylum Pseudomonadota; class Gammaproteobacteria; order Pseudomonadales; family Azotimanducaceae; genus JAHRVQ01. The sequence goes on along the minus strand of JAHRVQ010000012.1, from coordinate 30,771 downwards.
CTGCGATCGCTATATCTGGCGCCCTGTATCGCAGGTCACATACTGGCAATGGCCAATTCCTGGATGTGGCGATGTTAGATACAGCCATGTCGATGATGTCGTTGAACTTTATGATGCTGAGCCGGACCGGTATAGAGCCGGTTTTAACGGGAAATCAGACGCAACTACGATTGCCAACGGTGGATGTATTTCCTACTGGGGATGGTTATATTCAGATTTCCGCCTTTACTGATGCCCAGGCCAGGGCATTGTGCATAGGCATAGGCATTGAAGGTCTGTTGGCCGATGAACGTTTTGCTGATGAGAAAAACCGAATAAAAAATCGACAGCTGATGCGAGAATTGATGATTGCAGCTTTTGCCAAACGTTCAGCATTCGAGTGGCAGGCACATCTGGGTGAATGTAAAGTGCCAGCCAGTGCTGTATTGTCGCTGCCTCAGGCGTTAGCTCAGGAACAGTTGCAGCATCGGGATTTTTTGAGTGGGCCATTAACACCTTATGGTTTTGAAGACTCGATCAGGTGTTTTAATGCGCCCTACGACGCTTCTGTGGATGGACCGAGTGTTGATATGCCACCGCCAGCGGTGGGACAGCATAGTGAGGCGGTGTTAACTGAATTTGGTTTTTCAGCTAAGGAAATTGCCTTGCTTATCGACAACTCGGTGGTTGCTCAAACCCCTTAGTTGGTGAAACTGTTTAGTTGGGCAAATACTTTGGCTGATTCGGCCGAAGGTGAAACAACTGGCTTCACTGTCGGCCAAAATGCGCTTCCTGAGTATTAAAATAGCTGCTAGGTAGTGGAGGTTGGCACCTCAGTGAAGGGCATACCCTTGTCCATTCTGGGCTCTTGCGGCATACCCAATACCCGTTCGGCGATGATATTTGCCATGATCTCATCAGTGCCTCCAGCAATACGGAAACCAGGTACGCTCATATAACTTGACTGGAACATGTTGTCGGCGTCGTTAAGACCGGGTGTCCAGGCTATGCCTGCCTGTTCCATTAAGTCGATGGCGAAAGAAGATAAGTCCTGTGTTTTGGCCGCTGCTACAAGTTTGCCAATACTATTTTCTGGTCCTGGCGCTTCACCCCGTGATAGTGCCGTAACGGATCGCATACCGGTATATTTCAGCCCAGCTTCCTGTACATACCAATCAGCCAGTTTGGCTCTGACGGAAGGGTCCTGAATGGCTGGTTTGTCATCGATAAAAACATCATTTGCTAGTTTCATGGCAGTTTTGAAGCCAGCAGAGCTGCCCCCACTACCGATAGAAGCACGTTCGTTCATCAAGGTGGTTAAGGCCACCTGCCAACCCTGGCCTACTTCGCCGAGGCGTTGTGAGTCGGGTACTCTGACATCGGTAAAAAAAACCTCATTAAAACCAGAAGCACCAGACATTTGTTTAATGGGTTTGATTTCGATACCGGGAGACTTCATATCAATATAAAAATAAGTTAGCCCCTGGTGTTTAGGTACAGTAGGATCTGTTCGCAGTACTAAAATGCCGAAGTCTGCATATTGAGCCATAGAGGTCCAGATTTTTTGCCCATTAATGATCCATTCATCGCCGTCTTTTACGGCGCTGGTTCTTAATGCTGCAAGATCAGAACCACCGGCAGGCTCACTGAATAATTGGCACCAGATTTCTTCGCCGCTGGCCATTTTGGGGACATGTTTGAGCATCTGCTCCTCGGTAGCCCAGGTCATCATGGTGGGGCCGCCCATACCCTGGCCGACCATAAATAACATAGTGGCTGGCGGTCTAATTTTGGATTCTTCCTGGCCCCATATGACCTGCTCAATTGCGCTGGCGTCACGGCCGCCAAATTTTTTCGGCCAACGAATACATGACCAGCCGGCATCGGCTTTTCTTTTCTGCCAGAGCCTGGCCTGGGCCATGGTATCGAGTCCTTGCTTGTCTGCTTCACTGAGCTTGTTTGCTTGTAACCAGCCGGCAACTTCGGTTCGAAATTGGGCTTCTTCGGGGGTGTCTTCAAAGTCGATGGGTAAATCTCCTTAAATTTCTAAATTAGCATTTTGCTGCGCAGGGTGCTGGTTTGGCGAAAAATGCAGATAACTATTTTTCTATAGGCGGTTTTCGTTCGCTGTTAGCGTCTTTAGTTTTAGGTATTCTATATCGCTGTAGGCACTCTATTTAGCCTAATTTAGCTGTAGGCACTCTATTGGGCTGTAGGCACTTCGGTAAAAGGCATGCCTTTATCCATACGCGGTTCCTGTGGTAAACCCAGGACCCGTTCAGCAATGATGTTGGCCATAATCTCGTCGGTACCACCGGCGATTCTAAATCCAGGCACGCCCATATAACTTGTCTGGAACATATTGTTTTCGTCTTCTATGCCTGGCGGCCAAATAATACCTGCCTGTTCCATCAAATCAATCGCGAAGGAAGATAGATCCTGGGTTTTAGGTGCAGATACTAGCTTGCCGATACTGTTTTCTGGGCCAGGTATTTCGCCTCTGGATAGTGCTGTCATTGAGCGCATACCGGTATATTTAAGGCCGGCCTCCTGTACATACCAATTAGCCAGTTTAGCACGAACAGCAGCGTTGGTAATCGCTGGTTGATCGTCAATATATGTGTCCTGGGCCAACTTTAAGGCGGACTTGAAGTTCGCTGAACTACGACCGAGACCTATGGAGGCACGTTCATTCATTAAGGTGGTAAGCGCTACTTGCCAGCCTTGTCCTACTTCGCCTAGTCGTTGTGCGTCTGGGACCCGAACGTCGGTAAAATAGACCTCGTTGAAACCCGAAGCACCGGACATTTGTTTGATTGGTTTTATTTCTATCCCTGGGGATTTCATATCAATATAGAAATAGCTTAGCCCCTGATGTTTAGGCACATCGGGGTCGGTGCGTAGTACGATGATGCCATAATCAGAATAATGCGCACCAGAAGTCCAGATTTTTTGACCGTTTATTATCCACTCAGCGCCATCTTTTTCTGCGCGTGTTCGTAATGCGGCAAGGTCAGAGCCACCGGCTGGTTCACTGAATAATTGACACCAGATTTCTTCCCCGCTGGCAATTTTTGGCACGTGTTTTTGTTTTTGCTCCTCGGTGGCCCAGGTCATCATAGTGGTTGCACCCATACCCTGACCGATCATAAACATACCGGTGTCGGGCGGACTAAATTTGGCCTCTTCCTGGCCGAATATTACCTGCTCGATAGCGGTGGCACCTCGGCCTCCATATTCCTTTGGCCAACGAATACAGGCCCAACCGTCATCTGCCTTCCTTTTTTGCCAAAGCCTGGCTTGCGCCATTTCATCAAGCCCTGTTAATTCTTCCTCAGATGGAATGTTTTCAGAGAGCCAGGTTGTGGCATCGACCCGAAATTGCGCTTCTTCTGGTGAGTCATCAAAATCCATTCGTATTCTCCAAGCATGATGTTACTGAGAGTACCTTATAAAGACCAGGACAGCCACGTTCTTATGGTCCTTACCTAAAGAATTGGGCTGCCACTTTTTTTATTCTGGGAAGACCTGAAAGACCTGGACAGCCACGTTCTTTTATTCTGAGATGTTGATATACGCCGTAAAAAACTAGACAGCCATCTAATTGTTTGAAGACTAGGACAGGCGTGTAGTGGAGTTTCCAGGTCACGCATTGCAGTTTGGTCAAAGTCGGCTGTTGTGATAGTGCCCTGTTAAGAGTTTCTGTACGAGGATTCGGCTTGGCTGTGGCGCTAGTTTCTAGTTTAAAGGCATGATTGGGTAATGTTGCGCAACTATGCGCAACTATGCGCAACTAATAGGGGATAATCTGCCGACTTCAATGGACAAAGCCTTACAGAAAAAGGGTTTTGTATGAATTATCGTTTGCGCATGACCTATCCAGGAAGCCACCTAATCTCACCAGACGGCATCGGCACGTATCATGTTTATTCGCGTTGTGTAAGGCGATCATTTTTATGCGGCAGAGATCCATTTACGGTGAAAGATTTTTCCCACCGACGGGAATGGATAGAGGCGCGTATATTTGAATTGTCAGAAATATTTTCAATTTCGATCTGTGCCTATGCGATTTTGAATAATCATTATCATATTGTGCTGAATGTTGAGATAGAGGACTGGTCTGACGTGGAGGTTGCTGAACGTTGGTTGAAATTATGTCCGGGCCGAGATGCTAAGAATAAAAAGCTGTATCAATTCGAACTATTGCGCAGTAGATTGAGATCATTATCCTGGTTCATGCGCTTTATTAATGAACCATTGGCGAGGTTTGCTAACAAAGAGGACGATTGCACGGGTAGATTTTGGGAGGGAAGGTTCAGGTCGCAAATTTTACTGGATGAACCCGCAGTGCTTGCATGCATGGCATATGTGGATCTGAACCCTGTCCGGGCGAATATCGCGGAAAGTTTGCAGGACAGCGATTATACTTCTATCCAGCATCGACTCTACCACCAGGCGGATACGGATCAGTTGAGCGCTATTAACTCATCTACGCAAAATGCTCCTTTAGGTGTGATCAATGTTGTGGATTATATTGAATTGGTAACCTGGATTGCATCTCGCCATTTCGAGATGAAGAGTAATGTTAATCTGTCGCTGCCAGTATGGCTTGAAAACAAGCATATTAATCCAGATCATTGGTTTCAGGATCATATTTCAGTAATTCCACTTTGGCAGCGGGCCATTGGCTCTTTAAAAACCCTAAAGGACTATGCTGCTAAAATAGGTCAACGTTGGATCAAAAAGCGAAACCATCCGTCAAGAAAACACATTTGAGAAGCTGCCTCAGTATTATTTTCACGGTGCGTGAATTTCTGATTAAACGCGATAATGGTGTGGATGGAATTCATTCAGCAGTTCCTTAATACTATTTTGTTTGCTTCGATCAAATTGATTCTGCAATAGAAAATCCGTTACTCTAATCCCATGATTAGTCAAATGTTCAGGCATTGCGTAAAGTGAAATAAATTGGTTATTGTGTTAATCAGGCGGGCTAAAGACATGATTGCCAAGAACATGGATGTCTAGTTTTCAGGGTCTAGTTATCAATGTTCGGGGCCGTGCTGCGCAATATGGGAAATAAGGACGTGATATGAGCAAAGATATTTTTGATGTGGTTGTGGTTGGTGCGGGCAACGCCGCATTGTGTGCGGCTATTTCAGCGCGTTTGGCAGGGGCGCGGGTCTTGGTGCTTGAAAAAGCTACGGAGGAAGAAAAAGGCGGTAATTCGTATTTTACTGCAGGTGGTTTTCGGTTTATGCATGCAGGGTTAGAAGATATCCGTCAGGATATTCTTGCTGATATGAATGATGAGGAAGCCGCAGGGATGATCCTGCCTAGCCATGATCGGCAATTTTTTTATGAAACTTTGATGGCGGTAACACAAGGGCAAAGTGATGAGGGCCTGGCGGCGACTTTAATCGATAAGTCGCGCGAAACAATGGGTTGGTTAACCGACAATGGCATTCGTTTTATTCCTATGTACGGTAGGCAGTCATATGAGGTTGAAGGCAAGCATCATTTCTATGGTGGGGTCAATATTGAATCTGTTGGTGGTGGCGCCGGCCTAGTTGAATCACTTGTTAGCCGTTGTGCTCAGCTCGACATTGAAATTCGGTACGGTACTGCTGCTTATGAATTGCTACAGCATCAGGATTATCAGCTTAGAGGTGTTAAAGTACGTGCTCCGAGCGGTTATGCTGAGATTGAAAGTCGCGCAGTTATTTTGGCCTGTGGTGGGTTTGAATCAAATCCAGAATGGCGGGTTCGATATCTTGGCCAGGGCTGGGACCTGGCGCGAGTTCGAGGTACTAGGCATAATACCGGAGATGGCATAAAGATGGCGATGGATATTGGCGCGCTGCCGTTTGGTAATTGGTCAGGTTGTCATTCTGTTGGCTGGGATATATCGGCGCCGCCGTTTGGTGATCGTTGGGTGCTAGATAATTTTCAGAAGCATTCTTACCCCTTAGGAATTATGGTTAACCTGGATGGCGAACGTTTTGTCGATGAAGGTGAGGACTATCGAAACTTGACTTATGTCAGGTTCGGTAAAGCTATTATGTCGCAACCGCAGCGTACGGCGGTGCAAATCTTTGATCAAAAAACCGTTCACCGGTTGCGGGACGAATATCGAATTCATGAAGTGACTCGGGTAGTGGCGGATACGATTGAGGCGTTAGCGATAAAGCTGGAGATTGATCCAGATAAATTACATGCAACTATTGAGGCTTATAATAATGCCTGCCAGGGCGGGGATTATAACCCGGCGATCCTCGACGGTGTTGCCACTAGCGGTATAACGCCGGCTAAAAGTAACTGGGCTTTGCCCATTGATAAACCGCCCTATGAAGCCTTTATTACTACAACCGGGGTTACGTTTACCTTTGGTGGGTTGAAAATAGACCAGCAAAACAGAGTTCAAGATCTTGCCTATCAATCGATCCCCGGCTTATTTGCTGCAGGGGAGCTGGTGGGAGGGCTGTTTTACGAAAATTACCCTGGTGGTACCGGACTTATGTCAGGTTCAGTTTTTGGCAAGTTAGCAGGGGAATTCGCTGCCTCTTATGCGCGAGAAACATAAATACTGTTGGTAAATTGGCATAAGGTATGTGTTAATTATTTTGCACTGGCCGGCCCATGAAATTCATCCAGCCTAAAGATCAAATCTGTAATCTGTAATCTGCAAGTAGTGCTGGTTAGGTCTATTCGTTCGGCAAGAAGAACCATCTGAGGGAAACATGAGAAAAGTACCTGTAAATAAAAACAACATCAGTAGTAAAGAGGAGAAATCCAGTCTGGCGGAGACAAGTATCAGTGAGCAAATTGCTCAATTTGTCTATGAACTCAAGTGGCAACAGGTGCCTGCTTCTGTCCAGCTTCGCGCAAAATTACTGATTCTGGATGCCATTGGTATTGGCCTGGCAGCTAATAGATACCCATTTGCCAGTACGATTAACGCGGGGCTAGTCGATTTGGCAGCGCTTGATGGTGGAGTGGGCGATTATCACGTGCTGGGTTCTAGTCAGAAATTACCGATAAGGGATGCGATTGTTGCCAACGGTGCGCTGGTTCATGGGCTTGACTTTGATGATACGCACATGCAATCGGTGGTTCATGCGACCGCAGTATCTCTGCCAGTTGCGATGTCGGTTGGTGAGGCCACTGATGCTAACGGTACAGATATGTTGTCGGCCTATCTGGCAGCGAGTGAGGTCGCCATTCGAATTGGTAAAAGTGCCAATTTTGGTTTTCATGATCATGGATTACATGCAACGGGTGTTGCAGGACATTTCTCTTCTGCGGTTGCTGCGGCCAAACTTTTTGGGCTCAGCTCCGAAGCAATTGCCGCCGCTCAGGGTATTGTTGGTAGTACTGCGATGGCAAGTCAGGAATTTGTTGGTGATGGGGCCTGGAATAAACGTTTCCATCCTGGCTGGGCTGGAGTTGCTGGTTTAACTGCGGCGAAACTGGCAGAACATGGTTTTATCGCACCGCGCTTACCTTATGAAGGGCGCTTCGGCTTGTTCTGGTCGTTGTTGGGTTCACATGATTCAGCCTATGATTTAACACATATGACTGATGGATTAGGCACAATTTGGGAAACCGAAGTGTCAGCTGTAAAACCTTTTCCAGCTTGTCATTTTACCCATGCAGCGGCGGATTGTGCGCTCGGTTTAATGACAAAATATTCGATTGAACTTGATCAAATAGAAAAGATAGTTGTACTTATACCTGAAGGTGCTGTCGATGTAGTTGCTGAGCCGGAAGCCGCAAAAAAACACCCTAAAACAGATTATGACGGTAAGTTCAGTGTTCAATATGTGGTTGCGGCTTCGTTACATCGGCAGAAATTTGGTTTGGCGGAGCTTGACCAGGCCTGTTTACAGGATGCCGAAATTTTGCGTACTGCGGCCAAGGTGGAATACCAGATTGACCCGGATTCGCTGTTCCCACAAAGCTATTCAGGCGGGGTGCAAGTGTTTATGAAATCTGGCAAAGACTATAGCCTTTATGAAGCGGTTAATCGGGGTGCGGGTGCTCGGGCGCTCAGTGAAGCTGAAGTGGTGGATAAGTTTATGGGTAATGCAGGTTTAATGGTGGATGAGCAGAAAGCTGAGTCAATTCGGCGCCTGGTGATGAATCTTGAAGGTTTCTCTGTACGTCAGTTGTTTGCAGAGTTATGTACGGATTAGTAATCATTGACAGGATGCAGCGCTGATTGAACATCTCGGGAAATTGTCCTAAGTCGGCGATTACTTAATCGTTAAATCTGGACAGGGTTTTGCTGACTGTCTGGAGCAGTTCATCAATCTTGTAGGGCTTAAAAATATAGGCATCGAAACCCGCCGCTTTAATGCTTTGTTTGTCATGGTGCATGGCGTTACCGGTAATTACGATGACCGGTATATGCCTGGTTTTTTTATCTTGACGAAGCATGATTAGTGCTTTGTAGCCATCGACTACTGGCATTTGCAGGTCCATAAGAATTAAATCAGGTAAATTTGATTGGGCTAGTTTAACGCCGCCTTCACCAGAATTCGCAGCGCTAGTCTCATAGCCGTTAGCCGATAAAATTTTATCCAGCAACACCTGGTTGGCTAGGTTATCCTCAATTATCTGAATTTTTTTCATTGGTATTCTCGTTGTTCAATCCCATTATTCAGCGGCCTGTTGCATTAATTGTCGTTATATTTCGGTTTGTAGCGGCTTAGGGTCTTGTCGCAAGCTGTTGATTGCTGAGACAGGGAGCTGGGTGCGTATTGGTAGAGTTCGGTACCGCTATATGTGGTAATTGTATGATGAAACGTGCACCTTGCCCGTTAGGCCCATGTTCGACCGTCAGGGTGCCATTATGCATTTCGACGAAGAATCGGCTAAGTGCAAGGCCAAGACCAGTACCTGGGTCTTTATTGTCGTTACTTCGATTTACCTGGTAGAACCTTTCAAACACCGCCTCGTGATGTTCCGTGGAAATACCAGGGCCGTTGTCGAGGATATCGATGTACATATGCTGGCTGTGTAAATTAGTACTGATAGATACTTTGCCTTCTGCTGGGGTGAATTTGATGGCATTGGAAATCAAATTAATCAGGACTTGTTTGAATTTTCTTTTATCCACCAGCACCCATTGATGGCCGATGTCGGTGTTTAGAGGCGAATCGCTTTCGCAAGTGAGCTGTTCAGAAGTATTGTGTTTAAAGCTTTGGGGCTCAGAGCTATTGCTTTTAGCGCTATTGTTTTCAGCGCTAATGTTATCCAAGCTATTGTCATTAAAGTCAGGCTGTGCGAAACATTTTATCTGGATGGCCTTCGCGTCCGCGAGGTCCGCGTGCATTTTTATTACTTCAGTGATCAGAGCGGGTATTAGTACGGGTTCTTTATCGAGTTCCATTTGACCGGATTCAATTTTTGCTATATCCAGCAGGTCGTTTACAAGCGACAGTAAATGATTGCCACTACTATGGATGAACTCAACATATTCAGCCTGTTCCTTGTTTAATTCACCGACGTAGTTGTGGGATAAAACTTCTGAAAAGCCGAGGATTGCGGTTAATGGTGATCTAAGTTCGTGAGATACGCCTGATAGGAATTCACTTTTTGCCTCACTGGCTTTGAGCAGTTGCGCCTGTATGCCGGACTGCCAAGTAAGGTATAGGAAGGCTAACACCAACAGTAAAATCATCACAGCGATGGTGCTGACTGAGTAGAGCATAAACAATTGTTCATCCTGCAGGCGCACAGATGGCACCATGCCAATGTGATGGGCATAGGTAAGAAATAGTAGGTCAACGGTTAAGATACAGGCGATAAATAACCCATAGCGGGCGCCGGAAAAAAACACACTAAATAATGGCAGAACGGGAAACCACGGAATGGAAGTGGAGCGGAACCCGCCGTCATAATATGAATAAATGATGAGGGTGAGGGTTGTGCCGAGCATCAAATAAAAGCCAGCAATGGCTATTGAGCCGGTATGTTTCATGATGAAAGGGGCAGAACCTAGGACAAAAATGCAGGGCATTAAAATTTTGTTGCCGGGTTGCAGGAAGCCGTCCCAGAAGCCACGTACAATGACAAAAAACAGGACGAGTAGCATGGTGACAAAGCTGCAGACCACCAAAAATCGGCCTCGATATGAATCGTTAACCGAGTCTTTGATGGTGTCTGAAATAAAGTACTCAACCGCCTTCAATGGGTCTCGTATCCAGGTGATTTGGCAATAAGCATGCAATATCGGTCAATAATTAAATTAAGCATAGACATCGATATTAGAGAAGTCGAACCTGTCGCCAGAAGCGGATAGCACAAGCTTAAATATTACCGCGCTGATTCCTATACAGGCGGAGTATGTTGGTTTTTATCGCTTATTGTAGGGGCTTAAATAGTCGCGTTTTTTGTCATTGCGCGACCTCTGCATAACACTTGTATTGCAGAGCGCTTGTATTGTTGCTTGTGATTCTTCTATTCTATGCGACAGCTTTTGTGAATCGCACATCGGCTAGATTTAGCCAATTTAACAACAGAACGTCAAGGAGAGTGGCATGGCAAGTATTGAGGATAGAATTACGGCAATAGAGGACAAGGAAGAAATTCGCGAGCTAACTGCATTATATTGTCATTCGGTGGCGGCAGGAGAAGGTAAGGCGATAGCCGCTTTGTTCTGTGATGATGGCTCTTTTATGATGAATAAGCGCAAGACTGAGGGGCGTGCTGCGCTGGACAAGTTTTATGGCGGAATTATTGAAAACCCGCCTATACCCTTTATTCAAAATCATGTGATTGATGAATATACCCCTACTGAAGCGCGCGGCCGGTGTTCGGTGGAAATTCGAATGGTACAGAAAGGCGAATCTGTAACGGCCGCAGGCTGGTATAGTGATAGTTATCGCAAGGTAGATGGTAAATGGCGTTTTGCTGCGCGTGATTTCAAGACTTTCCATATGGTACCGCTGAGCAAAGGATGGGCTTGAAGTAGCAAAGCGCATTTAATGCAGGTAGTCTAGTGGCTGAATCTAGCATTTGGCTAAATTGGCATTGCGCGCATGAGATATACCGATAGCAAGTTGTTCGTTTGGTATCGGTGGTACTTCATGGGTAAATATATTGCTTTAAAGAAAGGCTTGTTTGCTAGAACTCAGCTGCTATAACGCTAGCAGTTGAAAAAGAATGTTTCAGTTCATCACTAATTTTTGCACCAACCGATGAGTAAATAACGAGTAAAGGACGGGGAATAATATGACTGGTAGACCCAAAGCAACCGCCTACGAAAATCTTATCTTTAAAGAAAAGGTACATGGTTCGCTGTACACAGACCCGGCGATCTTTCAGGAAGAGATGGATACTATCTTCCATAAGGGCTGGGTATTTGTTGGTCATACCAGTGAAGTACCCAATATTGGCGACTTTAGCCGTCGGTTTATTGGTCGACAGCCAATAATTATAACCCGCGATCGAGATGATAACGTCAATTTGCTGCTAAATCGATGCAGCCATCGTGGCAATTTATTATGTACTCGGGCGTCAGGTAATGCTTCAACTTTTACTTGTCCCTATCATGGCTGGAGTTTTGGCTTAGATGGTGGCATGCGAGGTATGCCGATGAAAGTAGCGATGGGCGATGCCTTCAAACCATCTGAGATGGGCCTGGCTAAGGTACCAAGAGTCGGTATTCATCGTGGGTTTATTTTTGCTAGCCTGGCAAAGGACGGTATGTCCTTTGATGATTATCTAGGCGATGCAAAAGTTTTACTTGATCGTGCCGCTGATTTATCCCCAGAAGGAGAAATTACTATCTCAGCTGGTTGGCTTAAACATCGATTTAAGGCCAATTGGAAAATGCTGCCAGAAAACAATACCGATGGTTATCATGTCGGCTCAACGCATTTATCAATGTTGTTAGCAACAGGGGTTGCTAATTCCGGTGCTTTTAATGAGGAGATGGGTGATCCTTCTGTAATTCGAGATTGGGGCGGTGGGCATACAGAGTTAGATTTTGCGCCGCGCTATCGGGAATCTGGCCGACCTTTTCAATGGTTTGGTGGCACACGGCCTGAGAAACTGCCCAATTATGTCGCAGCGATGGAAGCGGCCTATGGCAAACAGGAAACTGCCAAACGGTTTGTTGATGGCCCGCCACATGCCATTATTTTCCCTAATTTATTCCTTGCTGAACTTAATATTACTTATTTTTATCCGGTCAGCCCAAATGAGGTGATTCAGTACTATACCCCCCTGTTATTGAAAGGCGCGCCAGAAATGAATAAGCGCGCTATCCGTCAAACTGAAGGTGCAATGGGTCCGGGGTCATTTTTATTGCCAGAAGATGCTGCAATGGCAGAACGAAATCAACTTGGGCTTGAAGCACAATATCCAGAATGGCTTGATTTAAGGCGAGGGCTCGACAGAGAGGCGGTTGATGCGGAAAATGGCTTGTTGACCTCGGCAGTTTCGGATGAGACAACCAACCGTGCCTTCTGGCGTCATTATCTTACGTTGATGTCTGAAGCTAAATCAGCCAGTTAGGCTATGGCTGGTGAGCAATTATTAGAAATTGGTTAACCTGTACGCTGCTTGAAATACGCTAGTAGGCAGGTGTTTGAATATAAACTTGTGGTTATGTAAGAAGTAAGGTGAGTGATGGTTAGCGAGCAGGAATATCGCGAAGTTGAAGCGTTCATATTTAAAGAAGCGCGTTATGCGGATGAATCGGCTTATGATGACTGGGAAGCCTTGTGGGAGGATGACGCAAAATATTGGGTGCCAACCTCTCCTGATGCGGATACGGAGGTGGATATATCCCATATCTTTGATAATCGTTCTCGCATTGCTACCCGTATCAGGCAGTTGAAGTCGGGTTTTCGTCATAGCCAGACTCCTTGTTCACCGATGCGACGGATAATATCAAATATTGAAATAAGCCCTTTGAATGAGCACGAATATGAAGTGGCGGCAAACTTTATGTTAATGGAGCTGGCGGTTCAATCCACTCGGGATATGAATCTATGGGGAGGGGCGATTAACTATCGCTTGCGGCGGGTTGAGGGCGAGTTACGCCTTTTTTACAAAAAAATAATGTTGGTTGATGCCGACGAACCCATAGCCAATCTGGCATTTCTTATCTAGGGAATTCTCAGCCGTCTTTGGCATCTACCGGCAACTAACAAACACACAACATCAGGTCAACTATCACGGGGACGGATATGGTAGACACAGTACAACCCTTTAGACTGGAAAACGGTGAGCCGGTAATTATTGGTACCGAATGTGGAGCCTGCCAACATACCTGGTTTCCTGCGGTCACACTTGGATGTGAGCGGTGTGGTACTCATGGTGAAGGGCTTAATTCCAGGGCCTTTGCGATGAAAGGTCACTTATTATCTGCCGCCGATGTTTTGCCGGGTACTGAAAAGGGTTTTTCTCTTGCAACAATTGAGTTGGAAAATGGCCCGGCAATTAGAGCTATTCTTGCAGAATCAGCGCCTTTAAAAATAGGTGCCTCGGTACTGGGCCGGATAGAGACTGTGGATGATAAATCAGTGGTCAGGTTTTATGTTAATGCGGATTAAACTCTTATCGGTAAACAATTATCTCTAAACAGGTGGTTAAAGCCAAATGTTTATAAAGCCATAAAATACGAAAAACCAACACTCAAATATCAATACGAAAATACAGATACGAAAGTAAATATTGCTGCCAGTTTGATGTCCATAAGACGGGGAAGTTAGATCAACTATGACTAAATCAATTAAAGATATGCGGCCAGTATATGTAGTTGGCATTGGCCTGGACCAATATCAACGAAAGACAGATCGGCCCTATGTGGAATTAGGCCTGACAGCTATTAGAGCGGCGCTGGACGATGCGAAATTGGGCTGGCCGGATATTGAGTCATTTTATCTTGGCACGGCGCTATTGGGTATGGCACCTGGTCGGGCAATGATCAAACATCTGGGTACCACGGGTATACCGATCGCACAGGTTGAAAACGCGTCAGCGTCAGGTTCTACATCTTTCCGTCAGGCGGTTATTGATGTTGCCTGTGGTCTGACCGATGTTTCGATGGCGGCGGGGGTAGATAAGCCTGGCCCGCCGTTGCGTGGTGCTGGCGGCGGACCCAGAGATTTAGTCGGGCGGGGTACTGCACCGGTGGCGCATTTTGCTTTGTTGGCAAACCGTTATATGGCTCAAAGCGGTATAACGGCTGAACATTTGGCATCAGTTGCGGTAAAAAATCATCGTAACGGTGCTATGAATCCCTACGCTCAACGACAAAAAGTTAGAACCATGCAAGAAGTATTGGAGCCCCCTTTTATGGCGGGCCCCTTAACTCGGTTGCAGTGTTGCCCCGTTGGTGAAGGCGCAGCAGCAGTCGTCGTTGTATCAGAAGATGCTATTGCTAAATTCAATATTGATGAAAGTCGTTTGGTTCAGGTCATGGCGTCAGTTTCAGGTTCTGAGCAACTTTATCCGCCGGGCACAGATATAGATTCTGAACTGACCAGGATCACAGTGGGTAAAGCCTATGAGCAAAGTGGCATTGGCGCGGATCAGATCGACGTGGTTGAATTACATGATGCTTTTAGCATTGAAGAAATATTATACGCAGAAGCCATGGGTTTATGTGGTGAAGGCGAAGCCGCTGAGCTGATTGCCGCAGGAGCTTTTGATATCGGCGGGCGTTGTGCTTTAAGTCCATCGGGTGGGTTACTGGCTATGGGGCATCCAATTGGCCCAACAGGCACAGGGCAGGTGGTTGAAGTCACTCGTCAACTAAGAGGTGAGGCAGGATTGAGGCAGCATCCCAATGCGAAAACCGGTCTTACCCATATGGTGGGGATAGGTGCAGTATGCCTGGTGCATCTATTACAGGCGGTTTGAAGATGGCAGTTGATTTGTAGGCGCGGCAAGCAACCTATATTTAAATTCCTTATTTAAATTTTATATTTAACTAGATGGGCGAGATGAATGAAGGACTTTAACGGAAAAACAGTGGTGATAACCGGCGGTGCCAGTGGTATCGGTCGGGGTTTGGCTGAAAAATTTGCTAGTGAACGAATGAACGTTGTACTGGCGGATATTGAAGAAGAGGCGCTACAAAAAGCTGTGCAGGAAATGGAGCAAAAACAATATTCCGTTCATGGGGTAATTACCAATACCATGCAAAAGGACTCCATTGAAAATCTGTTGGCTAAAACCGTTGAGAAGTTCGGCAAGGTACATATTCTTTGCAACAATGCGGGTGTTGCAAGTTTTGCCTCGCAGGCAAAGGGTGTATGGGAAGTGCCTGACGCTGACTGGAAATGGACTATGGGTGTGAATTTTGATGGCGTGCTGTCGGGTATTCAAACCTTTGTGCCGCATATGCTGGAACATGGTGAGGATTCACATATTGTTAATACCGCATCGTTAGCTGGTTTGTTGACCAGTGGTGGCCCTTATGGGGTAAGCAAACATGGTGTTTTGTCCCTGACCGAGGGGTTAGTACAAGATTTAAAGGCCAATAAGGCTAATATTGGTGCCTCGGTTTTATGCCCTGGTTTTGTTAATACCAATATTCATGATGCTGAGCGTAATCGGTTGGGTGATGCTAGTGCAAATGATACCGAGAAGAGTAAAGTGCAAGCTGACAGGATTAAGGGATTGTTAGAGGCAGGTAAGCAACCTGCTGAAATTGCTGATATAGTTTTTCAGGCAATTAAGGATAACCAGGTATATATATTGCCCCATGGAGAATGGGATGAAGTTGTCCGGCAACGATTCGAAGCCATACTGGCCCGCACCGACATCACGCCTATCGGCTTGATTTAGAGCCCTCAGCGGCTCTAATAAAGAGCCCTCGGCGGTTCTTGTGGAGCCCTCGGCTTGATTTAGAGCCCTCAGCGGTTCTAATAAAGAGCCCTCAGCGGTTCTAATAAAGAACATCTGATTAAGGTCTATTTTTGCTGTGGCGGTGTCAGGCGAGCCTTCCTTGCCACAACGAAAATATCCTCTTAATCAGAAGTTCCCTGGTTAACATCTGATTAAGGTCTATTTTTGCTGTGGCGGTGTCAGGTAAGCCTTCCTTGCCACAACGAAAATATCCTCTTAATCAGAAGTTCCCTAAGTAAAGATAAGTCCTAGGGTTTCGGCTATTAGTGCTGGTTTGGATTCGCCATCAATTTCCATAACTATTTCTGATTTCATTAAGAATTGACCTGGCTGTTTTTCGGTAACTGACATCAATGTGGATTTTAAGCGCACTTTTTTGCCGGCTTTAACAGGGGTAAGGAATCTTAGTTTGTCCAGTCCATAATTGACGCCCATCTTGACGCCCTTGGGGCTGATCGAAATATCTTTCTGTAACATGGGCAACAAAGACAGGGAAAGGTAGCCGTGGGCAATGGTGCCGCCGAAAGGGCCCGCTTTTGCTCGTTCTGGGTCAACATGAATAAATTGATGGTCGCCAGTTGCTTCTGCGAAATCATTGATTCTCTGCTGGTCAATAGTAAGCCATTCTGATGGCTTAGATTCTTTGCCAATTTGTTGTTCTAGTTCTTCCAGTGTTGATGACATGGATATCTCCTGGTCAGGTGTTAATGTTGTGAAGTGTTAGCTAGCAGTTCTACAGCGCTACTTTACAGGGTCATGTTTTTTGATGGCCGTGTTGATGGCACTGTGGTGGATTTAATAATCACTAGACGTTTTATTTCTCTTCTTCTTCGGGCCAAACTTCGCCTAATACGCGAAAAGCACTTGCAGCGACCGGCCAACCGGCATAATGAGCGGCATGAGTGATCATAGCCTCAAGTTGCGTGCGTTCTACGCCAAGGTTTTTTGCGCCAGGAAAATGGATTCTTTGTTCGGCTTCACGGTTAAGTGCGACCAATATTGTACAGGTGATGAGTGAGCGTGTTTCTAGCGTTAATGCATCATCTTGCCAGACGTCACCGAACAGATGTTCCATGGTATAACGAGAAAAATTTGCCGGTACTGATGAGCGGCTTGAAGAAGGGTTTCTGGGTTGGCCTGCGACCAGTTTTTTAAAAAATTCGATGCCTTTTTTGCGTTTTTCTTCGTTTTCTATATCTGCCATAATTTGATTTCCTTGCTCGTTTGAGCGTTTTGTGGGTTTAATATCGTTATAGTAATTAGAGGGTGTTGATTGCGTGCTAGTTGGCGAATGGGATGTGTTTCTTTGATAGCTTTAACTTAGCTTTAACTTAGGTTTGATATAAGTCCTGCTGCAAGCATTATTAATCTTTCTTGCTCGCCATTGTTATATATTATGAACTGCTCGGTATGATCCGTACGTGATGATTTTTAATATTAAATATTGAAACATAGCTATGCGAATATTGATACCAGCAAAGCGAACTAAAGCGTATGATCCAAGGATGAAGTTAGACCAAAATCAGCGACTCACTCGGTCCTGTAGCGGCGCTGATTTTGTGCTTGAAGTTTCAGGATTAGCCGGGTAAATACAGGCCGCCATTGACATGAATTGTTTGGCCAGTAATGTAGCCGGCGCCCTCAGATAGCAAAAAAGCCAGTGTGGCCGCGATTTCCGAAGGTTTACCGGATCGTTTCATGGGTACTTCGTCAAAGGTTATGTCTGAGCTATCGCCTGGGAAAACTTCCTCGAGGCGTTGGTGCCAAATATACCCAGGTGCGATGGCATTAACTGTAACGCCAGATTCAGCTAGGTCTAACGCTGTAGAGCGGGTATATCCGGTAATAGCGGCTTTTCCGGCGGCATAAGGCCCCTGGCCACGTCCTGGATGGTAGGCGAATAAAGAGGCCACATTGACGATTCTACCGAACCCAGCGACGGACATGTCCTGACTGAATGCTCTTGTTAGGAAAAACGTACCGTTGATGTTGACACGCATTACACGTTCCCAGGTTTTAGTGGTCATCTCCCAGGGTCGAGCGGCACCTTGTATGCCAGCATTGTTGACCAGATAAGAAATGTGGATATCCTGAGATTTTAAAACCGCTGCCAGTTCGTCTACCTGTTCTTCTCTGGTTACGTCCAGGGGGTAAAAACTGACATTGTCTCGCGCTACTGCAGGTAGTGCGTCGCGCCAGGGTTCATAGTCTTCCTGGCGCCTGTCTGTTGCAATAATTGGAATGCCAGCTTCGCTCATGGCGATGGTCATGGCAGTGCCCAATCCGCCGAGGGCACCGGTTAATAAAGCATGTCCTTGGGTCATATCTACGCTCCTGTTTTTATCATTTGTGGTTTGAGTTTATGGTTTTAGTTTATGGGTTTTATTTTATAGTTTTTGATTCTGGTTTTACCGTGTGGATTTATCAGGGTGTTAGTTAGGATGTGAGCAAATTGGCTTGCTACTCTACCTTCAACACCTTCAACGCTTTTTTCAGCTGTCTTGTTTGTTTTGATTTTTGACAAGCCGGTTTTTAACACCTCAACAATGTGAATAACCTAAAATGTACGGACTTTTTGCGGTCAAATCAAAACATTCTCTTCAATTAGTGGCTTTAGATGCCCGAAAATGGTTGGCAGTATCACTAAGATGAAAACCTACTCAATGTTGTGGGCCGCAGAAGTTGTGGGCAGGAGCAACGGTACTGGTGAGATTGGTATGAATCGCGCGGCTTGCTATTGAGCAGTTTTTTATGAGACTGTAAGGCCCTTAACGATGCTCGAATGAGCCGATGGGTAACTACCAATCAGGCCCGCATCAGGCCATGGTATTTTATTGGGTATACTTTCAGGTCAGCTTAATTAACTTTTGGTTGATTCTGAATCATAGCCGACGAAGTTATTATGGGGCACAAAAGGCAAGCCGATTCGATGTGTCGTGGTAGAAACACCTTCCGGAAAAAGCTTCGTTAGATGAAAGAGTATTATGAAAAATAGCTGAGTATAAACCTAACAATAAGGAAATGTGAGGAGAATAGTATGACAGATACAGTCGATATTAATTACGGGTTTCAGTTGCCGGAAGAGCTTTTGATGCTCCGTGAACAGGTCAGGCGCTTTATGCGTGAAGAAGTTAAGCCCATTGAAGATAAACTTCCCTATGATGCTATTGGCTGTAGTAAAGCCGATAAGATACATTTAAAAGGCATTGCTGAGGACATGGGTTTGACCGGTTTGACTATTCCGGCTGAATACGGCGGTAACCCTGTTAGTGCACTTACCAGAGTGATAATTGCCGAAGAATCTGCCAAATGTCGTTTAGGTGCTTATGCACCCGCGCTAGGGGCTTTTGGCGGTGGTCCGCCAAATATAATATGGGGTGGCACCGAAGCGCAAATTGAAAAATATGGCATCCCCTGTATTGAAGGTAAAAAGCGCGCCTTTGTAGCAATCACCGAGCCGACTGGGGGGTCTGATCCGCGGAATAATATTACGACGCGGGCCGTTAAAAAAGGCGACCGTTGGGTGCTTAACGGCAGGAAAATGTGGATAACCGCTGCAGCGGGGGCTGACTATGGGGTTGTTTTTGCGCGAAGTGATGATGGCCGTGAAGGCGAGCCGCCACAAATTACTGCATTTATTGTGGAGCCTGATTTCCCGGGTATTACATTTAATGAAATCGGTGTGATTCGCGCCTTATCGCCCTATGAAATTGTGCTGGAAAACTGTGAAGTACCTGAAGAAAATGTATTAGGTCGAGTAGGCTATGGATTTGCAGTGGCCCAGTCCTGGTTGGTTGATGCGAGGATTCCGTATGCGGCAGGCTGTATTGGCATCGCTCAGGAAGCCCTGGATATGGCCTGTGGTTGGGCTAACCAACGACCGACCCGCGGCGGGTTATTAAAAGATAAGCAGGCTATCCAGTGGATGATTGCTGATTCAGAAGTGGAGCTTCAGGCAGCAAGACTACTGGTTTACGATGCGGCTTCAAAGGCTGATGCTGGTGAGATTGTAAAAGTTGATGCTTCAGTCTGTAAATTATATGGTACTGAAACAGCGGGGCGGGTTGTTGACCGTGCCATTCAGATATTTGGTGGCATGGGGGTTGCTAAAGAGATGCCTTTAGAGCGGTGGTATCGAGAATTGCGTATCAAACGTATTGGTGAAGGCCCATCGGAAGTACACCGCATGGTGATTGCGCGCAATAAGCTTAGAAATACCGAGGGCGGTGTTTACTTTAGTTAAAAAAACGGGGCGTAGAAACCTGGACATTTTTCTGAGTTTCTTCGGCCCCAACTTGCCATTTTGAGCGAGCCCTTTACGTCCCTCCTGTCGATTTCAATATGTCTACTCTACTGTACGCTTAACCCTGGTGTTTAACTGCTCGTTTAAATGGGGCCGATGTTAAACCGAGTTCAGCTTTGGTTAAGGTGCTGTTGGTATACTCAAACAAAAAAATAATCGTCTGCCCAGCTTGGTTTGCAGCCAGCTAAAGCGTTTGCGCTGTCGAGCAGCGCTTATTGTTAGGTACGGTTATAAATTGCTTAGCTAAATGCCCGGTAGGCGTTGGAGTAGAGACAGATGATGGAAGTTTATAAGCTGGTTATGCGGCCTGGTTTAATCGTTATTTTCAGCCTTATTATCAGCGCCTGTGGTAGTGGGGGTGGCGGCGGTTCCAGTAGCCAGGTTGTGGATCAAGGCGATGCGCTTCAGGACGATTCAGTTGATTCTATTGATGAATCTGCTGGTAGCGAAGAGGCTAACGACGACAATGCTGAGGCTGCTGAAGATTCTCAGTCTGGCTCTGATAACACGATTGGTGACGCATCAGAGGGTGGGATTGAAGATATTCCTGATGCGGGGCCAGTGGATGATGCAGCACAAGATACAGCTCAAGATGAACAAGCGCTCGCTGCTGAGTGTGGCGTTGATGCCTGTAAGCCATTGCCCTTTGGTGTCTTTGAGTCTGCTGGGATAAACGACCCGGTTGGCAATGCACCTGATTCAACGGCTTTGAAAGGGGTGTTACTGCGTATTAACTGGAACGACTGCGCTTCCGATGACAATATTGATTGTGTGCTTGATCAGGTACAACAACAACTTGATGCCGCAACAGACGCGGCTATTCAGGTCAATTTAATCATAATGGATGGTGATAGCGCGCCTGATTTTGTTAAAGATAGCTGTGTCACCTTTGCCTATGAAAAACGTGGTGAGCTGGCAGAAATGTGCCTGGCCTGGGATCTTAACTATCTTGCGCATAAGCAGGCATTAGTCGGCGCCCTTGGCGAGCGGTTCGATTCGCATCCGGCACTGGCCTTGATGTATTTTACCGGTGCCTGTTCGGGCAATGGTGCCGAAGGCCATTGTCGAGTCGATGAAGTCGCCTATACCGCTGCGGGTTATACGCCTGAAATTCTTAGCGCTGCCTATAAAACAATAATGGATATGTATCGAGCAGCGTTTCCCACTACACCTATCGCTTTTGAAGTGCATGAAATTTTTAATTCGGCCGATCTTTGGCAGAATCTCTGGGATCACGTGGCTGAAAGTAAGCGTGTTGGTGTTGCGGCCTGGTGGTGTTCAGAACGGCTTAGTGTCAACGGCGCTGATACAGTGGGTGTGTTTCCGATTGTTCAGGAGGCGGCGTTAAATAGCTTTAGTGTTTGCCAAACAGTGGCAAGTTTTACCGGTGAGCCGAATCGTTTTACCGATATTTCGTTGGGCCTGGATTATGGTGCCAGTGATGAATTTAGTGTTGCAGACTCGCAGCTTGCGTTTGATCAGACCCTGGACTGGATTCAGGGGTTAGACGTTCATGTGGGTCAGCCGGCGGTTATTGAACGCTTTAGTGTTGTTGAAATATGGTCTCAGGATTTGAAAAACGAGGACTTTCAGAATCGGTTGTTATTGTTTTAAAGGGCTTATGTTTTCGCCGCGAGCAGCGCCCTGGCGTTAATATCGGTGCGTGGGTTGGTTTATACGGGTGGTAATTTTTTGTTTAGCAGGAGCTTGCCCATTAAGCTCCTGCTAAACTTTTTTTTAGCGATTCGGCTAAATTTCTACGTTGGTCATTTTATAGATCCAGATGTACTGGGTTCTGCGCCGCAGGCGGGACCTCGCCTTCAGGTGGCCAGGAGGTTTTTCCTTCTTCCAGCGGTACCTGGAGGCTTAACAGTAACTGCGAAAACATATTCCAGTTGGCAATCGCAATGACGATTTCAATGCGCTCTTCTGCAGTGGTTAGTACCTTGTTCAGTTCTTCCCAGGTTGAGCTAGAGATGGCGCCATTTTGTAAGGTGTCATCCGTTGCCTGCAGCACAGCGCGGTCAGCATCGCTATAGGCCGAATAAGCTTTCCAGTCACCTTGCACTGCCAGTACGTCGGCGGCAGGGATTTCAAGGTTCATACATACACCCCAATGTGCGGTCCATTCGTAATTTGAGCCGCGGGTCCAGCCGATACGCATAATAATGAGTTCACGCAGTCTTGCATCCAGCTTGTTACCTTCGCCCAGTAACATCGAGAGTAAATTTGCTACCTTGCCAGCGAGTACTGGGTGTTGCAGCATCAGGCGGAATACTGACAGGCCGGAAAAGCCTTTCGGCAGACCAAGCTCTGCTGCCCGTTTGGCGGCTTCTTCTTTTGATAACATAGGTACCCGAGGGGTAGGTTGTATATCGGACATTAAGTTCTCCATTTTAGTAAAGTGATCAAGTTAAAGTTATAAAGTTAAAGTAATAAAATAAATATTGGTAGCGCAACCGATTTTATTGGCCGGCGTTAAACACCTGCTTTATCAGACAAAGATACCCGTGTCTTTAAGCCTGTTTATTTCTGCCGCATCCATGCCTAAAATATCGGCCAGTACAAAGTCTGTATCTTCACCAATTTGCGGTGCTGCTTTGCTTAAAATGGGGGGTGTTGCAGAATAGATTGTGGCTGGACCATCGTAGGGTGTTGGCCCCATTTTGGTATGCTCCAGGGTGACAAAAAAGTCTCGATGCAGCAGGTGCGCATCTTCATAAAGGTCACTGGGCCTGAGCACCACAGAAGCAGGAATACCCACCGCTCTTAGTTGAATGGCCAACTCAAACGGGGGTTTGTTGGCGCAGAATTGCTCCAGTGCAGAATTAATTGCCGCCTTGGCTGTCAGCCGTTGTTCAAATTGATCAAATTTGCTATCTGTGAACTGCTTAAGGTCAGCGGCTTTAACGAGTGCCCGCCACTGTTCTGTGTTGGTGGCTGAAATGGCAATATATCTTTCCACCCCGCCGGTAGCATATACGCCGTGCGGGCATTCAGATAATGAGTCGAATCCACCTGCGAGGGCGATATTGCCGTTAACGGTATAGTCCAGTACCAGAGGTTCTATAAACTGAATTCCGGCTTCAACCTGCGAAAGGTCAATACGTTGACCAAGGCCGCTTTTCTTTTTCTCATATAAAGCAGAAGTTAGGCAAAGGGCGCCAAACCGAGGGGCAATAAAGTCAGTATAGGCGCCATAGGGGCCAGCAGGGACTCGGTCTGACCAACCAGTTATGGCGTGCAGGCCTGCCAGTGCAGCACCTTGATTGCCGAACCCGCCCAATGTTCGGTCAGGGCCCGTCTGGCCCCGCAGGCAGGTGCTGACCATTATCAGGCCTGGATGTTCTTTACTGACGGTTTCCCAACCGAGGCCAAATTTATCCATCGTACCTGGGGTGAAACTTTCAACGGCAACATCAGCCCATTGCAGCATTTGGTAGGCGATTTTTTTGCCTTCTGCGGTGGACATATCTAATGCCAGGCTTCTTTTTGAACT
The DNA here is from genome assembly GCA_019090615.1 of Pseudomonadales bacterium. Taxonomy (GTDB): domain Bacteria; phylum Pseudomonadota; class Gammaproteobacteria; order Pseudomonadales; family Azotimanducaceae; genus JAHRVQ01. Next base: position 7,120 of record JAHRVQ010000012.1, on the reverse strand, counting down.
ATTAAAGTTGGCCATAAACTGGCTGTTGTTATAGTCAGATTTACGATCTTTAAAGGGTGGCGAGCGACGCAGTACATCAGGACGTTTTGCTGATTCAATACGCACCACAGTTGCACCGTGGTCTGCCAAAAATTTACTAATAATGGGCCCTACACCCACCCAGGCAAAGTCAGCTACTTTTAGGCCAGCAAAGGGTTGTGAGCGTTTTTGGCTGTTAGCACTGGTTTTTGAGGCGGATGATTTGGCGGCCGTTTGTGATTTCGACCAGGCCGGCAGGCTTGCATTATCCTTTGCTTCGGCAAAACGAGTGGCGGGGGCAACTGTGCCTACTTTGTTGCGGGATAACTGCGCAAATGCGCCGGGATGGGTTTTGCCCCCCACATCTACCCAATAACCGCGTGCTTTAAGCTGAGTATCTTTAAGCAGATCTTCAGTGCTAGCGACGGGCACATTTAGCAGCCCATGGGAGGTTGCTCTGGCGGCTATTTCGGCTTTGGTTTTTGTTTTAAGAAATGCCAGGCCGATTTGTACCGCCTCATTTAACATTTCTGTGGTTAACGTGCCGGCCTTCCAGATAGGGGTCCAGTTGGGCCAGTCAATATCAGGTATCGAGTCTGGCAATGGGCCCAGTTCTTCAATCGCCCAAAGCACCACTTCGGCCAAGGCCCGCGCTGTGGGGCCAACGGAACCCATCATATTGGTCACGTAACCATCTGCACAGCTCACAATAGAGCCTGCGTCTACACCTTTAAGGCGTGGTGGTTCTGGCAATGTACGTTCGATGCCAGTGCCTGGTATATCCCGGCCTTCATTAGGTGGAAAGCCTGTGCCGTTCATCAAACACCAGACCATGCAAGCCTGGGTTGATACATCGAGATGTTGCCCAAGACCGGAGTTTTCGCGCTCGTTAAGGGCAATAACCGCATCGGCTGCGGCTTGTACACCAGCGTGATAAGCGGGTTGGGGATAGCTAATGGGTACCGGTGGTCGGTCGCCATCACCTTGTAAGCCCAGTAGGCCGCCGGCGGCTTCGAGGGTTAACTGGCTGGCTGGATCGTTGGCGCCGGGGCCGGATTGGCCGAAAGGCGTTACGGAAACATAAATTAGACTGGGGTTAATTTCTTTTAATTGCGCATAACCAAGCCCCAGGTCAGGTAAAAAACCGGGGTCGAAAGACTCGATAAATATATCTGCGGTTAACAGCAGGTCCTTCAGTTTTTGTTGTTCAGTGGGTTGCTTGAGATCAAGAATACGACTAGTTTTGCCGCGTCCTACTGCCGCCCAATAGAGGGAGCCGTCTGGATCATTTTCTTTGCCCTTCTCAAAGGGTGGATATTGTCTGGCATCGGCACCTTCAGGGGGCTCAAGCTTTATGACTTCAGCGCCCATATCTGCAAGCATGCGACCGGCCATTTCGGCTCGCATATTGGCAAAATCAACCACGCGCACGCCATTTAGGGCACCTTTGGTATCGTTACCTGACATTTTTTACTCCTCAAACTGGGATGAAATTTATACCTGAATTTTTGTGGCTACTGTACCGTACTCTCTGGCGGAAGGCACTATTGAATGCCTGAATTCTGAGCCTGAAAAACGGTATAAGCTGTCTATATAAACGGGGGTTTTGCGGGCTACTTTACTTCAATATTGAAGGATTGTGAATTTTGCCCATAAAATCGAATATTGTGGCAAGTACGTTATTTGAAAAGCCGAAGGAGAAGCATAAAGCAATGGATTCGAAAGGGTCTGGTGGTTGAGCGGCAGGGCAAAATTATCACCACCGATGCGTTGCAATCGGTTGGAGCAGGAGTTCCAGCCGGTTGATATAGTGGCTGATGAGATTCGACACCGGATCATTGCTAGCGAATAAAAATGGCGTGGGAGGTAGGTTTCATGATCGTTCAGGTTGATCAATTTGCAGCGAGTACATTGTGGTCGAAGCATTGGGGTGGTCGAAGCATTGGGATGGTCGAAGCATAGGGTATTATTAAACACAGCTTGCGGAGCCATTTATATTGAAAGACTCTTATCCCTGTAACGGTCTTAATTGATAGTTTGGCTGTTTTTTCTAAATTTTTTGTAAAGGACTTCTGATTTATGTTCACTCGTATATATGCCCTGGCGGTATGTTTTTCCGCTATGATCTGCCTAACAGTAACATCGGGCATTGTAGTGTACGATGTGGTGCAGATTAGTTTTCCTGAATTTACTATGAATGCGCATCACTATGAATCATTACAATCTAACCAGCGGTTTCGTCAGGGCACCTATCCTGGTATGGGCGCAGTAATGATTAATCGAGCGGGGTATCCGCAAGCTATGCCTGGTTCAGAAAAACCACCAGAGCCACTCACCGATGCACAGATCACCGAGCTAAGAATACAGGCCCTGGCACAAGCAGTGGATAATTCGCGGCATAACTCAATTAACAGTCTTATTCGCATGGCGATAGTGCTTATGGTATCCGGTCTGGTGTTTTTTATTCACTGGCGATTGGCGCAGAAGCTAGAGCAAGCTGGTCATTGAAAACCCTAATTATTCAGCTATGCCATTATTCAGCTACGCCATTTGCTCAGATATTGACTAGAATATAAGCAGCGGTAGAAAAAGGGCAAAGCACTAGTGTTATCCATACTGGTGCCAATAAATTGACTCTAAATGATGCTATTTAGGTGGCTTTTTGATGGTGCGGCGTTCATTGCTATTCTGGAGCTTTTTATTAACCTGTTGTGTTGCTGTTAGTGTTGCTGTTTTTTCACAGGCTAGTTCTTCACAGATTCCTGACCCACGTGCCTTTTCTGCAGAATCGTCTTCCGAATTATCCTTAAAATTCCCTGCTCAATTATTGGCCGAAAAAAAGTCGGAAATTATTCAATCAAGCCCAGCAGAAAAGGGGTTGCTGTTAACTGAGTCCATTAGAAGTATCTCGTTGACCCACCCCATTGAATATTACATCGATTCGTCTCGCGGCAGGGAAACACCTGAACTTGCATGGGAAAACAATGTTGACTGGACCCCTCAGACTAGTCAGTCATTAAATTTTGGCTATGAGGACAGAGTGGTTTGGCTAAGAATACCGGTTGTGAATAAATCAGCTACGGCCAATTGGTGGTTAGAATATTCCTGGCCGCTGCATGGATCGATCAAAGTATTTTTTCGCCCAGAGTCAGCATCTGATTACCAGCGTGCTACAACGCTCGACAGGCATCGTTTTCCGCTGTTTCTAATTAATATCGCCAGTGGTAGCGCTGGCCATATAATTCTTCGCGTGACTTCGGCTGACCGAATGTTTATTCCGCTGACGTTATATCATGGGCTCTGGTTTAATGCTGAGAATAATGAACATATTATCGTGATGTGTTTTGTTGTTGGTACCTTATTGGCAATGGGCCTGTATAACCTGTTGCTTGGTTTTAAGACCAGAGACCGTACTTACATTTACTACAGCGCGACCCAAAGCGCTATTGCACTTATGGTCATGGGGATCTACGGCGTTGGTAGTGAATTTATATGGCCAAATTCGGTGTCCTGGTCGCGATATATTATTTATTTTGCCCTTGCCGCAATGCCTTTTTGGTACGGCGTATTTACCGTGAGTTTTCTTCAGCTAGATAAATATGCGGTGCAATATGCGCGATGGATTCGGCGTATCTGCTATGCCTGGCTACTGCTGATGATAATGACGCCAATTTTTATGGGTCAACTAATGGTGACCTTGTTGGTGGTTTTTATGTTGCTGTCCTATCTGGTATATTTTTTGGCGGCGCTCTATTGTCTGAATAAAACCCCATCTATGGCGCGTTATCATGTGGCCATATTCACTTTGATCATTCTGATCGCGTTGGCCAATATGGCAATGTCCTATGGATATATGCCGCGCAATTATATTACCACCCATCTCGCAGCCTTCGCCTCGGCGTTTGAGGCGCTGCTATTTTCTTTCGCGCTTGGCGAACGGATGAATATATTACGCCAGCAAAATTTTGAAATCCTGGCGTCGAGTCGAATTAAAAGTGACTTTTTATCGCAGATGAGCCATGAAATTAGAACCCCTATGAATGGCATCATCGGTATGTCCGAGTTGCTCGCGAGCACGGCCCTGTCTAACCAGCAGTTGCACTATAACAAGGTTGTTAGAAGTTCAGGTGAATCGTTATTAACCATCGTCAACGATATTCTGGATTTCTCGAAAATCGATGCTGATAAGATGGATGTAGAGTTAATAGAATTTTCAATTAAGGCGTTACTTGGCGATATTGTCAGCGGCTTTTATAGTGCGGTGAAAAATAGTGAAATACAACTGTATGTCCAGCTGGATCCTATTGTGCCATTGCGGCTCGTAGGAGACCCCACCCGTATCCGGCAAATACTGATCAATTTAATTTCCAACGCTATTAAATTTACCCCGCAGGGATATGTATTGGTGACGGTCTCTTTATTTAACCTGGAACGCCGCAGCCTTGAGTTTTCTGTTCAGGATAGCGGTTGTGGTATTCCACAGTCGGCACTCGAAACGCTATTTCTGGCCTTTACCCAGGTGGATGAATCAACCACTAGAAAACATGGCGGTACCGGTCTTGGCCTGGCTATATGTCAAAAGCTGGTGGTTTTAATGGGCGGTGAACTAAAGGTCGAAAGTAGCGTGGGTAATGGGAGTAACTTTTATTTTACTCTGCCGGTGTTACCACAGGATAAAACTATAGATCGACCGAACCCTACGTTGCAGCCCGCCGCTACGGTGGTGCTTTGGCTACAGGGGGCGCTGCCTGCGTTATTAGCGGAGCATCTGATTAACTTTAATATCCGCGTAGTAGAAGTACAGAGTTTGGCCGAACTATTCGAACTAATGGCGGGCAATACCGCTGTTAACTATCTGGGTGCTATGGTTGAAAGGGTTAATGTTGATGAGCAGGGTTTTCAAAGCATTGAAGCGCTGGCGCGTCAAACCAGGAAGCTGGAAGGCAAGCCACTAAAATGGCTATTTCTAACGGCCAAAACCACCGACCAGTTGATCAACAATAAACCCGATTGGGCTGAAATGACTCGCTGGGGTTTAATCTCTCGATACCATGATTATTTAACGGGTGAATTGAGTAGTATGGTAGAAAAGCCGCCGAAACAATTTGCTGCGCCGGATAAAAAGCTACGTATTCTTTGTGCAGAGGACAATAACGTTAATCAGTTGGTTATTAAGGGGTTCGTTAAAAAATTGGGCCACCAGCTGGTGCTGGCTAATAATGGTGAAGAGGCAGTTAATGCCTACACCGGCGCTGAAGATGAATATGACTTGCTGTTAATGGACTGTGAAATGCCAGTGATGGATGGTTTTGAAGCCACGCGTAGTATCCGTAGTTTCGAGCAGGATAGCAGTTGGCCGGCGATACCTATTATAGCGATTACAGCCCACGGCTTTTCTGAGCAGAAAGAAAAATGTTTTGACGCCGGTATGAATGATCATCTGACGAAACCCATTACGTTAAATGGTCTGGAAAACAAATTTGCCGAATACATCAATGCGCCAAATATGAATGCCCAGAAGCAGGGTTTATCGCAGAATGATTCGCCTGTTATTAGTTCAGGTGGGATTTGATGGCAATGCCATATTACCCTGGAAAAACAATTTTTTTGCGATTATGTTTTTTACTGACGGCGGCGGCGATTTTATTCTTAAGTGTCTGCATTCAGGTTAACGCAGACAGCAAGCAAGTTGTTTTGCTTGAAGAAAGTTTTACCAGTAGATACATTACCGCCCCGATTGAATACCAGCTTAATTCCTATTATGACGTTTATACCCCAGCAGGGCTAAATAAAAAAAAGACTAACTGGAAAAAGTTAACCGGTCCGGCGACCTTCTTGTTTGAAGACAGAATAGGCTGGATAAAATTCCCTGTTAGTAACCATTCTTCAAATACCCAGTGGGTATTTGAAGTTGACTGGTCAAAAGGCGCCTTTGTTTCGCTGGATATGTTCTATCGTGCGGCACCGGGTGATGAATATATAAAAATTGAGCGGGATGCTCGGCAGCGATTTTATACCTGGTCGTTGCAACTTAAACCGTTTGAAACAGGCAGCATAATTTTTCGTGGTCATGCACCACAGTTATTATCGTTGCCAGTGCGACTCTATCGAGCAGAACATTATGCCCTTGAGACGCTTAACCTGACAGCTGCTGTTAGTTTCTTAATTAGTATCATCATCGCTTTGTCAGTTTTTAACTTTTTTATCGGGCTGCGTACCAGGGATGAAACGCATTTATGGTATAGCCTGGCGCAATTCGGGTTCGGTTGTTTTTTTATGTTTTATTACGGTCTGGATCATAAATTATATGCAAGCTATCCCCGTCAACTGTTGCTGATTGGAACCTGCGTGGCAGTATATTTTGGTATTGTGGGCATGTATTTCTTTATTCTTAACTATATGGACTTCAGGAAAAAACACCCCCGTTTGTACCCATTCATGCTAGGGATGATAATGTGTATTTTTCTCGCTATTAGTCTTTATGGCCATGTACATACCAGTATCCCAGCGACCTTATATTTTATTTTTATGGGGGGCACGCTTATCTTTGTCCTGGGTGTGGCGTTAAAGGCGGCAATACGGGGTGATCAACTGGCGTTGTATTTTTTACTGATCTGGCTGTTGGTGGCGGTATTTTTAGCCTTTTTTGATGCTCAGGCCATGGGGCTAATTGAACGCACCGTGTTTACTAATCATTCCATATTAATTGCTTTCGCACTGGAAGCGTTGTTGTTCTCCTTTGCGCTGGGTGAACGTATAAATGCCCTGGCGCAGAAGAATTTTGAAGCCAGTGCCTCGGCCAGGGTTAAAAGTGAATTCCTGGCCCAGATGAGTCATGAAATTCGTACCCCGATGAATGCCATTATCGGTATGTCACAATTGATGGGTTTAACCCAATTGGAGAAAAAACAGCAGTTCTACAATAACCTTGTACAATCGTCAGCGGAATCTTTATTATGTATCATCAACGATATTCTTGATTTCTCCAAAATCGAAGCAGGAAAGCTTAACCTGGAAAAAATTCCGTTTTCCCTTAACGAACTAATACAGGGTGTGCTGGGTATTTTTTATAGTCATGTGAAACGCACGGATATTCCACTGT
>JAHRVQ010000011.1 GCA_019090615.1 Pseudomonadales bacterium | reverse complement strand
TAGCTTCGTCGGCAGCGTCAGATGTGTATAAGAGACAGGGCAACCGTGGGTGATCTATTTCCTTAAAGCCCTGAGTAAGCAAAAGGAAAAGCTAGAGGCCAAGATTAAGCGTGAGCGCATTATTATTGGCGCACTGCCCACCCTTTCCGTAGAGATTCTTGAGATCGCCCGCGAGCATGGCAGAGTAACGGTTAATGATGCTGTTAAAGCGACACAAGCCAGCCGTAACACCATCAAAGACCATATGAGGACCCTGCACAACAACGGGTTAGTTGAAAGGCATGGAGCGGGACGTGGAACGTGGTATTCTTTAGCTTAATGCACCTTAACAATGGCTCGAAAAGGCAACATTTGGGTGGTACACTTGGGTTCTACCCTGAATGCTAGATAGATTTTTAACTTTAAGGTTATCAGCAAGTTACAGGCATTCTGAAAGATTTTTGCAATGTGGGTTCAAGTCCTCTCCTCGGCACCATTTTTCGATATCCTGCTACTTTGGTAATCGTTAATTGGTCGCAGTTAATAGCTGGTATAAACTAATAATGTAGTGCCGGACAAGTACAGTGTCAGACAAGTCCAATGTCGCGATTATCCTGAAAACAGGCATTACGAGCAAAAGGTATTATCAGATTTGTCAGACATATAATGACAAACCAGAAAGACCAACCAGCCACCTAATCAGCACTGAATATAAAAACTATTCCTCAGCATCCGCCTGAGGTTCTAAAGTGACCATAAGCTCGCCATGATCTAATGTCGCTTTTGTTGTCGGTGCTACCAAAGGTTCTGCCAACAATACCAGTCGTTCAGTTTCAAAATCAACGTGAGAAGGTTCCAATGCTGGCATAGATTTACTCACTTTGCTTGAAATCTGCTTAAAACGCTCCACCTTACCATGCAAACCCTGCTGCCCAACCAATGACGTAACCGTGCTGTTGTAGTGCTTACTGACTGTTCCCAGCGAGTTACCCAACTTTTGCATACGTTCCGCAACCACACATACCTGATTATATATATCACCCGCTTTTTCACTGATTTCCTGCGCCTCGGTATTACTCCGCTCCATCATCCACAAGTTGGCTACAGTGCGTAGTATAGGAATTAAGGTCGTATGAGATACAAGCACAATATCCCTGTCATAACCGTAGCCAAACAAGTCTTTCTGGTTTTTTAGCGCCTCAATGTAGGCGGGTTCAATGGGTATAAACATTAGCACAAAACTGGGGCTTCTCACGCCTATAAGATTGGTATAATCCTTAGCAGCCAAATCATCAATGTTGGCTCTGACTGCTTTTGCATGTTCATCCAGCGCAAGTGCTTCAGCTTCTGCTGTGGATGCTGAAATCGCCCGGTCATAGGCCACCAACGAGACTTTGCTATCAATGATAATATGTTTATTATCCGGTAACTTAATCAAATAGTCGGTAAACTTGTTTTTGCCGTCTTTATCCTTAAAGGACGATTGTTTCTCATAGTGCGCATCTGCAACTAAACCACTCATTTCTAGCGTCCGTTCTAGCTGCGCTTCTCCCCAGGCACCACGTTGCTGAGAGTCTCCTTTTAATGCTGAAGTCAGGTTATTCGCTTCGCTACTCATTTTCAGCCCAACAGCCAATAGCTTTTGTATCTCCAGGGTCAGACCGGTACTGCCCTTAATCGATTCATCATGAATATCATTAACACGCTTCTGGAAACCTTCAATTTGTTCCCTGAACGGCTTAAGCAAGCTATCAATATTAGTTTTACTGGTTTCTGAAAAGGTTTTATTTTTTGCTTCGAAAATTTTGTTAGCAGAATTTTCAAACACCTTTTGCAAGGTATTTTTCTGTTCTTCAAAGTTTGCCAACTGGTTGCTGAAACTTGCTTCTCGTTCTTCCAGGGTTATTTTTTGTTCAGTATATTCGCCGACAACCTGGTCATATTTCTCCCGTAAAAGACCTAACTGCTCAATCTGACTTTGATACAGTGCTTTAGTCTCTACTAATTTTTGCTGGGTTTCGCTCGCCATCACCCTGTGCGCCGTGGACTCTTCTCTTTTCGCTGCCATGTCGTTTTTTAATTGAAGACTAACCTGCCGTTCAGCTTTTAATTCGTCCACTGCGGCGGTTAAATCTAGCCGCAAATCCGCAACACGCTGCCTTGCTTGATGCAGCTCAGCCCTGCCAGCTTCGCTTATTTTTTCTGCCTGATGTTTATCCTGTTGCAGACGCTCTGCGTGAGCAGAAGATTCTGCAACGGCTTCCAGCAACTCAACTTTACGCTCAAGTTCTGACTGATACCTGGTTTTGAGCGATTCCTGGGCGAGCTCTATGCTACGCAATTGTTCCGCCAACTCCGTATGGCTGATTGTTAGCGTCGTAAGACGCTCAGCAGTTTGTTGGTACTGGAGCTGCGCTGCTGCGCGCTGCTGGCAAATATTCTGTTCACGGCGTCGACTCACTAGCAGCGCCAATAAGATCCCCGTCAGCATGCTCAACAGGGGCAGCCCTACAGTTAACAAGATCGATTCAATCGTCATAAATAGTATTACGTTTACCTGATTTAGTGTGCAGTTGCACAAAAGTACAAAAAATAATTTTAGTCATTAGTGCTGGTGATCCATCTCAAGAACCACCTGCTAGTATGTCTATCTCAAGCTCACTGACGTCAGCTAACAAAATGTTAGCGAATAAAAAAACCCACTTTACAGTGGGTTTTTTACTAAACATCCTGCCTGATAGACATCAATAGCAGCTACTTTCAGGTCAAAATAGCCGCTTCTGCCAGCGGGCCGCGTAATAATTTACCCGGATAACTGCCGGTATGCTCTCCATCCCTCATCAATATTTCACCGTTTACAATACTAAAACTGATACCTTCAGCTTTTTGAACCAATCGCTGTGCACCGGCAGGTAAATCATTTTTAGCAACCGGCATTAGCGGTGTCACCTTATCGGCATCAAAAATAATAATATCTGCTGCAAGACCCTCTTTAAGCAAACCACGATCTTCAAACCCCCAGGCAGCGGCGGGCTGTTGGGTTAACATCTGCACAGCTTCCTCCAGTTTAATCGCGCCTTCTTCACGCACCCAATGGGCAAGCACATGGGTTTGTAACGACGAATCCATTATCTGCGAAACATGCGCCCCCGAATCGGAAAAGGTAACAACCGAATGTTCATGTTTCATCATTTCTAGTACATGTTCCTGATTTTCATTAAACCCAGGCTGGCGGAAAAATAATTTCAGGTCATGCTCCAGGGCTAATTCGATCATCAAATCAACCGGATCAAGGCCCCGTTCTTCAGCCCATTCCGCAACCGACTTATTCGGCCCCTGGACCGTATCCATCACCATTAACCATTTATAATTTGGCCGCCGTAACTCTGCTCCGACAGCTTTAGCTTTATTCGGGTCATCGCCATTAGCCGCTTCTACTAATTTAGCGCGGAATACCGGATCGCGCATCAATTGCGCCTGCTCCGCCAGCGGTTTGGTGCGCATTTCTTTCCATACAGGAAAATTATCAAAAGGCATGCGGGTTTCAAATGACATTAAAACGTTTATCGGCCGACTATGAACCTGGGCGAACATTTTACCGCCTGCCTCAGCTACTTCATTGAGCAACTCAAAATACGGCGGCCAAATTTCTGGCGCCCTGATACTACTAAACATGCCCCAGGTCATTGGCACGCCGGTTTCCAGGGCAAGATCTTTTAACCGTCCCTGGTACTCTTTCTGGGCGTCAGGATTACGGCCAACATCTTCAGCTGCAATTTCAAAGATCCCAGCGCCCAGATCACCCATCACACCCACAAGCTCTTTCACTTCATCCCAGGTTGCAACTCGGCTGGCTACAGGACTGCCATCGGGCTGTTGATGATTACGGGTTCTGGAGGTCGAGAAGCCCATCGCACCGGCGCGAATAGAATCAGCTAACTCCTGCTTCATGGCGCCCATTTCTTCTACCGAGGGTGCCTCACTAAAAGCTCGCTCTCCCATGGCGTAGGTTCGCAACGCCGAATGTCCAATATATGCGCTGTAATTAATCCCTTTCGGTAAGCTTTCAACACTTTCAAGATATTCTGGAAACGTTGTCCAGGTCCAGTCGATACCGGCATTCATTGCTTCTGGAGAGATATCTTCAGCGCGTTCAAGATTCCGCATCACCATTTCTTTATCTTCTGGTGCGCAAGGCGCCAGACTAAATCCGCAATTACCCATAACTACGGTGGTAATCCCATGCCAAACTGAACAGGTACCTAAAGGGTCCCAGGATATCTGAGCATCCATATGGGTATGCCCGTCAATAAATCCCGGCGATACAATCTGCCCAGCTGCATCAATAACTTCTTTGGCCTTAGCATTATCGTCAGCGTGCATGGAGGCAATTTTGCCATCCAATATGCCAACATTCGCCTGCTGTCGGTCTGCGCCCGTACCATCAATAACAATACCATTCTTGATTAAAATATCGTATTCCATTTTTCCCTCCCGAAGCCACCACCATGGCCTCATAAGATATCAATTGGATTATTCCAACAGAACTTTTATATCTAGATTTTTCCTATGCCTTTTGTATGATTCTTGGCTTTATGTATCATTCTTGGCTTTATGTATCATTCTTGGCTTTATGTATCATTCTTGGCTTTATGTAACATAGTGACTTAAGTGATACTCCAATCCGCTTTAAATTACAAGCGCCTGACTTTCATTGGTGTTTAAGATCAATCAATATCAAAACAATCCACCACTGATATCTACACCAAGAAAGTTGTTGCATATTGTTACCAGGGTAATGACCCCTAAAATAACAGGACATACATAGCTAATTGCAAAACCGACATACATTGACAAAAAACCGCCCTTACCCGCACCAACGGCAATCTCCGCTGCAAAATTATTTCGCCGCCAGACATAGGCGGTGAAAATTGATATCAACAACCCACCTAACGGCAAAAAAGTGTCATTGGCAAGCAACCCAACAAAATCCATAAAATTAAGTGTGCCAGTGCCAGGAAAAGTAATAAATTGAGTAAAAAAATCAACACTGCCAGTTGATAACATCGACGGTATGCCTACCAGATAAATCAATCCGGCAACGATCCAGGTAGATCGCTTGCGCTCGATTTTTAGCTCATCCACCATATAGGCTGTTGGCACTTCCAAAAGAGAAATAGTCGAGGTAAAAGCCGCAAAGGTAAGCAGTAAAAAGAAAGTGGCGCCAATAATCACACCCAATAAACCACCGAAAGACTGGAAAATACCCGGCAAAGTCATAAATATAAATCCAGCACCCCCAGATACTTCACGCATCTGCAGTAAATCTCCTTCGGTCATATAAGCGACAAATGGAAACATCATTAAGCCAGCAAGAAAAGCAATGGATACATCTGTCAGGGTAATAACCGCCGCCGCTCTTACAATATCAGTATCACGCGACACATAACTGCCATAGGTAATAAGCGCCCCCATACCCAGAGAAAGGGAAAAAAATGCCTGACCGAGGGCCTTATAAATCACTTCACCGTTAATTTTGCTGAAATCAGGCCTTAGATAAAATTCAATCCCCGTCAGCGCATGGGGTAAAGTCAGCGCATATAGCACCAGGAAAAGTACAAAAAACAACAGGATTGGCATCAAAATTTTTGCCGCGCGCTCAATACCCCCACCAACACCCTGAGAAACCACATAAGCCGTGCCACCCATAAACACGATAGAGAACAAACCAATCTTCAGCCAATTGGTTGTAAACGCCGTAAAATGGTTACCGATCTCGAAATTACCCAACAAAATTTCAACAAAATAGCCAAATGCCCAGGCGGCAACAATAGTATAAAAAGACAGAATAAGAAAACCCGACGCCAATCCTAAATAGCCAATCCCAACCCAACGTTGATGACCTAATGCCTTTATCGCACCGACTGGGTTTCTCTGGGTTTTTCGACCTATAGCCAGTTCCGCTACCATCACCGGGAAACACAACACAAAGGCAAAAAACAAATACACTAGAACAAACGCCGCTCCACCTCCAGCACCCACTTCAAAGGGAAATTTCCATATATTTCCCAGTCCTACGGCTGAACCCGCTGCTGCTAGAATAAACCCCAGGCGGGAATTAAATTGGCCACGATTAGTCATATTGATATCCCACGATTATTCATTAACATCCATTATCGTCCTTTATTCTTATGCCGTTACTTCTTTAGGTGCATCAATATCATACACATCTTGTTTGCAGCCACTACGGTTTCTGGCAACCTGCATCAGCAATCTTGTTGGCCCAACCATCCAGTCAACGCAGGAACAAGGAAATATCAAGTACTGCGAATAAAATCAATCACCAGGTCAGCTAACTCTTGTGCCGCTGTTTCCTGCAGAAAATGACCCGCGCCTTTGATGGTTTTGTGTTTTATCCCCGCCGCACCAGGCACAGTTTCCTGAAAGCGTGTCTCAGCACCCGCGGTGACGGGATCAGAATCGCTAAATGCTGTCAGCCAGGGTTTTTCAAATTGCGCTAATAGCTTCCAGGCAAGCTGGTTTTGCTGCGCCTCGGCACTATCTGGATATATCGGCACAAGACTCGGAAACGCTCTAACACTTTGCTGATAGTCCTCTGACGGGAATGGCGCATCATAAGCTTTTTTCTGCTCAGGGCTTAATTCACCCCCCAATGCTTCCATTCCGATCAACTCACTAACAGTAAGTTCCGTGGCTTCTGAACATAGTTTCACCCAATACATAAACCCAGCACCCGCTTCATTGGCCAGCAACTTTTCGCTCACTCCAGCAACTGGGAGCAGCGCAATGGAGTCATATAAATTATGCATTTTGGCCGCCATTTCGGGGGCTATACCGCTGGCATCTGGCAAACCAGTGTTGGCGGTGACGACCCGTTTAAAAAGCGCTGGGTTTTCTGCAACCAGGCGCAAACCAATAAGCCCGCCCCAGTCCTGACAAACCAATGTGATATCCTCCAGCTGCAGGGACGAAAGGAATTGTTGCATCCAGCCAATATGTTTCGCATAGGTATGATCCTGCCGCTGAGCTGGCTTATCAGATTTACCAAACCCAACCAGATCGGGTGCAATCACACGATACCCCGCAGCCACAAATATCGGGATTAATTTTCGATACAGATAGGACCAGGTAGGTTGGCCGTGCAGGCAAAGAATTAGCTCCCCCTGACCTTCGTCCACATAATGAATGCGAATTTCACCACCCTCGCCATCGCCTACATTTTGATAATGCGGCTCGAAAGGGTAACCCTCCAAATCCGCAAAATTTTGTGCTGGGGTCCTCAATAATTTCAACATCTGAATCCTGTTTTTAGTGAAAGCCGCTAAAGGCTATTTTTTAAAGCCGCTAAGGGCTTCTAATTTAGAACCGCTAAGGGCTTCTAATTTAGAGCCGCTAAGGGCTTTTACCCATCCGCCAGTTCATTTACTGAATCAGCCTCATTGAACAGTCGCAAAAAATGAACCAGCATTAGATCTTAAGAACATTAGATCTTAAGAACATTGTATATTGAGGGCACGGTATCTTGAGGTATACTTCTACATTATCAGCAGGCCTGCAAAGATATAATCCCCTATGAAACCCAGCCCCCTCGGTATTTTACTCGTCAACCTTGGCACGCCAGACGCTCCTACAACAACAGCCATCAGGCGCTATCTGGCTGAATTTCTGGTGGATCCACGGGTAGTCAACATCCCACAGATCATATGGCGACCTATTCTTTACTCATTCATACTACCTTTCAGGCCTGCAAAGCTGGTTGCTAGATACAATGCAATTTGGGGCAATGAAGGCGCACCGATCCGCCACTATACGGCCATCCTAGCTGAAAAAGTCGAACAGTCGCTAAACCGCCAATCTATCGACCAGCCAGAGCGGAATAACTTTATAGTTAAGTCTGCGATGACCTACGGCAACCCCTCTTTAAAATCTTGCCTGGCTGAACTCCAGCAACAAGGGGCACAGAAGCTTATAATTATACCGTTGTTCCCACAATATTCTGCCTCGACGTCAGCTGCAGTATTCGACAAGCTGGCAAAGATATTTAGCCAAACCAGAACATTACCCGATATCCATTTTTTAGCGAATTATCACCTAGAGCCCAGCTACATCAATGCTGTCGTTAACAGCATCAAACGAGTAATTAAAAAAGAATTAGCTGCTGATGAAATGCTGCTTTTTTCATTCCACGGACTGCCCCAGGCACAGGCAGACGCAGGTGACCCCTATCCACAACAATGTGAACGTACCGCAGCCGCCATCATTAGCCAGCTTGGCCTACGCGCTCCTCAGTCGCAAATCACTTATCAGTCAAGATTTGGACCTGCTGCCTGGTTACAGCCTTATACCTGCGATGTGCTAGCAGACTTACCCCGCCAGGGCATTCGAAAACTGTTTGTTGTATGTCCAGGCTTCGCAGTGGATTGCCTTGAAACCCTGCAGGAAATTGAGGTAGAAAACAGAGATATTTTTATGTCCGCAGGGGGTGAAAGCTACACCTATATTCCTGCTCTGAATGCAGATGAGCTGCACTCAGAAGTGATGGTCAAGCTCATTAACAGCCAGTTATCACTGGCTACCGCAGATTAAAGCCTTTAGCGAAATTATATAAAAAGCCTTTAGCAGGTTTATATAAAAAGCCTTTAGCGAATTTTTATATAAAAAAGCCTTTAGCGGGTTACTAGCGAAAATACCTATACCGATGTCACATCAGGCGCTATGTAATTATAACCAGCTACATTATCTCCACCTTGCCGAGACGCAAAAATTAACGCCTGAGAAGCATGCTCTATCAAATCTTCTGGTGTTTCCGTACCATGAAAACTAGTTAACCCGCAGGATTGAGTCACTTTCAGTTTTGTTTGTTCACTAACCTGGATCTGCTCAATCAACTGACTAATCCTGCCCAAAATCAATAAAGCATCATCTTCGGTACAGCCAGACAGGACCATAGCAAACTGGTCCCGCTCAAGTCTCGCCAATATATCTACTTCTCTAAGCGCTGCCTTAACGATCCGTGAATACAATTGCAACACCTCATCCCCACGACCCGGTCCTTCTGTCTGTACAATGTCGTCAAACGAATCTACCTGTGTCACTATAACGGTAAATTCATAGGTGCCACGCTCGCTCATGGCTTTCTGTTGATACAACATATCAATAAAATGACGTTTGTTTGAGCAACCGGTTAATTCATCCAGCAAGGTAACGGCAGAGAACTTTTCTACCATGTCGGCCAACTTCGTTTCGGCCTCTTGAAGGTCTTTTTTGCTATCTAACTCCACTTTATCTATTTTATTCAGCATGATATTAATGATCAGCACTGGCACAACCAACGTTACCAACATGCCAACACCAATAATCGCTGCTGACCTGACATCTACCTGCAAAACAAACATAACCAGTGCGCCCACTATTGCAGTAGCGATGCCCAGTGACAAATAGATCCGTGATTTCTTCATAGGGACTTTAACCTGTTACTCTTGAAAATTGGGACGCATAAATGAAATTACATCCATGTGATCTATTCTCGATCACTAAAATTATGAAACCACCACAATCGAACAAAAAGGGCAGTCTAAAGTCTATTGGCCGCGAAGAGCATTTAAATAATAAATCAAAAAAACCGCATTGCAAGATATGCTGTTTAGATAAGCCAAATTAGATAAACCAAAACCCGTACAAGGTTAACGCTGGTCTGACTGCCAGGCAGGATCAATTTTCGCAAAGAAAAGATCCAGCATTCTAAGCGTTAAACCCCAAACCACTTCACTGCCCACCCGATAGCCCGGGAATTCTTCTGTCTGCCCCTGAATCTGATGTAATCGGCTGGTAGCACTACTACCGGTATACATATCATCTAGCGATCCCCAGATCACTTCAGCCACTTCATGGTTTAATGTCAGTTCGGCGTTAGGGTTTTCGAGAACAAAAACATACGGCGATACGTTCAGCCTGATATTCCGTCCCCGTGGATTAGCTTCCACATCATCAATTTTACCAATAAACCTTGCGTCTTTGGTTAAATCCAGACCTATTTCCTCTACCGTTTCTCGTTCCGCTGTATGCCTGAGAGAGACATCACTGGTTTCATAATGCCCCCCAGGGAACGCTATTTGGCCAGACCAGGGGTCACCCGATTTTTTGGCACGCAATATAAACAAGGCATCAATTTTATCTTTAGAAGGCCGCAATATTGCTGCAACTGCAGCATGCCGAATATCTGACCGAGGCGCATAAATATCAGCATCATCCTGATCAAAGGACTGAATAATTTTTTCGATTTCCAAGATGTTCATTACTAACCAGCTTCCGATCTACAAATTTCAAGAGCCTCAGCGGCTCGTAACAAAGAGCCTCAGCGGCTCTACATAAAAAGCCCTCAGCGGCTCTACATAAAAAGCCTCAGCCCGTATTTATCTTTCTCTCTCCGCAATATAAAAAACGTCATAACTGAGTAGCGAATTATGCAGCGAATGTTCGCTTCATAATATACAAGATAATAATTTTAAGCAGGTATATTTCTACGTAAACCAGAATGTAAAAGATGAACAACCCTTGCTATCCACTACACGGGAGGCCGCACCTAAAATCCGTGGTGGCACTGCTATGCCAATAGAAAATTGCCAATGGATGGTAACTCTCAACGGTCGCAAGGGCGACGTTCCGCCTTTAGACCAGGCCGGCTTTACTGCATATGCTAAATCCTTGCCCGCAACTGCGGTTTACGATCGACTCAATCGCAGCAAACTTGTTGGCCGTTTAAAACGTTTCATTATCGCCCAGTCCTATTGGCGTCATTACGAACAAATGGCAACTTTCCCCAGCAACATTATTCCCATCGGTGACGCAGTTGCCGGCTTCAATCCGGTATTTGGCCAGGGAATGTCCGCTGCGGCTGTTGATGCTCATGAACTAAAAAAGTGCCTCCATCAGCGCGCAACTAGCAGCGACAACTTAGCTGGGCTACATCACGATTATTTCAATGCTATTCAAGATACAGTTTCTGCCGCCTGGAATGGTACCGCCATCTACGACATGATGTATGACAGCACCCAGGGAACACGACCTGATGATTTTCCCCAACGAAAAGCTGCTTTTTTAGCCATGCAGGAACTGGCGGATGCAGATCCTGCAATCAGACTGAAGCGATTGCTGATTGGCAATATGCTGGAACCAGGTTCAAGCTTATATACCGAGGAGGTACTGGAACAGCTACAGACAAAAATGGCCAGCATGGCAGGCTAAAAAAATCGTATAACAACATTACACTGCATTGTCAGACAATGATGTTGAGATATATTATTCAGGTATTTTGGCTTGCAATACAAACTTCAGGAATAAACGAACGGGAGGCCAACCGTTCTAACCTGCTCCTATAGTAATTAGTCTGCATGGTATGCTTGAAGCCTCACGCTTCAAGCCGCATAATTATCAGCCGCGTTTTGCTGCTGGTAACACCATGAGACTTCATAAATTTGCCCATACTCTATTAGCTATAACGTTCATCATAGGCCTTTCAGCCGGATGCGCTGTGAATCCAGTCACAGGAAAAAACGAACTTTCGTGGATCTCTGAAACTAACGAAATAGACATGGGAAGAAAAAATTACTCTCCCGCCCAACAATCTCAGGGCGGACGTTACCTCGCTGACCCTGAAATTAACCGTTACGTTAACCAGGTAGGACAACGAGTGGCTGAACATGTGGCCAGAGACCTACCCTACGAATTCGTTGTGTTAAATAACTCTGTGCCCAATGCCTGGGCGTTACCCGGTGGAAAAATCGCGATAAATCGTGGTTTACTGCTCGAATTACATAGTGAAGCCGAACTCGCTGCGGTTTTAAGCCATGAAATAGTACACTCCGCTGCCAAACATGGCGCCAACGCAATACAACGAAATTCAATAATTCAAGGTCTGGTGCTGGCAACGGCGCTCGGCGCATCTCAATCAGGATACGCTGAGTATAGCGATTATATCGTTGGTGGCGCACAGCTCGGCGCACAACTTATTGGCCAAAAATATGGTCGTGACGCAGAATTAGAAGCTGACTATTATGGCCTCAAATATATGAGTCTCGCGGGTTACGACCCAGTCGCAGCTGTTTCCTTACAGCAAACTTTTGTCAGGCTCTCAGGTAAACAACAGTCCAGCTGGGTAAGCGGCCTATTTGCTAGCCACCCGCCTTCTATTGATCGAGTGAATGCCAACAAAACCACCATTGAGGCACTCAATTTACCCACAGGCAAAACCTACGCCAACCAATATAAAACTAAGATGGCATACCTCAGGGCCAGTAAACCGGCCTACGACAAACTTGAGAAGGCCAACACCCTCAGCGCCAAAAAGAATTTCAAAGAAGCAATAAAATTAGTCACACAAGCACTCGACCAGGTGCCAGAAGAACCAAAATTCTATGGTTTCCTTGGCAATCTATACTACCAACAAAAACGCTATTCTGACGCTAACCAGGCATTTACCAACGCCCTCGCGTTAGATGAAAATTATTTCGAGTATTATTTGGGGCGAGGCCTAAGCAGAAACAAACAAGGTAATTCGGTCAAAGCGCGTATCGACCTGGAACGGAGCAACCAGCTCCTACCTACTGCCATCGCAAACCATACTCTGGGTCAATTATCTCTGCAGACGGGTAATAGAGCCGCAGCTAAAAATTATTTCCAAATTGCGATGACTGCCACTGGCAACCTTGGCAATCAGGCAACACAGGCATTTATACAACTTGATATTACAGACAACCCAGCAAAATATGTTGTTACCAGGGTCGGCCTCAACGCTGCCGGCATCCTAATTGCCGAGATCACAAACACCACTGCAAATAATCTCACAGATCTTAAACTCGAATTCTCTGTGATTATTAACCAACAGATAAGCAAAAAACACATTCAGGTTGCCAACCTTAGTGCCAAACAAACTTTACTGGTATCTTCTAAATGGCAGTTTGATTTAGCAGAACAGAGCCCGCAGTTTGGCGGACGTATCGTGCATGCAGAGCCAGGAGGGCGCTGATTAAACGGTGACGTAGATTACATTCGCGAACTAGCTTTTGGGTTGAGAACTTCTGCCATTGCTTCAGACAATGCCTGTCTAGTATAGGGTTTACGAATCACCTTAATCTGCCGGAGATCTTCTTCACCGAGCCCAGCATCTCGAAGCACCTTTTCAGGATAACCAGAGGTTAGCACTACAGGCGTACTTGGGTATTTACCCCAAATAGCAATCGAAAGATCTATACCATTCATGCCGAAAGGCATTACTACATCACTAAAAACCAGATCTACATCGGTATTCGAATCATCTAATTCGGACAATTTTCTTAACGCGCCAGGTCCATCATTAGCCTCAATAACATCATAATTAAGGTCCTTCAACAGCCGAACAGTAATACGTCGCACATCATCATCATCTTCAACCACAAGGATCTTCTGCATATTCCCTTTTAGGGCCAAATCTTCTCCCATGCTATTCCTCCAAATTAGGCATTCATTCTTTCTATCAAACAATCAACCCAGATACAGCCATAAAACTGACTATTTAGAGTGTAGTACTTTTTTCCCCTCAGCTGTTGACATATTACAGCATCATTTCATCCCAAATCGAAATAAGTTCAGAAAAATCAACTTAACATCGCACTGAATACCGCTCTTAACACCGCATAGCGACATATATAGCCTATAGCCGATCACTTAAATCGGAATTGAAAAACCGAATACAACTGTTGTACATTGATTATACAATACTTATATTTTGCTATGTTAAATGGCTAACGAGACAAATTGCGTAAAATCAAACATGCCGGCAGCAACAAAAAAAACCAACTAGTCTGGGACTTGCCGTTACGAATATTCCATTGGATACTGGCCTTGTTAGTCGGCATTTCTATCTACACAGGATTAGATGCCAGCCTCGATGCAATGGAATATCATTTCTTAAGTGGTTATGGCATATTGAGCCTGGTTATTTTTCGAATTAGCTGGGGTTTTATCGCCCAGGGTAATGCACGATTCAGCAACTTTGTACAAGGTCCAACTGCAGTTCTGGCTTATATCTGCAACCCGGCAACACGGTCTTTATCCCACCAGGGGCATAACCCAGTCGGGGCACTAAGCACGTTACTATTACTTACCAGCCTCATTATCCAGACTACCAGCGGCTTATTTAGTACCGACGACATAATGTACGATGGCCCTTTAACTCACCTGGTGAACAGCGATACAAGCCACATATTTGCCACATTACACCACTACAACTATTGGTTTCTGGCGACATTATGCACTATTCATATTGGTGCCATTCTCTACTACGAACTGATCAAAAACGAACGTTTAGTTTTACCGATGATAACTGGTCGAAAAAGATTGAAACCGCCGCCTACATCCACAACGCCCAATCAAATAGCACTGGCAACTGTGATACTAATTTGCAGCGCTGCATGCGTCTATTATCTGGTTAATTATGTTTGATCTGGCAAATTAATAGCGACCAACCAATATCTATTTATTGCTATTCTGCTTTAAATTGATCGTGACAGCCCTTACAGGACTTACCCAGAGACTGTATTGCCTGACCGACTGCACGCATATCCTCTTTGTCAGTAGTATTCGCCAGACTTTCCGCTGCATCAACAAATTTCTGCATCGAAATTTCAAATTCTGCAGGTCGGTCCCAAATTTTCTGCAGCGCCTCAGTTTTACCCTTGCCACTGCCTTCAGGAAAAACAGAAGGCACAACTTTTGCCACGTTGGCCATTGCCTGAGCATGAAAATCAAGATCGCCTGCATGCACACGGCCTTTTAATATTGCCACCATAGCATGCATATGACCACCAACAACCTCCATCACACTCTCACGGTATTTTATTTCGGCTGCAGCATCTGCCCAGACAGGCTGACAAACCAACAACAGTATCAGGATAAACCCTGGTTTGATCATTTTGGAACCCCATTTTAGTGTTTTATTATTTTTAATAATACCTATTAGCCAACCAGGAAAATATGCCTAATTCGCAATAGCCTGCCAATACCAGCTAATTAACAATCTATGAACAATCTAACATGCGCAACTAGCCACAAACCGGCTGATAATCCGGCTTTTTAATTATCGCTAACGGCTTTTTAATGCCCACCGCGCGTTACCCATCACCGCGACTGGCACCAAGCAATTTACCCTGCCGTTTAACAACATGTTGTACTAATAATTCTTCATCTTCTGTTGTCATGCCATAAAAATCCACACTTACTAAACAACCCGCGTCAGTTGAATCCTCAACACTCACAACTTCACCGAGTGTAAATACATGTAAATCAGTCGGTACCAACTTGAGGTCCATGTCCAACTTTGCACCTACCGCCATTTTGTCCTCACTATCAAAAGAAACACCGCAGGCACTAATACTTACTTTTTTCATCTCGGAGAGGTTCTGACTCATTGTCCCGTCGCCCTTTAAATCATCTTTTAAGCTATTCACCTTAATGTTCAACAAGTCGATTGCTGCCGCTATATCTGGCGATTGAACCCGTAATTTATCAATCGCCATCTGTAACTGACGTTCTACTACATGGACACGATTTGGCGCAGAATAGTCCACTCTTTTTAGCTCTTCCTCACGGACCAGCGCCTCACTATTGGTCAAATGTTGGTATGCCAGGCCAATGGTATCTTCAATTCTAAAGTATCGCCTTCGCTCATCGTCTGATTCAGCCATGGTTCATCCCACTAAAATATTTCGTCATCTGATAATTTGAATCTAGTCTCAAATTCATTTTTAATTTCTTTGAATAAATTCGGATCAATGATTTTCATCGCGTCCAGTTTCTGATCCGTCTCAACATCCAGCCCCTGGGCAATAACAATTTCGACGCGTCGATTTCTCGCCCGATTGACCGAGGTATCATTTGCCACCAATGGTTCGGTTTCAGCTAAACCTTTGACAGAAAATCTATCTTGACGCAACAAACCGCCTTCAAACAAGCCATCTGCCAAAGATACAGCACGCGCTGAAGACAAGGCCCAATTTGAAGAAAATTGTCGGGTGCGAATAGGAATACTATCCGTATGCCCCTCAATAGATATTACCCCCGGGGTACCTGCAACAACGTTTCTTATTACTACCAGTGTCGGCAGAAACGCTTCATTGAGAGAAGCCGAGCCCGATGTAAAACTGCCTCTTTCTTTAATACGAATAGTTATTTTCCTGGCTTCAGTCTCTACCTCCAACATGCCCTCCTGAATTTGTTGGCTAAGTGCACCGGCAATTGTGAGCGCATCCTGTTCAGTTTCACCAATTAATTCTCGGAGCTTATTCATAATAACCAGCTTAACCGCGTCGCCTTTTTCACCAGCATTGCTATTCCCAGTATCAAGACAGGCAACTTCCAGGCTACTCTCAGTAAGATTCATGGTCTTCTGCATAATTTCATTTATGGGTGTCGGATCCGGTCGCCCAGGAGAAAACTCCTGCGCAATAATACTTGTGCCTTTCGGTATTTCGTTAAAGTTAATTATATTTTGCACCCCAAAAGCTTCATTCATCGAACCTGCCAGGCGTTTAAATTTCAGTGCGTCCATTTCAGAAAACGATAACAATAAAACAAAAAAACACATTAGCAGCGACATAAGATCCGCAAAAGTCATCACCCAGGGGGCAATCTTTTGTTTGCATTCCGGGCAATCTTCTTCCAACGCTGGTTACTCCTTTGCGCAATCAGTATTTATGGCTCAGCGCCACTTTTGGTTACTTGAGTCAACTCACGCATCAGGCTCTGCACTTGCTCTTGCCGACTCGGGCAAATAGGTCTTTAGCATTGCCTCAATTACCCGTGGGTTTTGTCCGCTCTGGATTGCCAGCAGCGCATCAATGATCAGGTTTTTGATGCGGCTTTCTTCCGTACTACGTAACGACAACTTATCCATTAAAGGTAGCGCCACCATGGTCGCCAACATGGCCCCATATAAAGTAGTGAGCAACGCTACCGCCATTGATGGACCAATTGTCTTGGGGTCATTCATATTCGCCAACATAGCAACCAGACCAATTAGCGTACCAATCATGCCCATCGCAGGCGCCACATCACCCAGGCTCTCAAAAACTTTACCGCCCCATGCATGACGCTCTTCACCCTGCTTGAGATCTTTACCCAACAAGGTACGTACAACGTCAGGATCATGTCCATCCACCAGCAACTGAATACCACCCGCTAGAAAACTATTACTCACCTCTTTACCCTCAAGTGACAGCAGGCCTCCTTTCCTGGCCACATCTGCCAGCTCTACGACCTCTTCTATCAACTCTTCAGGAGAATCGATCTTTGTTTTGAAAGCCTTAACCACCACCTTACCGGTACCCAAAAATTGACTAAGGCCAAACTTTATCAACACAGTAAAGGTACTGCCCACTAGTACAATGAGTAACGATGGCACATTAACAAACAGCCCGACATCACCGCCCATAACCATTGCGTATATCACAATCCCGAATGCACCAATAAGACCGACGAGTGTTGCCAGATCCATTATTTCTCCCACAGAATAACTTTCTAATGCATTCAAGTTTAGTCGGCTTTTAGTCGCCTGCATTTTGCCGTTGACGTTTATATAGGCGGCAAGTATGGTGCGGTTTATTCCATGCCTTATGCCGCACCCTCAAGAACTTGCTTAACAGCACCTGTTGAACGCACATCTTTTCGCTGTCGGTGATGGGAAAAACAGACGGCTCGGGCCTGCTAATCAAAAGTACCGCAACGTATCAGGCATAAAAAGGCGCAGCAACGGGTTGGTCTACGCCTGCTGCTAATATTCACATTCGCAAGCAATTGCAGGTAAACCTATGGCAAGCAAAAAAACCTTTCCATTCGAACAGTCTCTAGCTAAGTTAGAAGGTCTGGTAGAAAAAATGGAAACTGGCGATTTATCCCTTGAGCATTCACTGAAAACTTTCGAAGAGGGCATTAAGCTCACCCGCGAATGCCAACAGGCGCTCAAGCAAGCAGAGCAAAAGGTGAATCTGCTTATGGAAAAAAACGGTCAAATGGAAATTTCAACATTTGAAACGTCCACTGATGACTGATCTATTCAGGCCATTTATTGACCGCGTTGATCAGCAACTGGCAAACCATCTACGCCTGCCAGGCATCCCCCCGCAGCTACAACAGGCGATGTACTATGGCGTTTTTAACGGTGGCAAACGAATCAGGCCATTGTTGGTATATCTGACCTCACTCGCCTTCGACAATTCACTATCTCTGACCGATAATACAGCTGCTGCATTTGAGCTGGTACATGCCTACTCGTTGATTCATGATGACCTGCCGGCAATGGATGATGATGAACTACGACGTGGCAAACCCACACTACATATTAAGTATGATGAGGCAACCGCAATATTGGCAGGAGACGCTTTACAAGCTTTGGCTTTCGAGCTGATCGCAACAGATCCGCTGTTAGGCGCTGATTGTCGAATCAAGTTAATCAAACTAATAACCAGGGCAATTGGTGCGCAGGGAATGATAGCAGGCCAGGTGCTTGACCTGGCTGCAGAAAAAACACCTATCAATGCCAGCCAACTTGAACATATGCATCAAAGAAAAACCGGCGACCTGATTACAGCCAGCATTCTGGCTGGTGCTTTTATTGCTGAGGCTGATCAGCAATCCGTGGATAACCTTACCTCCTTTGGCCAGGCAATCGGTCTCGCCTTCCAGGTAAAAGACGATATTCTGGATGCCACAGGGGACACCGCCATTATGGGCAAATCACAGGGCGCTGACCTTTCCCGCAATAAAACCACATTTATTTCTTTGCATGGCCTGGATACAGCAAAGGAGTGCCTGGAAAAACTACATAAACAGGCGGTGGTTGCTCTGCAACCATTTGGCAGTAAAGCCGCATTACTGCTCAGCCTGAATGACTTCGTATTTAACCGAAACCACTAAGCAATCTAAACTTTTGTCTCGCTCTCAATATCCTTCTGGCAATTAATGTTAGTTTCAGTGTATTCACGTAGCGTTTCGTCTGATTCTTTAAAAAAATAATAATAGATGAATAAATCCCGCTAGTGGATCATCTTATGGTGTAAAATTAACCTCATATGTCGACCCAAACATTTACTCAAATACCGCTCACTCGGCCAGATACGCCGCTACTGGACACAATCAATTCTCCGGCAGATCTTCGTCTGCTGGAAAAACAGCAACTCGAACAGCTGAGCGATGAACTAAGAATATTCCTGCTCTATACCGTCGGCCAAACTGGCGGCCATTTTGGCGCTGGCCTGGGCGTCGTTGAACTCACACTGGCAGTCCATTTTGTATTTCAGACCCCGCACGACAAACTGGTCTGGGATGTGGGGCATCAAACCTACCCACATAAGATTATATGTGGTCGACGAGAGCAAATGGGCAAATTACGTCAACCAGGGGGTATTGCTCCTTTTCCGGTTCGTACTGAAAATGAATTTGATACATTTGGCGTCGGCCACTCTTCCACTTCGATCAGTGCCGCCCTCGGTATGGCATTAGCAGCCCAAATAAATCAGACCAGACAACGCACCGTGGCAATCATTGGTGACGGCGCTATGACAGCCGGGATGGCGTTTGAAGCGTTAAATCATATCGCAGATACCAATGCCAATTTACTGGTCATCCTCAATGATAACGCAATGTCCATCTCCCAAAATGTCGGTGGACTAGCTAAGTACTTTGCTCGAATTCTCAGCTCAAGACTTTATATTTCCATGCGCGAAGGCAGTAAAAAAATTCTCAGTCGTATTCCTCACGCATGGGAGTTTGCGCGCCGAACAGAAGAACATATGAAGGGCATGGTGGTGCCTGGCACACTCTTTGACGAACTAGGTTTTAACTATATTGGCCCTATCAATGGCCACGACCTGGATGCACTTATCAGTACCCTTGAAAACATAAAGGATCTCGAAGGCCCACAGTTTTTGCATGTTATCACCCAAAAAGGAAAAGGCTACGGCCCCGCCGAACTTGCACCAGTAGGCACCCATTCGCTATCAAAAATCGAAGCCAACAAACCTAAAGCCATTAACCATGAGGCACCTACCTACTCCAACGTATTTGGCAAATGGTTATGTGATATGGCTGAGGCAGAACCACAACTTGTTGCTATTACCCCCGCAATGGAAGAAGGCTCTGACCTGGTAGCGTTCGCGAAAAAATTCCCCACCAGATACCATGACGTTGCTATCGCCGAACAGCATGCGGTAACTCTGGCGGCTGGTATGGCTTGCCAGGGCATCAAACCTGTAGTGGCAATATACTCTACATTTTTACAAAGAGCCTACGACCAGCTAATACATGATGTTGCCATTCAGGACCTCAATATAACCTTTGCTATTGATCGCGCCTGCCTACTGGAAGACGGCCCTACGCACTCTGGCGTATTCGACCTCTCTTTTCTTCGCTGTATCCCAAATATGATTGTAATGGCCCCATCAGACGAAAATGAAACCAGGCAAATGTTATATACCGGATTCACCCATGATGGCCCCGCCGCCATTCGATATCCGCGTGGCAAAGGCCCTGGTGCAACCATCGATTCAACGATGCAAGCGCTTACTATCGGCAAAGCCCGTATTTTAAGAGAAGGTTCAGAAATCGCCCTTCTGGCTTTCGGCTCAATGGTACAAACCGCCCGTGCCGTTGCTGATACTTTAGATGCAACCTTAGTTGATATGCGATTTGTTAAACCACTGGATGAACGACTGATCCTGCGACTAGTAAAAGACCACAACTTAATGGTCACCATCGAAGAGAATAGCCTACAGGGCGGCGCTGGTTCGGCGGTCAATGAATTTTTAAATCAGGCCCGCCTTGATATTTCAGTCCTGAACCTTGGCATCCCGGACCGTTTTATTTCTCAGGACAAACCCGCCAACATGATACAGGCCTGCGGACTCGACGAAATAGGCATTTTTAATGCAATCAGGCAAAGCCAATCAAGCCTGAACGATCTATTTATCAGTAAATAGATGCCCGAGTTTTCCAGCTTTGGTTGCCAGGTAGCGCGCATTATGGTCGTTATGGCCTGTTTCTATCGGTACTCTATCAACAATCTCAATACCCAATTTGGTAAGCGCTGTCACCTTCACCGGGTTATTGGTCATCAATTTCACCTGATCAATCTGAAAATGCGCAAACATTGCCTTACAAATTGAATAATCTCTTAAGTCGGCATCAAAACCCAGACGCTCATTAGCTTCAACGGTATCTGCACCTTTATCCTGCAATGCATAGGCGCGGACTTTATTAATTAGCCCAATGCCTCGACCCTCCTGGCGTAGATATAAAATGATACCTCGGCCTTGCTCAGAGATTGTACGCAGTGCTGTCTGTAATTGCGCACCACAATCACAGCGCATTGAAAACAAAGCGTCGCCGGTGAGACATTCTGAATGAACACGGCATAACACCGGCCCCGGATTAACCACATCACCAAACGTTATGGCAACGTGTTCCTGGCCAGTTTCTGAATCTTCAAAACCATGCAATACAAATTCACCGAAGGGTGTTGGCAACTTTGAGCTGGCGACATAAATAGCTGTCACAATTGATCCTCGCATAATACCCGCTGATTTTAACAGTTGTGGTAGGTGCCTATCCACTCATGCTGCAGATCTTTAGAACTTTGCTGTTAAATTCATCACTCCAGACGACTCCTGAATGTCAACATGTCGCAAAAAAGACATCCCTAAAAGAATATCTCGCGGATAATCACCATCCACCACTACAGCAGCGACATTCGATACCTGAATTTCACCTACCTGCACTAATGCCAATGTTACCAGCCTGGATCTCGCTACCCCACTAGCAGTGGTGACATTAACCGTTTTACTCTCGGCCAAATCAACGTTCAGTGATTTTGCCATAGAAGCATTCATTGCCAGAATATTAGCACCTGTATCTACTAAAAATAGTACAGTACTGCCATTTATCATCCCTACCGTTTTATACTGGCCAATATTATTCAACATAATGGAAACTGAAGCACTAGAGACCGCTTCATAAACACCGGTTATATGCGTACTCAGGTTTAACACCCTGGTTTGCTGGTTGTATTTAACTACTGCTTCCCGACTATTAGCACTAACTAGCTGCAGCCCCTCCGCAGACTCATCACCGATTCGCATCAATAGCTGTCGACCATTAATACTTAACATCGCCTTATTTTTGAACAAGGCGACTGCACGCACAGCAAGCGCTGCATCTGGCAACATACTTTGCACTGAAGAATTAGCAGTGTCTTTAGTCGCAAAAGGCTCCGCAGCAGCGCCCTCTTTTAAGGAAAAAATTCCGCCTAAAAATAGCGTTAGCGAAATAAAAGCAATGGCTAATTTCTGCAATCTACGCATCGTAAGACTTCTATAAGAACCCCATGCTATATGCTACCAGCTGTATAATACCCAGACTGCACAGCCCAGCTATAACATCATCCACCATAATACCCAGGCCGCCCGATAAATTTTTATCAAACCAACCAATTGGCCAGGGCTTCCAGATATCAAATATTCGAAAGGTTACGAACCCGAACAGCACCCAGTACCAGCCTTCCGGCAACATAAACAAAGTAATCCATAAACCAACAAATTCATCCCATACGATGCTGCCCGGATCTTTAACCTGCATATCCTCGGCCACTTTACCGCAAAACCAGACACCGGTTAAAAAAGCCATCAGCACCAATAAAGCATATAACCACGCATCAAGCTGGTTTAACGCAAAATATAACGGTACCGCCGCCAGGGAACCCATAGTACCCGGCGCCCATCGAGACAGCCCAGAGCCAAACCCAAGGGCTAAAAAATACCAGAGATTGGTGAATGTCTTTTTAGTTTTATTTTTCATCAGTTAACTTTCATTAATCTAGCTTTCATCCGTAAAGAAACATCAACTAAGGATGAACTTATATATAGGCAAAATCAGGTAAATTAGAGGCCCCTAGAAGTGTTGGTAACCCTTAATAACATCGACGGATTTACCATACTCATCAACAATTTCCACTCCAGGTGCGCGGCCAATCGAGCCAATTTTCGTCAATAGCAAACTACTAGCAGCATTCAGTTCGGCCATATCATGGGCTCGATTTTCTGCAACAGTAAAACACAATTCATAATCATCACCGCCCTGCAGCGCCATCCTTTGGGCAGACTCCAAACCAAATTGCGCAATCAAAGAGTCTGAAATAGGTAATGATTTCAACTGAACTGAAGCACCCACCCGACTTGCTTTGCAGAGGTGGCCCAGATCAGCTGTAAAGCCATCAGAAATATCTATTGCCGCTGTCGCTATAGCTCTTATTTGCTGACCCAGCAACAGCCTTGGCACAGGTTGCGAATAACGTTGATTCATCTGTTTAGACCCAGCATTTTTATCGCCGGATAAGACATTGGCCAACCCCCCCGCAGCATCACCGAGATAACCTGTTACATAAATATCATCGCCAGGTTGTGCACCAGACCGCAAAATTGCCGTTCCCACGGGCACCAGCCCCATAATATTGATGGTCACGGACAATTGCCCTCTGGCCATATTACCGCCTATCAGCGGCAGCTTATATTCTTCCACCAGCCACTTTAACTGCTCTGAAAACGAACTCAAAAATGAATCCGAATACTCCGCTAAGGTCAAAGCAAGCGTGAACCCATAAGGCTCCGCACCCATAGCAGCCAGATCACTTAAATTTGCTGCCAGCGCACGATTGGCGACCAGGGCCCCAGCCGCATCGTCTGGAAAATGGACCCCCGCTAACAAAGTATCGGTAGAAACACAAAGCTCGGACTCAGGTGGCACCCTGACAACCGCACAATCATCACCAGGCCCTGTAACTAGATGCGGTGAATCAAAGCGAATTGGGCCAGTAAAATAATGCTGAATTATTTCGAACTCATTCATAACATCTGAATTTTTTATTAGGCAATTTTTATTTAGAACGATTTGTTTCTAGAGCAATTTGTTTCTAGAGCAATGCAGATTTATGGTTGTTTTAATTCTGCTTGCCGATGGGTTTTAGCCAGTTCATCTAACACTGTATTAACTAATTTATAACTCTCGCTTGCACCAAATTTTTTGGCAAGTTCAACGCTCTCACTAATCGACACGCGATAGGGAATATCCATTCGATATAATAACTCATACGCGCCCACATAAAGCGCCGCGCTTTCGACTGGATCGAGCTCATCAAACTCACGGTCCAGTTTCGTCGCCACAGCGGTCTTCAATTCAGTACGGTTGGCGTTTATGCCTGTCAACAGCTCATGAAGATACAAGGTGTCCACCCGTTTCATATCATGGTCCTGGAAAAATTGAGTTTCAACGTCTGTTGAACTGCAACCAGAAAGACTCATCTGATACAGGGCCTGAAGGACAAATCGCCGAGCTTTACTACGAGCAGCTGGGGTTGTTTTACTCATAGTTTTCGCATCAAACTCACCATTTCAAGTGCTGACATTGCAACATCAACACCCTTATTACCTGCTTTTGTGCCAGACCTTTCAATCGCTTGTTCAATCGTATCTGTAGTCAGTACACCAAAGGTTACTGGCACTTCTGCCTCCAACGAAACTCGGGCTAGCCCGCTGGCACATTCGCCCGCCACGAAATCAAAATGTGGTGTACCTCCCCGAATCACAGCGCCGAGCGCTATAATGGCATCATAGTCACCTGCCTGAGCAAGCTTTTTAGTTGCTAGAGGCATCTCGAATGCACCGGGAACTCGAACAATTGTCACATCATCCTCTTTAATACCATGACGCTTTAACGTGTCGATAGCGCCTGATAAAAGCCCTTCAACAACAAAACTATTAAAACGGGCCACCACAATAGCAAATTTAGCCGACCTGGCATCAAAGTCGCCCTCTACAATATTAATCATTATTTATCCTTAAGTTTCGCAATAATTCGTAGGTCGTCACCCAACCTTCGAATACTAGTAAATTCTAATTCAGGCACTTCGCTCATTAAGCTTAGCTGATGGAAGTTCATCAATGAACGGGCATCACTGCCCATTAATTTTGGTGCCAGATAAATAACCAGCTCATCCACCAGCCCAGTCATTAATAGACTGCCAGCCAGAGTCGCGCCGCACTCAAATAACACTTCATTACAATCCATTTGCGCCAATGTC
Source organism: Pseudomonadales bacterium (assembly GCA_019090615.1). GTDB lineage: Bacteria > Pseudomonadota > Gammaproteobacteria > Pseudomonadales > Azotimanducaceae > JAHRVQ01. The sequence continues at coordinate 99,299 of JAHRVQ010000011.1, read as the reverse complement.
TGAAGCAACGCCCTAAGATCGATTCTGCCTTTGCCATCATTCGGTAGTTTAATTTGCCGCACATCAAGATGTTGATCATTAGCAGGTTCCGCCAGGGTTGCGAGAACCATATCTGGGTTGCGTAACAATTGAGCCGTGGCCTGAATTCTTTTCTCTGGGTCCAGAACAATAATTTTTCGGCTGACCTCTGCCGCAAGCTGGGCCCAATCCACATCTAATTCAGCCGGCCTAACATTCAGCTGCGGATCATCATCAAGCACCGTTTGTACGCCGGTTACGATTGCAGAACTCCTGGCGCGCAAACGTTGCACGTCTCTCCTTGCATCAACACCCGTTATCCATTGACTGGCACCATTCGCCAACGCAGTTTTCCCATCTAAAGACATGGCCAATTTAAGACGGACATAGGGTAACCCAAGGGTGTATTTCTTTATATGCCCAGGGTTTAATTTATGCGCCGAGGACTTAAGCACATTTTCGGTCACCTCAACGCCCGCTGCCCGCAATTTATCAAATCCAACACCACAATTTTTCGGGTGAGGATCACTCATCGCACAAACCAGTCGGCGGATGCCGGCCTTGATCAAACCGTCTGCACAAGAAGGTGTTCGACCCTTGAAGCTACAAGGCTCAAGGGTACAATATGCAGTGCTGCCCTGGGTCTCTATACCGGCCTCACTGGCCGCCGCTATTGCATTCGCTTCCGCATGGCCACTGCCAGTTTGCAAATGAAAACCTGTACCAATAATCACCTCGTCCTTCACCAATACGCAACCTACACGGGGATTGGGGTGAGCGGTATACAGGCCTTTTTCTGCTTCACGTAATGCCGCTGCCATATAATGTTCATCGCTAAATGGCGGGTACTCTGTTGCCGCTTTAAACCCAGCATCCTGATTAAACATCAGGTTGCTCTCTGGACTGACCAGCAAGGACTGGTTTGTCCTCACTAACAACGTCACTAGCAGAGATGTCACTCTTTCCCGCCCCCCTCAAACGATCAATTTCTTCCTGAAACTCATCCACATCCTGAAAGCGACGATAAACCGAAGCAAACCTCACATACGCAACATCATCCAGCTTCCTTAGTTCGCGCATCACCCATTCACCCACAACACGGCTTTTTACCTCTCTTTCACCAGTGGCCCGCAACTGATGCTTAATTCTATTAAGCGTCGACTCAACTACTTCAAGACTGACTGGTCGCTTTTCTAATGCTCGCAGCAATCCACCACGCAACTTATCTTCATCAAATGGTTCTCGTCGACCATTTGACTTTATCACTCGTGGCAGCACTAATTCTGCAGATTCAAACGTTGTAAATCGCTCCCCACACTCCTGACATTCACGCCTGCGGCGCACCTGATTACCTTCAGCAACTAGCCTGGAATCAATCACCTTGGTTTCACTATCTCCGCAAAAAGGACAATACACATCTAACCCCTGCCAAATTTATCACTATTCTACGCTAATCAACTAAACACTATTCAATTTACGGATTAGGCCACTTTCATAGCAGCTAATAAAACTGCCCAATCAAGTTGTTAGTCCGTTTGAAGCTGTATTAGTGCTTATGAGGCTATTAAACGCTGTATGGACTAAACCTTGTATAGACTAAACGTTTATGGACACTGATCAGAATAACGGAGCAGCAACATGCCAGCCGAAACAGAGTTGACCAAAGATCTGTCATTTTATACGGTTTTTGGCTATCTCCCTATATGTCTTTGGTCGCACAGCTACTCAAAGAGTCAGATATTGATTTTCAATTTGCGCGAACCTCTTCTTTTAACGGTGGCAGAGAGACAAAAATTAATCTGGCACGCAACTCCCGAGCAAATACCATACGTATGTCAACGCCACGAAAGAGTTAAACTAACAGGTGCGTTTGCCAATATTCATATATAATAGTCACAAGCTCCCTGGGTTGTTTGCGAGTCGAAATGTCCTCGACCCTTTATGCGAAAACCAGGAGGTCTTTTTTCTTGGTTGATGTGCACGTCCGGTCTCCGGAACGCCTAATGCCAGTCAGGGACCACCGCCTTGAACCGCAGGGTTCAAGGGCCTTTCATGACAGCGGCAATTTGGGGAACTTACTATCAACAAGCAACTTAGACACCAGGTTCAAACAGCGGATTTTTCGTAACCGACACCTCCTATGCCTGACCCAACAACGTCTGACCCAACAATATCTGACCCAACAACGTCTGATCGGCAAAACCTTAAAGCATTAAGATCGCAATTACGTCGCCAACGCCGCAGCCTATCGATTACCGATCAGGCCATTGCCGGCCAACAGATCGCCAGCCAGCTTAGAAAACAATGGTTTTTTAAGCTGGCCAGCAAAATTGGCATTTACTGGCCTCATGATGCTGAACCTGACTTACTGAAGCTAGCAGGTATCAACAACAAGTCCTGGTACCTGCCAGTTATAAGCGATCAAATTCGACGCTGGGAGAACCTACGCCTGTTATTTCAGCAATTCAACAACACCAAACTGGTCAACAATAAATTCGGCATTGTCGAACCAGGGTACCAACCGAAGCAGCTCATTAATCCCAACATGCTCGACCTAATCCTGGTACCACTGGTGGGATTCGATCGCTCTGGAAATCGTTTAGGGATGGGAAAGGGTTATTACGACCGGACATTTGCCAAGCATCAAAACGCCTGGCATAAACCATTGCTGGTAGGTATTGCACACTCAATACAGGAAACCAGTAAACTTAGTCCACAGGCCTGGGACGTTGCACTGGATATTATCGTCACCGAAAAAGAAATATTCCGTTGTAAAATGCCCACACTGGCATCTCAGCATCTTGCGCTTACTAACCATAGAACGGGTGGTACTTAATAATGGCACTAATTAACGGTACTAATCAATGACAGCAATTAAGTCAATGACCGCAATTTAAGCGACCCAGTTTGTTTACACCTAACTTAAAAGCACCTGACCTAATGCATTAACAGCAACTCCAACGCCAAAAACGATAAATATGAGAAAAATCAGATCGGGTTTTCTTTTCATTCGATTTCCTTAATCGGGTACTTTCAATATTTTTATGCGAACAAAAACCACATAATTTGATTTTAAGGTATATTCAAAGTCAGACGGCAATAGTGTTCTTAGGGCGCGATTGTGTAAATTATAGACTACTGCCAGCAAGTGAGCATTTACTTTATAATCTAACCGACAAAGCTCACAAAAAAATAGAAAGTTTTATCTATAACTAACAATTGTAGAGGTATGACGCGATGACAATTAAAGAAATAGCCCGAATGGGCGATCCAATATTACGTAAGGTCGCAACGCCTTACCCGATTAACAAAATCGGCTCTTTCGAATTTAATCAACTTGTTCAAGATATGCAGGAAACACTACATTTTGCCCAGGGGATAGGGCTTGCAGCACCACAAATAAAAGTCTCAAGCCAACTGGTGGTCATCGAAATTAAAGATACCAGCAGCCGATATGGCGAAATACCAGCAATACCTTTTAGCGTTTATATCAATCCTACTATTAACGTTATCAACGCCGAAACAAAAGGTTATTGGGAAGGATGTCTATCTGTTCCTGGCATGATGGGTTTCGTAGAACGCCCCCAACATATCGTCATCAACTATTTAGACCAGCAGGCTAATAGTCAATCTCTCGAATTAAAGGGATTTCTTGCGACTGTTTTCCAACACGAGTTCGACCATCTGCAGGGCAAGCTTTATGTTGATCAGCTAAAAGACATGCAACTATTTGCCTTTGAAGACGAATACAAACTTTATCACCAGCAAACCGAATAGACCTCAGACTAAAAACAACTGGTAGGCCGGGTTATCAGTTTCTTCCCAATACCGATATCCAATTTCTTGCAAGTCCTGCATAAAACGCGCTAATGACTGATCCGGTATCTGGATACCAACCAATACACGCCCATATGCAGCACCATGATTACGATAATGAAACATCGAGATGTTAAAGCCCTGACCAAGAACCGTCAAAAACCTGAGTAAAGCACCCGGCCTTTCTGGAAACTCGAACCGAAACAGTCGTTCATCCACTAAATTACTTGCTCGACCACCGACCATATGACGGATATGCAACACAGCAACCTCATTATCTGAGAGGTCAACTAGCGGATACTTTTCCTTTAACTGGTTTAACAAAGCCAAACGATCAACTGAATCCGCCTGAGTTTGTACACCCACTAGTACCTGGGCACCGGTTTTAGACTCGGTATTATATCGATAATTAAATTCAGTAATATTGCGCTTGCCAATAGCACGACAGAATTTCCTGAAACTGCCTGCCTGTTCTGGAATCGTAACGCTTAACAGGCATTCCCTCTGTTCACCTATTTCGGTTCTTTCAGAAATATGCCGTAGTCGATCAAAATTCATATTGGCCCCGCTAACAACCCCTATAAGCGTTTGACCGGTAACTTTTTCGCGACTGACATATTGTTTAAGTCCTGCCACACTCAGCGCACCTGCAGGCTCACAGATCGTCCTGGTATCTTCAAAAATATCCTTGATAGCGGCACATATTTCGTCAGTCGAAACGCGGATAATTTCATCTATATATTTTTTTGCCAATTTGAAATTTTCTGCACCAACCTGACGTACAGCCGTCCCATCAGCAAACCCATCCAGGTCTTCTGCGGGCAATTTCACCCGCTTACCTGCTTTTAACGCAGCCCACATACTGGCAGACCCCTCAGCTTCAACGCCTATTACTTTCACATCCGGCCTAAGATATTTCACATAAACACTTATACCGCCAATTAAGCCACCACCACCAACGGGCACAAAAACTACGTCCAGACTACCTGTATGCTGCCTTAACAATTCCATCGCCACAGTGCCCTGACCAGCAATTACTTCTGCATCATCAAAAGGATGCACATAGGTATAGCCTTTTGATACTGTTAGCGATTTAGCATGGTCAGCGGCCTCGTCATAATTGTCACCATATAAAATAATCTTCGCATCTAATTTTCGGACCGCGCTTAATTTTATTTCTGGGGTATTTTTGCCCATAACAATCACCGCCCGAATACCAAGCTTGTTAGCTGCCAATGCTACACCTTGCGCGTGATTTCCGGCTGACGCAGTGACAACCCCTCGGCGCTTCTCGGCAGCCGTTAAATTATTGATTTTGTTATACGCACCACGCAACTTAAAACTAAATACTGGCTGCAAATCTTCCCGCTTCAAAAGCACGTTATTACCCAATCGCATACTCAGCCGATCAGCCTCATCCAGCGGCGTCTGTTCTGCCACGGCATAGACATCTGCCTGAAGGATTTTCTTAATGTAATTACTCGCCATATCAATTTCGACATAGTCTAAAGGAGGGCATAAGTATAAACTCAGCAACTCCTTTTAAATACCGCGTATTGGGTTTAGAACAAATAACATATTTGTTGAATTAGAGCAGTCAAATAAAATGGATCAAAACACACTGAAAAAAAAGGCTGCCCAGGCCGCAGCGGATTATATTGATCGCTATCTGGACCGGCGATCAATTGTGGGCGTAGGTACCGGTTCGACTGCCAATTATTTTATTGACGCACTGGCAGCACTGAAACATAAATTTGATGGTACCGTGGCCAGCTCCAAAGCGTCTGAACAACGTTTAAAAAGCCATAACATGCCCGTATACGAACTTAATAACATCAACAAATTAAGCTTCTATGTAGACGGCGCAGACGAATGCAATGATCAACTGGAACTCATCAAAGGTGGTGGCGGCGCACTTACCAGAGAAAAAATTGTCGCCGCCGCCGCAGATAATTTCATCTGCATTGTCGACGACTCCAAAATGGTACCAACACTCGGCACATTTCCACTCCCCATTGAAGTAATTCCAATGGCGCGCTCATTGGTCGCAAGACAACTGGTAAGACTTGGCGGCAGGCCGGTTTATCGCACAGGTTTTTTAACTGACAATGGCAATATTATTCTGGATGTATTCGACCTGAAAATAGACAACGCACCAGCACTGGAAAAAACCCTGAACAATATACCTGGGGTTATTACCAATGGACTATTTGCCCAACAACCAGCGGATATTCTGTTTGTTGCAAACGCCGCAGGCATTACAAAAAAAACCGCCTAACCCAGGCGAAATGCTATCGCCTTATCACAAAGCAACCGCATAGCTTATTACTCAGTTAAATAAACGGTTTAACCAACCGCTGCATCCAATCCACCCGCCGCGTATCGCTCCGCCATTACGTCAAGGGGTATGGGTTTAATTTTAGATGCATTACCAGCGGTACCAAAGGCATCATACCGATTAATCACTATTTCCTTCATGGCATTTAAGGTTTCACTGAGATATTTTCGAGGATCAAATTCGGCCTTATTAGTTGCCAGGAAACGCCTAATCGCGCCAGTAGAGGCTAAACGGAGATCCGTATCAATATTGATTTTGCGTACCCCAAACTTAATCCCTTCCTGAATCTCTGACACTGGCACACCATAGGTTTCGGCAATATCCCCACCAAATTGATTGATTACTTTAAGCCACTCCTGAGGCACACTGGACGACCCATGCATCACCAGGTGAGTGTTCGGTAATCGCGCATTGATCGCTTTAATTCGGTCAATCGCTAGTACATCGCCCGTAGGAGGACGAGTAAATTTATATGCACCATGACTTGTGCCAATGGCTATTGCCAACGCATCAACATTAGTTTGACTGACAAAATCCGCCGCTTCATCCGGATCGGTTAGCAACTGTTCCATGGATAGTTTTCCGCTCGCACCAACGCCATCTTCCTCACCCGCCTCACCTGTTTCAAGGGAGCCAAGGCAGCCTAACTCACCTTCAACCGTGACCCCACAGGCATGCGCCATATCAACCGTACGACGAGTAACCTCGACATTATATTCATAACTTGCGGGTGTTTTCTGGTCTTCCAATAATGAACCATCCATCATCACAGAAGAAAACCCATATTGAATTGATCGTTGGCAAACACTCGGGCTACCGCCATGATCTTGATGCATAACAATAGGTATCTGAGGAAATTCTTCAATAGCAGCAAGAATCAGATGCCTTAGAAAATTTGCGCCAGCATATTTTCTGGCACCCGCAGACGCCTGCACAATAACCGGGCTATCGGTTTCCTGTGCAGCTTCCATAATAGCCCGCATCTGCTCCAGATTATTTACGTTAAATGCTGGTACGCCGTAACTATGCTCGGCGGCATGATCTAACAGTTGCCTCATGCTAACTAACGGCATGTTGTTGCTCCCTGATAAAATTTAAAATTGAGTAATTCTTTTTATTCACTTGCCCTTTCTGCCAATACTGCAACGGCTGGTAGCGTTTTACCTTCTACAAATTCCAGAAACGCACCGCCACCAGTAGAAATATAGGAAATTTTTTCACTCGCCTGATACTTCTCGATGGCCGCTAATGTGTCACCTCCACCAGCAATAGAAAAACCCTCATTATTGGCGATTGCTTCAGTTAAATTTTTAGTTCCTGCAGCAAAGGCCTGTTGCTCGAAAACGCCCATTGGACCATTCCAGATGATAGTTTTTGCACCGGCCACAATTTTACTGATTTCACCACTAGTTACCGGACCTACGTCTAACACCATATCATCCGGCTCGATTTCATCCACCGGTTTTAATACCGCAGTTTCAGGTTGATCAAAAGCCTTTGCGGTCACTACATCAGTTGGTACAGGGACACTAACACGCTGCATTAGCTGCCTGGCAGTATCAACCAGATCTGGTTCATAAAGCGATTGTCCAACATCGACACCTGTGGCTGCAAGAAAGGTATTTGCTATACCCCCGCCCACCACCAGGTGATCAACCTTATCGGCTAAATTTACCAGTACATCCAGCTTGCTTGACACCTTACTACCACCAACAATTGCGACAATCGGCTTTGCCGGCCTGGCAAGCGCCAGCTCCAATGCTTTAAGTTCTGCCATCAATAAGGGCCCAGCACAGGCTACTTTCGCAAATCTGGCGACCCCCTCTGTGGTAGCCTGGGCTCTATGCGCTGTACCAAAGGCATCCATTACAAATATATCGCATAAACTTGCAAGTTGTTTTGCCAACCGCTCGTCATTCGCTTTTTCGCCATCATTTACCCGCACATTTTCGAACATAATAAAATCTTCGTCGGCAAAGTCTACGCCCGAGAGATAGTCATCTACCAGGCGAATTTTCTTGCCCAGCAGCCTTGCCACACAATCCACCACAGGCCGCATACTGGCTTCCGGCTGTCTGGCAATAGAGATGCCTTCTTTGGGCCTGCCTAAATGAGACATCACCATTAAATGCGCACCAGCTTCCAGGACATACTTTATTGTTGGCAACGCGGCCAGAATCCTTGCTTCTGATGTTACTCGGCCATCTTCAACCGGCACATTTAAATCTTCCCTGATTAGTACCCGTTTACCCCTTAAATCAAGGTCGCCTAAATCAATAATCTTCATATAAGGTCTCTAACCTGTGTAACGATATTTTCTACTGAGAAACCAAAATGTGCTAAAACCTCAGCACCTGGCCCTGATTCACCGTAACTATTTAAACCAATTACCACCCCATCAAGCCCTACCCACTTGCGCCAATAATCAACGTGCGCAGCCTCAATCGCTACTCTATTTCGCTGTGCCGCAGGTAAAACAAACTCTCGATAAGCATTATCCTGGCGCTCAAAGGCATCCGCACTCGGCATCGATACAACACGTACAGGGATATTCAGCTCCTCCAGGGTTGAGGCCGCTTCACAGGCAATACCCACTTCTGAGCCAGTCGCAATTAAAATAGCCACGGCCTCTTCCTTTGGTTCGCGTAATACATAAGCACCTTTTGAAATATTCGCTAGCTGATCATTGGTTCGCGGCTGATGGGGTAATGCCTGGCGAGAAAAAACCAGTGCCGTTGGGCCATTGGTCCGCTCAATGGCAGTACGCCATGCCACCACTGTTTCCACGCCATCGCAGGGTCTCCATACCCCCATATTCGGTGTGCCGCGTAAATTAGCTAACTGTTCAATCGGCTGATGAGTTGGGCCATCTTCACCCTGGCCAATGGAATCATGGGTATAGACATGAATATTTTGCACCCCCATCAAGGCTGACATTCGCACAGCGTTGCGAGCATATTCCATGAAAATCAAAAAGGTACCGGTAAAAGGGCGAATACCACCGTGTAAAGCAAGACCGTTAGCTATCGCTGTCATGCCAAACTCTCTAACGCCATAATGTATATAGTTACCTTCCGCTATCGTACTATCAACCACCTGCATTTCAGGCCAATTAGTATTATTGGAGCCGGTCAAATCAGCTGAGCCGCCAACCAGCTCTGGAAGAACGGCAGCAACCGACCGAATCACATCCATTGACGCCTGCCGGGTCGCTTTGCTAGCCGCTTTTACATTCGTTTCTGCCAGCAAATCGTCCATTACCGACTGCCAATTATCGGGCAACTGAGCAGAATTTCTACGTTCAAATTCCGCCGCAAGTTCGGGAAATAGTTGCCCGTATTCAGCATAAAGCGCCTGCCAGCTACTTTCCATCTGAGCACCTTGAGGCTTACAGTCCCAACCGGCGTATATTTCATCGGGTATCTCAAAAGCCGCATGTTGCCAACCTAGCTGACGTCTGGTGGCCAATACCTCATCTTTGCCTAATGGCGCGCCATGACTGGCGGCAGTGCCTGCTTTAGCTGGCGAACCATAACCAATCTGGGTTTTACAACAAATTAACGTCGGCGCAGATATATTGGCTTTTGCCTGATCCAGCGCGCGGTCAATCGCTGCCGCGTCATGCCCGTCAACGTCCGCTATAACATGCCAACCATAGGCCTGAAACCTTTTAGGCGTATCATCCGTAAACCAGCCATCTATTTTCCCATCAATTGAAATACCATTATCATCGTATAGGCAAATTAATTTGCCCAGCTTAAGCGTCCCCGCCAGCGACGCAACTTCATGTGAAACGCCTTCCATCAGACAGCCATCACCGGCAAATACATAAGTATGATGATCAACAATATTGTAAGTTTTATTGTCCTGGCTTTTATTAAATCTAGCGCTGAGTATTTTTTCAGCAAGCGCCATACCAACGCCATTGGCTAGTCCCTGACCTAACGGCCCAGTTGTTGTCTCAACACCAGGCGTATAACCATACTCAGGGTGCCCTGGGGTCTTCGAACCTAACTTACGAAAATTCCTGAGTTCTTCAAGCGCCAAATCATAACCGGTTAAATGCAACAGGGAATAAATCAACATCGAACCATGGCCGTTGGATAATACAAATCGATCTCGGTCCAGAAAATCTGGATTGATCGGGTTATGGCGCAAATGTTTGGTCCATAAAACCTCGGCAATATCAGCCATGCCCATGGGCGCACCTGGGTGGCCTGAATTTGCAGATTGAATCGCGTCCATGGTCAGCGCACGCACAGCATTCGCGCGTTCTTGATGTGAAGTCATTGCAGGAGAGCCCGTTTATACAAATGTTGAAAGGCCGCCATTTTCCCTCAGCATCGCGGTTACATCAAACAATAATAGTGTTAATAGCAATATTTTTCATGAGCAAAACTAAATCCTGTCTTGAGTCTTCCTCATGTACTTGGGTATGGGAATATTTTAACTGAACCGGTAGAATATGATCTTTATTGACATTAAAGAATATATTCCCATGGCAAACAGAACTTTTACTTCAGAGTCAGTTTCGGAAGGCCATCCAGACAAAATGGCCGATCAAATTTCTGATGCAATATTAGACGCTATCCTTGCAGAAGATAGTGAAGCGCGAGTTGCTTGTGAAACCATGGTAAAAACCGGTATGGTCGTGCTAGCTGGAGAAATCACTACTCATGCCTCAATCGACTTTGAGTCAGTCTGCCGCGAAGTCATTCTAGATATCGGTTATAACAGTTCTGCAGTAGGTTTCGATGGCGAATCCTGTGCCATTATTAATGCCATCGGTAAACAATCGCCCGACATTGCCATGGGCGTTGACGAATCCACTGAACATGAGCAGGGCGCTGGCGACCAGGGCATGATGTTTGGCTACGCAACCAATGAAACAGAAGTTTTAATGCCTGCGCCCATTGACTTCTCCCACCAATTAGTAAAAAAACAAGCGGATGTTCGCAAGTCTGGCAAACTCACTTTTCTGCGTCCTGATGCAAAAAGCCAGGTGAGTTTTAGCTACGATGAAGCTGGCACGCCTAACGGCATTGATGCCGTCGTACTATCTACCCAGCACGACCCAGACATTTCATTATCAGCGCTGCGTGAAGCTGTAATGGAAGAAATAATCAAGCCTGTTCTACCTGCAAACTGGTTACATGAAGGCACCAAATACCATATCAACCCCACTGGCAACTTTGTCATCGGCGGCCCAGTAGGTGACTGCGGTCTCACTGGACGCAAGATTATCGTCGATACCTATGGCGGTATGGCACGGCATGGTGGCGGTGCTTTTTCCGGCAAGGACCCTTCCAAGGTTGACCGAAGCGCTGCCTATGCGGGACGTTATGTTGCGAAAAATATCGTCGCTGCCGGCCTCGCGGATCGCTGCGAAATTCAAATATCTTATGCCATTGGCGTCGCCGAACCCACCTCTATCAACATCGAGACATTCGGCACAGGCAAATTGCCTGACACTCAAATAGAAGCACTGGTCAGCCAACACTTCGATTTAAGACCCAAAGGTCTAATCGCAATGCTTGACCTGAAGCGGCCTATTTTCAGAACCACCGCAGCCTATGGCCATTTTGGCCGCGAGGAAGAAACCTTTACCTGGGAAAAAACTGATAAAGCGGCAGACCTTGCAAAAGCACTTTAAAAGGCCATTACAGTGAATCCCCAGGAAAAACATCCGAAACATTTTAGTTGCGAATTCTCTGCACCTAAAAGTGACGCTGCGATCGAAAAATTAAACCTGGTTCATCAGCGATTACAGAAACTTAAGCCGCACTTTTTTTCCGTGACCTATGGTGCCGGTGGTTCAACCAAAGACGGCACCAAACAGGCCGTGCTTAATATTCAAGGATCTGGTTCGGCAGTCGCGCCGCATTTATCTTTTGGTGGGGATGACCCAGAAAAAATTGAAACCTTACTTAATGACTACAAAGAAGCCGGCATTAAACGCGTAGTAGCACTCCGTGGAGACGTGCCTTCAGGCATTGGTGCATCTGTTAAAATGACCTTTGCCAATGAACTTGTAAAATTTATACGCGAAAAAACTGGCGACCATTTTCACATCGAAGTCGCTGCCTATCCCGAGATTCATCCAGACTCAAAGGACGTCACATCTGACCTGGGATATTTTAAACAAAAAGTCGATGCCGGTGCGAATAGCGCCATTACTCAATATTTTTACAATCCAGAAGCCTACTTTCGGTTTATTAATGCCTGCGCCCAATTACAAATCGACATTCCTATTGTACCGGGCATAATGCCGCTGACTAATTTCAAGACGCTGGTTAGATTTTCCGACAATTGTGGTGCCGATATACCCCGTTGGATACGGCTAAACCTTGAGACTTACCAGGATGACCCTGTCAGCCTGAAGAGCTTTGGTGAAGAGGTAGTAACCCGACTCTGCGAACAATTACTTGCCGGCGGCGCACCTGGTCTACATTTTTATACCTTGAACCAATCAGTGCCAACACTCAAATTATGGCATAATCTAGGGATTGACTAGGCCCAACACAAATGTAGCCAGACCTTTCTTGCTGGTTATTGTATGGGGTTTTTGAATGCGGATATCACGAATATATGTCGATCAATCACTTGATCTGGCACACCCAGTTCAACTCGATTCTGATCGCGCCCATTACGTCTCACATGTCCTCCGTCTTAAAACTGGCGCGCCATTAATAGTATTTAATGGCCTTGGCGGTGAATATGCCGGCCATATTGAAAAAATCAGTCGCGCAAAAGTAACTATTCAGCTCGAAAATTTCACGCATTTGAATAAAAATTCAAAGTTGAATATCGAAATCGGACTGGCCCTTATTAAACGCGATGCAATGGACTACGCTATCCAGAAGGCTACCGAATTAGGGGTTACCAGTATTCAGCCCTTAAATTGTGACAACACTTCTATACCCACCAGGAATCTCGAAAAAAAGATGCGCCACTGGCAACAGGTAGCCAATAGCGCCTGTGAGCAATGTGGTTCTAACTCAATACCAACAATCAAACCTGCGGTCAGGTTTACTGATTGGCACTGTAGCAACTTCGATCTACGTCTTATTGCGATTCCAGAGGCCCATGCGCTCGGCGTAGATTTATCACAACTCAAGCTGATTCCATCTCAGGTCGTAGTAGCCATCGGACCAGAAGGCGGCTTTTCAACAACAGAAATTGAAAGAGCGCAGGAGATGCAATTTACCGCCATAAACCTGGGGCCTCGAATACTACGCACAGAAACTGCCACCATCGCACTGACTACTCTGGTACAGGCCAAATGGGGAGACTTGTCCAATTTTTAAGCTTGCGCCTGGACTCTACCCAGATCCACCCTGATTCACCCTGAAAATGCCACGCCCTGAATTTTACTTTCAATATAATCAAAATCAGGAATTGACATTAGTTGACCAAAATACAATGCCTTAGTTAATTCAGTCCTGGCTGCCGGTTCAGTCGTCGTGATCAGTTGAGCAGACAATAGTTGCACTAATTCTGGCAATGCCTGGGCAACGATAGCCGTATATTCAAATTCTGAATTCTGGCCGATGGCATGCAATACAACCAAACTGGCCGAAGACACACTCACCAACGAAAAACTTGCTTTCTCAATGGTGAGCATTTCAAAAGAAGCAACCGGCACCTGTATCCCTCGCCAACCCAAAAACCCAAGGAACCAATCCGGTGTACCTTGAACCCTTTGCAAAGGTTCATAAGGAATAATTTCAGCCACTGACGCATTCGGTATCAATATACTGCTTTTCTGTAAAGGGACAACAAACGTTGGCAATTCATCAACTAGCTCTTCCATATGCTAACTAGCCACCTCTTCCATGAGTTCTTCAATGATTTCAATCAAATTCGATTCCTGAAAAGGCTTACCTAAAAACCGGTTAACGCCTAATTCCATTGCTTGTTGCTGGTGTTTTTCACCGGTACGAGAAGTAATCATCACAATAGGCAAATTTTCCAGTCGAGGATTTCGGCGCACTGTTCGTAAAACCTCAAAGCCGTCCATCCTGGGCATCTCTATATCAAGCAACATGACATCAGGACTAATTTCCTGCAACAAATCTACCGCATCGATACCATCTTTAGCCGTAATAGTTTCCCAACCCTGACGCTCAAGTAACCTGGAGGTCACTTTTCGAACAGTCACAGAATCATCAACGATCATAATTTTTGGCATTTTCACTTTCGATTCTGTGGCAATATTTTTCGGTTCAATTTCATTGCGATTATTGTGCCGCCTAACTAGTGCAATCACATCCAATATAACCACCACACTGCCATCACCAAGAATAGTAGCACCGGAGATTCCACCTACTTCATTAAACTGTGGACCCAATGTCTTTACAACTACTTCACGTGAACCTATAACCCGATCTACCTGTAACGCTATCGATTGATCACCACTGCGGGCCAGTACTACGGGCAAAGGGGATACTAGCCCCGTCAACACGGGCTCCGGCGATCTTTCCAGAAACTTGCCCATATAGGATAAAGAATAGGGCAATCCTGCATATTCAAAACTCGGCCCATCCGGCTGGTAATAGGCCTCCAACTCATACGGGCTGACTCTAACAATACCTTCAATGGTATTTAAAGGTACAGCAAAGGTCTCATCCTGCACCACCACCATCAAGGCTCTATTGATGGACACGGTAAAAGGTATGCGAATCGTAAATTCTGTACCCACCCCGTAAGTAGAATCAATAGTTACTGTACCGCCCAGTTGTTTAATTTCACTTTTAACCACATCCAGCCCAACACCTCTGCCCGATATCTGGGTCAGCTTTTCTGCCGTGCTAAAACCAGCATCCAATATAAATTGCTTAATTTCCGTATCAGTTGCCGCCGAATCAGCAGTAATAATGCCCCTTTCAATCGCTTTTTGACGAACCGCTACCACATCAATACCGGCCCCATCATCACCTATAGTAAGCACCACATACCCTCCTTCACGAGATAACCTGAGGTTAACTCGACCTGTTTCGGGCTTACCCGCCTGCAACCTTATCTCAGTCGACTCGATGCCATGATCCACAGCATTTCGCAACATATGCTCAAGCGGCGCAACAATACGCTCCAGCACACTTCGGTCAAGTTCGCCTTCGACATTAAAAGCATCAAACTTAACCGACTTACCCACTTCTGCACTAATTTGCCTTACGATTCTTCTTAATCTTGGTATCAATCTCGCAAAAGGCACCATCCGAGTCCGTGTCAAACCCTCCTGCAACTCACTACCAATACGCGCTTGTTGATGTAATAAAGTTTCCGCGTCGCGACTTTTATTGACCAACGTATCTTTAAGGTCCAACATATCAGAAGAGCCTTCAGTCAGCGTCCTCGATATTTCCTGTAGCATGGTATATCGATCCAGTTCAAGATCATCAAAAGTCGACTCACTACTGACACGACGACCTTTACCAAATAGGGTTTCCCTGGATTCAGCCTCTATTTCTAATCTTCGCGCCTGCTCCCTTATACGCTTAATAGTTTCTTCCATCTCCTGTAAGGCTTCACCAAAGTCACTAATCTGCTGCTCTATTCTGCCTCGCGTTATGTTAGATTCGCCTGCCAGTCCAATCAGCTCTTCCAATAAATCCGCTGACACACGAACCATTTCGGACGCTTGCGTGATGCCAATGTTGGACTGATCCATGGGACCGGGTATGACCTCGGCTGATACGGGCGCTTTAGTCGCCGCTGGATCAATAGTCGAGATACCCGAAGTGGAGGCAGGTTCAATTTCAGCATCAATTGATCTCGTCAAAGAAGCGAGCTCTGCCTCCGTTGCTTCGCCTTGAGTTAATTTCCTATAGACATCGACCCTGCCAGTTAAGTCATCCTGAAGTTGATTAATCAAGCCAAAAAAAGCCTCATCAAAAGTTATCGTTGCATTTCCAAGACCTGCCAAATAAGATTCAAAATTATGCGCGCATTCGCCCAGACTGTTTAGTCCTGCCAGCCGCGCACCCCCTTTTAAGGTATGTAAATGACGTAGCAAATTGTCACTATGTTCGCCACTATTCGGTGCCTGACCCCACGCCAATATACACTCATCCATTGCTTCAATAAGCTCATCCGCCTCCTCGATAAAAATAGCCAATATTTCTTCATCAATATCATCCTGAGGCAAATCCGCTACTGTCTTATTAGCAACGATAATAGCCGCCGGCTCTGTTATCGACTCACTTCTCAAATTAACTATCGGTATCGAACGCTCTGTACGTAAAGACTCGAGTTCTGCCGCTGATACCTCTCCAGACGCCATGCGACCATAGATATCTAATCGCCTAATAATTTCGTCTTGTCTTACATGCACAAGTCCAAAAAAATTATCGTCCAGTACCTGAGATTTATTCTGCACAGCGATAAGGAAAGTTTCAAAATTATGCGCATACTCTCCAAGCGAGTTTACCCCAGCCAATCTGGCACCGCCTTTTAAGGTATGTAAATGGCGCAGCAGGTTATCCAGCGGAACCGTCAGGGTAGAGTCTTCGGTCCATATCAATATACTCTCATCAATGACTTCTACTAATTCTTCAGCTTCTTCCAGAAATAACTCTAGTATTTCTTCATCGATATCATCTTCAGGTAAAACAATATCATCCCCTGACTCATCAAAGGCAACAGCGGAAATCGCGGTACTCTCCAGGCGATTTCGAAAATTACCATTTATCACATGGTCTGGCTCCCGCTCCTGACCCAAATGTAGCGCTTCAAGTTGAGCAATAAGTTCCGCCCTGGCTGACTCTAACAGCGCCACATCTTCCTGGTTCGGTACCAGACGATTAGCAACAATTTCTTCACATAGCTGCAATAAACATTCAGTAAGATTAGCAATACCAGTTTGCTGTCTTGATTCTGCAGCTGCTTCTAACTGACTCACTCGATCAATAATTTGCTCAAGCGGAATAAGATTATTAAGGTCCTGGCTCCAGTCAACCAGCATCAAACTGACGTAGGCTAAAGCATCAAAACTTTCTGCCGCAAAAAGTTGAAGCTCCTGGTCTGTTTCAACAACCTCCTGCATCATTGATAATAATCTTTCAACAAGCTCGGTCGAATCGTCTAACGACTGGTTAGAAGCAATACGATCCAGCATACTGACTAGATTTTCATGCGCTTCACGCAAAACATTAAGTTTTTGAACGTCCGGTTTTTCATCGATCTGACCATATACGCCAATCAAAACCCCCGTCAGTGAAGCTAACGATTGTCGATCTTTTTCTCCTGATTGTTCTAATATCAAGGCCAGCTCAGACTGCATATTAGCGATAAAATCAGTCGGCCAAGTGTTAATTATTTCTGTTGCATGACCAAGCAAGGTAATTTTCGAGAAATCAAATGGTGTAGGCGTCGAACTGTCAGCAACAAAGGTTTCTAATGCCTGCAATTGCTCCTGAAAACCTGCCATAACCAGGTTAGATCGATGCTCAGATAGATCTGATAAAACTTTTTCAATTAATGCCACAGCAGATTCAAGTAATCTGACGAAATCACCACCGACTTCTATATTAGCTGACTGGTAATTTTTACATAGTGCTTCTAATGGCGATGCGATTGTAACGATAACCGGCACAATTGCAGTGCCTGCACTGCCTTTTAGCATATGAAAAACACCAATTAATTCTGTCGAGACTGGTCCCGCAGTATCTAGATAGGCGCGTATTTTTTCGACATTATTTCTGGATTCCTGAACGAAGATATCATCTAATTCGCTATCGTACTCTTGTGAAACTATAACTTCTGCAACCTCTGCAACCTCTGCAACTTCTGCTTGATCCAACGCGGCTAAATCAAGCGCTTTATTTTGCTCCAAACCAGGATCGATTAGATCCACTTTATTTAGATCAAGATCCACTGCATTTAGATCAAGATCGGCTGCATTTAGATCAATACCTGCGTCACCTAAATCAAGATCCGCTGCACTTTGATTAACCACCGCAGAACTGGATTCCAGATCTATTGACAGAGTATCCGGCAGTCCATCATGTAACGCATCATCCTGCTCAACACTAAGCGCTGATAATTCAGCATCTAGTTCTGCCATCGAAAAATCAGACACATCATCTGACAGCTCAATAACCGTTGAGTCATTATCCAATGGCTCAGATTCTTCTATGTCAGTGCTAGAATTGTCTAACTCAAAAATATTCTTTTCTAACGCCATCTCCGACAATTCTTCGGTATTCAAGGTCTCTGTAATTACCGAGTCTTCTGCACTATTTTGTTCCAGCGAAACGATTTGAGACTCGGATCCAATTGAATCCGCAGGTACCAATCCTTCCGGGACAGCCGTTAGCAATTCGATTCGCTCTAACAGGTCGGCAATATAAAAACTATCTTGATCTTTGCATTTGAATAAATTCAGACCGTCCGCTAAATGCGCCAGCACCTCTGCTACAAGTGCATATAGATCTTGGGCCACCTCCAGTTCGGGTTGCAAAAACTGGTCTAACATATCTTCCATAGCCCAACTCAAGTCAGCTACCACCGTTGCGCCGGCCATGCGCCCACTGCCTTTTAAAGTATGAAACCCCCGCCTAAATTCAAGCGTTAAATCTTCTGATGCTGAATTTTTCCAGCCAGGCAGCAGTTCAGCCAGGTGCGTTAAAACTTCGTCTGCTTCCTCCAAAAATATTTCAACAATCTCTTCATCTATCAGCGGTTCAATTTCATCTGCGGGTTGTTTCTGCGGAGCAGCTGAGGGCTCTTTATGTGTATCCGCTGAAGGCTCTTCATGTAGATCCGCTGAGGGCTCTTCGTGTAAATCCGCTGAGGGCTCTTTATGTAAATCCGCTGAAGGCTCTTTATGTAGATCCGCTGAGGGCTCTTGATCTAGAGCAGCTGAGGGCTCTTTATGTAAATCCGCTGAGGGCTCTTCGTGTAGATCCGCTGAGGGCTCTTTATGTAAATCCGCTGAAGGCTCTTTATGTAAATCCGCTGAAGGCTCTTCACCTATTTCATCTGCTACTTCCGAATGTAGTTTTACGTCTGTTTGACCAAGGTTGTCAGGCTCTATTTCCGTGCCGCCAGGTATTACAGGCAAATCCAGGTTTTCGGCTCGCAGAGAAGCAGCCTTGACCCCAAACCCCAGTTTCCCTATGGCAGTTTCAGCCACATCGATCATCTGATGATAAGGATCATGGGCATTTTCAAGCAATCGTTCGAGATAGTAATCAATACTCACGATTGCGTCCGCCAGATCATCCATAGCGGACAGTTCCGGCAGGTTTTCAGTATTTGATACAATAGTATCAATATAGCTTGCACAGTCTTCTAGAACAATCGCTGAGCGAGGTTGGTTAACAATGCTCAAGCCACCACTCAATCCTCTCAACGTCGAACCAAGGGGTACTATTTTATCAAGCACAAAATTACTGCTTACATAATCAACAATATCATCTTTACAGCTCGCCAGACTAATTCGAGTTTCTCTAATTACCGTAGCCTCAGCTCCTTGCAAATCACCAAAATTATCTGTTTCATCATCACTGCCAGCAACCCCAACCATTTGGTTAAGTTCCGCTTTGATTCCAACCAACACACTGGCTATTTCTAACAACTGTTCATCATTTGGCTCGGCCACTTCAGCCGTAAAAGTTTTTATTACTGCCACCTGAGCTTCAACGCTAGCCCGATGTTGATCTAAACCTAATACGCTTAGGGTACTTGCTGTTGTTTCTAGCAATGGAACCAACGCTAACAATTCGTTTTTAGGCCTTTCTGAGGCTGAAAAATAGAGGTCTAACTTATCAGTGATATGAGTAAACTCTTCCACCAGGATAGACGCAACTGTTGCCAATGTATCATCATCAGGGCCGAAATTAGGCTGGCCTATTTCCTCTGTAGGCAGGCTGCCTGGGGTTGAAAATCGGGCCAGAGCTGCGGCAATTTTGGGTGTCTGCCGGGTTGCCTCCTGAAGCAGTCCATAAACATTTTGACTCAATTTATCCGTAATCGGCGTCGCCAATGCATCTTCACTATTATCAACCAACGTCTTTAAAAGGCCATCAACTTCTCTCAGCTGTTTTGCAACGCTTGAATCAAGTTTAATTGCCCCCTTCACAATCCCTTCTATCAACGCTATTAACATTTGGGAAAACTTCCCAATAGGAGAATCGCCACCAATTTTCCTGAGCATGGAAAAAATCCGACCCATTATCATCAGATTAGCTTTGGGCTCTTCTTTCCTGAGTAATGACACCAGTGTCTTCTGATACTTTCGACGCAACTTTTTAGAAGTTGCCGGTCCATCCGAAAGTTGATATGCCTTAACCAGTTCTCGACTCGGCAAGCTGTTTAACATATCAAGGCTAATAGCAAGTTCATCAGTATCGGTAGCATCCGACAACGCCCCCGGTTCGCCGCGCGCCACTCGCAGGCTATTTACCAGCGCATTCACAAATTCTGGAATGTCTTGCTGCTCTCTTTGAATTCGATTCAGATAACCTGGCAACTGCAATATTGCCTGCATTAACAGTTCTTGCGCATATTCAAGATCAGGCACCACATCATTCATCAGTGCTTGAGCAAGCTCTTCCATTTCTAAGGCTATTTCCGTCGGACCTTCTATTTGAAGCATCCTAAGCGTGCCATGCACCTGATGTATTGCGGTCAGACAAACACGCATGCTAGTCGCATCATCCGCAGTAGCTGCAACGGCTTCAAGGGAGTTTTGTGCACGTTGAAGCGTTTCGGCTATATCGGCTTTAATCCAATCCAGCGCAACAAATTCCTGATTTGCACTCATTTATTTAGTCCGTTCGTTAAATATTGGTTTTCGCTCACTGCAACTTTATTGATATGCGTTTCCTGTCTGCTAAGTTTTTGGCAAGGTAAAACCAGTAACAGAAGCACGTAGTTCATTAGCAATATCGGCGAGATTACCAACCGCTGTCACTGTAGCGCTTGTTCCGTCGTTGGTCTGACTGGTTATTTCGTCGATACTTTTCATCGTATTGGAAATATTGCCTGCCGATGCCGCCTGCTGACTGGCCGACGCGGATATTTTGCCAATTATTTCAGCCAGCGAATCTGATACTGATTCAATTTCGCCAAGCGCAACCCCGGCATGCTGTGCAAGCCGCGTGCCCCGAACAACTTCTGTGGTGGTTTGCTCCATCGAAGTGACTGCTTCATTAGTATTACTTTGAATAGTCTTTACAAGTGCCGAGATCTGTTTCGCTGCAGCACCTGAACGCTCAGCCAAACGCTGCACCTCATCTGCTACCACCGCAAACCCCTTACCCGCATCACCAGCCATCGAAGCTTGTATGGCTGCATTTAGAGATAAAATATTAGTTTGATCCGCAATATCATTGATCAGTGAAACAATGTCTCCAATCTCCTGGGAACTCTCCCCTAAGCGCTTGATTCTTTTTGCAGTTTCCTGAATTTGACCACGGATATTATCCATACCGTCAATAGTGTCCTGGACCACTGAGGCTCCCTTATTCGCGATACCGACTGATCGCTCAGCCACTGAAGTCGATTCAGCCGCATTTACAGAGACCATATCGATGGATACAGTCATTTCATTCACAGCCTCCGATACATCAGTGATTTTTTTTGCCTGGCGTTGTGAAGCTTCCGAAAGCTGCCCAAGAGATGATTGCGTCATTTCAGTCGCAGCCGATACCATAGTACTGGCCTCATTAATTTTCGACACTAGCGACCTCAACTGATCAATCGAAAAATTAATGGAATCTGCAATCGCACCAGTAAAACTTTCAGTGACTGTTGCCTGCACTCGGAGGTCGCCGTCCGCTAAATCTGCCAACTCGTCTAGCAGCTGCAATATGGCTGATTGATTACGTTCATTTTGTAATACTGTTGCATTTACATTTCGACTAGCCTCTCGATATATCAACCAGCTAATAATAAAAACAATAAAAAATGCACTACCAGCTAATGCTGGAATCAGTAGGGGAGATGCAATGCCCTTGCCTAACGAATCACTATAAACCTCGTGAAGTTGTTCAAATAAATTCAGCAATTCAGCAGCGCCTACAAAATTTTGCATCGCAGCCCGCTTAATTAAAATCACATCTTCTGAACGTCTGGAAATATCCTCCATCTGTGTAGAGACAGTCCTGGATAACTCCTCAATCTTAGTCAGACTCGCCAGAATACTTGGATTGGTATTTGCGCTAAGCAGCAAATCTCGATTTCCACTGCGTAATCCCTGTAATACCTTGGCAAAATTTTTACTATCTCGGTTAAAGCTTGAACTCAGGTTTTCCCCTGACCCCTGCTGAACTACCTTGTCAACATTTCTCGACATACGCTCCACTAATAAATTCTGTCGTTGCGCCAAAGCAATTTGGTTAGCTGGTATATTAAGCCGCAGCATCGAAGCAACAATTTTGTTGTTTTCCTGCTGGATTGCAGCCATGGTTATCGTTAAATCACCGGTGTTATCACGCAACGCTTCCAGAGAATCTCGGTTGCTAAGAATTATATCTATCTGAGTATTTGCAGGCGTCCACAACGCACTAATTTTTGCTATCAGCACTTGTGCAGAAGCATCGGAAGCAGGCAAGCCCTGCCTTGGGTTGCCATCCTTTAGATACCGCAAATAAGTACTAAAAGTTCGCTGGTTTTCGTTAAGCAGGGGAAATACCACTAATTGCCCATCTGCTGCAGCCGCAGCATTTTTTGCAATTTGCTGCGACAATGAATTCAGCTGGCTGGCATAATGTAGGTAGCTGTGGACTTTTTGTGCATTTTTATAGCTGAGGTAGTAAGCACCTCCGAAGCCAGCCATGCAAAGCACCAGCGCAACAACCAAAAATGCAATGGCTGGTTTTTTTAAAATACTACCAACTAAACCTGGGCGTTGATCTACCATTAATATTCTTCCTTAATATTGCTTATACGCATTGGATATTTTCTAGTCAAAACTTAACCCAATCGGCCAAAGCTTCATTGGGGAAAAATTCAGTAAAATTAAATACTTATCAGATAAATTTGTTATCAGTTAAAACTATTTTTAGATAAAGCACCTTTATATCCTCCAAAACTTTATATCCTCCAAAACATCGATCAAACGCAGTCTAACAAAGGTTTTACGCGTCCAATTTTTCCAGCTCTCGATCAGCAGACAGGGCTTTCAGACTTATTACCGGCCAAACTATTTCACCTGTTCTATATCCGCCTCTTACAAATGGTTTATACCTTTCAGCCACTTCTACTCGGTCTTCATAGGCTTCACTTGGAAAATGCTGCATGCCTAAAGATTCATCAATAATAAATCCGAAATATTGCTCCTCATCCTCCACCGCCAGAACACGTCGACGGGCCCTTGAACGAGGAATATTGCCACCAAAAAATATTGCCAGATCGAGCAACGCCATTAGCCGCCCCCGCACATTAGCAACCCCAGGTACAAACGGTTTTACACCTGACAACCGAGTCGCATGAGGCAGCCTCATTAATTCAGCAATTTCGCCCATAGGCACAACAAACTGCATATCCAGCAGGCGCATGCCTAATCCAACCCAATGTGTTTGGGTGTTTTCTTTAGTGGGTAACTCTTGCGCGTGCTGTTGGCTTCTCTCTGCGATTGCGACTAATGTCGCAAAAGGATGCATTTCGTTCATACCCATAGTCTCTTTTAGCAGTATCCGTCATATATTTATTCAAGTACGGCTTTTATAGCAGCAACCAACTCTGGCCCAGTAACCGGTTTTACCATATAACCTTTTGCACCCTGGCGCTGCCCCCATACCCTGTCAGTCTCCTGCCCCTTGGTACTAACGATAATAACCGGCATATGAGACGTAGTTTTGCCTCGGGTTATAATCCTGGTGGCCTGAAAGCCGTTCATATCAGGCATCACTATATCCATCAACACACAATCAGGTTGTTCCAGAATAGCCAGGTCCACCCCTGCCCTGCCATTTTTTGCAGTAATTACTTCAAACTCAAGGGACTCAAGCATATTTTTGAGCTTAAAAATTTCTGTTGGCGAATCATCAACAACGAGTATTTTTGTCATTATTCACTCCTGTACACAGACTAGTCCGGCATCTTTAAGTGATCACGAATCGCACTGAGGAGCTCGTCTTTACTGAAAGGTTTGGTTAGATATTGGTCAGATCCAACGATGCGACCTTTAGCGCGGTCAAATAAACCATCTTTACTTGATAACATAATGACGGGCGTTTGTTTGAACTGACTATTATTTTTAATTAAGGCGCAAGTTTGATAACCGTCCAGGCGAGGCATCATGATATCAACAAAAATAATAGCTGGCTGCGTATCAGCAATTTTGGCAAGCGCATCAAACCCATCGGTCGCCGTGATCACTTCACATCCGACCTTCGACAATAGTGTTTCCGCAGTGCGCCGGATGGTTTTACTATCATCGATAACCATCACCTTAACGCCTTCAAAATTATCTTCCATATACCTTACCTTAAATCAACGAGCCACCGCCAAAATGTGCTTCGATCCATTACCAAGCAAGCTTTTTTAACACAGTTATACTACGCATGCCATATATAGCCCTTCGTGAGGTGATTTGCATCACAAAAAAAGCCAATCTGGAATAGCTAATCTAGTTTACAATGTTGCGGCAACTTCACACTGAAAATAAGGAATTAATCTTGGGTCTCAAATTTGGCGTACTGATGGATCCATTGCCAACCATCAATCCGAAGAAAGATAGCACCCTGGCAATGATGGTAGCTGCACAGAATAAGGGCTGGGACATTTTTGTTATTGAACAAAATGGTCTTTTCATCCTCGATGCAGAGGTCCAGGCAAGACAGTTAAGAATCACAATTGATGAGTCAAAAGCTGACTGGTACCAGATAGAAGAAGAAATTATTACCCCAGCTAGTGAACTGGACGTTATATTAATGCGCAAAGATCCACCCTTTGACATGGAATATATTTACACCACTTATATGCTAGAACAGGTTGATCGAGCAGGTACGCCGGTACTCAACAACCCCGCCAGTATTAGAGATTGTAACGAAAAACTGTTCGCGCTACTTTTCCCTGAATGTTGCCCGCCACACCTTGTGAGCCGGAATCAGGACATGCTAAAGGCTTTTCATGGCAAGCATCAGGATGTCATATTCAAACCGTTAGACGGTATGGGTGGCGCCTCTATTTTCCGCGCCCAAAAGCACGACCCGAACCTCTCGGTAATTCTTGAAACACTAACAGCACACGGTACACGGCAAATCATGGCGCAACGGTTTATCCCTGAAATCAAGCAAGGTGATACCCGCATTCTTCTTATTAATGGCGAGCCAGTGCCCTACGGGCTCGCTCGCATCCCAGCTGACGGCGAAACCCGAGGCAACCTTGCCGCTGGCGGTGAGGGAGTCGCAAGGCCACTTAACAAAAGAGATCTCTGGATTGCTGAACAAATAGGGCCGGTGTTGCGAGAAAAAGGCCTATATTTTGTTGGCATCGACGTGATTGGAGACTTTCTCACTGAAATTAATGTCACCTGCCCTACCTGTATTCGAGAAATAGACAAAGGTTTTCAACTCGACATCGCCGGCGACTATATTAATTTCATTGAAACCCATCTCGCCCAATGACAACCATCAGCCCCGTAATTACAAGCACAGATCGCTTGAGTTTCACGGTCTTTCTGGCGCTTGTAATGCACGCAATAATAATTTCAGTCGGATTCACTTTCTTCGACAAACAGCCGTCAAACTCAACCCACACCATGGAAATTACACTGGCGCAACATAGAAGCAAAAACCAACCCGATAAAGCCGACTTTCTAGCTCAGTTTGATCAGGCTGGCAGCGGCACGCTTACGGAAAAAGCATTAACCACTTCTCCCAACCAGTCGGAATTTCACGATACGGTAATCCGTGAAACCGCGCCCATAGCCCAGGTTTCTGCAGCAGCAGCCATTCAACAGCAACTACCGGTTATAACAACTACCCAGAAAAACAATGTTGACGCGCCATTTAACCCCGAACCAGAAAGACCTAACCCTGCCGCCAGGCCCAGCGAAGGGAATAAAAGCATCCGCCAACGCAGCCTGGAAATCGCAAGCCTTGAAGCCCGACTCGATCGACAGCGTCAGTTATACGCTAAACGCCCGCGTATTAAACGGCTCACCAGTTTGTCCACGGCCTCTAGTAAAGATGCCTATTATCTAAATTCCTGGCGGCGTAAAATCGAAAAAATAGGCAACCTGAATTATCCCGCTAAGGCGCGCAAAGAAAAACTTTTCGGTAGCTTACGGCTACTAGTGGCGATATTACCCGACGGTAGTCTGCGCGAAGTCACGCTCCTGGAATCCTCCGGTCACCAGGTATTAGACAATGCAGCCCTTAATATCGTCCGTTTAGCCGCCCCTTTTGCCCCGTTTCCTGATAACCTGCGGCAGTCCACAGATGTTCTGGAAATTATAAGAACCTGGCAATTTCGCAAAAACAGTTCCCTTCGGAGCTATTAAAAACATGTCTGAACTTCAAAGTTTTAAGAATCAGTTTCTGATCTCTCTACCTACTTTAGCTGGGGATTATTTTCATAGCACCATTTCGTTGCTCATAGAGCATAACGAACAGGGTGCTTTCGGCCTGGTCATCAACCAGCCACTGGATATCGAAATTACCAATATTTTCCCTCAACTTGACGGTCGGTACATCTGTCCAGTGCTAGAAGGCGGACCGGTTGAGCGAGAACGGGTTTTCTTTCTTCATCCTGGTGGCACAGAGTTTGACTCGACCCTTAGCCTAAGTGATGAAATTTGCCTGACCACATCCCCTGATATCATAACAGCAATGAAATCAGCCACCGCACCTGAAAACACCCTGGCATGCCTCGGTTACGCAGGCTGGTCTGCCGGCCAGTTGGAAGACGAAATAGCCCGCGATGTATGGTTACTTGCCCCTGCTTCGGCCAGCATTCTATTTGATGAACCTTACGAAACACGTGCTAGCCTGGCAGCCCAGCAACTAGGCATCGACCTTAACCTTATTAACCCCCATCCCGGACACGACTAGTGAATAGTAATCTTGTAATGGCTTTTGATTTCGGCATGAAGAAAATAGGCGTTGCGGTGGGACAGAAAATCACAGCAACAGCAACTCCGTTGATGATTATCCCCGCCAGGGACGGTATTCCTAACTGGCAAACACTTGAAAAACTTATTCAAGAATGGTCACCACATCACTTTGTTGTCGGACTGCCACTCAACATGGACGACACAGAGAGCGAAATGTCTTTGTTGGCAGAGAAATTTGGTCGCAAATTATCAGGCCGATACAATATACCCCATACTACTGTTGATGAACGACTCAGTAGTTTTGAGGCCAGAGAGATTGCAGCGGCAAATACGCCAATTGATGCCATCGCCGCAAAACTAATCCTCGAAACCTATTTTCGTCTCCACGGAAACTCTAATTAAGTCACTATTTTAGTTATGGCACGGAAAGGCTGAATGGAACAAAGTTGCGGTGATGCTGTACCTTAACGACCTGTTTCGATTCGCACCTGTTCAAGACGCTCGCTGGGGTTTTTCGAACAAATTCCTAACGGCGAAGACGCACAGAGTCATCATCGGTAGACTCAAGCGATAACCCCTGAGCAAGAGAACTTGAATCAGTAGGCAAATCCCCAGATAACTTGATCATCAGCCTTAGGTCATTGGCCGAATCCGCAGCAGCAATCGCACTCTCATAACTAATTTCACCCTCTGAATACAAAGCAAAAAGTGCCTGGTCAAATGTTTGCATACCAATTTCTTTGCCTTGCGCCATAATTTCCTTGATAGCATGTACCTCGCCTTTGCGAATAGTATCCGCTACCAACGGTGTATTAATTAAAACTTCAATCGCCGCATGCCGTCCTTTACCATCCACAGTAGGTATTAATTGCTGCGCGACCAAAGCACGCAAATTAAGCGACAAATCCATCCAGACCTGATCGTGGCGGTCTGCAGGAAAAAAATTGATAATCCTGTCTAAAGCTTGATTGGCATTATTGGCATGTAATGTTGCCAGACATAAATGACCTGTTTCAGCAAACACAACTGCCTTGTCCATGGTCTCGCGGGTGCGTATTTCGCCAATCATAATCACATCAGGCGCCTGGCGTAGGGTGTTCTTAAGGGCCACATCGAAACTCGGCGTATCAACGCCAACTTCTCGTTGGGTCACCATACAGCCGTTATGCTCATGGATAAATTCAATCGGGTCTTCAATGGTAATAATATGCCCGCGACTATGTTTATTACGATGGCCAATCATTGCCGCAAGCGAAGTAGATTTTCCTGTCCCTGTCGCACCAACAAATATAATCAAACCTCGATTTGTCATTGACAAGGTTTTGACGATCTCTGGTAAGGCTAATTCTTCACACGTAGGGATAACCGCTTCGATACGTCGCAACACCATACCGGCAAAATTACGTTGATAAAAAGCACTAACCCGAAATCGCCCAGCGATAGGACTTTGAATGGCAAAGTTACACTCTCGGTCGGTCTCAAATTCCTGAACCTGCGCTTCATTCATGGTGCTATGCACCATCTCCCTGGCCTGCTCCGGCGTCAAAGGCGTTTTCGACAGGGATTTCATTTTTCCCCGTAACTTAATAGAAGGTGGCAGACCTGAAGTAATAAACAAATCAGATGCGCCCTGGTCAACAACTACTTTTAACAACTTATCAAAATCAATCATTCAGCACCTTCCTGGTAGCACAACACATACGGGGTAATTTTATTGGTCCGCGACTTTTAGTCTACTTATAGCCCACACACTAAAATGCTTAGTGAAAATCGTCTGGCATTTTGGCCTTACCGCGCGCCGCTTCAGCGCTAATCAGGTTTTTCTCTACCAAAGACTTTAAGCATTGATCCAGAGTTTGCATACCCAATTTACCACCCGTCTGAATTGCTGAATACATCTGTGCAATCTTTGACTCGCGTATCAAATTACGTATTGCCGCCGTACAAATCATAATTTCATGCGCCGCTATACGCCCGCCGCCAATTTTTTTAAGTAACGTTTGAGAAATTACAGTCTGCAATGATTCAGATAACATTGACCGTACCATCGCTTTTTCGGCCGCAGGAAAAACATCGATAATCCGATCAATAGTCTTTGCCGCTGAGGAGGTATGCAGGGTGCCAAAGACCATATGGCCCGTCTCTGCAGCTTCAAGGGCAAGGCGAATGGTTTCCAGATCGCGCATTTCACCCACCAGAATAATATCCGGATCTTCTCGTAACGCTGAACGCAGCGCTTCGTTAAACCCGAGAGTATCGCGATGCACTTCACGCTGATTGACCAAACATTTCTTGCTTTCATGGACAAACTCAATGGGATCTTCAATGGTAAGAATATGTTCATAACGGTGATCATTCACATAGTCCATCAGCGCCGCTAAAGTAGTACTTTTACCTGAACCGGTTGGGCCAGTCACAGTAATAAGACCTCTGGGCGTTTCGGCTATGCCCTGAAATACAGATCCCATGCCCAGGTCTTCCATAGTCAGAACCTTAGATGGGATAGTCCGAAAAACCCCGCCTGCACCCCGATTATGATTAAAGGCATTAACACGAAACCGCGCCACACCAGGCACTTCAAACGAAAAGTCACATTCAAAAAATTCCTCATAATCCTTTCTTTGTTTGTCATTCATAATTTCATAGATCAATGAATGAACTTCCTTATGATCCAGCGCCGGCAAATTTATTCTTCTTATATCGCCGTCAACGCGTATCATAGGCGGCAGGCCAGCAGATAAATGCAAATCCGATGCACCCTGCTTTTCACTAAAAGCCAATAATTCTGTAATATCCATTTGCAGACCTTCCTCAACGTTACGTTTTTAATACAATGACATAGCTACGACAGGTAAACATATAGACAAGTACGCCACAATCATCAAACGCTTAACTTATAATTAATATTATTATCCAAAAAATAAACAATTCAAATAGTGACAGACTTAACCATTAAAACGAATCTGGACAGGGTGAATGCCAGAATTGCCCATGCATGTTATCAAAGCGGCCGCGACCCCGCTGAGATAAAACTGCTGGCGGTTAGTAAAACCAAACCTGCGCAAATGATGATAGATGCGTTAAACCACAATCAATTTGATTTCGGTGAAAATTACCTGCAGGAAGCACTAACAAAAATTCCTCTCGTCGAGGCCCATATAACCGATACACATAGCAAGCGGGAGCATCAGGGAAAAGCCGTTCAAGATAATGCCTGTAAGCCATCTGGCAAAGTTATATGGCATTTCATCGGCGCTATTCAATCCAATAAAACCCGCGTAATTGCCGAACATTTCGCTTGGGTCCATACCTTAGCCAGCAGCAAAATCGCATTACGGCTGCATAATCAGAGACCCGCATCAATGCTGCCTATTAATACATTATTGCAGGTAAATATTGATCGGGAAAACACTAAGGCCGGTTTATTAGTAGAAGAAGTAGCACCCTTCATCGAATCGACCCAGGGTTTAGAAAGGCTTTGTTTACGTGGCCTAATGACGATCCCTAGCCCAAACCAGGACACCTTCAAACAACGAGAAGCTTTCATGCGTCTGAGACAACTCAAACAGTCCATCAATGAAAAATTTGATCTGCCTCAGTTTGATCAACTATCAATGGGCATGTCCGCTGACCTTGAGGCAGCAATCTCTGAAGGCACGACCATACTCCGAATTGGCACTGCAATATTCGGTGCTAGAACCCCGACAACTTGATGCACAGAATGCGTCCTCCATAGAAGGGCCAGAACATTTATTTTAAGAAAAACGATTGATAAGTGCCGTTATTAACAAGCTGCAGCATTGACAAAAACCATTATTTTAAAAAAAATTAAATTGACCAGAACAACCCAGAATCAGAAGAGTAAAATATGACTACGACTACATTTATTGGTGCGGGAAAAATTGCCCAGGCCATCATGGGCGGGTATCTAAATTCACTGCAAAGCGCAACTTCTGAGCAGCATCAATCCTCAATGGACCAAATTATCGCCTCTGACCCAGTCGCTGAGCAACTGGCGCAACTCCCTGCTCAAATCACCACCATGGCAGACAATAAAAATGCCATAGTTAAAGCCGACGTGGTGGTATTATGCGTTAAACCCAATATGATGGAAGAAATCTGCCTGCCGCTGAAAAACCAGGCAAAGGATAAACTATTTATCAGTGTCGCTGCAGGTATCACCACAAAATCACTAGCCCATTGGCTCGGTGACAGCACGTCTATTATACGCTGTATGCCTAATACACCTGCACTGGTGCAACAGGGTATGACCGGGCTGTTTGCTAACAGCAGGGTAAGCGAGTCACAAAAAACTATCGCAGAGGCGATCTTACAATCGGTGGGTTTAACCGAATGGTTTGAAAAAGAAGATGCCCTGGACGCTGTTACGGCTATTTCTGGCAGTGGCCCGGCATACTATTTTCTGGTGATGGAAGCCATGCAAAATGCTGCAATAGCGCTCGGTTTATCCACCGAAGTAAGTCGTAAACTGGTGCTTCAAACTGCCTTAGGTGCCGCTCAAATGGCCTCTGAGTCTGAATTAGACACAGAACAACTGCGCACTAACGTAACCTCGCCAGGGGGCACCACTGCGGCCGCATTGGAGCAACTAATCGAGGCCGGCCTGCCTGATTCATTCGATAAGGCCATCATTGCCGCATTTAAACGATCAAAAGAGTTATCTGACGAATGATCTTGTCTATAATCATTCATCCAACTCACCAACATTTAAGCTCCACAGGTTAGATTTTATGGCACAAGGTCTCGCAAATACCGGCGTTTACCTAATACAGACATTTTTTGGCATCTATATCTTTCTGGTAATGCTTCGCTTTCTAATGCAGGTATCAAGAGCCGATTACTATAATCCTCTTTGTCAGGGTATCGTCAAAATAACCGACCCAGCAATTCGTCCATTTCGACCGCTTCTTCCCACCGTCTATGGGGTTGATTTCGCAACCTTAGGTGTCGCTTTTGTTATTCAAATGATCGCCCTCAGCTTGATCATTCTGGTTTCAGGGGCGAATTTTCCACTATTTTCTCCGCTATATATTGCCTGGGCGCTGCTCGCACTATTTTCTATCATTTTTAAAATATATTTCTTTGCCTTGATTATTATGGTTATCAGCAGCTGGCTTGCGCCCCATTCTTCTCATCCAGCGCTAACGCTGGTAAACCAGATAGTAGAGCCCATCTGTCAACCTGCACGCAAATTATTGCCACCAATGGGCGGGATCGATTTTTCCATTATTCTGGTTTTTGTAGTCATCAACGTCATAGAAAATATTCTTGTCATTCCCCCACTAAAAGCAATGCTACAAGTCCCCGCAAATATGATTTTAGGCCTGTAGACATTAAAAATCGCCCACTTCTATCTTTGACGAGATGACAAATTCCGCAGCTAGAGTGTCAGGATTAACTTGCACAGCTAGACATTTTGCCTGTTTGATAATTTGTTTAACGGCTGGGCTGCTAGTGTTGCTAATTATGCCGGCCAGGGCCGAGGTTGAATCTTGCCGAAACTTCGAAATACATCATACTACCTTCAATAGCCTGCTCATTTCGCCAGCTGTGGCAGCGGCACACAATATCACGCGCTCTAAACGACGCATTATCACCAACATTACAATTATTCAAAACGGCAAATCTGTCACAGCCAACGTTGCAGGTACAAACACCAACCTGTTCAACCAACTATTTACTATGCGATTTGATGAAATTATAGAACCTGGCGCAATTTATTATTTAGCCAATCAGCTAATTGATGAGCGCGACACACTGGCTTTTAAGGTAAACATTATACCGACTGGGCAGAATCAGACCTGCAACATTCAATTCACGCGCCAATACTACTGAGGTAATTACAATGCAAGTCGTTCTGGCCAGCAACAATAACAAGAAAATTAAAGAACTACAGACGATATTACCGACCTCAATTGAAATACTAACAGCCGCAAAGTTTAGTATTAAAAGCCCACCGGAAACCGGCCTTAGCTTTGTTGAAAATGCACTGATCAAGGCGCGTCATACCTGCGAAATCACTGGCCTACCAGCAGTTGCCGATGACTCAGGTATTGAGGTTGATTACCTCAATGGGCAACCAGGCATACACTCTGCCCGATATGCCGGATCAACAAGCAACGATAGCGATAATAACAACAAGCTCCTCAAGCAACTTCAAGGTGTCTCCCAGGCACAAAGAACTGCAAGGTTTCGTTGCGTTATCGTATTTCTCCGCCATGCCCTGGACCCAATGCCCCTTATTGCATCTGGAACCTGGGAAGGGGAAATTTTAACCACAGCCCGTGGTGACAACGGCTTTGGCTATGACCCATTATTTTTCGTACCTGCGCTGGACAAATCTTCGGCCCAGTTAACTGCCGAGCATAAGAATCAAATCAGTCATCGAGCCCAGGCTATCAAACAACTTCGCACCTTATTTGACCAACATTTTGCTCAGCTATAATCAATAACCAGTAATTAATGTCCAGTAATCAATATATGAATGTCCCACTATCCCTTTATATTCATTTTCCCTGGTGCGTTAAAAAATGTCCCTACTGTGATTTTAATTCTCACGAAACCAGTGGGGCTGTACCTGAAGCCGCTTACCTTGACGCCCTCGAAACAGACCTGATAGATGACATCAAGCGCCTCTCGGCGCTCAACAAACAATCAACAAAAATTGAAAAACCAGAAATTCAGACAATTTTTATGGGTGGCGGCACGCCCAGCCTGTTCAGCGCAAATGCCATCCAGGATTTACTCAACCGCCTTAAACAACATTTAACCTTCGCAATAAACATCGAAATAACCATTGAAGCCAATCCAGGTACGCTCAGCTTCGAAAAACTTGCCGGTTATTACCAGGCCGGTATTAATCGACTTAGTCTTGGCGGACAAAGCTTTAACAATCAGCATCTTAATTTACTCGGCAGAATACACTCAAGCAGCGATATCACCACAGCGTTTGAAAATGCCAGCAGGGCTGGGTTCAAGAATATTAATCTTGATTTAATGCACGGCTTAAGCCAGCAGACAATAAGTAACGCAATTAACGACCTCCAGCAGGCGATCGAGCTTCAACCAACGCATATTTCGTGGTACCAACTTACCATCGAACCTAATACACGGTTTTATAATGAGCCACCCAGGCTGCCTACAGACGATACACTTTGGGAAATTTATCAGACTGGTCTCAATTTATTAGCCCAACATGGATTCCATCGCTATGAAGTCTCCGCCTTCAGTCAATCCGGCCAGCAAGCAAAGCATAATGTAAACTACTGGTTGTTTGGAGACTATATCGGGATTGGTGCCGGTGCACATGGCAAGCTTTCTTCTGCCGAAGCAATAATTAGAACGGCCAAAACCCGCTCGCCGAAAGACTATCTCAAGCAACAAAAATGCAAATCCTCTATCATCGATGAGAAATCACTCAGCCTGGAGTTTTTGATGAACGCACTCCGGCTTAATGAAGGGTTCACTAAGCGCATCTATGAACAACGCACCGGCCTCAATGCTTCTCGACTAGAAAATTTCCTTACCGCAGGTATGACCAAAGGATTATTGCAACAAAAGCACGACAAAATCATACCCACAGCCCTCGGTATACAATACCTGAATGACCTACTCATGTTATTCGATTAGGTAATCTCTGCTAAAGTGGATATTCTTTTTTGGCAAAGGAAAGTCTAGCAAAGAAAGTTTGGCAAAAAAAGTTTCGGCCAGGGAGGTTTTACGCGGCAGGTCTGCTCGGGCGTCGATTCAGTTTAACAGCGCTTCTTAAACGCTAGATCAAAAACCTCATGGCCTAACCGTATACCGCGTTTCTCATATTTTGTGGTCGGTCTTAGCGGGGTTTCAGATAAATCCCAGGCATGTGTTTCCGCCTGCATCAGCGCCTTTATTTCAGCGGCATATTCTGCCCAGTCAGTAGCAACATGTAAAATACCGTCAGGTTTTAATCTGGATCTAAGCAGGTCAATAAATGGTTGCGTAATTAATCGCCGTTTATGATGTTTTTTCTTATGCCACGGATCAGGAAAAAATATCTGCACTTTATCGAGACAGGCAACGGGCAGGCTTTGCTCAAGTACATCAATCGAATCAGCCCGATATAGTTTAAGGTTTTTCAAATTCGCAGCGGCCGCTAATTGCATAAGATGGCCAATGCCAGGGCGATGAACTTCAACCCCGATAAAGTTTGTCTTAAGATTTCCACTGGCCATTTCATACAGCGAATCGCCCATACCAAAGCCTATTTCCAACACAGTGGGTTGCTGTTTATCAAATACCGAATCGACCGATATTAGGCCATCTGCCGCAACGTCGAGCCCATATTCAGGCCAGTATTTGAGCAATGCTCTTTTCTGCCCAGGTGTTATTCGCCCTTCTCGAATAACAAAACTTCTCACCTGACGCCGGTGTTCCTGCTTATTACTGGCAGGTTGCGCTGCGCTATTATTTTCGAATTTATTTTCTAATTTAATGGGCATTTTGCCAAATCCCCAATGCCAGCAGAGCCCAGCCCAGAATGAAAAATAACCCGCCAAGCGGGGTAATCGGGCCTAACCATTTCATACTTGTCAATGCGAGTAGATACAGGCTGCCACTAAATAGGAATATCCCCATAGCAAACGCATAGCTAGCATACTCAAGCGCCCAGTTTTTGCCCCACTGTTGAATCATAAAACAGGTCTGTAGCAAAACCAGAGTATGGAACATCTGATAGTTCACGCCAGTTTCAAACGCATGCAGCAACTGTTGATCCAGTTTGCCCTTCAAGCCATGGGCTGCGAAAGCACCCAGGGCGACAGCCACCAGGCCACTGAATCCTGCCAAGGTAAAAATAATGTTATGCATAGCAGCCAGAGGATAATCGGCGCATCAAGGGATAATATGTTTACGAAGTTTCTTAATCGCATTTTGTTCGAGCTGCCGTATTCGTTCCGCAGATACGCCAAATTCAGCAGCTAGTTCATGTAAAGTAGATCTGCGATCTGATAACCATCGTCGGCGTAAAATTTCTTGCGCTCGCGCATCCAGGGTAACAAAAGCTGCCTGAAGTTGTTTTTGCTCACCGCTTACCTTACGCTGATGTTCAACAATATCAGCAGGGTTATTATCCTCTGCAGCTAAAAACCGCGAAGGATTCATATATTCATCTTCTTCGTCAGCTGTGGAATCAAAGGCATCATCCTGAGAAGCAAGACGTCCTTCCATTTGCCTAACCTGATGCGGCTCTACACCTAGTTCGCTGGCAATATATTTAAGCTCTTTTTCATTCATCCAGCCTAAACGTCGTTTTGAACTACGAAGATTAAAAAACAATTTACGCTGTGCCTTGGTGGTCGCCACCTTAACAATACGCCAGTTCTTTAAGATGAATTCATGCATTTCCGCTTTAATCCAATGCACAGCAAAAGACACCAGCCGAACGCCAAACTCAGGATTAAACCGCTTCACTGCTTTCATTAATCCTACGTTGCCTTCCTGGATCAAATCCGCCTCGGATAGGCCATAACCAGAATAGGATCGAGCGATATAAACAACAAACCGAAGATGTGCCATAACCAGCTGCCGCGCGGCTTCCACATCATCATCGTAATAAAGCTTCTTTGCCAGCGCTCTTTCCTGTTCAATGGTCAGCAAGACTATGCTGTTGACAGCCTGTATATACCCCTCCAGATTACCTCCGGGGGATAAAATATTGATGGGCTGAATATTTGTGCTCATAAGCAACTCATTTTTGCGGGCTGCGGATTTTAGCATTCATTGCTGCAGAATTCCAATTTAGAAAAATTGAACGAATAGATAGACACCCTTTACAGGTAAACAGCCTGAGCGGATTAACAGCTTGAGCCAATAAACAGCTTGAGCCAATAAACAGCCTGAGCCAATAAACAGCCTGAGCGGATAACAGTCTGAGCCCAAAAGGGTGTCCAACGTATTTTCTTCCATGAATGCCCGTTATGCTTCCAGTTTAGCCTGGTTTGATCTGATGTAAATGTCGCCCTACAGCCAGGGCTGCACCAATTATCCCCAACAAGGACCCGACAAACATAAGCGCCAGTGTTTCTGCAATATCCAGACCCTGCAACGTGAAAACTTCCTGATAAGAATGCAGCAACGTTTCAACGGGCCCCGAGAGAAATAACAAACTTAATTTGATCATAGACCAGGCAACCAACGCACCACCAAAACCATACCAAAAACCAAGATAAAGAAAAGGACGCCGAACATAACGATCAGTACCGCCGACCAATTTTATTATCTCTATTTCTGCCCGGCGGTTTTCAATGGCTAAGCGGATGGTATTGCCAATAGCCAGCAGAACACCCAAACCAAGAAAAGCGCCCAGCGTTGCAACGAACCTCTCGCCTAATGCGAGCAGCGCAAATAACCTTTCTATCCATTCCAGATCAACAGAAATAGAATCCACCTCGACCATCGTTTCTAACTGTAATACCTTTAGTTTAAGTTCAGCCGGCGTTAGCTCAGCGGGCTCTAGCTCAATAACAATCGGCAATGGGTTCATCGGCAAAGAAGCTAATATATCACCCATGCCTGCATTGCGTTGGAACTCATCCAGCGCATCGGCAGACGATATATACCGAACAGATTCGAAATCCGCATCTGCTGCCAGGGTGCTCAGTAAAATCTTTGCCCTGGATTCTTCAATCTGATCAACAAGATAAAGACTGATACGAGGTTTGCCGTCCCATCCACCACCCAAATTACCAATATTCGCCAATAGCACATAGAGTATCGTTGGTAGCGCCAATGCAATGCCAATGACCATCCAGGTCATTAAAGAGGTTAACCATACGCCACAGAGGTTGCCTAATGTTTGCAAACAAATTGTACGGTGGCTTTCGATATAGGCCATTGTCTTATCTGCAATGCCATGTGTGTGAGTACTTGCACCAGAAACAGCTTTCGACTGACGGTTACTCTTATTTGGCATTTAATCTTCCTTGCGAAAGAACAAGCTGACGATAGCTCATTTGTTTAACCAGGCCTAAATCATGGGTCGCTATCATGACCGTTACTCCAACCTGATTAAATTGCCCGAAAAGGTTCATAATTTCTTCAGACAGGGCGGGGTCTAAATTTCCGGTTGGTTCATCAGCCAACAAAACTGCGGGTTTATTAACGACCGCACGCGCAATACCTACCCGTTGTTGTTCGCCGCCTGACAACGCAATCGGAAACTGTTTTTCCTTGTCTGCCAAACCAACTTTTGATAAAGCCGCTCTTACTCGTCGACCTATTTCCCTCGGTTTATAGCCGCCAATAGTCAGCGGCAATGCGACATTATTAAACACATTTCGATCAAATAATAATTGATGGTTTTGAAATACCACGCCCACATTGCGCCGAATTTCCGGGATGTGATGGTTTTTGAGCCGATTTAAGTTCACCCCATCAACAAATACCTGCCCCTGGCTTGGCCGCTCCATCATAATAATAAGTTTCATCAAGGTGCTTTTACCCGCACCGGAATGCCCAGTAAGAAACACCATCTCATTATTTTCGAGCTCAAAACTCACCCTTGATAGCGCTTCATGGCCACCTGGATAGCGCTTACTAACCTGGTCAAACCTAATCAAAAGAATTCATACTTCATCACTAGTTTTAAGTTTTTTACGCATAGTCGCACTGCAATACAATTCAGACCTGTTCAAACTTGTTCAAACTTGTTCAAACTTGTTCAAACTTGTTCAAACTTGTTCAAACTTGTTCAAACTTGTTCAAACTTGTTCAAACTTGATCAAACAATGCTGCAACAAATTCATCTGCCTTGAAAGGACGCAAATCATCAATCTGCTCACCTACACCAATAAACCGGATAGGTAACTGAAGCTGCTTAGCAATAGCAAATATCACCCCGCCTTTGGCCGTGCCATCCAATTTAGTTAACGCCAATCCTGATACTTGAACCGACTCCTGAAACATAGTCGCCTGTGAAATAGCATTCTGTCCAGTAGTGGCATCTAGCACCAACATGACTTCGTGCGGCGCAGACTCATCGAATTTGGCTAAAACGCGGCGTATTTTCGACAATTCTTCCATGAGGTTTTTCTTGCTCTGTAACCTGCCCGCCGTATCCGCTATCAATACATCAATATTACGCGCCTTGGCCGCAGCAAGACCATCATAAATGACCGAAGCACTATCCGATCCTGTGCCCTGTGCAACAACCGGCACGTCATTTCGTTCCCCCCAGACCTTAAGCTGTTCGACCGCAGCAGCTCGATAGGTATCACCCGCGGCAAGCATTACAGACTTGCCAGCTTGCTGAAACCTTTTGGCTAATTTCCCCACTGTTGTGGTTTTTCCGGCACCATTAACGCCCACCATTAAAATCACATAGGGGTTTTCGCTCTCGGGTATTTCTAACGGCTGTTCAACAGCAATCAATAAATCAGCTAGTTGCAGCTTAAGATGACTAAACAAAGCTTCGGGGTCGGCCAGTTCATTCCTGGCTACTTTTTGCGTCAATGCGCCAATGATCTCATTAGTTGCTTCAACACCGACATCAGAGGTTAATAGGATAGATTCAATCTCTTCAAATAGTTCATCATTTATAACTTTCTGACCGAGGAAAACACGCGCTACTCCCTCTGCCAGCTTGGAACGCGTTTTCGCAATACCGGATTTTATTCGAGAGAAAAACCCAGACTTTTTCTCGGCTTTACCTTTTTTATCAAACATAGGGTTTCCAATCTATATCAATTTCAAACCGCCAAAGCGGGACATGATTATCCGGTGAAAAGCCCAACTCCGCAAATCGTATCTAACCAGCCAGAGCCATTTAGAAACTTCTGCTAGATTTGGCCTGGCTTAGCAGCCGATGAAACACCCGGCTGACGACTCCTAACGCTCTGCACAATCCGCGTTATATAATAGCCCCGCTATACATACCCATAGGCTATCATTTCCAGGGCTATGGGTATGTATAGCGGCGACGTCCAGAGCTGCGGGGCTCAAAAATCATACCTCGCACCCCTAAATTTTTCCCAAACACCGATAAAACATCAGGTTTTTAATTAATGCCTAAAAAATCTACCCACCATACTTCGCACCATTTACGGGTCATTGGCGGCAAATATCGTTCACGGAAAATAAAGTTCGCAGCAGATATTGCTGTTCGACCGACACCCAATAGAACCAGAGAAACACTATTCAACTGGTTACAGCCTTCGATTCAGGATGCTAAATGCCTTGAGCTTTATGGCGGTAGCGGCATCATAAGTATCGAAGCGTTGTCAAGGGGCGCTGATCACATCACAATTGTTGAGCAGTCTGCACCTATTCATGAGCAGATAAAGCGCAACCTGGAAGATATTTGTCCCGACCCGACGCGTTACCTTTGTGTTCATGCAAATGCACTGCACTGGATTAACCAGCACTGTAATCAGCAATGGGATTTGGTATTTCTTGACCCGCCGTTTGACAGTAACGAGTTAAGTCGACTGTTACCAATGCTCGCAACGCATAAAATGCTGGCGGAGGATGGATTGATCTATATCGAATCAGCACAACCAACAACACCTGCTCAGCTTCCAGAAAACTGGCAAATAATTCGCCAGAAAAAAGCCGCCAGCGTTCATTATTGCCTGGTCCGCTCATCGGGTTCTTAACCCAGAGAGCGCACAGACCTATCATGACAGGTTTTATGACCAACAATAATGAC
This sequence comes from Pseudomonadales bacterium, assembly GCA_019090615.1. Lineage (GTDB taxonomy): Bacteria > Pseudomonadota > Gammaproteobacteria > Pseudomonadales > Azotimanducaceae > JAHRVQ01. The sequence goes on along the minus strand of JAHRVQ010000011.1, from coordinate 58,418 downwards.
CGATATCGGGCCAACAATTAGTCGACAATGCCTACTGAGGGTGTCATCGATAATACGGTAATGTATAATTTACGCCACTCACAATATCGAAATGTATGCAATGACTACAGTTTTATATCCAGGCACCTTTAATCCAATACACAATGGCCATACCGATTTAGTTGAAAGAGCATCTAAAATGTTTGGCAAACTAGTACTTGGAATCGCTACTAGCCCCCATAAAAGCCCAAGTATTCTTGAATTACGAATAAACCTGGCCCGCGAAGCTTTAAGCCATGTGGAAAATGTCGAAGTCATTGGCTTTAACACCCTGACTGTAGATTTTGCCCATGAAATTGGTGCAACTATTATTCTTAAAGGCATTCGAACGATGGCTGATTTTGAATATGAATTTCAAATGCTCAATATGAATCGCTCGTTGCGACCAGGCATGGAAACCATATTCCTTGCTCCATCAGAAGAATATTCTTATATTTCTTCAACTCTAGTACGCCAAATTGCAGGATATGGCGGTGATGTATCTAAATTTGTACATCCAACAATCGCCAAAGCATTGGCTAACGGAGACATTTCTTAAATCTTCAGTGTAACTGACCTGCATAATTCTTAGAGGTAGCAAGCCTAAAAAACCGCTACCTGCTAAAGATATAAACGGCTAGCAAATTTAGCTTATGCTGCATAACCGTTGCTTGCAGAATAACTATTCGTTACCAATTTTTTCCTTGCGACCGATTCGGCGACACCCCAGACAACGTACAAAAACTTCTCTGCCCGGATCAAGCACCATTACTTTACCTGCATCCATAACATTGCCGCCGGCCACCGAAAAAGGCAGCGTGGCCACAAAAGCCAACGACCCAAGGCTAAATATACCCAAACCAATGGGGCGCGCGACCAGTAAATCACCCACCATAGTAAAAGCGCCCGGATTTTCGTTTACCTGCCCAGCTTGCGCCGGCAACCCGAACGATAATGTTAAAAATATCACCAGATTTATAATTAACTTCACAATTTCACTCCCTTCTCTTTACTTTTGAACAGGCTGTTACTGCATTTAGAACCTTCTTCTAAACCACAAAGCTTAGCTGTCAGCTCCAAAAAACTCTACTCGCTATCTAACAATGACCGATGTATTACTTAGGTATTACTTAGATATTGAAGACCTGCCTGGCCTGAATATCACTCATATGATGATCAGCTGATACTTGTTAACGTTGGCACCTGGTACAAAAAACAGTCGCCCTTTGGCCTAAACGTTCTTCCTTTAGTACTCTACCACATCGATTACAAGGTAAGCCGCCTCGACCATATACCGCTAACGACTGTTTAAAATAGCCGGGATTTCCATCTTCACGAACAAAATCTTTAAGCGTTGTACCTCCGGCGCGAATCGCGGCAGTCAGCACTTGCTTTATTGCTTCAGTCAATCGCCTACAGCGTTGATAAGAAATCGTACCCGCCGACCTGTCTGGACGAATACCCGCCATAAACAAGGCCTCATTGGCATAAATATTTCCAACCCCAACAACATTATGCGCATTCATTATAAATTGTTTAACGGCGACCTTTTTATTTCTGGATCTAGAAAAAAGATGATCCGCATTAAATTCCTCTGCCAACGGTTCCGGCCCCAACGCATCTAGCAAGGTATGGCCTTCACCCGCCATCAACCAGAATATTGACCCGAACCGTCTGGGATCATGAAACCGCAGTGTGGTTCGATTATCAAACACAAAATCCACATGATCATGTTTGCCAGCTTGTAGGTCAGACGTCAATATTCTTAAACTACCCGACATCCCAAGGTGGATCATAACCCTGCCGGTTTCTGACTCCAGAAACAAATACTTTGCCCTGCGGCTCACTGAGCAAATTTCTTGACCAGTGAATAGTTGTCCCAATTCAGGCGATACCGGCCATCTTAATTTTGCCTGTCGCACTAACACCGCCACGACTGTTCGACCAATCACATGAGATGCAATACCACGCATGGTTGTTTCAACTTCAGGCAATTCTGGCATAGGTACCCTGATGACTAATAAATGGAGCCCTATGGTAGCAGTCCCGGACCAGCAAATTAGCCAATCGTGTTTTTTTGCTGTTTGAATAAAACACTCGGATAGATGGCAATAATTAACTTTGTGTTTTAGCTTACGCTGGGATACGGTGGTCCCGTCTAATAAACACCTTAAACCACGCTCACATTTCCTACAAATTTTGCCCCTATGAAGCATATTTTACTTGGTGTCGATACCGGTGGAACATTTACTGATTTTGTCTGTATCGATAATGATACGCTGCGCGTCCACAAAGTACTTTCTACGCCAACAGCACCACAAAAGGCAATAATCCAGGGCATCAGGGAATTAGGGCTAACCGATCTTATGACCAATGGACAGGTCAGACTGGTGCATGGAACCACAGTTGCAACCAATGCAGTGTTACAGCGACAAGGCGCAAAAACGGTTTTTATTACCAATCAAGGCCTGCAGGACCTATTGCTGCTTGGCAGGCAAACCCGCCCTGCTCTCTACGACCTGACCCCCAACAACAACAGTTTCACTTTCGACCCAGATTTGATGCTCGAAGTATCAGCACGGCTAGATGCAAAGGGAAATGAAATTAAACCGTTTTCAAGCAACGAACTAACGCAGCTCCAAACCCTGGTGGAAAAATTGGCGCCAGAATCAGTCGCCATTAGTTTGTTATTTTCCTATTTGTCAGCGACCCATGAACAACAATTAGAAGCAATTTTTAAAGACCAGTATTTCGTTTCTCGGTCTTCCGTAGTTCTGCCTGAATATAAGGAATATGAACGCGGTATCACAACCTGGCTAAACGCCTGGATAGGGCCACTTATCAACCGTTACCTGACCGAATTATCAGCCCAGGTAAGCCCATCGCCATTATCAATCATGCAATCGTCTGGTTTAACCATCGCCGCCCCACTGGCTGCAAACAGAGCCGTTAATCTTCTACTCTCTGGACCAGCCGGCGGTCTTTCCGCGGCGCAACATATCGGCAAGGCATTGAATAAACACCATCTGATCACCTTTGATATGGGCGGCACATCCACTGACGTGTCACTACTTGAAGGCCATATCAAGTTAACCAATGCCGGTCGTATCGGTGGCTTCCCAGTCAGCGTACCGATGGCTGATATTCATACCATTGGAGCTGGTGGAGGCTCAATCGCTTATATGGATGCCGGCGGGCTGTTACAGGTCGGCCCGAAATCGGCAGGTGCCAACCCAGGTCCCGCCTGTTACGGCCAGGGCGGCACGGAACCGACAGTTACGGATGCAAACCTGGTACTCGGTCGCCTACCAGCCAAAGCTTTGCTGGCAGGTGGTATGAAGCTGGATGAACAGGCAGCAAAAACAGCTTTAACCCAGCTAGCGAATAAAATTGGCCTACCCATACAGGATGTAGCCCAGGGAATTATCAACCTGGCGAACGAACATATGAGCCAGGCGATGCGAGTTATCTCAGTCCAGCGAGGACATGACCCTAGAGAGTTTACGCTTATGTGTTTCGGTGGTGCTGGAGGATTACATCTATGCGACCTTGCCGAATCACTGCAAATGGGTACTGCAATCATCCCAGTCCATGCTGGCGTATTCTCAGCTCTAGGTATGTTAACCACAAAACCAGGTAGAGAACTGGTGCATACACATCAAAAACCTTTGGCTGAGCTCAAAGATTTTGAGTTACAAAAAATATTTGCCGATATTGCAATCCAGGCGAAAAACGAACTGCTTGAGGAGGGTATCCATCAGTGCTTTATAGTTCATAGCCTGGATGTACGTTACATCGGCCAAACCTACACGATTAATATCCCTTATAAGGGCAAACTATCTGCTGCTGAAAAAGCTTTCCATCTTGCCCACGAACAGCAATATGGACATCAGCTTAAGCGCCCCATAGAACTACTGAACTGTCGTTTGCATATTGAAGCGGTGAGACCGGATATTAATTTACCGCCGCGAGAGGGCGAAACAGAAAAGGATCTAACTGCTATACAGACACACAAACGCGCCAATACAATATGGCGTCGTGCTAACTTACGAAAGGGCAAAATATATCGAGGGCCAGCAATTATTATCGAACACCATACAACAATTTACCTGAAAACCGGTTGGCAACTGCAACTAGATGAAATCGGCAATCTGCTTTTACACTCGGCCTGACAACTAGCATTAATACGCTAGTTGTAATTACATCATTCGATCAAACAAATTACGGTCCAGCTAGCGCCTAAGCTTTTTAGCAAACTGGTTCTAACAATAATTTATTTGATCTTAGATTCTTTATACATCACATGCTTACGCACTACAGGATCAAACTTCTTTATTTCCATTTTATCAGGCATGGTGCGCTTGTTTTTTGTAGTCGTGTAATAATGACCCGTGCCTGCTGAAGACACTAACTTTATCTTATCTCGCATATCTCATTTTCTCTCTTGTAATAGTTATTTCGGACTCAACTGATCTAAGTCCTGGCGCCGCTGCATCAAATACCGGGCAATACAATAATACTGTTATGTATAGGTGCTGTGTCCCAACCTATACCATCTAAATTCTAGTACAGTGTAAATTCTAGCGCTCGTTTACCAGAACCAAAAATAACAGTGATAACGGCGCCAAAAATTAAATTTTATCGCCACGCGCTCGAATATCAGATATCACCTGTTCGATACCTTTTTTATCAATGATCCGCATGCCCTTCGCAGATACCCTTAATTTAATGAACCGACTCTCACTATCCATCCAAAACTTATGGTCGTGTACATTCGGTAAAAAACGACGCCGCGTTCTATTATTTGCGTGTGAAACATTATTTCCAGTAATCGGACGCTTGCCCGTTACCTGACATACCTTGGACATGTCTATTGCCTTTATAATCGCTTAACTGAATATCCCCTGGCCGGGAAAAATGAAACTCGCAACATCCCCATATATGAGCTGCTGCTGAGAGCCGTGCTTTATACCAGAACGCCAGCCTAAGTTCAAATTCAGCCGACCTCAATTAACGATATTGTGCCCAATATTTAGCGATTCACAATATCCCCCGTTCCGCAAAAGACAAAACACTTTCATCACCCACAATGAAATGATCCAGCACCCGTACATCGATCATCGCCAAAGCAGCTTTAAGGCGTTCAGTGATACGCCTGTCTGCCTGGCTCGGCTCGGCAATTCCCGATGGATGATTATGCGCAAAAATCACTGCCGCAGCATTATTTTCCAGCGCCCGCTTAACAACCTCTCGAGGATGCACCGTGGCCCCATCAATGGTGCCAAAAAATAACTCTTCGTAACGTATTAATCTATGTTGATTATCCAGGTACATGCAGGCAAATACTTCGCGTTCATAACCTTTCATCCTGGTTTTTAGATACTGCCGAGTCGCATTCGGGTCAGAAATAACTGCCCCTCTTTGCAAGCCAGACTGTAAATATCGTTCAGTCAATTCAAGCGCTGCTTTAAGCTGCACATACTTTGCCAGGCCAACCCCAACTGTACCGGTGAGCTGCTGATAGTCCGCCCTCAACAAGCCAGATAAACCCCCGAAGTCAATTAATAACTTACGCGCAAGCTCCATTACAGGCATGCCTTTGACACCTGTGCGAAGAAATATCGCTAACAATTCCGCATCCGACAAGGCACTCGGCCCTAACGCCACCAATTTCTCTCTCGGTCTTTCTAGCGTAGGCCAGTCTACTAAGGCCATAATTGTCCCCCATCAGTTTTACCGCATACCAGTGCCTGGCTAATACACCCGTCAAAATTACCGCCCATTATTAATCTGCCCGGGCGGTATCTTTGACGTCCAGAAATCAACATACAGATTAGTAAAGAAGCACTTACACCGTTGGTCTTTCAATGCTATCTTTATCCTCTAAAATTGAGCCTAAATATGTCATCCAAAGATGATTAATCATGTGCGCTTATGCCCATCCTCCATTCAGATAAATTGAATTAAAAACATGAAACATTTAACAAACAAAAGAATATTGTTAGGTGTCACTGGCGGCATTGCCGCCTATAAATCCGCAGAACTGGTTCGCAGATTACAGGATCAGGGGGCAAGTGTGCGGGTTGTAATGACGCAAGCAGCCACTGAATTTATCACCCCACTAACAATGCAGGCATTATCGGGATACCCAGTACATCTCAATATACTGGACACAGAAACTGAATCAGTCATGGGGCATATCGAACTTGCACGATGGGCAGATTTAATATTGATTGCCCCCGCCAGCGCCGATTTTATTGCCCGATATAACGGCGGCCTGGGAAACGACCTACTAACCACAGTTTGCCTGGCGGCCGAATGTCAGATAGCTATCGCACCAGCCATGAATCAGGCCATGTGGTCAAATAACCAAACCCAGGCAAATATTCGCGCTATAGAAACCTCCAATGTACTTCTGTTTGGCCCAGAGAGTGGCCTACAAGCTTGCGGAGAAATCGGCCAGGGCCGCTTGCTAGATGTAGATAGCCTGGTACAAAAAGTCTCTCAATTTTTCCCATCGACGATTTTAGCCGGTAAAAAAGTTCTGATTACTGCTGGCCCCACGCGCGAAGCGATCGACCCAGTTCGCTATATCAGCAACCATAGTTCTGGCAAACAGGGCTACGCGATTGCTGAGGCCGCGGTTGAAGCTGGCGCAGAAGTTATTTTAATTTCTGGACCAACAAACCTCACCCCACCAGAGAGAATTCAAACCATCGATATCATCAGTGCCGACGATATGCTCGCTGCGGTATTGGCAGAACTTGATGGTTGCGATGTATTTATTGGCGTCGCAGCGGTGGCAGATTTTAAACCAGTCGCTGTTGCCGAACAAAAAATAAAAAAGAACAGCGACCAAACCGTCCAGTCAATGCGTATCGAATTAAAAGAAAACCCCGACATAATTGCCAGCGTAGCTAAAACCCAGCCACGACCTTTTACCGTTGGCTTTGCTGCTGAAACTGAAAACCTTACACAATACGCAAAAACTAAATTAAAGAAAAAAAACCTCGATATGATCATAGCCAACAACGTTGCCGATAAAGCTATCGGCTTTAATAGCGAAAACAACGCGACAACTATTATTTGGCCAACAGGCGAGAAGGTCTTACCACAAATGTCCAAACGCAACATTGCCAGCAAAATTATTCAGACCATCGCCGAAAAATTAGCAGCAAAAACCTCACCCAGCGATACAAACAGATGAAAGAACTACAGGTTAAAATTCTTAGCGCGCTTATAGGCGACTCTATTCCTTTACCAGGCTACTCTACTGAGGGCAGCGCAGGGCTGGATCTACGTGCTTGTATCGAATCTGAGATAACGTTAACACCAGGAGACTGCAAATTAATTCCAACCGGAATCGCCATCTATCTGGCCGACCCCGGTTATGCCGCACTTATATTGCCCCGTTCAGGCTTAGGCCATAAACACGGTATCGTTTTAGGCAACCTGGTGGGGTTAATTGACTCAGACTATCAAGGCGAACTAATGATTTCGTGCTGGAACAGGGGGAAAACAGAGTTCTCCATCACACCGGGTGACAGGATTGCTCAAATGGTAATTGTACCGGTACAGCAAACTTCCTTTACCATAGTAAATGATTTCGCCGAGACCGAACGAGGCGAAGATGGCTTTGGATCATCTGGCAGACTATAGGGGATTCGAGTGTCGCAAGAAAAAAAATACAGCTCATTTGTCTCCATGAGTTTAATTCCCTTTGCAAGTATCCTAACGGGAATTTTTGTCGCAATACTACTGTGCATTTTTTTGCTGCAGGATTATATTCAGGAACAAAGCCGCCAGCAAAACAGCAACCTGATAGCAAACCATTTGCAGTCCAATTTGGACCAAATTCTAACCAGCTTAGTCAGTCAAACCGCAACATTTGCCAATAAGAATAAACTCTTTAAATTGATTGCAACTGAAGCATCAACAGCCACTAATCCGGACCATATCCAGCTTCAAAACATGCTTCCCAACGCCGTCAACGTCAGATTGTTTAAAAAGGGTGCAGCTAAAGTGAATACTAATATTCGCCCCCCGTTCTCATTCACATCACTTGATTTAGTACACCGTGCCGAAAAAGGCGAAACCGTATACCCTGAAGCAACAAATGTACGAGGCGAATGGCTAATCAGCCTTGCAGTAGCTATTAGAGATCCAGCCGATAAAGGCATAGTTGGAACGATGCTGGTAACTCTGGACATCAATTCAATCAAACAAAATTTAATGGTTACTCAGGGTGAAATCAATTTAAACCAATCATTTGATCAAAATGCTGATACTGAATTTCTTTCCATAGGTAGCAGTGGCTCTCCTGTCTCCTTCTCTCGCGAATTAATCAACAAGCACTGGTCTATCCACTATAAACCTGCAAATTTTTCTTCTGATTTACCAACAGCGCCATTATATCTCCTGCTAATGCCGGCCCTGGTGTGTTTCTTCCTGGCTTTAGCAGGCACAGTTATCTCTTTACTGAGAATTCAAAAAAACCTCAATCTCGATATCAGACTGCTTCATAAACAATTAATTAACGCCATAGTCGATAGATTCTCTCCTTCAACGGCCTATCAATTTTCGAACTTTGAGGAAATTGATTCTCTGCTGGTAAAGGTAGAAACCAAAGCCAGAACACTCGCCACACTGGAGCAAAAGATCAAACAGGGCGAATTTAGTCAATCGTCAAATAACGAAAAACAAACTGCCAGCAATCGCCTGTCAAACCAAACGGATGCCGCTAAGAGCGGCAACAAGTCACAGCAAGGTTCAGCGGACGCTGGGCTTGAACTACAGCAAGATTTACAAAAAAAACAAAAAAAGACAGATTCTCTGCCAATACCACAAGCAGCAGAAATTGATGTATCAAGTATTTTCAGAGCTTACGATATCCGCGGCATAGTTGGCACCACATTAACTAACGATATTGTTACCCGAATAGGATTGAGTATTGGCACTCAGGCAAAAGCATTGGGAGAACAAACAATCGTGGTGGCGGGCGATGGCCGACTGTCAAGCCCTGATTTTGTTGAGGCCATGATTCAAGGGCTAACAGAATCAGGTTGCGACGTACTCAACATAGGCCTCGTACCAACACCATTATTATACTACGCCACGCATAATTCTCACGCACGAAGTGGCGTAATGATTACTGGTAGCCATAACCCCTCAAACTACAACGGCATTAAAGTAGTACTTGCAGGAAAAGCTCTGGTAGATGACGAAATTCAGGGCCTATACCAAAAATACCTCAGCAAAGAATTTTCTTCAGGTGAAGGCAGTGAAATTTTACTTGATATCACCGAGGAATATATAGATAGAATAACTGATGATGTACTAGTAGCCCAACCACTAAAAATTGTGATTGATTGCGGCAACGGCATCGCTGGCCTTATCGCTCCAGACCTGTTTACCAGCCTAGGTTGTGAAGTAATACCACTTTTTTGTGATATAGATGGTAACTTTCCGAACCATCACCCTGACCCTATAATACCTGAAAACCTCGAAAGTCTAACTGCAGCGGTCCTGGCTAACCAAGCCGACCTTGGTATTGCATTCGATGGCGATGGAGACCGATTAGTCGCTGTAACCGCAGCAGGCGATGTGGTCTGGCCGGATAAACTAATGATGTTATTTGCTAAAGATATAGTATCAAGAAACCCAGGCGCCGATGTTGTCTACGATATAAAATGCAGCGCGCATCTTAATACAGTAATCTCAGAATTTGGCGGCAGGCCCATAATTTGCCGCAGTGGCCACTCTTTTATCAAAGCAAAAATGATCGCAACCAATGCGATATTAGGTGGCGAAATGTCCGGCCATCTGTGCTTCAAGGAACGCTGGTTTGGCTTCGATGATGGCCTATACGCGGCCGCCAGGCTATTGGAGATCATTGGCTCACAATCCGAAGGACTCGCTGCACTAATCGCCGATTTTCCTTTAAGTATTGTCACGCCAGAAATACAAATACCTGTAACAGAAACTAACAAATTCGAGATTATTCAACAAATATCCAATCCAGACGACTTTGATGGCGCTACCATCACTACCATCGACGGTTTCCGCGTCGATTATGATGACCGCTGGGGATTGGTACGTGCCTCCAATACAAGCCCTAACCTGACGCTCCGATTTGAAGCAAATGACGAAGCCGGCCTGGAGAAAATACAAACCCAATTTCGACAGAAGTTGACAGCCATTAACAAGAACCTCACTTTTTAATACCGGACCACTAGATATGACTTTAAGTCGTGACTCAGCGATGAATATCGCCAAAGTACTGACCGAAGCGATGCCGTATATTCAACGCTTTACGAATAAGACCATTGTTATCAAATATGGTGGCAACGCCATGGTAAAGGAATCTCTGAAACAGGACTTTGCCAGGGATGTGGTTTTAATGAAACTGGTAGGCCTCAACCCTGTCGTCGTACATGGTGGTGGCCCACAAATTGGCAAATTACTGGATCAGCTCAAAATTCAGTCTGAGTTTGTTGATGGCATGCGCGTAACTGATAGCAAAACAATGGACGTCGTGCAAATGGTGCTTGGCGGCCTGGTCAATCAAGATATCGTTAATTTGATCAATAAAAGTGGTGGTACCGCAGTGGGCTTAACAGGCAAAGATGCTAACTTAATAACCGCCAGGAAAATGCTCTTAGAACGATCATCAGTCGATCTAACAACACCGGAAATCATCGACATTGGTCATGTCGGGCAGGTCGTAAAAATCAACCGATCCGTCATTGACCTGCTCACTCAGGGCAATATCATACCGGTTATCGCACCAATCGGTGTTGGCACTGACGGCACCACCTACAACATCAACGCTGATCTAGTGGCCGGCGAAGTCGCCGCTGAGTTACAGGCAGAAAAATTAATTCTACTCACCGACGTCCCAGGTCTGCAGGATAAAGATGGCAACTTAATTTCCAAATTAACAGCCGCCAGGGTCGCAGAACTCATCGAAGAAGGAACAATATCCGGCGGTATGCTGCCCAAGATCAATTGTGCCCTTGAGGCCGTGCAAGCGGGCGTTAAAAGCGCCCAGATTATAGATGGTCGTGTCGCCCACGCTGTACTACTTGAACTTTTGACAGACCAGGGCGTAGGCACAATGATCTCGAATACAGCCCTGAGCGATGAGACAGCCCTGAGCGATGAGACAGCCTTGAGCGAGATATGACAGCCCTGAGCGATAAAACAGCCCTGAGCGATAAAACAGCCCTGAGCGATACAAAAGCCTTGAGCGAATTAACAGCCTTGAGCGATACAAAAGCCTTGAGCGAATTAACAGCCTTGAGCGATACAAAAGCCTTGAGCGACACAACAGGTATTTAAACAATGAACAGTGGCAATACTAAAGTTTCTCGCAAACAGCAGATCTTACAGGCGCTGGCTGAAATGCTCGAAAAATCACCCGGGAAACGCATTACAACTGCCGGCCTTGCAAGACAGGTCGGCGTCTCGGAAGCAGCCCTGTATCGACACTTCCCAAGTAAAGCCAAAATGTTTGAGGGCTTAATTGAATTTATAGAGGAAACTATTTTTAGTCGAATAAATCGCATCATTGCCGATGAATCGACCACCCAATTGAAATGCGGACAAGTTCTACATCTCTTATTGACCTTCACGGAAAGAAACCCAGGCATCACCAGAATCCTGACAGGCGACCCGCTAGCAGGAGAAACTGACAGATTACGAATCCGTGTGGCACAATTCTTCGACCGAATTGAAACTCAGATTAAGCAAATATTACGCGAAGCAGAATTAAGGAACGAAGACCAGCCGCTTATTAAATATAACGCCGCAGCAAACCTTATGTTAGCCTGCGCTGAAGGCCGAATTAGCCAGTTCGTTAGAAGTGATTTTAGTAAAATTCCCACCCAAGACTGGGACCTACAATGGCAAACATTGAGCCAGGCTATCTTTCGTTAAGCTTTAGTTCGCTATGCTATCTTTCGTTATGCATTATTTCGTTATGCATTATTTCGTTATGCATTGTTTCGCTATGCAATAGTTGGCCAAAAATAGCCTATCGAGTTTTATCATACAGTTCTTGGACGCGCTTTAACTCCAGCGCAAATTTAGCGTCAACTAGAACTTTATCTTCTGCGCTGATTTTAACCTCTGCTTCACTGCGTTTAATCAGTTCTTCGACTCGCTGTATCTGGTCAAATTTTGCCGCAGTAATCTTGCCCCCAGCACGTTCAATATTTGCAAACTTCAACTCTAATACCAGCTTATCAGCATTTAAACGCGACAATTTTTGCTCAACCCGCAATTGATGGTTTTCAATTTTTACCATAGTGGCATTGCGTGAATCAATAACCTCCTGGGGACTTGAATACATAATCATCAAGTGTTCATCATATTGTTTTTTTTCTTCTGCACGGCGTGCGTTCGCTATTTCAATTGCTGAATGCTGCTCTTGTATTGCTAATTCCTCGGCGGTTAATATTCGTGGGATAACTTCAATAACGTTACCGCTAACACTGAGTACCGTATATCCATTCTTGACAAACCTTGCCGGTATCTGACTATCGAGCACGACCACACCATCGTCATTGATATATTTATAGAGCTCAGCACTCACACTACCGGCAAACATGGATAGGACGAGTAAACACACAAAGGCGTTAATACAAAACCATAAGGCAGGGGTCTTACTACCCTTGCCGATATCAGCGATCTTTTCAATATCGGAGACAAGGCCAGCGTCCACGTTAAAACCCAACACCATATCTTTTTCGATACTCCTCAACCTGGGTCAATGCCTCAGCATAGCTTTCATTGACCTGAAGGTATTGCACAATATGCTCAAGCTTGACGATACTCACAACCGGTATACCATACTCCCGTTGGACCTCCTGGATAGCAGAAAATTGACGTTCGCCCTTTTCCTGCCGATCTATCGCCACAAGTACCCCTGAGATCGTCGCTTCTGTGGGCTGTATAATGTTAATCACTTCGCGAATTGCCGTACCTGCGGTTATTACATCATCGATAATTACCGCCTTACCATGCAGGGGAGCACCGACTAACAAACCACCTTCGCCATGATTTTTCTGCTCCTTACGATTAAATACATAGGGCACCGAAATATCATGATCGGTTGCAAGTGCAATCACCGTCGCAGAAACAAGTGGAATACCCTTATAAGCAGGCCCAAACAGTACATCATATTCAAGCCCTGAAGCAATTAATGCCTGCGCATAAAATGTCCCCAGCGTTGCCAGTGCTTTGCCAGAAGCAAAAGCACCCGCATTAAAAAAATACGGGCTAATTCGACCAGACTTCAACGTAAATTCGCCAAATTTCAGTACATCATTTGAGATTGCAAAATCAATAAATGCTGTCTGGTAATCCGCTAACATTATTCTACCCCCAGTACCGATTTCTGCGCTTGAATAAGCGCCGCGATGCCTTGTTCGGCCAAAGCCAACATTTCATTCAACTCCGGTCGGCTAAATGGCGTACCTTCCGCTGTCCCCTGTATTTCAATAAACTTACCATCCGATGCCATTACAACATTCATATCGGTATCGGCTTTTGAGTCTTCCACATATTCCAGGTCCAATAATACCTGGCCACTAATAACACCCACAGAAACAGCTGCCACAAATTGGCTAAAAGCCGCCTGTTTGCCAATTTTCGTCATGGCATCATAAAGTGCCACACAAGCGCCTGTGATCGAAGCAGTTCGAGTACCGCCATCGGCCTGAATAACATCACAGTCAATCTTGATAGTATGCTCACCTAATTGTTTCATATCTACGCAAGTACGTAGCGAACGGCCGATGAGGCGTTGAATCTCTACTGTTCGCCCGCCCTGTTTACCTTTGGCGGCCTCTCGATCCATTCGCGTATTGGTCGACCTTGGCAACATTCCATATTCAGACGTTATCCAGCCCTGACCACTACCGCGCAAAAAAGATGGCACTCCTTTGGTAACACTTGCCGTACATATGACCTTGGTGTCGCCAAAAGCTACTAATACAGATCCTTCCGCATGTTTTGTATATCCACGCTCTAACGATATATTACGCAGTTGATCTAATGACCGATCACCTGGACGTTTAAAAGCCATACATTCTCCTTCAAGTTGATCTTTATTTAATGAGTTTAATGCCCCGATAGCTGTTTTTATGCCTGGCTGCAGACTTTATCAAAGTATTTAGTGCCAGATGCCCAGCAACCGAGAAAAAACATTATACTTGGCCTATATATTTTAGCCCGCTGCAAAGATAATAATATGACCAATAGTATGACCGCTTTCACGCGCATTGAATCAGGCAATATTTCCTGGGAAATTCGCTCCGTCAACCATCGATACCTCGATACTACTTTTAAAATCCCAGAAACTTGCCGCACCGTAGAACCTGAACTCCGCACTATTCTTAGAAATCGCCTCAGTCGAGGCAAGGTAGACTGCTTCATCAGAGTTAATTTCGATGCTGATGTAAGCAACGATTTAGTGATTGACGAGATCCAGCTGCGCAAACTCAAAACAGCAATAGAACAGACCAATAATATTTTAGCTGATAGCGGTTCTGACAATCCCATCGGGCAAACAGTGAGTGTACTGGATCTACTCAAATGGCCCGGTGTCTTAAAAGACCAGGAAGTCGACCAGTCAGCGCGCAACAAGCAAATAATAGCGTCATTCAAAACCGCCCTGGACTCACTAGTTGCTATGCGACAACGCGAAGGGGCTGAGTTAGAAAAAATCATCCTCAGTAAACTTGATCAACTGGAAGCTATCGTACAGACAGTACGTGCCGACGTACCAGTAATAACCTTGTCACAAAAACAAAAAATAGAAGCCAGGTTAACGGAGCTAAAAGTTGATGTTGATAAGGGCCGGCTTGAACAGGAACTGGTATATCTCGCCCAAAAATCTGACATCGCCGAAGAAATAGACCGACTTGACACGCATATTGAAGAGGTAAGGCGTACCCTGCAACAATCCAAAGCCAAAGGCCGCCGGCTGGATTTTCTTATGCAGGAATTAAACCGTGAAGCTAATACACTTTCATCCAAAGCAGTTGCCGCCAATACCTCAATCCAGTCTGTTGAATTAAAAGTTATTATCGAGCAAATGCGCGAACAGGTGCAGAATATAGTGTAACTTTTCAGAAAACATCACCTGGTCATAATACCGCTAAAAATCAGCCGAGTAGTACTTCACTGGCTCCGTTTATTCATTCCTTCGATGTTAATCATGACTGATAAAGTATCAACCTTGAAAGAGGTTGCCAGGTATTTGAAATTAGCTGGCACTGGCCTACGAAGGTAAGGCCTCAAACCTGAATAATAAACTTCGCCCAACGGATGCCATACTAAATTCATTGGACTTTGACCAATAGAACAGATGTCATGGGCTTCAATGATATTTTCAGGGAACTGTTAAATGGGTTGTTGATAACGAAATTTTTGAAACAGATTGGTTACCTGAAAAATCAGTGCACCAAAAATTGCCTGTTGTGCTTAACCTGTCTGGCTTGTATGAACCCATATTGCGCGAACTTATACCGCTAGGCTCAAGAAAAGGTGAAAGCCTGCAAGCCCATATAGAACGAATGGGGCAAGTTATAGCCAAGGATAAAGAATACATCAAGTTGGAAACACGCACGGGAAAAGCAAAGTATAAAGCATAAAGAGGGGCAACAATAATCATGGTAAAGCTAGACTTGAAAACACCCAATTTCACCAATGAAAATATCGAAAAAATAGCCGAGCTATTTCCTAATTGCGTAACTGAGAAGAATAATGAGAGTGGTGAGCTTGAACGGTCAATCGATTTTGATGCCTTACGCCAAGAGCTATCTGGCTCAATCGTTGAAGGTTCACAGGAGCGTTACAGCCTTAACTGGCCGGGCAAGCGTGAAGCTTTGGTTACAGCCAATACGCCCATTTCTAAAACTTTACGCCCTTGCCGTGATGAAAGTGTAGATTTTGCTAACACCAAAAATATCTTTATTGAAGGTGACAATCTTGATGCGTTGAAACTTCTGCAAGAAACCTATCTTGATAAAATTAAAATGATCTATATCGACCCGCCCTATAACACGGGTAAAGATTTTATTTACAACGATAATTTTACGGCAGATAAAGCAGAGTTCGACGAAGCCTCTGGTCAACGTGATGAAGGGGGGCGTCGTCTTGTAGCTAATCTTGATAGTAACGGGCGGTACCATTCAGATTGGCTTTCCATGATGTATCCCCGCTTGAAATTAGCTCGCAATTTATTGTGTGATAATGGCGTTATTTTCATTTCTATTGATGAAAATGAAAATATTAATACGCGGAAAATATGCCATGAGGTATTCGGGGAGGAAAATTTTATTGGAAATATAATTTGGAAAAATGTAACCGATAATAATCCAACGAATGTAGCAACAGAACATGAGTATATTGTGGTTTATGCCAAGTCAAGAGCTAAGCTTGAGCCTGTATGGAAATCCAATTTTTCAGACGTGAAAGATATCCTAATAAATATTGGAAGTGAATTGATCGCAACACACAAAGATCAAGGCAGCCTTCAAAAGGCATACTCCCAGTGGTTCCGAAATAACAAGTCGCAATTGGGAGCATTAGATAGATATAAATATATTGACGCTGGCGGGGTTTATACAGGAAGTCAAAGCGTCCACAACCCTGGGAAGGAGGGGTATAGATATGATGTTATTCACCCTGATACAAGGTCACCTTGCAAAGAGCCGTTAATGGGTTATCGGTTCCCTGAATCTACAATGACGAAGTTACTTGAGGAAGGTAAAATTTTATTTGGTAACAGTCACGATAAAATTATTGAACTGAAAGTTTATGCTAAGGATTATTTGGAAAAATTATCAAGTGTTGAGATACTTGATGGACGCATGGGTGCCTATGATGTTAGACAGCTATTTTCAGAAATTAAGACCGCATTCACCAACCCGAAGCCCGTTGCGTTGATAGAGAAATATCTATCTTTTGTTTTATCTAAGGACGATATTGCTTTTGATTTTTTCTCTGGTTCAGGCACAACGGCTCATGCCGTTATGCAGTTAAATTTAAAAGATGGCGGAACTCGACAATGTATTTCAGTGCAGCTCCCAGAATTAACCGACGAAATATCTGAAGCCTTCAAAGCAGGCTATAAAAATATTGCTGAAATATCCAAAGAACGCCTTCGCCGTGCAGGAACAAAAATAAAAGAAGACAATGCCAATAAAGACGGCATCGAAAACCTTGATACAGGCTTCCGTGTATTCAAAATCGCTAGCTCCAACATGCTAGATGTTCACATCTCACCCGATGAAACCCAGCCCGATATGTTTGATACCCATATTGGCAATATCAAAAAAGACCGGTCGTCAGAAGATTTACTGTTCCAGGTACTTCTTGATTGGGGTGTGGACTTATCGCTTCCTATTATTCGTGAAAAGATTGCGGGCAAGGAGGTGTTCTTTGTCGATGACAATGCACTGGTGGCTTGTTTTGATGAAGGGATCAACGAAGAATTTGTCACCCAGCTTGCGACAAGCAAACCACTGCGTGTTGTTTTTCGTGACGATGGCTTTGGATCAGGTAAGAATGGTGACAGCGTTAAAATTAATGTAGAGCAGGTCTTTAAACTCAAATCGCCCGCAACCGACATCAAGGTTATCTAAGGGGCGATATTATGGATCAAGTCGAGCTACAGACATTATTAGATAAGCTGATTTCCACCTGGGAAAATGAAGTCATTGAATTTAAGCAGGTAGGACATGATTATGATACCGGCAAAAAAGTTTGAAACATCAAATTGCCGAGGGTGCTAAACCGAGTATCAGTTTTCGTAATATCTATGAACTCGACGCCGACCCTGATACAGCCGACCCAAGTATAAATAATGGTCGCGGCATTTTATTTCAAACGCCAAAAAGCTAAGAAAATTGGCAATCTCCTCACGAATCTAGGGCGCGCAGGCGTTATTTACAATGCTGGCTCTCGCACCGCGCCAAAATGGAAGATTGCAGAAAGAATGTAATCGTAACTAATTGTATTATAAGTATATTTATATGTTTTTTTGTAGAAAGAAAGGGTCATATGAAGAGTTTAAAATTTAAACATCTACCTTATCAAACCGAGGCTATGGAGGCCGTGGTGGACTGTTTTGCGGGACAACCTAAGCTTTCTGCGTTGTCGTATCGTATTGATCCGGGCAGAGACGTTAGAAAAGGCGAGACAAAAACGGTAGATGTATTGTCGGATGGCTTTAAAAATACTGACCTTATGCTCACACATGAGCAAATATTTACCAACATTCAAAATGTACAGCAAAAGCAAAATCTGCCAATTTCCGATGTGCTGGTGAAAACAAAATCCTGCGCTATCAATCTTGATACCGAAATGGAAACAGGTACAGGTAAAACATACTGTTACATCAAAACCATGTTTGAAATGAATAAACGCTATGGCTGGAAAAAGTTCATCGTTGTCGTGCCAAGCATTGCCATTCGTGAAGGCGTGTATCAATCACTCAAGGGCATGGCCGATCATTTTCTGGAAGAATACGGAACAAGGGCTAAAACATTTATTTATAACTCGAAGTCACTACATGAGATTGAAAACTACTCTTCGGATGCTGGCATCAATGTCATGATCATTAATGTGCAAGCCTTCAATGCACGGGGCAAGGATGCTCGTCGAATTTATGAAGAGCTGGATAATTTCCAATCGCGACGACCCATTGATGTTATTAAGGCCAACCGACCTATTTTGATTTTGGATGAACCTCAAAAAATGGAGGGTAAGAAAAGTACCGAGGCATTGGCTGAGTTCAACCCTTTGTTCACTTTGCGTTATTCAGCCACGCACAAAACCGAACATAATAAAATCCATCGCCTTGATGCACTGGATGCCTATAACCAAAAATTGGTTAAAAAAATTGCAGTACGTGGAATATCGGTAAAAGGTTTAAGTGGCACAAATGCCTACCTTTATCTGCAATCCATTGAAGTTTCTGTAAGCAAGCCACCGGTGGCGCGCGTTGAGTTTGAAGTGAAACAAAAAAATGGCATTAGGCGTATTGTCAGAAAGATTAACAAAGGCATTAACTTGTTTGATGCGTCTCAGGGTTTGGCGCAGTATAAAGATTTTGTGGTCTCTAATATTGATGCACTTACAGACACTTTGAGCTTTACCAACGGTGTTGAACTTACCGTTGGTGATGCTATTGGTGATGTGAAAGAGGAAGCCCTACGGCGTATTCAAATTAGAGAAACCATAAAAGCCCATTTTGATAAAGAGCAGGAGTTATTCCATCAGGGTTTGAAAGTTCTTTCACTTTTCTTTATTGATGAAGTGGCAAAATATCGTAGCTATTCTGGCGATGGCGAAACGCCAGATGATACGCGTGGTGAATATGCCAAAGTATTTGAAGAAGAATACACGAAGTACCTGAATGAGGTTTTAGCCTTAGACCTTTCATCACAAGATCAGGCTTATCACAAGTACCTGAAGAACATACCCACAGAGAAAACGCATAATGGCTATTTTGCAATAGATAAAAAGAAGAATCTTGTTAATCCAAGTATTCAAAAGAGTGGGGAAACCAGGGGCGAGTCTAACGATGTGGATGCTTATGACTTAATCTTGAAGGACAAAACAAGACTTCTGGCATTGGATGAGCCTGTACGGTTTATTTTCTCGCACTCGGCTTTACGCGAGGGTTGGGATAACCCTAATGTGTTTACTATCTGTGCATTGAAGCATAGCGATAACACTATTTCACGGAGGCAGGAGGTTGGCCGTGGTCTGCGCCTTGCCGTAAACCAAAACGGTGAGCGCATGGATAACCCATTGAATGTACATCAACTTAATGTACTGACAGTGGTTGCCAGTGAAAGCTATAAAGATTTTGTAAAAGCCCTACAAACGGATATTGAGAACTCACTTTCTGCGCGACCAAAATCAGCCGATGAAGCCTATTTCAAAGGTAAGACGATAAAAACAGAAGATGGAACGCTGAAAATTGACGATAAAATGGCAAAACAAATTTACCGCTATTTGATTAAAAATGACTATACCGATGACGGCGATATGATCGTGGATGCCTATCATGAAGCTAAGCGAGAAGGAACACTGGCAGACTTTAGCGATGACCTGAAACCCTATGCTGAAGAAATACATACATTGATTAGCGGAGTGTTTAGTGCATCCTTATTGCCAAGTATTGATGATGGGCGCAAGGCAAAAGAAAATCCATTGAACGCAAATTTTAGTAAAAAAGAGTTTCAACAGCTTTGGAACAGGATTAACAGGAAAGCCGTGTATACGGTGAGCTTTGATTCAGATGAGCTTGTTGAGAAATGTATAAAATCACTCAACAAAAACGATGGTATAAAAATATCACCTTTGCAATATATCATCGAATCTGGCGCACAGGTTGAAAATTCCACCAGTGAAAAGATTAAGGGCGTCACAACCTTTAAGGTTTCAGAAACAAAAACAGAGAAATATTACAGCTCGATAAAGTCATCGGTCAAATACGACCTAATTGGTCAAATAGCTGATAGCACTAAACTAACCCGACGAACTATTGCTAGTATTTTGAAGGAAATAAATACAGCCGTATTTAGCCTATATCGAACCAATCCAGAAGATTTTATTGCCAAGGTGTCAGAGTTAATTAATGAGCAAAAGGCAACGGCCATTATTGAACATCTATCCTATGATCCAGTGGACGAGGTATATGAGAGCGATATATTTACTGCCGAAAAGCCAAAGGATGATTTTAGTAAGGCGATAAAGGTAGATCATCATATCTACGATTATGTGTTTACCGATTCAATGGTCGAAACAGATTTTGTACAAAAATTGGATGTTAGCTCTGAGGTGGTTGTTTACGCAAAACTGCCAAGAGGGTTTTCTATACCAACGCCTGTAGGTAGCTACAACCCTGATTGGGCTATTTCCTTTAAAGAAGGTGCGCTGAAGCACGTCTATTTTGTGGCTGAAACAAAAGGCTCAATGAGTTCCTTACAGTTAAAAGAAATTGAAAATATAAAAATCAGGTGCGCTAAAAAGTTTTTCAAAAAAATCACCTCAGATCAGGTGGTCTACGATGTAGTCAACAGCTACGAAAAGCTTATGGAGGTCGTGCAAGGCTAGATTTTAAAGATACCTGGTATTTAAAGCATGGGCTATCAATATATTAGAGGCTGTAAATAACTCTGTGAACTGCCAGATTTAACCTGGTAATTACGCCTCAAAGCCCTTTCACGAATCTTGAGATACACCACATCACTCCCTCAATAATTGGGAAATGCCAAGTAAAATGAGTCCAGTCAAATTATGGTTATTGGCCTGGGGTGATTAGCATAACTTTTGATGACAAATTAAGCGACAGGAGTAATTAACCATGACTGACTACATTAATAGCATACCGTTTTTAACGGCTTTTCATTCTCGCCCTATAAATAAATTTAGAATATAGAATAATGAACAATCCTCCAGCAAAACTATTTGTCCTGGCAGCGCCCTCAGGTGCCGGTAAAACCAGCCTGGTCAAAGCACTAGTGAATGCCAATGGTGATGTAGATGTTGCTATATCACATACAACTCGGCAGCCGCGCGAAGGCGAAACTAACGGTATTAACTATCACTTCATTAGCCGAACGGAATTTAACCAACTTGAGCAGGACGGTGGATTTTTAGAGACGGCGGAAGTTTTTGGCAATCGATATGGCACCAGTAAGCAGGCAGTTGACCAGACGCTGGCGAATGGCAATAACCTCATCCTCGAGATTGACTGGCAAGGTGCCCAACAAATTCGCAAAAGTATGCCTGCGGCTGAAACAATTTTTATCCTTCCGCCATCGATCAGCAGCTTAACGGAACGCCTGACCGGACGTGGCCAGGACAACAACAGCACCATCAATTTTCGCATGGCCCAGGCGATTAACGAAATCTCCCACTATAATGAATTCGACTATATCATTGTCAATGACGATTTCGACATTGCCCTGCAGCAGCTAGAGCAGGTAATCAGGGCTGGGGCGGTTGAGCTAACTCAAATGCGCCAAAAACAGTTATTAATGCCGCTACTGGCCAATTTGTTACCCGATCAACCGCTTTGATACTGTTTTATGCAAACTATTTGGTTAAACTGTGCGGCTGATTATGCGCTATGGATAGAAAAAAAATCTATTAGTGATAAGCAGGATCAACACTTATTTTTTTGGAGAAACTAGATGGCACGAGTGACAGTTGAAGATTGCCTTGAAAATGTAGAGAACCGCTTTGAATTAGTTATGGTAAGCAGCAAACGCGCGCGCCAAATAGCCACTGGGGGCAAAGAGCCACATGTGCCTCTGGAAAATGATAAACCAACTGTACTTGCACTACGAGAAATTGCCCAGGGTTTTATAAACGCATCAATATTAGACGATACAATTAAACAGGAAGTGCCTGAAGAACTGGTTATTAACGTACCCGTTATCGACATTCCTGTTACCGGTATCGAACAATCAAACCCGGATTTCTAATCCTCAACAATCGATGTAGCGATTCAATCAACTTTAGGGAAAAGGAGCATCCTTGTTAACGATTGAATCACTGACCGCAGAATTAGGTGAATATCTAGATAAAGATCAGGTTAGTCAGGTAAAAAATGCCTACCTGTTTGCCAAAGAGGCCCATACAGGGCAAAAAAGGAAATCTGGCGAAGAATATATTACCCACCCGCTGGCAGTTTCTGCCATTTTGGCCAAAATGCATATGGATCATCAGTGCCTGATGGCGGCACTGCTACATGATGTTATCGAAGACACCGGGGTCCCAAAACATACTATTGCCGTAGAATTTGGCGAAGATGTGGCCGATCTTGTTGACGGCGTCAGCAAACTTAAAAGTATGTTCCAGTCTCGCGCCGAAGCGCAGGCAGAAAACTTTCAAAAAATGACCCTCGCAATGGCAAAGGATATCAGGGTCATCCTGGTAAAGATTGCAGATAGACTCCACAATATGCGAACGTTAGGTCACTTGTCTGGTGAAAAACGTCGCCGCATCGCTAAAGAAACTTTAGAGATTTACGCCCCCATTGCTAACCGACTGGGTATGAATAGCATACGTGTTGAATTTGAAGAGCTTGGCTTTAAAGCCATGTACCCACTCAGATCCAGTATGATTGAAAAGGCTGTTCGCAAGGCTCGCGGCAATCGAAAAGAAGTCGTTAATAAAGTCCTTGCATCCATTGAAGCCTGTATGATCAGGGAAAAAATAACTGCAAAGGTTTTTGGCCGCGAAAAACACCTCTATAGTATTTACGACAAAATGCGCAGTAAACGTAAATCTTTCAATGAAATTATGGATGTTTACGCCTTTAGAATTGTGGTTGATTCAGTTGATATGTGTTATCGCGTACTCGGTCAAATCCACAATCTCTATAAACCTGTCGCTGGTCGATTTAAAGATTATATTGCAATCCCAAAGGCCAACGGTTATCAATCCTTGCACACAACACTTTTTGGCCTGCATGGTATTCCTATAGAGATACAGATCAGAACGCCTGATATGGAAATGGTTGCTAATAACGGTATCGCTGGCCATTGGCTGTATAAATCCAACGACACGTCTTCTTCAGGTAGCCATGAGCGGGCTAGAGAATGGATGAAAGATCTATTAGAGCTCCAGCAAAGTGCCGGCAACTCACTGGAGTTTATCGAAAATGTGAAGATCGACTTATTCCCCGATGAAGTTTATGTATTTTCTCCAATGGGCAAAATCTATGACCTTGCCCAGGGTGCCACACCAGTAGATTTTGCCTATGCTATCCACACTGACATTGGCAATACCTGCGTAGCTTGCCGCATAGATCGGCGTCTCGCGCCTTTAAGTACAAACCTTGAAAGTGGCCAAACCGTTGAAATCGTTACCGCACCAGGCGCTCAACCCAATCCAGCCTGGCTAAGTTTCGTCATCACCGGCAAGGCCCGGAGCAGCATCCGCAATGCCCTTAAAAATCAGCAAAGAAACGAGTCCATCGTACTCGGCAAACGTCTTCTGACACGAATGCTCAGCGTAGAAAAAGCAACCCTGGAAGAAATTGACCCAGATCAAATTGCTAGTGTTCTGGACGAACGAAACTTTGCTTGCCTGGACGATTTACTCGAAGCTATTGGCCTCGGGAATCAAATGGCTTACGTGATTACCCGCGCATTGCTTGCGAATCGAGAAAATACCAATCCGCAAAAACTGCATCAACAACCTTTAGCGATTATGGGTACCGAAGGTTTTGTTGTGACCTATGCCAAGTGCTGCAAACCCATTCCGGGCGATCCTGTTATTGGCCATATCAGCGCGGGAAAAGGCATCGTCATACATACCGAGGGTTGTCGGAATATGACAGACCTCAGAGAAAAACCGGAAGAAACCATGTCGGTCCGCTGGTCAGCCAATGTCGAGCAGGACTTTTCAGTAGAACTACGTATCGAACTCGAGCATGAACGAGGGCTTATCGCGATATTGGCATCAGCCATAACCAATGCCGATGCTAATATCGAACGCATTAATATGGTTGAACGAGACGCCCAATTAAGCACGGTTAATATTGTACTATCAGTCCATGACCGTATTCATCTGGCACGGGTAATGAAACGCTTGAGAACAATGCGTAGTATTATCAAACTAACCAGAATCCGTAGTTGATCTAAATTATTAAAGGATTGTTTTCAGATATGGCACCCACTAAAAAAACACCAGCAACCAATCCAGTAGCGACCAAAGAATTTATTACAACAACTCAGGCACCAGCTGCCATCGGCACCTATTCCCAGGCAGTAACCTATTCCGGCATTTTGTATATTAGCGGCCAAATTCCTCTCAACCCTGCCAATATGACCCTGGTGAGTCAGGACATAGGCGAACAAATTTCTCAGGTATTCAAAAATTTAACCGCAATTTGCGAAGCAGCAGGGACGCGTTTAGATAATGCCATCAAATTTACGGTCTATCTGACCAATTTGACAGACTTCCCTTTAGTCAACGAAATTATGCAGAATTTATTATCCGCACCCTATCCTGCCCGAGCCGTGGTTGAAGTCAGCGCACTACCGAAAAACGTGGCCGTTGAAATCGATGCTATGGTTGCCCTCAACGCTGGATCTTAGGGACGGATGATAGAGACCCTTGATCAGACTAATATTCAAACACTTAAAGGTATTGGCCCTGCATTAGCAACAAAATTAGCCCGCATCGGCATTATTACCTTACAGGATGTTTTATTTCATCTGCCTCTGCGCTACGAAGACAGAACTAAATTAACCCCAATTCATGCAGCACAACCTGGCACCAATATTGTGATTCAGGGTAAGGTCGTTAGCTGTGATCTTGTTTTTGGCAGGCGACGATCACTGCTGGCAAAAATCCAGGACAGTAGTGGCACAATTGCATTACGATTTTTTCATTTTTCCAAAGCGCAACAAAACATCCTGCTCAATGCCCCAGTAGTACGTTGTATTGGCGAAGTCCGGCGTGGTTCAGCCGGATTTGAAATATACCATCCTGAATACTCGACCAAACTGAAGGCCCTGGATAAAACACTGACACCTATATACCCAGTCACAGAGGGAATTAACCAGACGCGCTTTCGAAGTTTGGTTAATGCTGTAATTACCCTGATGGATGATGGCAAAGTACTACAAAACCTGGGTGCACAATACCCAGAACTCAATAAATTTGATATTAACTCAGCACTCAGACTGGTTCACCATCCCACCCCAGATATTGCCATCGATGCATTACTCGATGGCAACCATCCTGCTCAACAGCGCCTTTGTTTCGAGGAGTTATTAGCCCACCACACCAGCATGCGACTGCTTCGGCAAAAATGCCTTAAATTGCTGGCGCCTCAGTTCTGCCCACCTGGCACAGCCTATGAGACTACAAGGAAAAACCTCGGCTTCAAATTAACCAATGCTCAAGCACGCGTCGCCGCGGAAATTAATCTGGATATGCAAAAACCATCACCCATGCTCCGATTACTTCAGGGTGACGTTGGCTCAGGAAAAACTGTTATTGCGCTACTAGCGAGTACTCATGCTGCTGAAAACAATTACCAAACTGCAATTATGGCTCCAACAGAGATATTAGCAGAACAACATTATATAAATTTTTCCAATTGGCTGCGGCCGCTTGGTATTACTACCGGCTGGCTAACAGGAAAAATCAAAGGTAAAAAAAGGCAAGCACAGATTGATCAAATCAAACACGGCGAAGTGGCTGTAGTCATTGGCACACATGCACTATTCCAGAAAGAAGTTAACTTTTCTAATCTTGGTTTAATGATTATCGATGAACAACATAAATTTGGTGTTGAGCAAAGACTGGCGCTACGACAAAAAGGAGAATCTGATGGCCGCCTGCCGCATCAGTTAGTGATGACAGCAACGCCCATTCCACGCACTCTGACAATGAGTATCTACGCCGACATGGATTGCTCTATCATCGATGAATTACCCCCTGGGCGTAGCCCTATTACCACCTCTGTGTTATCCGATATTCGCCGTGAAGAAGTTATCCAACATATCGAATTAGCCTGTCAAAACAAAGCTCAGGCATACTGGGTCTGTACCCTGATAGAAGAGTCAGAAACACTCCAATGTCAGGCTGCCGAATCAACAGCTGAGCAACTTGGTTCACTCCTGCCTTCACTCAATATCGGCTTAATACATGGCAGAATGAAAGCAACAGAAAAGTCCGCAGTTATGCAGTCATTCAAACAGGGAAAAATTGACCTGCTAGTGGCTACTACCGTCATAGAAGTCGGTGTAGATGTGCCCAATGCAAGCCTGATGGTTATTGAAAACCCCGAACGCCTGGGCTTAGCCCAGTTGCACCAGCTTCGAGGACGTATCGGTCGTGGTAGCAATAAGAGTTTTTGTATCCTGCTATACCATCCACCACTAAGCGATATTTCTCGCCAGCGGCTTCAGGTCATGCGGCAAACCCAGGACGGGTTTCTAATCGCTGAAAAAGACCTGGAGATCAGAGGCCCCGGCGATTTATTAGGAACCCGACAGTCTGGATCCTTGCAATTCAGATTAGCTGATCTGCTGCGTGACAGTCATATGCTGCCAAAAATTAGAACCCTGGCTGACCATATGCTAAAAAATGACAAAACTACCGCATATGCCATCATGAACCGCTGGCTATCAAGTGCCGAAGCATTAAGTCTTATCTAACTCCGAGATTAGCTGGCTCAGGTGTTTATACGCTTAAGGCTGTTTATTTCGCTCAAGGCTGTTTATTTCGCTCAAGGCTGTTATACGCTCAAGGCTGTTTCGGGTTCCATAACCAGTACTTTGATAATGCGCCCGCATCCACGGAAATATTAGTCCCGTTAATCATTCGACCATCCTCAGAAACCAGCAATATTAACGTCGGCACATAATCATCTGGAGTGGGTACTTCTTTCATGGGTGCAAGATCAGTAAATGGCATCACTAACGGAAATTTTTGATCTTTCCATTTTCCGGATGCAACATATTTATCCATCATGGCGCGACGCTCTGGATCGGCAGGCATGGTGGCTGTAGGCGTTATTGCGTTAACCCGAATATTGTGTTCTGCAAATTCCATTGCCGCTGATCGAGTGAAATTAATCATACCGCTCTTACCTGTACAATATCCAATATTGCCTGGCTGACCTTGCCAGGCAGCGGTGGATAATATATTCACCATCGCACCGCCGTTGCCTGCACTAATCATCGCTTTTGCAGCATATTTGGAAAACAGGAAAGCACCCGTAGTTATGATCTGCATCTGCTCATTAAATTCTTCTACAGACATATCAATAATGCCTTTGGTAATAAACTTTACCGCATTATTTACCAGGATATCGACTTGACCCCATTTTTCAACAACCTGATCGACGGCTGATCGCACATAGGTTTCATCAGTGACATTACCCGGTATAGCCATCGCCTCACCGCCTTCTTCAATAATTTTATCAACCACTTCCTGAGCTGTTTCAGGGTTGATATCGTTACACGCCACACGGGCACCCTCTTTGGCCAGACCCCGCGCCAAAGTGCCGCCAATATTAGGACTTGCGCCTGTTACAATTGCTACCTTACCTGCTAGTTTCATACGCTTTTCTCCTAAAATTATCTAAGTTCAAAAAAATACGCTATCAAATACTATCTTTTGTTAACTTGCTGAATCGAATATTTTCCTGTCAAACTTACCTTCGCTTTGCGCAACAATTGTTGATACCGTGGCATCACCTGTGACGTTGACGGCAGTTCGCATCATGTCGAGGAGGCGATCAACGCCGATAATGAGCGCAATGCCATCGACGGGTAAACCGACTTGACCCAAAACCATTGCCAACATAATAATACCAACACCAGGCACACCAGCTGTACCGATAGAGGCCATGGTAGCAGTCAGAATAACCATTAAATAATCAGACATAGCCAGGTCAATGCCGTATGCCTGGGCAATAAAAACTGTGGCAACACCTTGCATTATTGCGGTACCGTCCATATTAATAGTCGCACCTAACGGCACAGTAAAGGAAGCTACTTCATTTTTAACGCCCAGTTTATGCTCGACCGTCTCCAGGGTAATCGGCATCGTGGCATTACTGGACGATGTGCTGAAGGCGTAGGCCATCACTGGACTCATACGTTTATAAAATGCCAGCGGGTTTAACCCAGCCAGGAACTTCAACATCAATCCGTAAGTAAACAAAAAGTGCAGCAGCAGAACACCAACAACACACATAAAATATACAATAAGGTCACTGATCGCACCAAACCCAGATTTGGCAAATAGACTGATCAATATACAAAATACACCTACTGGCGCGACCGCCATTAGCAACATCACCATCCGCATAATGACGTCATTCCAGTCCTCCAGAACCGCTTTAACCCTTATCCCTGCATCACCGCATTTAGACATGGCCACGCCTACCAGAATTGCAAACACTATGACCTGCAACATATTGCCATCCGCCATCGCCTGAATTGGGTTCGAAGGAAATATATTCACTATCACCTGCTTCAGTGAAGGTGCTTCGCGGGCAACATAAACCGCATCACTGATGCCACCTACACCTTCGCCGGGGTTAATAAGTGTGGCCGTTAACAATGCCAGCGATATTGCCGCGGCAGTGGTAAATAGATATAGCGCTATGGTTTTTAGACCAACTCGGCCCATATTTGAGCCACTACCAAGGTTGCCTGCACCACAGGCCAAAGAGACAAATACTAGTGGTACAACAAGCAGCTTAAGGCTGTTAATAAACACCTGGCCGCCTACATCAAATAATCCATCAACAATAAATACCCGAATAAAAGAATCACTGGATAGACCCATTGCATGGACTACAGAACCCAGCACAATTCCCAGGCCCATGCCAATAAGAATATTTCTCGTAAGGCCACTATGCTCCATTTGTCTTCCTTCTGGTTTCTGGTCGCTAACGTTTTCTCTAAAATATTGCGGTACATCCCAATTGTTCGACTTATTTAACCAACATTGTCTTTAACCAACATTGTCGAATAAAAGGGCTGTTTACATTTCTTCCATCTCAAAATCTTCTTTACTTACACCGCATTCTGGGCAAACCCAATCTTCAGGAATATCTGCCCATAATGTACCCGGCGCGATACCCTCTTCTTCAAGACCTTCCGCTTCATCATAAATAAATCCACAAACTATGCATTGCCATTTTTTCATTAAACTACAGACCACCAATTATGTAAGTATTTTGCAGTCCCGCAATTGAAGGACTGATGAAGCCACGTATACTAACTGATTTACCACAGCTGGGATATAAATCGGCGGCAGAAATGGCGCAGCATAAGTTAATCCCCTACAATTCGCCCCATCTGCAAAGCGGAACAACATGAATATTTTTACTCGCCAGCTTGATCGGTTTGCCAAACGTTTTCCCAAAAGCGAACATCTTGTTGCGTTAACTCGACTCAACAAACCTATTGGTATTTACCTGCTTTTATGGCCCACACTGTGGAGTTTATGGATAGCTGCAGAGGGATTTCCAGGCTTACATCTATTCCTGGTATTTGTGCTCGGCACCATTATCACTCGCTCAGCTGGATGTATCATTAACGATATTGCAGACCGCGAATTCGATGGCCGCGTCCAACGCACTCAATCCCGCCCCCTGGCAACAGGGGTCATCGATGTATCCGAGGCGTTATTATTGCTGGCAATATTACTTATTGTTGCATTAGCACTCGTATTAACAACCAACTTTTTAACCCTGGGCCTGGCTATTTTAGCGGCCCTTATTGCCCTTATTTATCCCTTTATGAAGCGCTACACCTATTTGCCGCAAGTGGTTCTTGGTATCGCCTTCTCATTTGGAATCCCAATGAGTTTCGCTGCAACACTAAATAGCATACCCAATATTGCCTGGCTGCTACTCATTGCTAACCTCGTCTGGACTGTAGCCTACGACACTGAGTATGCGATGGTAGATCGCGAAGATGATCTTAAACTGGGACTAAAGTCTACCGCGATTCTATTCGCTGACCTGGATAAGATGATGATCGGCATGCTGCAAGTTTTATTCATTTGTATCATGTTGCTGGTGGCTAATTTAATCGAACTCAACTGGCCGTACTATGTAGGCCTATTAATAACTGCAGGTTGTTTTATCTATCAGCAGTATCTTATTCGACATCGACGCCGCGCTGCTTGTTTCAATGCCTTTCTTAACAACCACTGGATTGGACTAGCTATATTTATAAGCATAATAATTCATTACTGGGCCAATCCTACTTAAGTCGCCTGGCTGATCCTATTCTTATTCTTAATCATGCTAAAATCCTCGGCAGCTTTTCAAAAAAATTGATTTTCCCCTGGAAACAAGCCATTTTTCATCAACATGGCGTAGCAAGCCACCTTCGCAATACAAGTAAATAAATTCTGAATGTTAAAAACCATTACCTACAGACTGGATAAACTGGCCGATATTACAGGTCTGCTAATCGCTCCACTGGCACAGCTTATGATGCTTATTACCTGCGTGGTAGTAGTACTCAGGTATTTTTTGGACATTGGCTCGACCCAACTTCAGGAAACCGTTTTGTATTTGCATGGCATCATCATCATGTTTGGTATTTCCTACACGTTAAAACGATCAGGGCATGTACGGGTCGACATAATCTATCAAAAAATTTCTCCAGCACAAAAAGCCTTTGTTAATTTATTCGGTAGCCTGATATTTCTGATCCCCATGGCGGTCTTTATTGGTTGGAGCAGTTTGGACTACATTGCGCTTTCCTGGTCGCTCAAAGAACAATCAGCTGCGCCTGATGGCCTGCCTTTTGTGTACCTTTTAAAGACACTCATTCCAATTATGGCAGTTTTATTGCTTCTACAGGGCATCGCTGAAATAGCACGAAACCTAAGCATCCTACTGGCACCTCACACGCTTCACAAAGGCTAAACAATGGCTGAATATGCCGCGCTATATATGTTCGCAGCAGTATTTCTATTGCTGCTGCTGGGTTATCCCGTCGCTCTGACACTAGGCGGCACCGCGCTGCTAGCAGCAACTATAGGCTCACTTACCGGCACATTCGAATTGGGATTACTGTCAATAACACCAAATCGACTTTTCGGACTAGTCACCAACCAGACGCTAATGGCGGTACCATTATTTGTCTTGATGGGCATTACGCTGGAAAAATCACGCATCGCAGAACGGCTACTGGATACAATGGGCCGACTATTTAGCCGGCTACCTGGCGGGCTGGGTATCTCCGTGACAATTGTTGGAATGTTAATGGCTGCTAGTACCGGCATTGTCGGCGCCACCGTTGTCACCATGGGGTTAATGTCACTCCCCATAATGTTAAAGTCGAATTACAATACTGCCTTTGCAACAGGTACTATTTGCGCAACAGGCACACTTGGGCAAATCATTCCGCCTTCAATAGCATTGGTCTTACTAGGCGATGTGTTATCCAACGCATACCAGCAGGCACAACTTTCGCAAGGTATCTTCACCCCCAAAACCGTCTCTGTAGGGGATTTATTTGCTGGCGCAATCATCCCTGGGCTGCTGCTGGTCGGCTTATATCTTAGCTATATCTTTTGCATCGTACTGTTAAAACCTGAACTTGCGCCACCAGCCAAAAACACTTCTGCGGTTAAGTTCAGTGAAATCATCACAAGTATAGTCCCGCCGCTACTACTCATCGGTGCAGTGCTAGGCAGCATCCTGACAGGTGTTGCCACCCCCACAGAGGCGGCAGCTATCGGCGCCATCGGTGCAACCCTTTTGGCACTCTGCTACCGCAGCATCGATTTTAAGCAGAATTTGCAGATAGGTAAGAACACCGTAGAAACTACCGCAATGGTGTTTTTTATTCTTATTGGCGCATCTATATTCTCTCTAGTATTTCGCGGTTTTGGCGGCGATGAATTAATTGCAAACCTGTTCGAACAACTGGGCGGTGGGGTGATAAGAGCTACATTAATTGTAATGTTAATCATATTCCTACTGGGTTTTATGCTCGACTTTATTGAAATTACATTTGTCGTAGTGCCCATTGTTGGACCAATATTACTCAGTATGGGTCTAGACCCAGTATGGCTTGGGGTTATGATTGCGATTAACCTCCAAACTTCATTTTTAACCCCGCCTTTCGGTTTTGCACTCTTTTATCTGCGTGGGGTTGCTCCTGAGTCTGTTGCCACCTTAGAAATATATAAGGGTGTTTTACCCTTTATATTACTGCAACTACTCATGTTAGCACTGCTCGCCTGGCAACCAGCACTTGCAACCTGGTTGCCCGCTTATATTAAAAACCTACAATGAGCAGAACAACACAACATCAATTTACAGGTCTTGCTCGTGCGTTAATATAAGCTCGTTCAGATATCTCATGATATTCAGCAATATCGGTACGATACTTTATATAAGACTGATAGATACGTTGAGATAAAGGATCGTCGCCTGGTATTTCGGCAATCATTTCGTCTGCAATAACATGCAGTTTATCCAGTACATCGTCAGGTAACTTTCTTAGCTCGACGCCATGTTTATCCACCAATTCGCGTAAGGCTGCATTATTGCGTGCTGTATATTCCGCTAACAGGTCATGGTTCATTGTTCTGGCAGCTGCCTGAATGATTGTCGCTAAGTCTTCAGGCAATGCATCATAAGCGTCTTTATTGATAATAAACTCAAGCGTTGGCCCAGGCTCCTGCCAACCAGGGTAATAATAATACCTGGCAACCTCATGCAATCCAAAGGTGAGGTCATTATAAGGCCCGACCCATTCAGTGGCGTCAATCACACCTGTTTGCAGGCTGGTATATATTTCACCGCCAGGCAGCGTAACAGCAGTACCGCCGGCCCTTTCAAATACCTCGCCACCCAACCCAGGTATGCGCATTTTCATACCTTTTAGATCTTCCAGGCCGTTAATTTCCTTATTAAACCAGCCAGCCATCTGCACCCCTGTATTGCCGCCCGCGATAGGTACAAGATCATATTTAGCGTATAACTCCTGCCACAATTCCATACCGCCACCATGATGTAACCAACCGTTCATTTCCTGCGCAGAGAGCCCAAAGGGTACGGCAGTGAAAAATTGAGCTATCGGCACCTTACCCTTCCAGTAATATGCTGCACCATGCCCCATTTCGATACTACCAAGAGACACCGCTTCAAATACTTCTAGTGCAGGCACCAGTTCACCGGCACCATAAACCTTAATTTGCATTCTACCTTTGGTCATTTTATTGACTAACTCCGCAAATCTTTCAGGCGCCATACCCATGCCAGGTAAGTTTTTTGGCCAGGTTGTAACAAGCCGCCATTGATAGGTTTTTAACTCCTCCTGTATTTGACCTTGCTCAACTGATGTATTGCCACCATCACAAGCCACTAACAACATCACGCCTATCAATATAATCAGTCGCACAAACATACTGTCTCCACTTCGGTTCACCGAATCTGTAAATTAAAAATGCTACTTGATAAATTCTTCAATGGTTGTCTTCAAAGCGGCTGCAGGTTCGCATAAGCTAACATCAACCATTTGCTGCCCTCACCCTTAAAATTTACCTGTATCCGTGCCTGTTTGCCTTCGCCTTCATAGTTCACAACCACGCCCTCACCAAATTTATTATGCATAACCGTCTGGCCCAATGTTAAACCTGTACCTTCGATGTTCCCCGCCAGTATGTTTTTCTTAAATGGCTTTAGACCAGATGGTGGTTGAATAACATTACCCCTTAGCCTAACTTCCTCAATTAGCTCACGGGGGATTTCTTCTATAAACCTTGACACCCTATTAAAGGTTTCTGATCCATTAATGCGTCTGGATTCAGCATAGGTAAGCACTAGCTTTTTCATCGCCCTGGTGATGCCGACATAACAAAGTCGCCGTTCTTCCTCTAAACGCCCAGGTTCCTGCATTGACATCTGATGCGGAAATAAACCATCTTCCAGCCCACTGAGAAAAACTAACGGAAATTCCAAACCCTTGGCACTATGCAGGGTCATCATTTGTACACAATCCTGACTCAAATCACCTTGCCCTTCTCCAGCTTCAAGCGCAGCATGACTTAAAAAATCATCTAATAACGTTTGCGTTTCAGCAGTCTCGCTGCCATTTGTCCCATCATTCAATGGATCAAATGACACAATTTGTTCAGGATCAAAGGTCTTGGTTGCAGTAACAAGTTCTTTAAGGTTTTCTAACCTTGCCTGGCCACGTTCACCTTTTTCTTTTTCGTAGTAGGACTGCAACCCAGTCTGTGCGATAACAATTTCACAAAGTTCTGATAGATCGCAATTCTTTGTCAGCTCATCCAATGAATTGATCAATTGAATAAAGACATCTATAGCATTCCTGCTTCTATTGGTTAGCTGGGTCGAATCCACCAGGCTAATCGACGCCTGCCACATTGAAACATCTCGATGCCGTGCCAACTGGCGAATATTTTGTACCGTTTTATCGCCTATGCCACGTGTTGGCGTATTAACAATTCTTTCAAAGGCCGCATCAGAACCGCGATTACTAATCAAACGCATATAGGCTAAGACAGTTCTTATCTCTGCACGCTCAAAAAAGCGTTGCCCACCATAAATTCGATAAGGTATCTTTAACCGTAATAACGCTTCTTCCAATACCCTGGACTGAGCATTCGATCGGTACAAAATAGCTGCCTCTTTAAACGGATTACCTTGATCAGACCATTCTTTAATACATGACACTATGTATCGCGACTCATCTATTTCGTTATAACCTGCATAGAGCTTAATGGGCTCGCCATCATCGCTGTCAGTCCATAGTTGCTTGCCCAACCGACCTGGATTATGGGCGATTAATTCATTAGCAGCTTGAAGGATATTACCGCTAGAACGATAATTTTGTTCCAAACGTATGGTTTCACTATTTGAAAAATCACTACCAAATAATTGAATATTTTCAATCTTGGCACCGCGCCAACCGTAAATGGACTGATCGTCATCGCCAACCACCATAATGTTATCGTTGGCGCCAGCCAACAACCGTATCCAGGCATATTGAATGGTATTGGTATCCTGAAATTCATCAACCAATAAGTTTGAAAACCTGTTTTGATAGTGCTTCAATAAAGTGGAATTATTCAGCCATAACTCATGTGCACGTAATAACATTTCACCGAAGTCAACCATTCCACCTCGTTGGCAGGCCTGTTCATAGGATTTATAGATATCAAGATTAGTTTTTATATAGATATCACCATAGTCCTCAATATTACCCGGCCTTAATCCCTGATCTTTATGGCTGTTAATAAAGTACATTGCCGCCCTGGCAGGCCATTTTTTCTCATCTAGTTCCAAACTAATAATAACCCGCTTGATTAACCTAAGCTGATCATCTGCATCAAGGATCTGAAAATTTTGCGGTAATTTCGCTTCCTGCCAATGGCTGCGTAATAAGCGATTTGCAATACCATGAAAAGTGCCGATCCACATACCCCTTACAGGCATGGCTAGCATCGATTCAATTCTGGTACGCATTTCAGCTGCGGCTTTATTGGTAAATGTTACCGCCAAAATACTATAAGGAGAAATATTCTGAGTTTGAATCAACCAGGCTATACGGTTAACAAGCACCCTGGTTTTACCTGAACCGGCGCCCGCTAATATGAGATAACTACCTGACGGCGCAGCAACAGCCTGGCGTTGGAAATCATTTAGCCCATCTAATATATATGAGACTTCCATCTATTCTACAGTTACAGATTTTGCCAAATTTCTTGGCTGGTCTACGTCGGTGCCTTTTAGGATTGCAACATGATATGACAATAACTGCATAGGAATAGTATATATAATGGGTGATACTACTGGATGGCAACTAGGCATCAATAAAATATCTGTGCCTTCAGCATCAGAGAATTGCAACTCATCACCAACAACAAGTAATTGCCCACCCCTGGCTTTAACTTCTTCCAAATTGGATTTAACCTTATCCAACAACTCACCATTCGGTGCGACTGCTACTACAGGCATATTATCATCCACCAGTGCCAGCGGACCATGTTTTAACTCGCCGGCAGGATAACCTTCAGCATGAATATAAGATATTTCTTTTAATTTTAGCGCGCCCTCCAATGCTATCGGGTAGTGTGCACCTCGACCAAGAAAAAGCGCATGGTCTTTATCTACAAACCTTGAAGAAAGTTTTTCTATTAGCGAATCTTTTTCCAATACTTGACGAATAAGATCTGGTACTGAATTTAGGGCTGCAACCAGTTCGGTTTCTTTCGCTTCAGATAATCCGCTACGTTTTCCTACCGCAATTACCAGTAACAGCAGATCCGCCAGCTGTGTTGTAAAAGCCTTAGTGGAGGCAACGCATATTTCTGGGCCCGCCTTAATTAGCAAGCTCAAATCCGACTCCCTAACAATTGTACTATTTGGCGAGTTACACAAACACAGACTCGCCAGATAATTATTGTCAGTAGCATCGCGCAAAGCAGCAAGCGTGTCTGCTGTTTCTCCGGACTGAGAAATTGTAACTAGCAAAGTATTTTTTAGTACTGCAACACGGCGATATCGAAACTCACTTGCAATCTCCACTTGACAATTTATGCCGACGATTTCTTCGAACCAGTATTTCGCAACCATGCCGGTATAAAAACTACTTCCGCACGCAACAATCTGAATGGCCTGAGTCTTTTCAAAAATTGCGCCCGCGCCAACGCCAAAGCAATTTTCCAATACATGCTTATCGGTCACGCGGCCATCCAGCGTTGCCAATATCGCATCAGGTTGCTCATGTATTTCTTTCATCATATAGTGACGGTATTCGCCCTTATCTGAGGTATCCTGATAATCATCCAACACCACAGAATGACGTTCAACGGGTTGGTTATCAAGGTCAACAATTGAAAGTGATTCAGCTGTTAATTCAACCAGTTCGCCTTCTTCGAGAAAAATGAATCTGTCAGTCACCGGCCGCAGCGCCTGCGGATCAGACGCAATAAAATTCTCACCAATACCCAAACCCACTACTAAAGGGCTGCCGACACGCGCAGCAATAATACTATCTGGATAATTTTTGTGGATAACTGCAATCGCATAGGCACCTTGTAAATGCGCTAAAGCACTTTGAACACCTGTTTTAAAATCCCCATGGCTTGCAACTTCCTTATGCACCAGGTGAGCTATTACTTCGGTATCGGTTTCAGACTCAAACTCGTAGCCCAGTTTTTTCAAACCTGCACTTAAAATTTCATGATTTTCAATAATACCGTTATGGACCACTGCTACCAGGTCACTGGATGCCTGTGGGTGGGCATTTATTGAACTCGGTTTACCGTGGGTGGCCCAGCGGGTATGTGCTATTCCAACCACACCTTCAAGTTCAATACTTTCGTGTGCAGATCTTAATTCCTGTACCTTGCCAACTCGACGCAATCGCTGCAGATTTTTCTGCCCATCAAATAGCGCCAGTCCAGCCGAATCGTAGCCACGATATTCTAACCGTTGTAGCCCTTCCAATAATATACCTGTTACTTTCCTATGGGTTACGGCGCCAACTATTCCACACATATCAGTCTCTCGGTCCTTTCCAGTTTGTGATATTTTTCTGACGCCCTCGGGCAATTGCTAAAGATTTTTCTGGAACGGTTTTTGTAACAGTTGAGCCTGCTGCAATTGTTGAACCTTCGGCAATTTTTACAGGCGCTACTAATGAAGAATTGGAACCAACAAAAACATTATCAGCTATTTCAGTAATGAATTTATTAACGCCGTCGTAATTACAGGTAATGGTACCCGCCCCAATATTGACCCGCTCTCCGATTAGACTGTCACCCAGATATGTAAGATGACTCGCCTTCGAACCCTTGCCAATAGTAGTTTTCTTAATCTCAACAAAATTCCCGATAGCAACTTTCTCAGCCATTTTAGTGCCTGGCCGAATTCTGGCAAATGGTCCAACTGCGCAATCTGCTGATACTTCAGCACCATCAAGCATCGTATTGGGTTTGATAACCGAATTTTCACCTATGATAGAATCCTGAATAATACAATTAGCACCAATTATGACATTATCTGCTAATGTAACTTCGCCAATAAAAATACAATTAATGTCAATATATACACCGCGCCCCAGGCGCAGATCACCACGTATATTTATTCTGCCTGGATCCACAATATGCGCACCTTCTAACATATATTTTTCGGCCAACTTATGTTGATAGTAACTTTCAACAAGCGCCAGTTGCCTAAAGTCGTTGACCCCCTGAACTTCTCCACTGTCAAGACACTTTAAAGCCCTGACTACTGAATTGTCCTTATTGGCTATCGCTACCACATCTGTCAGTAAATATTCTCCCTGAGCATTTTCTGTATCGAGTTTTCCCAGCCAGCCCCTTAAACTATCAGCATCAGCAATCATCACCCCAGAATTAATTTCAGTAATTTTTTTCTGTTTTTCACTGGCGTCTTTTTCTTCGACTATTTGAAGCAGCCGTTCGCCATCTCTAATGATACGGCCATAATTAAACGGATTAGGCTGCTCGACGGTTAGAATACCTAACTCACAATCCAGGGAAATCAATTGTTGCATAGTCTGCAGACTTAATAATGGCGCATCACCAACCAGGATAAGTACTTTTGATCCTTTCGAAAAATACGGTGCCGCCTGCAGAACAGCATGCCCGGTACCTTTTTGTTCCCCCTGTAATACCCAATTTACATCCCAGTCGCTAAATTTGTCTTTGACCGTCGCCGCACCACTACCAACAACCACGTGTAATTTTGTTGGATTTGTTGCCAATGCGGTTTCTAGCAATAGCAATAACATTGGCTGACCTGCAATCTCTTGCAATACCTTCGGCCGATCAGATTTCATACGGCTGCCTTTCCCTGCAGCAAGAATGCATATTTCAATATTTTTAGTCATTGTTAAAGTTTACTCTTTCGTATTCTCCATGGATATCTTCAATTTTTGATTTAAATTTCAGGCACAAAAAAGGGCGGTAAAAACCGCCCTCTATTTCAACTTATAACCTATTTTCTGTATTTACGAATGGTTCGAAGCATTGCCGCAGTTTCCTGAATATCAGCCTGTACCCGGCCAAAATCAATATCACTCTTATTATCTGCTAGTTCTTTCTCGGCTTTATTCTGCGCGTCCTGTGCAGCGGCTTCATCCAGATCATCTGCCCTTAACGCAGTATCGGCTAATATAGTAATCGCATTTTGTTGGACTTCTATATATCCACCAGAGGCGAAAAATATCTCTTCTTCCCCGCCTTCTAGTTTTAGTCGCACAGGACCAGGCTTAATACCCGTTAATAAAGGCGTGTGACCTGGAAACAGGCCAAGTTCGCCGATGGTACCCGTCGCAACGACATTTTCTACCTGGCCTGAAAAAATCTCTTTTTCCGCACTGACAATACTGCAATACACGGTTGATGGCATTTCAAAAATGACCTCTTTCAGATGCGCTCAAAACGCGCTACTACCGAACAATCTACAACGATTCGGCTATATTATAAAGTTTTAGCTTTCTCAACTGCCTGGTCGATACCGCCTACCATACTAAATGCTGCTTCTGGCATATCATCAAACTCACCATCTAAAATGCCCTTAAAACTACGGATCGTATCGGCCAAAGAAACGTATACACCGGGTGTACCTGTAAACACCTCAGCAACGTGCATTGGCTGGGAAAAGAATTGCTGAGCTTTACGTGCACGACCAACAGTTAACTTATCCTCTTCAGACAATTCATCCATACCAAGAATTGCAATAATATCTTTCAATTCTTTATATTTCTGCAAAATGCTCTGCACACCTTGCGCAACATTATAATGCTCTTCACCCACAACTAACGGGTCAAGCTGGCGAGAAGTTGAATCCAGTGGATCAACAGCAGGATATATACCCAATGACGCGATATCACGTGACAAGGTAACTGTTGAATCCAAATGCGCAAAGGTGGTCGCGGGTGACGGGTCAGTCAAATCATCTGCAGGCACATAAACTGCCTGAATAGAAGTAATCGAACCATCTTTAGTCGTAGTAATACGTTCCTGTAAAGCGCCCATTTCTTCCGCCAGAGTTGGCTGATAACCTACCGCTGACGGCATACGTCCTAATAATGCTGATACCTCAGTACCTGCCAATGTATAACGATAAATATTATCGATAAATAACAGTACGTCTTTGCCGTCGTCGCGGAACTTCTCGGCCATGGTCAATCCAGATAATGCAACTCTCAACCGGTTTCCCGGTGGCTCGTTCATTTGACCAAAAACCATAGATATCTTGTCCAGAATACCTGCATCTTGCATTTCGTGGTAAAAATCGTTGCCTTCTCGAGTACGTTCACCAACACCCGCAAATACAGACAAACCACTATGCTCGGTAGCAATATTATTAATTAGCTCAAGCATCGTGACAGTTTTACCAACACCCGCACCGCCAAATAAGCCAACTTTACCACCTTTGGCAAATGGGCAAATAAGGTCGATAACCTTAACGCCAGTTTCGAGTAGATCACGACCGCCGGCCAGCTCTTCGTAACTTGGTGGCTTACGATGAATAGGCATTCTACTTTTTTCGCCAATAGGACCCTTTTCATCAATAGGGTTACCTAATACATCCATTATTCGGCCTAGTGTAGCTTCGCCCACTGGTACTGAAATTGGCGCCTTGGTATTACTAACCTCCAGGCCACGGCTCACCCCTTCAGAACTACCCATAGCAATAGTTCTTACAATACCATCACCCAATTGTTGCTGAACTTCCAGGGTAAGGTCTTTAGCATCAACATTGAGTGCATCATATACCTGAGGGACTTCGTCCCGCGGAAATTCAACATCAATAACCGCACCAATTATCTGCACGATACGTCCGCTACTCATCGCAATGTCCTCTTCTCTTAAACTGTTAGTTCCGTACCAATAACCTGGTACGCTATGCTGCAACGATTATCCGCTACAGGCTTGTGTTTATACAATCTCAGGATTATACCGCAGCTGCACCACTAACAATCTCTGACAGTTCCTGAGTAATAGCAGCCTGACGGGCATTGTTCATTACAAGTTGTAACTCATCAACCAGATCGCCAGCGTTATCTGTCGCATTCTTCATAGCAATCATCTTCGCCGCCTGTTCGCAGGCAACGTTTTCTACAACTGCCTGATACACTTGTGATTCTATAAATCGCGTAACCAGACCTTCAATTAACTGTCTTGCATCAGGTTCGTAGATGTAATCCCAAATTCGTTTTTCCTGGCCATCATCTTCAGCATTCAGGGGCACTAGTTGTCTGATAGTTGGTGTTTGCGTCATGGTGTTAACAAAAATATTATTCGCCAGGAAGACCTTGTCGATCTTACCTTCTGCAAATGAATCTAGCATAACTTTGATACTACCGATGAGATCCGTCATTTCAGGTTCTTCACTAGCATTATCACTGGCAGCAACGACATTACCCCCATAGCTTCTAAAAAACTGCGCACCTTTTTTTCCGATAAGGCAAAGGTCTACTTCAATACCTTGATCTACCCACTGCTTAATATCTTTGACAGTGGCCTTTAATAAATTAATATTCAGACCACCACATAAACCCTTGTCAGTTGTAACCAGAATATATCCAATCCTTCTGACTTCCCGTTCTACCATAAACTGGTGTCTATATTCGGGTGACGCTTTAGCAACATGTCCGATAACGGTACGAATATGATCAGAATAAGGACGACCACGGGCCATTCTTTCCTGAGTTTTACGCATTCGACTTGCAGCCACCATTTCCATGGCACTGGTGATCTTCTGCGTATTCTTAATGCTGCCTATCTGTTTGCGAAGTTCGTTGGCGTTCGCCATATCATCCCCGTTATCTATGGATTCAGGTAACTACCAGGTTTGGGTAGACTTAAAGCTTTCTAAGGCGGCTTTCATAGCGGCTATAACTTCATCTGTATAAGCACCATTTGCATTAACCTCAGCCATAAAGTCAGCTTGTTCAGCATTCATATATGCGATCAAGGCCGATTCAAAATCAAGTACTTTGTCCACTTCAATATCAACCAGATAGCCTTCGTTGGCTGCGAAAAGTACAATACCCATTTCCGCTACAGACATGGGTGAATACTGTTTTTGCTTCATTAATTCATTAATTCTTTCACCATGCTCTAACTGTCGGCGAGTAGCGTCGTCTAAATCCGATGCAAACTGAGAAAATGCTGCCAATTCACGATATTGTGCCAATGCCAATTTAATGCCGCCGGATATCTTGGACATAAATTTGACCTGCGCATCACCACCAACACGCGATACAGATATACCCGGATTCATCGCTGGTCTTTCACCGGCATTAAACTTATCAGTTTCAAGAAATATTTGACCATCAGTGATGGAGATCACGTTGGTGGGTACAAATGCAGACACATCACCTGCCTGAGTTTCAATAATTGGCAAAGCCGTGAGTGAACCAGTCTGGCCTTTAACCTCACCATTTGTTAGCTTTTCTACATGTTCTTCATTAACTCTGGCAGCACGTTCTAGTAACCGCGAGTGAAGATAGAACACATCCCCTGGGTAAGCTTCTCGACCAGGTGGTCGACGTAACAGCAAAGATATTTGGCGGTAGGCCCAGGCTTGTTTTGTAAGGTCGTCATAAATTATCAGTGCGTCTTCACCTCGGTCGCGAAAATATTCACCCATTGCACAACCGGAGTAAGCCGCAATATATTGCATAGTTGCAGGGTCCGCAGCGCCAGCAACCACAACCACGGTGTTTTCCATAGCGCCGTGTTCTTCAAGGGTTGCAACCACATTTGCTACTGATGATAGTTTTTGTCCGATAGCAACATAAACGCTTTTGATACCGGATTTTGCCTGGTTAATAATGGTATCAATAGCAATCGCTGTTTTACCTGTCTGTCTATCACCAATGATCAATTCACGCTGGCCACGACCAACTGGAATCATGGAATCAATACATTTCAATCCAGTCTGGACAGGCTGATTGACGTGTTTCCGAGCGATAACACCTGGCGCAACCTTTTCAACAGGTGACGTTGAACTTGCATTAATGGCGCCTTTGCCATCAATCGGGTTGCCTAATGCATCAACCACACGACCTAACATTTCAGGACCAGTTGGAACTTCAAGAATCCTACCAGTACACTTAGCCGTCTGTCCTTCTCGTAAAGGTTTATAATCACCAAGAACAACCGCGCCGACGGAATCTCTTTCCAAATTCAAGGCAAAACCAAATATGTTGCCTTCAAATTCGATCATTTCACCGTTCTGAA
This sequence comes from Pseudomonadales bacterium, assembly GCA_019090615.1. GTDB lineage: Bacteria > Pseudomonadota > Gammaproteobacteria > Pseudomonadales > Azotimanducaceae > JAHRVQ01. The sequence continues at coordinate 14,609 of JAHRVQ010000011.1, read as the reverse complement.
CATCGGCTAGACCATGAATTCGCACAATACCATCAGAGACGCTAACGATGGTACCTTCATTTCGTGCTTCTGAAGAGACATCAAGCTTTTCTATTCGTTGCTTAATAATCTCGCTTATTTCGGAAGGATTCAGTTGTTGCATTTTCCGTTCCTCGAGGAATGGTTAATTTAATTGAGTACTTGTGATAGTTTTTCTAGTTTGCCACGAACTGAATTATCAATCACTGTGTCCTCAGCGCGAATCACAACCCCTCCCAGGAGGTCTGAATCTACACTTGAGGTAAGTATTATTTCCCGTTGTAACTTTTCTTTTAACGCACCTGCGAGCTTTTTTTCGTCTCTTGCGCCAATTTCAAAAGCACTAACAACTTCAACCTGCATAGTTTTTTCATGGTTTGATTTCATCAACTCATAGGTTTCAGAAATTTGGGGCAGCAAAGCTATACGATTATACTCAGCCAGAACATTAACAAAGTTCTGACCATAGTCAGACAATTCTTCACCCATCACACCAAGCAACAAATTTGCCTTGTCCTGGGTGGTCAACAGCGGGTTATCCAGCGCCTGGTTAACCGTACTCTGTTCAACTGTTGCTGCCAGCATAGCCAGCATTCTGGACCAGTTTTCTAAACCTGCTGCTTGTTCAAGCGCTTGCGAAAACGCCGCTCTTGCATAGGGTCGAGCGACTGTCGTTAATTCTGACTCTGCCATTGTGAACCTGTTTTTAGTGTTTTACTGGAACTCGGATCGAATTACAGTTGAGCTGCAATTTTATCAAGCATGGTCTGATGGACCTTTTTATCAATGGATGCTTCAAGAATCTTTTCCGCTCCATCAATTGCCAGTACGCTCACCTGTTTACGTAGTGTCTCACGAGCTCGGTTCACTTCCTGATCAATTTCGGCCTGCGCACCCTGTTTTATTCGATCAGCTTCATCCTGTGCCTGACCTTTGGCATCGTCAACAATCTGACCAGCACGATTTCGTGCCTGAGCAATCAGATCAGCAGATTGCTTCTTTGCCGCATCTAGCTCTTCAGCTGCGGCATTGTTAGCATCGTCCAGCTGCTTTTCAGCAGCACTGGCTTTTTCAAGCCCTTCTGCTAACAGACTCTGGCGCTCTTGCATTATCTGCGTTAACGGCGGCCAAACATATTTCATGCAGAATAAGACAAACAACACAAAAGATATCATCTGACCAATCATGGTTAGTAAGCTAAAAGTCACAAATCACCCCTTAGGTTGATAAATAGATTGCCGCTGCAATTAAGCCAGGGTAAATCCGCAAAAATGTTAGACCGCAAAAGATTTAGACCGCAAAAATCATATATAGAGAAATACCAACGGCAATAATGGGCAGCGCATCTACAAGTGCCAGCGCAATAAATAATTGCGTCATTAACATTGGTTGCAATTCAGGTTGTCGAGCAATACCTTCGAGGTATTTACCCCCTAATATACCAATGCCAATGCCACTACCAATTGCACCAAGGCCCATCAAAATGCCACCAGCGACAAATATTATAGATTGTGATAATTCCATGACTTAACTCCTAGTGTTGCTCGTCAAAAAAGTTATTAATTTAATTAAATTTGATCAGTGATCGCCAGCATCATGTGCCTGAGTAAGATACACAATTGTTAGTATCATAAACACAAATGCCTGCAGACTAATAATCAGAATATGAAAGATGGCCCAGGGCAGGGTTAGCGCCCATTGCGCATAAAACGGTAATAGGGCAGCTATAAGGATAAAAATCATCTCACCAGCATACATATTACCGAATAAACGCAAACCATGTGACAAAGGTTTGGCAATCAAATCAACCATTTCTAATACAAAATTTAGTGGGTAGGCTATGGGATGGGCAATAGGGTGAGTGAACTTTCCTGTTACGAAACCAATAGGACCGCTAATTTTGATGCTGTAAAAAACCACCAGAAAGAAAACGCCAATGGACATGCCAAGCGTTGCATTCGGATCCGTAGTAGCTACAACCTTAAAATGCTCAATGCCAACATATTTTACCGCTTCAGGAATAAAATCAACAGGGATTAAATCCATTAAATTCATTAGAAAAACCCAAACCAATATGGTCAGAGATAATGGCCCAATGATAACGTTAGGGCGGGTACCGAACACTTGTTTAACGTTGTTATCAACAAATTCAACCGCAGTTTCGAGAATATTCTGAAAGCTACCAGGCACGCCGCTAGTTAGATTCTTAGTGCCCCAGAAAAATAACCCGCAGAATACCATCCCTAAGGAAATTGACCAGAACATAGTGTCAACGTGAACAGTCCACATCCCCATTTCTAGTTCTTCTGCTAAAGAATGGGCAAAACCCCAGGTACCATCAGGATGTCTACCATAGGTCAGGTTGGTAATATGATGTTGAATATATTCGGCAGTTGTAGGGGTTTCGCCAGACATAATTTCTCTATCTTTAATATTGAGTACTGATTAACAATCTAATTTGTCTAATTACTGTAGTAATCAGGTTAGGGTTCTATATGTAATACTTTCTTTGCTAATTTACTACTAGTCGTTTACTGACCTTGATCCGCTTTTTTCGTATTTTTGATCATAAATACTGATCAACCAAAGGTACCAATATGTTACATCCAATATTGAGTAGAACGCCCAGGAACAAAAACTCCAGTGCTAATACTTCAACCCATGTAAAAACAATGCCAAACAAAAATGCGGTCAATAATAATTTTCCCAGTTGACCACTTACAATATACCTCAAGGCTTTATCTGCCCGTGCAACTTCACGTCCCATGCGCCTTGCCACTAAAGTATTAGGTATAGCTATAATAAGTCCACCCAATAATATGGAGTAGCCAGCTTCAATACTTACTGCGGCAATGCCTACAGCAAGAACAATAGCAAACACGTACTGAACAAAAACAATACGCCATATCATTGACCCAGATTTAAAAAAACCTAGTAGATTTACGTTCATACCTGATTCAATGATCCTGGACACCAAATGTTCTTAGCAATGACGATTCTATAATCCTGGAGAGATAAACCCCATTTGTCAGCGCGGGCAGAGTATAGTGATTTCAATCTTTGCGTTCAATACGAAGCGTTATAAATTGGCTAATATTTTACTTTTTTTTTATATAACACTGCGCGGTGAGGCAATTGTAATTGTTTACTAAGCAAGATCTCCAAATCGCGTCAAAATACCATCCAGTTCATCCAGGCTATTATATTTAATAATAAGCTTACCTTTACCCTTAGCTGTATGTTTAATATTTACAGCCTGGCCAAGCTTAGAGGACAAACTATTTTCTAACCTTCTGGTATCAGGATCAACAGTGGGTAAAACCTGTGGATTTTCAACACCGCTAAGAATTTTTCTCACCATAGATTCTGCCTGGCGAACATTAAGCCCCTGGGCAATAATTTGTTGCGCAGCAATACCTTGTTTTTCAAAAGACAAACTAAGCAGCGACCGCGCATGGCCCATTTCAATATCACCGTGCACCAGCATTTGGCCAACTTCAGGGCTTAAATTCATCAGTCTCAAATAATTTGTGACCGCCGTACGGCTTTTGCCAACAGCATCTGCAACCTGTTGGTGGGTTAGATCAAATTCTTCGATAAGTCGTTGCAGTGCTAGCGCCTCTTCCATCGGATTAAGATCTTCACGCTGAATATTTTCAATCAAAGACATGGCCACAGCGGCTTCATCATTAACTTCCTTAATTATTGCTGGAATCTTCGCTAACCCAGCCAACTGAGTCGCCCGCCATCGACGTTCCCCAGCAATAATTTCGTACCTGTTTTCTTTAATTGAACGCAAGACTATCGGTTGCATAACGCCTTGTTTTTTTATCGATGCGGCTAACTCCAGCAGGGCTTCATCATCTATAACTTTCCGTGGTTGATATTTGCCTGGCTGGATCCACTCTATAGGAATATCATCCAAAGTTTGGCCATGTACTTCATCTTTAATGGGTTGGTCACCCAATAATGCATCTAATCCGCGACCTAAACCTCTTTTTCTAGCCATCATTATTGTCCTACTTTTGAAACCCCTAAGGCAGGCACTGCCCCTGAATCTACGTAGCGTCGATTGATTTCTCCTGCCAGCGCCAGATAGGCTTTGGCTCCACGTGATCGCTTGTCATAATGCAATACAGGTAATCCATAACTGGGTGCCTCAGCTAATCTAACATTTCTTGGGATTACTGTGCGATATACCTTGTCGCCAAAATGATCAATTAATTGTAAAGACACATCCCGCGTTAAACTATTCCGAGGATCGTACATGGTACGAACTATGCCTTCGATTTTTAGATCAGGATTCAAATGCTGGGTTATTCTAGTAATTGTATTGATTAAGGCAGATAAACCTTCCAGGGCATAATATTCACATTGCATCGGAATAATAACTGCGTCAGACGCGACCAGGCCATTAATAGTGAGCAAGCTTAAAGAAGGTGGGCAATCAAGTATAATAAAATCATATCTTTGTTTAGCTACTGATAATGCATCTGATAAGCGATATTCCCGCCGATCTAAATCCATCAATTCTAACTCAGCGCCTGTAAGGTCCACATTGGCTGCTAATAGTTCATAACCGGATACTTCGGTTTGAGACACCGATTCCAAAATTGTTCTGCTGTCTACAAGTACTTCATAGACAGAATTGCCCAGCAAGTTTTTGTCGATACCACTACCCATGGTGGCATTACCTTGTGGATCCAGATCAACCAATAAAACCTTACGTTGAGTTGCAGCCAATGACGCGGCCAAATTAACACTGGTCGTAGTTTTGCCAACCCCACCTTTCTGGTTCGTAATTGCTAAAACTACCCCCAAGATAGTTCCCCTGTTGATTTATTCATTATTAGAATTGTTCGCCCTGTATATCATTAGATGTATTATATTAGTGACGCGTGCCCTGGTTGCCTGGCAACATAAGCCAACTATCTACTGATCAGACTATCTAATTAACCCCACTAATTAAACTGTCTCACTAAATCTTTCCATGATCACCAGATTCCGTTCTGCTTCAACGCCTGGAACAATAAGCTTATGAATAGCAGATATTTTGAATGGTCCAAGATCAGATTGTATTTCTACCTCTTTAAGTTGCGCCTTTAATGCCAATATTTGACCATTATTGGCCACCAAATGCGCAGCTTTATCTTTGATTTCTGTTAATGAAGCAAAAGCTCGACAGGTAACCAAATCAAATTGATGTTTATATTCTTCAACTCTGGATTGTACGATTTCGCAATTATCCAGACCGAGCTGGATTTTCATCTGTTGTAAAAAACGTGTTTTTTTACCATTGCTATCTAGCAAGGTAAATTGCTTTTGTGGGAAATACAACGCCAGTGGTATGCCCGGAAACCCTGCGCCAGATCCAATGTCAATAACACTGTCGGACTTCACAAATTGCTGAATAACTAATGAATCAAGTAGGTGAAGGGTAACAATTTTTTGTTTATCGCGAATCGCTGTAAGATTATAGGTCTTATTCCATTTATAGAGTTCATCAACAAATAAATTTAGTTTCCTAATCAGTTCCTTCGGGTGCGCTAAACCCATCGCAACTAATCCTCGGCTAATCTGTTGTTGATTCTGAGTCAATGGTATAGCTAACCTTATTACATGATATTATTTTATTGAGTCGGGTAAATTATTACTGATTAATTACATGTTGTTTAACAAGCAATTTAGATTTCTTCAGATAAATAAGTAGCAGCGATATAGCTGCAGGTGTAACACCAGAAATACGTGTAGCCTGCCCAATAGACTGAGGTTGAACCTCTTGTAACTTTTGTTTCACCTCATTCGACAAACCCTTTATCTCTGCATAATTCATATCAGCTGGCAGTTCAACGTCATGTTGGGTTCGAATGCGAGCAATTTCATCTTCCTGTCGCGCGATATAACCCGCATATTTAAGATCAATTTCAAGCTGTTCATTCACTTCTGTATCAGGCCAATCTAGTGCTATTGCCTTCAAAAGTGCTTCAATCTGTACTTTCGGTCGCCGTAACAATTCTGCCAGGTTATATTCTCTGGACAATTTTTGGCCGAGATAAGTTTCAACATTGATATCCCCTGGCTGGCACCAATGACTTTTTAGTATAACGTTTCTCTCTTTTAACAAACTGGTTTTCTCACCAAAACGGTGCCATCTATGTTCATCAATCAGGCCCATGGATCGGCCCATTTCAGTCAATCTCCGATCAGCATTATCCTGTCGTAAAATCAGCCGGTATTCTGCTCTACTGGTAAACATTCGATAGGGTTCTTTAGTACCGTCCGTTATAAGATCATCTATCAGAACACCTATATAAGCTTCATTCCTGGCGGGGCACCAGGGTGGCCGCTCAGAACACTGAAGTGCAGCATTAATACCCGCTATTAGGCCCTGTGCTGCAGCCTCTTCATAGCCGGTAGTACCATTAATCTGTCCTGCAAAATAAAGCCCTTCAAGATGTTTAGTCTCCAGAGAAAATTTCAGTTCTCTAGGGTCAAAAAAATCATATTCAATTGCATACCCTGGCCGAGTAATTTCTGCACTTTCAAAACCCTTAATACTTCTAACCAGTTCTAATTGCACATCAAATGGTAAGCTGGTTGATATACCGTTTGGATACAATTCATGGGTATTCAGTCCTTCTGGTTCAACAAAAATTTGATGTGAGTCTCGATCAGCAAAACGCACCACCTTATCTTCAATAGAAGGGCAATACCTTGGCCCTACACCGTCTATTTCACCAGTAAACAACGGTGACCGATCAAGGCCTTTTGATATAATTTCATGGGTACGCGCATTAGTCTGCGTAATAAAACAATTTACCTGCTGTGGATGATCCGCCGTGGTGTTTATATAAGACATTACTGGCCGTGGTTGATCACCTGGTTGCGGCTCTAATACTGAAAAGTTAACTGTCCTACCATCAATTCGTGGTGGCGTACCGGTTTTTAATCGATCTACTTTAAAAGGTAATTCTCGTAATCGATCTGATAATCTATTGGAAGCCGGATCTGCAGCACGTCCACCAGATTGTTTTTCCAGCCCCAAATGTATAATGCCGCCTAAGAAAGTACCCACGGTTAAAACTACTGTTCGAGATCGAAAACGAATGCCACTATTGGTGATCACACCACAGACAGTATTCTGTTCAACAATTAGATCATCCACAGATTGTTGAAATATCTGCAAATTTTGCTGATTTTCAAGATAAACCCGGATTACCTGTTTGTATAGTTGACGATCCGCCTGTGCGCGTGTGGCTCTTACGGCCGGTCCTTTACGAGAATTTAAAACCCGAAAGTGAATGCCCGCTTGGTCCGCGGCCAAACCCATAACACCACCCAGGGCATCTATCTCTTTCACCAAATGGCTCTTGCCGATCCCACCTATCGCAGGATTGCACGACATTTGGCCCAGGGTTTCAATATTTTGCGTAACCAATAGGGTTTTACAGCCCATTCTTGCCGCTGCCAAAGCCGCTTCGGTTCCGGCATGACCACCGCCAACAACAATTACATCAAATTGCTTAGGATAGTTCATTTATTGAAAACCTGGGTCGTCGAAATTCGGGTGGGAGAGTATACGCTTGATAGTGCTATTGTCTACGCTATTCAGACGATATCATTTATTGCTAACGTTATTTGCCAATACAAAACGTCGAAAATATCCGACCCAATAGATCGTCTGAAGTGAATTGACCTGTAATTTCACATAAAGACTCATGACAATATCGTAATTCTTCAGCAAGTAACTCACCTGCCTGAAATTGATCAAGTTGATTCCGGCCTTCTTTTAAATGTTCATAGGCTCGATTAATTGCATCTATATGGCGTGAACGGGCAATAAAGGATCCTTCCTCTGAAAAATCTATGGCCAAAATTTCTTTAAGCAAGCCCTTTAACGACTCAATTCCTTCGCCTTTTTTTGCAGAAACACAAATAACTGGCATAGCACGGTATAACTGTTCTGTTGGCAGAGAATCTACAAGATCCATTTTATTTAAAACGATCAATGGTTTTACAGTCGAATTATAGGGGATTTCTATGAGTAATTGATCAACAACTTTTTCCCAGGCTTTGTCCAGGCTCAAATCTATTAGAATAATTGCCGCATCAGTATGCTGCAGTTCATCAAATGCTCGCCGAATTCCTTCTTTTTCAACTTCATCCTTCGCCGCATGGATACCTGCTGTGTCAACCAGCCTTATAGGTATGCCATCTAGATGTATATATTCATCAACAATATCTCGAGTAGTGCCAGCAATAGCCGTGACGATGGAGGCATTTTTACCAGCTAAACAGTTCATTAGACTCGATTTACCTGCATTGGGGCGTCCAGCCAGTACTAAATTAATCCCTTCTCTTAGCAATGCCCCCTGAGTTGCACTCTTGAGCACTGATAGAAACGATGAATCAATTTCAGATAAACTTTTCTGGATTTTTTGATCCGATAAAAAATCTATTTCTTCTTCTGGAAAATCAATAGCAGCTTCAATATACAACCGCATTGCAACCACCCTTGAATCCAAATCTTCAATTGAATTAGAAAATTCACCTTGCAATGACCTTATAGCACCTTTCGCTGCTTGTTGACTGGCGCTATTAATCAGGTCTGATATTGCTTCCGCCTGCGATAAATCTATTTTGTCATTCAAAAATGCTCGCGCGGAAAATTCACCGGGTTCAGCTATTCTAGCACCCAAGGAAATAACCCGGCTTAACAACATATCCATTACCACTGGACCACCATGACCCTGCAGTTCAAGTACATTTTCACCTGTAAAAGAATGAGGAGCTGGGAATAACAAACTAATACCCTGATCAATAACGCTATGGTCATCATCAAAGAAATTACAGTAGGTCGCTTGCCGCGGTGTCAGATTTTTCTGGGTAACAATTTTTGCTATCGATTTAGCATCTGGTCCAGATATACGGACAATACCAATACCGCCTCTACCACTCGGTGTGGCAAGTGCGGCGATGGTACTTTTATCGGTTAGACCACGTTGCACGTTACTGAGGCTCTATGAAGATTTTTCAATCTGACGTGTGACATACCACTGCTGCAGAATAGAAAGCAGATTGTTAATAAACCAATACAGAACCAGGCCAGACGGAAACCAGAGAAAGAAAAAGGTAAACATTATAGGCATTAATTTAAACACTTTAGCCTGGATCGGGTCAGGTGGCTCAGGCTGCAGCATTTGAGTAACAAACATTGATATACCCATCAAAATTGGCAGCACAAAATACGGATCCATAGCAGACAGATCATTTATCCATAAAAAGAAGGGCGCCTGTCTTAGTTCCACGCTCTCCATTAACGACCAGTATAAGGCTAAAAACACTGGCATCTGAGCAAGCATCGGTAAACATCCGCCTAACGGGTTAGCACCCTCTTTTTTATATAGCTCCATCATCGCCTGGGAAAATTTTTGTTTGTCATCACCAAAGCGTTCTTTAAGGCGAGCCATTTCAGGTTGTAATTTGCGCATTTTGGCCATTGAACGAAAACTGGCTGCAGACAAGGGATAAAGTAAAGATTTAACAAATATTGTTAAAAAAATAATAGCTATGCCCCAATTGTTAACAAAGCCATGAATAAAAGCGAGTAGCTGAAATAACGGTTGAGCCAACCACCAGAGGAAACCATAATCGACGGTTAAATTAAGTCCATCGGATATTTCTTCCAGCCGGTCCTGATTTTTTGGCCCTAGATAAAAGCTAGCTTTTTGTGTGGCGGTTTCACCTGGATTAATCTCCCACAGGGGACTTGTGAACCCAAAAAGATAAATATCTTTATCAGCAAGTTTGCGTGCCTGATATTTATAAACTTGTCGATCAGCAGGTACCCAGGCAGAAACAAAGTAATGTTGAACTAACGCCATATAACCTGCTTCGACCTTAGCCTGATAGGTATCCTCAGCAATATCGTCGAAACTAAGTTTGGTATAAGGAGAATCAATATTAAAAGTTGCAGCACCTGTATAAGGCTTCATACCCATACCAGAAGATTCTGCAGATACAGGTTCCTGTCCATTTCTTTTTATCTGAGTATAAAAAGCCGCTTGCCAAAGGTCAGATGTTTGATTAGATACTATATATTCAATATTAATGAGGTAATCGCCTTTATTGAAGGTAAAGCGCTTGATTATCTCAACACCAGTTTCAGTAAATAATTTAAAATCAATTACAAGCTGGTCGTTTGAACCAATATCATAATGGCTTTTAGCTACTGAAAATAATGGCCGGCCATTGGATGTATCAGTGCCGTTTTTACCAATCAGGCCGCTTTGTGCGCTATATTGATTACGTTGATCTAATAAAACAAAGGGGATATCCGGTGTTTCCAGGGCTTGCGGATATTTTGGTAGTGCACCGTGAACAATGTCACCGCCTAATCGATCAATTTTCAAATTAAATACATCAGTCGTAATATGAACTAACCGTTGTTCCATCAAAGGTTCAGCAAGCTCAGGTAATTGATCGTATTGCTGTTTTTCAGCTGTGAGAGTAGGGACATCAACAGCAGAATTTTCTAATGTTAAATGTCCTGCAGTACTGGTTTCAATCTCCTGGTATAGGGTATCTTCTTGTTCAAGGGTCACTGGAAAATCTGAATTAAGCCTTGATTGTTGACCATAATCATCATTCCAAGCCAGAATCAACATATAGGCTGTTACTGCCATGCCCAGTAATATTAAAATGCGTTGAAAATCCATCAATCTAACCTTTGAATTTATCGTTTGGAGGTACTAAATCAACACCGCCAGAATGAAATGGATGACATTTCGTTATGCGCTTTGTGGTAAGCCATACGCCTTTAAAAATACCGTGTTGTTGTATAGATTGTTCTGCATAGCTAGAACAGCTGGGATAAAACCTGCAACAAGGGCCAAATATATAACTGAAAAAAATTTGATATAAACGAATAGTAGCTAATGCTAATTGTTTAATCATGTTTTGAACCAGTTTGATAATTTTTAACTACTTTTTTAGCAAGTTTATTCCAGGCGCTTTCCAATCGTTCAAGTAGTTCAATATTATGCGCCTTATTAATTCCCTGCCGAGAAACAATCACGATGTCAATCGCTATGTTTTTAGGGAATTTCCTTCTGAAAGATTCGCGTATTAAACGTTTGATCAGATTTCTGTTGACTGCCAGTGCGGTGTTTCTTTTACCAATAACCATGCCTAAACGACTGGATTCGTTTTGCGTGTCCATAGCAAGAATTAGGAATTCAGAGGATCCCATGCGGTAATTATTTTTTTTAAAAACCACATCAAATTCATCTGACGTTAGTAATCTACGATCAGATTGATATCGTTCATGTAACATCAGATGGGTATGAACAAGATTATCCTGTTTAACTTATGCGGATAAAACTTTGCGTCCTTTGGCTCTACGCCGTTTTATAACAAGGCGCCCATTTTTAGTCGCCATTCGAGCACGAAAACCGTGATTACGTTTTCGTTTTATTACACTAGGTTGAAATGTTCTCTTCATCTTGATTACCAATAGTCGGGGCGGAAAAAATGAGCGGGGAGTCTAATTAAGTTCATCGTATTTGTCAATTTTAATAGACTTACCAGGTAACTACTCTCAGGTTTCGATATTTCGTAATGATATTATCGAATGGAGATCTGACCAGTCAGTCACTCATAATAGTAGTTTTAGTTATATATAAATATTTATTATTGTTGTTTATTATTAAGACTTTGTAATTCTGTATTACTCTTTTTATCTTTTATTTTTCAATGGGTTAGAGTACTTTCAAGGCTGTAGTTAGATTGTGTAATAATGGTGTTTATCCTGTAGATAAGCTGGGTATAAATATGGCCTTTATCCACAGGTATAACTGAATCAACCAAATTGTGATTCTTATACACAACTTACCCACAATTTATTCAAAGGATATCGAGAGGTTATTCAAATAAGGTTTAAAAAATAGAGAAATTCAACACTAAATTTTTGATGAAGTGTTGCTGAGGGGATTTAATGCTGTTGCTTACTCGTTATGATATTTCAGTTGGTTTATAAAAATGCGTAAATCATGAGGTGATTAATTGGTCATCTACATTAATAGTTTTAGTTATATATAAAATATTTATTATTGTTAGTTACTATTAAGACGCTGAAATTCTGTATTACTCCATTTATGGGTTAATTTTCAAAGGGATAGAGCACTTCTAAGGCTGTAGTCAGATTATGTAATAAACGTGCTTATCCTGTAGATAAGCTGGGTATAAAATCGGTCTTTATCCACAGGCAGAATTGCATCGACCAAACTGGGATTTTTATACACAACTTACCCACAGCTTACCCATAGGATGTTGAGAGGTTGTCCCATAAACCATTGAAAAATAAGAAAATTTAAAACAGATATTTTTTCATCAAGTGTTGGCTTGAGGGACTAAATGGAGTTACTATTCGTGCCCAGAAAGGCGTTAAGTTTGATTTTATGATCAAGAAAAAATTTCTGGGGTTTTTCAATTTTAAAAAACGACGGAGGGCTTGTGGGGGCGACAGTTTGGCAAAAATGTTTGTTGGAGCTAGAGGATGAATTATCTTCTAAGCAATTTAGTACCTGGATAAGGCCTTTACAGGCAGAATCTGAATCCGGAGTGATGAAATTATTGGCCCCGAATCGTTATATTCGAGATCAGGTTAATGATCAATTTTTGCGTCGTATTAAGGAGATTCTATTAGCTAATGGGCTTGAACAAGTGTCATTGCATATTGGCACTTCTACTCCAATTTCGGATGATGCAAACGATAAAAAACTGAACCGTCCAAGGCAGGCAAAGTCAGCGAAAGCCAGCGCATTTTATCCATTACTTGATTTGAATAAAGAATTTACCTTTGATAGTTTTGTGGCAGGTAGATCAAACGAATTTGCCAGAGCCGCAGCGTTACAGGTCTGTGATAACGTCGGAACATCAAAGTGTTTGTTGCTTTATGGCGGAGTAGGATTGGGCAAAACCCATCTAATGCATGCTGTTGGCAATGCAATAATAGATAAACATCCTCATCTCAGGGTGGCCTATATGTATTCTCAGCGTTTTATGGAAGATATGGTTCGAGCGATAGAACGTGGTGCAATGAATGACTTCACTCAATATTATAGAGATGTAGATGTTTTATTGATGGATGATATTCAATTTCTTGCCAAAGGTGCTAAATCCCAAGAAGAATTTTTTCACGTTTTTAACCGTTTACAGGAAAACGGTAGTCAGATAGTTCTTACTTGCGATCGATACCCAAAGGAAATTCCTGGGTTGGAAGAAAGGTTAAAGAGTCGGTTTGTATGGGGTATGACCGCATCTGTTGAACCGCCGGATCTGGAGACTCGTGCCGCTATATTGATAAAGAAAGCTGAACCAGAAACCATCAATTTTCCACACGAGGTTGCTTTTTTTATAGCAGAAAAAATCCGTTCGAATGTTAGAGAACTTGAAGGCGCACTAAAAAGGGTAATTGCTAATGCGAATTTCACTAAACGAGAAATTAGCATTAGTCAGGTTAAAGAATCTTTGAATGATTTACTGGCAATCCAGGACCGCCAGGTTGGCATCGAAAATATTCAAAAAACAGTTGCAGACTATTTCAAAATTCGTATTTCCGATATGCATTCTAAACGAAGGAACAGGTCAGTAGCGCGCCCAAGGCAGGTAGCAATGGCACTTGCAAAGGAACTCACAAATCACAGTTTGCCAGAAATTGGTGATTCTTTTGGTGGTAGAGATCATACTACTGTTTTACATGCTTGTAGAAAAATTGAAGAACTTCGTGAAAATACAAGGGATATTCGAGAGGATTATAATAATTTACTGCGTATTTTGACCGCCTAAGTTTGTAGTACAGCAATATCTAGATGGTCAATAAGCTGGCTTAACTCCATTTGAAAAACCAGTTCTTTTTGTATTTCGGTCGTGGCGTTGTTGAAGCAAATGTAATTTGGTATTTCGCGGTAACATGGCTTTATGGGGTTGGTAAGCACTAATTAGCACAGGGATATAATGAAATTTAAGGTTAATAGAGAAGCGCTTATAAAGCCATTGCAGCAAGTAACAGGTGTCGTTGAGAAGCGTCAAACCTTACCAGTTTTATCTAACGTTTTGTTTCAGGTTGAGTCAAATCTACTTTCGTTGATAGGTACTGATCTTGAAGTAGAAATGATTAGTCGCGTTGTACTGGACAATGCTGAACCAGGGGAGGTAACAGTTCCTGCTCGCAAGTTGGTCGATATATGCCGTGAACTGCCAGAAAATGCAGAGATCGAATTTGGTCTTAAAGATCAAAAATTAACCATCAGATCTGGTCGTTTCCGGTCCACGTTAGCGACCCTTCCAGCAACTGATTTTCCCTCTATAGACAAAACATTGGCAGACCTGAATTTTAGGGTTGATGTCGATGTAATAAAGCGCCTGATTAGCCGAACGATTTTTGCGATGGCACAGCAGGATGTGCGTTATTTTCTTAATGGTATGTTGTTCGAAATAGGCGGTGGGCATATAAGAACAGTGGCTACAGACGGCCATAGATTAGCAATGTGTCGCTTTAGCCTTGAAGAAGAGAGTGAACTACGGCAGGT
>JAHRVQ010000010.1 GCA_019090615.1 Pseudomonadales bacterium | reverse complement strand
TAAAGCTCCGGTCTAGCGATAGCTATGCCGGCAAATTTAACAGTTAATTCTAATGCACCAGCCGAGTATCTCTTTGCCGGATAATTCTGAAGCCATAAAGCTTCTCCAATCATTTTTCCCATTAAATCAAAGATTTACAGCAATTGCTTTACTTTTTTCTGCAGATACTCGGCTGTTGCTGAGTATCTTGTCGCCGAGTAATACCTCTATGTATGGATTTGGTGAGGAAATAAAGTGCGGTAAATCAACACCTTATGACGTTTGAATAATTTTCGTGAATGAAAAGCGGCATAGGCCGATGAACTGGGCGCATCTATTGAGTTCTTAACCATATTGTTATACTGTATAAAAAAACAGTATTAAGTAAGGTGTTGATCCCATGGAAGGTATCGCTCCCATTATTCCGGCCAGGCCAATTCGGTTTGTTGATCGGTTTCGTCAGCACATTAGGTCGAATAATCTCAGCTACGCAACAGAAAAGACCTATGTAGGTTGGGTGGTGCGTTTTATTCGTTTTCACAAGTTTAGGCACCCAGAAGAATTAAATGACAGAGACATTGAATCATTTCTAGATCACCTGTCAGTGCGTAGAAACTGCTCAGCAAACACTCAAAAAACAGCTTTAAACGCATTAATTTTCCTCTACAGGCAATTTTTGCAACGTGAGGTTAGCTTAAAATACACCTATGCACGACGTCCTGCGAAAATCCTAGTGGTCTTTACACATGAAGAAGCATTGTCCGTTATTGACCAATTGCTGAGTTTTGACAAGCTCATTGCACAAATCTTATATGGATCAGGTTTAAGGATTTCTGAATGCCTTCGATTAAGAGTAAAGGATGTCGACTTTGGCATGAATCAGCTGCTAGTTAGAAGCGGTAAAGGCAATAAGGATCGTGTAACTATTTTACCCACATCCTTGAAATCAGAGATTGCTAAAGCTATAGCGCTGACTCGCTTAAGACATGAAGAAGATCTTCTTAACGGCGTCGGAAGCGTTTTTATGCCGGATGCTTTGGAACGAAAATATCCGGCGGCTTCCAAATCACTCGCCTGGAAGTACTTGTTTTCTGCATCTAAATTGTCTACCGACCCGCGTACAGGTGAGTTGCGGCGCCATCATCTCTATTCTCAAACGGTGCAGAGAAAGATTAAAGTCGCAATTCGTAAGGCAAATATTCATAAGCACGCGAGCAGCCACACGTTCCGACACAGCTTTGCTACACGACTCTTAGAAGCTGGATACGATCTTCGTACTATTCAAGAATTCCTCGGTCATTCCGATGTCAAAACCACCGAAATTTATACTCACGTAGTTAAACAACTTCAGCGACCTGTAATAAGCCCAATAGATACCTGAAAAATTTTTGGGGTCGAAGTAAAGTGCCAGAGTAAATATCCTGTGCGCTAGAGATACAGCGCGACCCTTTGCAATTTTGCAGGCCATCCTGGAACGGCTTGATCTCAAGCTTAAGCAGGAGAAGACGCAAATCAGGGACGCCCGTGCGGCGCGGTTTGAATTTTTAGGTTTTAGCGCTGGCCTTGTCAAGGCGCCCGGTCCAGAAGGAATTTTCCACTGGTTGAGCCATCTGACAAAGCAATGGGTTGGCTAAAGCTGAGAATCAAGCACTTCACTCGCCGGCAAATGACCCCCGTGCCGATTGATGTGATCGTTAACAGTCTCAACTACTGCAGTCTGGAAAGGTGTGCATGTTTAGGGAAGAAGAACATCGGAAAGCCGAATGCGGGCAAACCGCGTGTCCGGTTAGTCCGGTTAAGTGTGGGCGGTGAATAACCGGTCAGGATGTTTTTGCAATCCATGAAAAATACCGACTAAAATACTTGCCTGCTCAAAATAGGTGCATTTTTAAATCGATGAATAGTCAAGCCAAACCGGGATTGTTGATAATCACGCCAGAACCTGTCTCCGGCGCCAGTTCCCGCCTTCGTGCTATTGACTTTATACCTTGTTGGTGTGCCCATTATCAAGTTAGACATTTATCGTTTTTATCCGAACGGTCTTATCAACTCAAAGACAAGCAAGGTTTGATACCCCAAAAAATCGCCAGCCTGGTGATTGATCTGCTGATGTTTTTGCCTGCATATTTTGCAGCCCTTTATCATTCCCGCGTGGTTTTTATTCATCGAAATATCGCGCCCTTTGGTCCCCCGTGGTTAGAAACTATAGCCAGGTGGGCGGGTAAACGAGTTGTTTACGATTTTGATGACGCCATATTTATTAACCCAGATACAGCCGTCAACCAATGGCTTGCGCCTTTAAAAATGAATGCTTATCGAACCAGAAAGCTAGTTCGACTGGCTGATCAGGTGATTGTTGGCAATGCCAATCTTGCTGACTATGCGAAAGACTATAATCCGAAAGTTGAAATTATTCCCACCACCGTGAATCTGGCCGCATACAATGCCGCCGCCGCAGAGAAACAATTAGCGACACAAAAACTGACCACAAAAAACACCTCAACAAAAGCCAGGAAAATTGTTATTGGCTGGATCGGCGGACCGGGCACTGCAAGTTTCATTGAAGAAAAAATGCCCTTGTTAAAACAATTGCTGGCTCAGTATGAGCACCTACGAATTGAACTTGTTGGTATCGAAAAAAATTTTCATCATCCATATATCACCACTAAACCCTGGCAGTTGAAACACGAATTGCAGGATCTGTGTGGCTTCGACATAGGCATTAATCCACTGGCGGATAATCGTTTTACTCGGGGTAAATGTGGGTTCAAAAATATCCAGTATATGGCACTTGGTATTGCCTGTATTTCATCGCCGGTTGGTGTTTGCGCAGAGCAGATACAACATGGCAGTAACGGCTTGCTGGCAACAACTGATGATCAATGGCGCGAGGCACTAATCCAGTTGATCAACAACCCGCAGCTTCGGGCGTCAATCGCTAAACAGGCTAAAATAGACGCGCAACGTTATGATCGGTCAATCGCAGCGGAGCAATTATCAACTTTGTTTGCGCAGCGCTAACGCGCTATTTTACAGATGATTGGTATTGAAGGTAATGCCAGGAGGCAAATGTACTATTATCAGTGGTCAGCCATAATCTTGTTGCAAAGCAGGGATAATTAATGACACCCAATGTGTGAACTTCTTGGTATGAGCGCTAGCGTCCCGACGGATATTTGTTTCAGTTTTGCGGGTTTAATGCGGCGCGGTGGTGCCACTGGCCCACACCGTGACGGATGGGGCATGGCTTTTTACGAGGGTGCTGGATATCGTGCCTTTCATGACCCAGGTGCCAGCGCAGATTCGGAAATTGCGCGTTTTATGCAGAGCTACTCAATAAAAAGTACCAATGTTATTTGCCATATTCGCAAGGCCAACCGAGGCCGAGTTTGCCTTGAAAACACTCATCCTTTTTCCCGTGAACTTTGGGGTAAAGTCTGGACCTTTGCTCACAATGGCCAATTGAAAGGGATAAAAAAAAGACCGTTAAATTTTTATCAGGTGGTCGGTACCACAGATAGCGAATACGCTTTTTGCTGGTTACTTGATCAAATTCGGCAACGATTTCCAAAAGGCCAAAAAAACCCTAAAACATTACAGTCATTTATTCGTGAGTTAATATCTGATTTGTCCTCTTTAGGCGTGTTCAATATATTGATGAGCGACTCTGCAGTGCTTTACGCGCATTGCAGTACCAGCCTGCATTGGTTGACCAGACGCGCGCCGTTTGGTGAAGCTAAACTACTTGATGCTGATATCGAAGTGAACTTTGCTGACCATACCACCCCAGACGATGTTGTCACTGTTGTTGCCACGGAACCGTTGACCTCAAATGAAAACTGGCAAAAAATGGCCAGCAAGGAATTGCGGGTATTTAAGCTGGGGCAGTCAGTCGGCATGTCCTGACGCTGGTTGGGTTGCTGGCTGGGTTACTGGCTGGGTTACTGATGGTATCACCGCTGCAACATAAATCTGCTCCGGCAGCCAGCAAACCGTTAGTTATACTGAGTTTAGTCGCGCCCAATTTAGTAATATAAAGTTTATCAGGTAGAATCATTTGCCGCCCTGGCTGTGTCCTGCCTTTGGGTGACGGTCTGTTATGTTACTGGCTATTTTATAGTCTGCGTTTTCTAACCTTTAGGGCTTTCTATCTGGTGATCGGGCAACTAAGCTTGCCTTGAGAAACAGGCTGTTGTCGCCTCTAACAAGTTTGGAAACAAGGCTTATTAGTCTATAGTTATCAACTGGATAGGTGTTTTATCTATAAACGGGATTAGATAAGAATATGAGTCAAATGGATTTAAACCGGCGTTTACCCTTCACCTTTGCTAAAAGGCATGGGGTACTGCTGTTGCCGCGTAATGATGAAACGCCAAGAGAGGTGGTTTTTAAACCGGGTATGAGCCCACAGGTGATGGCTGAAATACGTCGGTTTATTGGGGCTTCTTTTGCCTGTAAAGAAGTTGATGTGGCAACCTTCGATCGACATCTGTCGCTTACCTATCAGGATGATTCTGGTGAAGCGATGCAGATGATTGAGGGCTTAGGTGAAGAAATGGATCTTGATAGCCTGGTAGATGCTATTCCGGATACTGGTGATCTACTTGAGCAGGAAGACGATGCGCCAATCATTAAATTGATCAACAGCCTGCTCACAGAAGCCATTAAAGTTGATGCGTCCGATATACATATAGAAACCTATGAAACTCGGCTAGTAGTACGGTTTCGTGTTGATGGGGTATTACGTGAGGTGGTTAGCCCCAGGCGCGCACTGGCACCATTGCTGGTGTCCAGAATTAAGGTGATGGCCAAGCTTGATATCGCAGAGAAACGTTTGCCACAGGATGGCCGTATTTCTTTACGCGTGGGTGGTAAGGAAGTTGATGTGCGGGTATCAACCATCCCGGCAAGTAACGGCGAACGCGTGGTAATGCGTTTGCTCGATAAACAGGAAGGGCGGCGTGATTTAAAGAATATGGGTATGAGCGCCGAAAACCTGACGTCTATGCAACAACTGGTTAAAAAGCCGCACGGGATCATTCTGGTCACGGGTCCAACTGGCTCAGGTAAATCCACTACCCTGTATGCCTGCCTTGATCAGCTTAATGATCGCTCGCGAAATATTCTGACAGTTGAAGACCCAATTGAGTATGACGTTGAAGGCATTGGTCAGACCCAGGTAAATGCCAAAGCAGAAATGACCTTTGCCAAGGGGTTGCGGGCTATTTTGCGACAGGACCCTGATGTGGTGATGGTGGGTGAAATTCGAGATTTTGAAACAGCTGATATTTCTGTTCAGGCGAGCTTAACGGGGCATCTGGTATTATCAACAATACATACCAATACCGCGATAGGGGCATTAACGCGGTTAGAAAACATGGGTGTACAGCCGTATTTATTAAGTAACAGTATTGTTGGTCTGGTGGCGCAGCGACTGGTTCGAGTATTATGCACGCATTGTCGTAAGCCCTATCGCGCCGATGCCTATGAATGTGAGTTTCTAAAGTTAGATAAAGCCGATCCGCCACAGATATACAGAGAAGTGGGCTGTGATAAGTGTGCCCAGGAAGGTTATCGCGGTCGTCAGGGTATTTATGAAATAGTATTAATTGATGATACGCTGCGACGCATGATTCATGGTGGTGAATCAGAGTTAGCCATGGAAAAACAGGCGCGAAGCCGCACCCCAGGGATAAGAGAAGACGGCAGGGCCAAGGTTTTGGCCGGCACAACTTCAATTGATGAAGTACTTAGAGTGACAACGGAAGACTAGTGGCTGCATTTGAATACATTGCGCTGACCCCAAAGGGTCGGGAAGAAAAGGGTGTTCTTGAAGCCGATTCGTCGCGTCAGGTACGGCAAATGTTGCGTGATAAGGGGCTGGCTCCGTTGTCGGTGGCAACCACTCGGGAAAAAAAAGCCGGCACAAACTTTTTTAGCAATTTTTATCAGCCATCGCTGTCAGTGCGTGAACTGGCGCTGATCACGCGTCAGCTGGCAACGTTGATAGCGGCCAGCCTGCCCATTGAAGAAGCTTTATTAGCCGTCTCAAAACAAAGTGAGAACCCCAGGACCAAGGCCATGATGTTGTCAGTGCGGGGTAAGGTGATGGAAGGTTTTTCATTGGCAAAAAGTTTTGCCGAGTATCCGCGCGCCTTTCCTGGTTTATATCGCGCAACCGTTGCCGCCGGTGAAACCGCAGGGCATCTGGACCTGGTGCTGAATCGATTGGCAGATTTTACTGAATCGCAGCAGGAATCTCGGGCTCGAGTTCAACAGGCGATGATCTATCCAGTGATTTTATTTGTCCTGACCATAGCCATTCTTGCCGGTTTATTAGGTTTTGTGGTACCTGATATTGTCAAAGTATTTTCTGATACAGGCCAGGCATTGCCAACACTGACGGTGGTTATTATTTCGCTGAGTGATCTGGTTAAAAATTATGGGCTGGGGTTATTTTTGCTGATCGGCGCTCTGGTTTTTGCTGGCAAGCGGGCCTTGTTGGTGCCCACCATTAAGCTTAAATATGATCGCCGATTATTACATTTGCCGTTAATCGCCAAGATTAGTCGAGGCATGAATACTGCACAGTTTGCGAGCACCTTAAGTATCCTGTCTGCCAGTGGTGTGCCGCTGGTTGAAGCCATGCGGATTGCTGGCCAGGTACTCAGTAATAGCTGGTTACAGAAAAAAGTAGCCGAGGCGACGCTGAAGGTCAGTGAGGGTTCCAGCTTGAATCTGGCGCTGGAACAAAGTGGTTATTTTCCGCCAATGATGTTGCATATGATTGCTAGCGGTGAAGCAAGCGGCGAACTCGACGATATGCTTGCTCGAGTGGCAAAAAGTATGCAGCAGGATGTCGAGTTGATACTGGCATTGATGCTGAGTTTATTTGGACCCTTTATGCTGTTGGTGATGGGTGGGGCGGTATTTGTGATTGTTATGGCAATATTGCTACCGATTATGAATCTGAATCAATTGGTGAGTTGAGCGGCACTCAGGAACAAAATTTTCAGGGACAAAGCAGTCAAGTGCTGGGATGCTGGGATGCTGGGATGCTGGGATATAGTAGAACTCAGGTATACTAGTGGCGATAGCTAACGGGCGCTTTTAATGGATCAATTTTCAGGTAAGTCAAATATGTTAAACACTAACCGCAGTGCCGGTTTCACGCTCATCGAGATTATGATTGTAGTGGTTATACTGGGCATTTTAGGCAGCCTTGTGGTACAGAATATCTTTGGTCGTACGGATCAGGCGCGGGTAGTTGCCGCTCAGTCTGATATAGAGTCAATCGGTTCAGCACTTGAATTATATCGATTGGATAATGGTGTTTATCCCAGCACCGATCAGGGCTTAGATGCGCTGGTTAATGAGCCCAGTGGTTTTCCTGAAGCGCGACACTGGAATGAAGAGGGCTATCTGAAAAAGTTACCCGTTGATCCCTGGGATGAGCCGTATCTGTATTTCAGCGAAGCCAGATCTTATGAAATATATTCGTATGGTGCTGATCGAAAAGAAGGCGGCGAATCCATCGATGCAGATCTAAGTTCATCTGACGGTTAGACTCAGCAAGTGAATAAGCGGTTAAGGTCGATACAGGCGCAGCGTTGGTTAAAGGGGTTTACCCTGATCGAGCTGATGATCGTGCTGTTTATTGTCTCGATCATGTCGGGTATCGGCATCGCCAATCTACCTCGATTTGCCCAGACAGGAGACTTTGACCAGGAAACCAGAAGAATAAAACTGCTGTTAGACCTGGCCCGTGAAGAATCTCTGAGTCAGGCGGTTGAGTTTGGGTTTAAACCGAGCCGCGATAGCTACGCATTTTTTGTTTATAACGAATTCGAACAAAATTGGGCTGAATACCAGCTAGCGCCGTTTCAGAAACGTAGCATACCTGAATCGATGCAATTAGATCTGGAGATTGAAAAATCAGCTTTTGCGCTGGATACTAAAAATAAAGGCGGTGTGCCGCCATTGTTGTTGTTGTCCAGTGGAGAAATAACCCCCTTTACACTGACCTTGTCGCAGGGGCGTGAGCTGAGCCGATCAATGCGTTCAGATGGGTATGGCGATATTGTATGGTTACAGGAAGATGACGAATAGATCCCAACATGCTGGCTTCACTTTGCTTGAGGTGATGATTGCGATGGCTATTTTTGCAGTAGTCTCAGCCGCGTTAATACGTAATGCGGCGCAAGCCGTGAATCAAACAGGTATTATCCAGGAGCGTACATTGGCCTACTGGATCGCAGAAAATCAAATTAATCAGTTACGCCTGAAACCTCGGATTAGTAAAAATTATCCAGCAATCGGTTCAGAACGCGTGGCTGTCACCCTAGCAGGTCGAGACTGGGAAGTGGTGCTGGCGGTTGAGGCAACTGAAAACAAAGATATGCGGCGGGTCGTTGTTAAGGTGTATTCTAGCCAGGATGCACAACGTGAAGTGGCACAACTTGCTGGTTTTATAGGCAGGTTTTAGGTTGCCCGTGTCTACATCCATAGCTTCTAAAACCATAGCTTCTAAATCCATAGCTGCCCATTTAAGTGTACCTAAATTAGCCGCTATGGGGCCGGTTCGGCGTGGATTTGCGCAGACAGGTTTCACCCTGTTAGAAGTATTGGTCGCTATGTCTATATTTGCCTTAATCGGTCTGGGTGCAAGCCAAATGTTACGCACGGTTATCACAACTCATGAACGTGTAATGACTCAGGTGGATAATTTCTCTGCTTTTACAAAAGCTTTTAGTGTCCTGCAACGGGACTTTAGTCAGGCTGTGCCGCGCCCCGTTAAAGATGAATATGGTGAACTTTTACCTGCTTTAATGGTTGCATCTGGTGAGTATATGGTGGAACTCAGCCGTGCCGGCTGGAATAACCCGGCGCAGTTAAATCGTAGTAGCCTGCAACGTATTGCCTATCAGTTATCGGATGATGGTGAATTAAAACGCTATTTTTGGCTGGTAATGGATCGGGCCGAAGATAGTGAACCCATTGAGCAAACGCTACTAACAGGTATTGAAGATTTTCGTATTGGCCTGATTGACGCGAACGGCGGCACAGTGCAGGTATGGCCCGCAACCAATGCGTTAGATGCGTTACCAGCAGCGGCAGAAATTTTTATTGTTAGTGAGCAATTAGGCGAAATAAGAAAGGTATTTGTGTTTCCTGAACTAGCGGTCAAAGGCGGGACTGCTGGTGCTACTCCTGGCGCTACTCCTGGCGCTACATCGGGCAGTCCAGGCAGTGCTCCTGGCAGTACTTCGGGTGCTGTAGGACCGACATCAGGTGCGCAAGGAAGGCCATCGCCAGGGCGAGGAAATACATCAGGAAGAACAGGTGGGGCTGATGCGCGTATACGCTAGTTAGAATCAGCTGTTGTTGGCGGTGTTATTGTTGGCGATATTATTGTTGGCGGGCTTATAGCAGCTGGATATTCTGCGTGGCTTATTCTGCAAAGCCATTGATAGCCACTATTATTAATACTTGGATTCAAATAGAAGTGCATTATCTTTCAAATAACCCTGTCCAGATGACTGTCCGCTCTACTTTTACACCAGAGTTTGAGATGATGGCGCTTTATTATACGTGCTTATTTTGCGTGCCATAGCCAGGTTCTATTGGTTTTTAATTAATGCAGGATGGTGATACGGAACGATGGGTGTTTAGGAGAAAAACGATAGTGCAAGGGCCTTGTTCATACTCTTTGCAGCGGGGTGTCGCCCTGATCACCATATTGCTGGTGGTGGCAATTGCTACGGTACTGGGTGTTTCGATGGCCACCGAGCAGAATTTTTCTATTAATCGAGCCCGGTCTTTTTTTGATCAGGGTAAAGTCAGGCAATATGCGTTGGGTGGCGAAGAACTCGCCAGGCAAATACTGCATGAAGATTTTATCAATGCGCCGAATGTGGATCATCTGCAGGAAGCCTGGGCTGATCAGGCGATGAAGTTTGACTTTGAAGAAGGTGAAATTCAATTACACATAGAAGACCTGCAGGCGAAGTTCAATCTAAATTCGCTGGTTCAAGCAGGTGCTGAAGGGCTTCTGGCGAAGCAACGCTTTGCTAATTTAGTGGCTGAACTCGGTCTTGATGCAGCGCTTACTGATCGCTTGATTGACTGGCTTGATAGTGACAACTCAGTGTTGCCATTGGGGGCTGAGGACTATAACTATTTAGGCCTTGATCGACCCTATAGGACTGGCGACCAGGCCATGATTGACCCCACTGAGTTACGCCTTATTCTTGAATTAGACCAGCAAATGTACGCTATTCTGGCATCTTATGTGACGGTCATAGCTGATCCGACGTCAATGATTAATGTTAATACTGCCTCGGCGGCCGTCATTCAAATTGTAGCGCCAGGGGTTAGTCAAGCTGTTGCGGAGGGCATTGTATCAAACCGTGAAGCAGGCCAGCCTTATCAACAGGTGTCTGATTTTACGGCTGATCCGGCTTTTAATACAAATACCGCCGGCAACATAGTTGTGACTGGACTTAGTGTACAATCAAGCTTTTTTAAGGTCAGTATCAGGGCGAGATACCAGGACCGAATCGGTTATCTCACCAGTGTTATACAAAGAAATTCAACGGATGGATTGATGCGCGTTATATATCGCAATCAGAGTACTAAAATACCGCCTATTGTGGAGGAGGTTTAGTTTATGGCTGAGCACCTTTTCCTGCGGCTAAGTGAAAAGCCAGACTGCGCAGAGCAATTAATTGAATGGATGTTACTTGATGAAACATCCGGCATCGTACGTTTTCGAGGTTCAAGTGAACCGTCGGAATTTACTACATTATTAGTAGATTTAGACTGGAATGGCAGAACTTATGTCATGTTGGCAGGTGAGGAAGTACTGCTTACATTAGTGGATATACCCAGCAAACAACAACGGCAAATTCAACGTGCTGTGCCTTTTATGGTGGAAGAAAACCTTGCTACTGATGTAGATCATTGCCATTTTGCAATGGGCGGCA
The DNA here is from genome assembly GCA_019090615.1 of Pseudomonadales bacterium. Classification (GTDB taxonomy): domain Bacteria; phylum Pseudomonadota; class Gammaproteobacteria; order Pseudomonadales; family Azotimanducaceae; genus JAHRVQ01. The sequence continues at coordinate 45,449 of JAHRVQ010000010.1, read as the reverse complement.
GAGACGACGCAGGTTTGTTGAATGTTGCCGTGATTGCCTCCGAAAGAATGCAATATTGGTTGGAGGCAATTAAAAACCTCGGTATTAAACCTGATTTTGTTACCGTCGATACACAGTCTGTTCCTTGTGAAACAGATTGTTCGATTATGTTAGACAGTGAAAGGGCGCTTATTCGCCAGTGCACGTCGACTGGGCTGGTGGTGCCAACAGATTTGCTGGCGACCACTATTAACCTTTTACCCGATGCTGATAAAGAAAACCTGTCACTCGCGGTTTGTGCGGCAGAACAAGAAGCCAGTGCGTTGCTTATTGCACAAATTAATGCTGAGCAGGTGGATGATATTAAGATTGTTCAGCTTGATTATTCCCCTTTCGAAGTACTCTGTCGTGAAATGTTGGTGGGTTCTGGTGCTAGCACCGCCATAAATTTACTGCAGGGTGATTATAAGGTTGAGCAGGTAAAACGAAACAGGCCAGGTAGCTGGCGTTCGGTGATGATTTTAGCTGCGTCTGTATTTGCACTCCATATAGCACTACTGCTTGGACAGGGTATTTTTCTGGATATACGGGCCTTGGAATATGAAGCCAGCTCCCGACAAATCTATCAGGATATATTTCCCAACGATCGTCGTGTACACGATATTCTGCGCCGTTGGCGGGCCCATTTGGGAAAAGGCAGTGAAGTTACTGGTGGGCAATTTCTGAGTTTATTTGCCTCAACCGCAGGGCATATCCCAGGTTCCAGTTTACAACTCAATAATGTTAATTTTAATGAAAGCCGAGGCGACCTGGTGCTACAACTTGAAACCCCGCGCAGTGATGAATTAATCCGTTTTTCGGAAACGCTGGTTAAAATGGGCTTGAGTGCGGAAATCGGCACCATTAATCAGGTCGAGGGCGCTGTGCGCGGCAGTATAAAAATAAAAACGGCGGAGGGTTCCTGATGTTCGCCAGCTTACTTCAGTCTAATCCGCGCTATCAACAATTAGCGCAGCAATATCAGAACCTTGAAAGTCGTGAACGGATTGCCGTTTTATGCCTGGCTGGGTTCATGTTTTTATTGCTAGTTTATGCATTGGTATGGTCCCCAGCTAATAATTTCTATGCTGACAGTAAACTTAATCATGAACGCCAATTAGAAATAATCCAGTATTTGCGGTCCACTGAGGATAAGGCGCGTGCAGTTTCACAGCTATCAACGACCACTAGTGCTGCCCAGCCGCTGTTGCAGACGATTTCAAGCCTGGCTGGCAATGCGGGAATACGACCGGATCGGATTCAGCCAGAAGGTGCAGTGGGTGTCAGTGTCTGGTTTGATGATGTTGCTTTTGATGGCCTGGTAGCCTGGCTGGAAGTCCTCAACCAACAGGGTATTATTATTGGCCAAATTGCTATAGATCGAGAAGAAGCCCCGGGTCTGGTGAATGCGCGGATTATATTCCACAACTAAAGTCATAGGGTCGGGTTGATTAAACGTGCCTACGATATAGGCGCCCTTACGATTTAAATGCACGATTTAAATGCACGATTTAAATGCACGATTTAAATGCGCAATGTAAATAGCCGATGTAAATCGGCCATTCAGCAGTGCTGCACTGGATCAAATAAATTTAATATTAAATCGTGCCCATTACCTGAAAAAAAGGCTGTACAAATCCGCTTTATGTAAAAATGGGTTTGTTGCGTTGTTTCTTATATAATTCCGCTTTAATGCGTGAGTACAAGATGTTATTTTCCGCGCTAAATGAATTTTTATCAGTGTGGTGACTTGAACTTGCGGAATAAAACGAAATAATGACCTCTAAAACAATGTTGGCTGATCAGTCATCGGATATGAATGTCCCTCCAAGTATAGGTGTCTGGGTAGGTAATAGCGCAGATGCTACATTTTTGCCGTTAACCGCTGGTACCGTCCATGCGTCTATTCGGCAACCTGGCCACCTTTTATACGATCCTGATAAACAGCGTTATGGTCTGGCCACAGGGGGTGAAGTATCCTATGGCACATCAACAGGTAAAACATCAACCAGTAAAACATCAGCCGGCCAGCAAACATTTCCCCTCTTAGGTATATTGCCGCCCCTTTATCCAGAGTGGCTTGGTGATCGTGGTTTTCAGGAAACCCATGGCTTACGCTTTGCCTATGTTGGCGGCGCGATGGCGCGGGGTATTGCTTCTGCTAAATTAGTTATCGCGCTCGGTCAGATGGGTGCGATGGGCATGTTCGGGGCTGCGGGTCTGGCGCCAAAAGTGGTTGAGGCCGCCATTACAGAAATTGCTGCTGCACTTGATCCATTAGGCTTGCCCTGGGGTAGTAACCTTATTCATTCACCCAATGAACCAGCGCTTGAAAATGACATCGTTGCACTGTATCTGCGCTGTGGGGTGCGTAAAGTCTCAGCCTCTGCTTATATGTCTCTTACTCCGGCGATTGTTCGATACGCCTGTAGTGGACTACAACGAAGCGAAGATGGTGCCGTGATACGTAAAAACTACATATTTGCGAAAATTTCACGGGAGGAAGTTGCTAAACACTTTTTATCGCCGGCACCGCAGAAGATCCTGCAACAACTACTAGCAGATAATCTGATCACGGCTGAAGAAGCAGAAATCGCCGCTGAACTGCCTTTATCAGAAGATATAATAGTAGAGTCTGATTCTGGTGGGCATACCGACAACAGGCCATTAAATGCCCTGTTCCCTGCGATTATGACATTGCGTGATCAACTCAGTGCTAGTTTTGGATATAATCGGCCCATCAGGCTGGGTGCTGCGGGTAGTCTGGGGACACCAGTCAGTGTCGCTGCGGCATATTCTCTGGGTGCGGCGTTTGTGTTGCTAGGCTCGGTGCATCAATCTGCGGTTGAATCAGGTATATCAGACAGCGGTCGTGAACTGCTTGCTAAAGCAGAATTGGCCGATGTTGCTATGACCGCTTCAGCGGATATGTTTGAACTAGGGGTCAAGGTACAGGTATTACAGCGTGGTACCATGATGGCGGTGAGGGGTAATCAACTTTATGATCTCTATACGCGATATGATTCAATCGATGATATTCCCATTGCGCAGCGAGAAAATATTGAGAAGAATATATTTCGCCAGTCACTTGATGAAATTTGGCAGCAGACTGAACGTTTTTTTAAGCAATCAAACCCGGCCCAGCTTGAACGTGCGCTGCAGAACCCTAAACATAAGATGGCATTAATATTTCGATGGTATATCGGTAATTCGAGTCAGTGGCCAATTAGTGGTGAAGTATCTCGTCAAATCGATTATCAGCTATGGTGCGGACCAGCAATGGGCGCTTTTAATCGCTGGGTAGCGGGTAGTTTTTTGCAAGCACCAGAGCAGCGAACAGTGCAACAAATTGCGCTGAATCTATTAGAAGGGGCAGCGCAGGTTACACGCGTACATCAATTGCGAACGTTTGGCCTGGCTATGGCCCAGGATGCAATGAATTTTACCCCCACAGTTATACGTACTTAGGGACCTGACGGAGGATGCGCTACCTAGATGAGCGACATTCAAACTACCAGGCTTTGCCTGGCAGGCCTGAAATAGTTAACTTTCAATCTGTTTAAGATTTGAGTCGAACAATACTCTGATTAATTACCTGAATCTTTTAGAGGCCAGGAGCATTATCTGATGACTAAATTAAAAGAAACCAGTTTTAGCCCAATTGCGGTTGTCGGTGCGAGCGGATTATTTCCGGGCTCACTGGATGGTCAATCTTTCTGGCGCAATATTCTTGCTGGCGAAGATTTTATGCAGCAAGTGCCTGCCGATCACTGGTTGATTGAAGATTTTTATGACGCTGAGCCGGGTAAAAAAGGCAAAATATATGCGGATCGAGGCGCTTTTATTCCTAACATCGATTTCGATCCGATGGAATTTGGCATGCCGCCAAAACAATTATCAACCACCGATACGGCGCAGCTTCTAGCCTTGATTGTGGCCAATAAAGTGTTGCAGGATGCTGCCAGTGTGCAATTTGGCAAGGTGAATAAAAGCGATATTAGCGTCATTTTAGGGGTTGCCTCGGCCACTGAAATGGTCGGTCAGATGGTTTCAAGGATACAACGTCCGCATTGGGTTGAGGCCCTGAGAAATGCCGGCATTGCGGAGAGTAAAGTACGTCAGGTCTGCGATGGAATTGAAGCCACTTATGCGGAATGGGACGAAAGCACATTTCCTGGCCTACTGGGTAACGTCGTCGCCGGTCGAATTGCCAATCGTCTCGATTTAGGCGGCACCAACTGCGTCGTGGATGCAGCCTGTGCAAGTAGTTTGGGTGCGGTTGCGATGGCCATTCAGGAGCTTCAGGCGGGTACCAGTGACCTGGTGATCAGCGGTGGTGTGGATGCTTTGAATGACCCTTTTATGTATATGTGTTTTAGCCAAACGCCGGCGTTATCCCCGACGGGTGATTGTCGCCCGTTTTCCAGCGAGGCTGATGGCACCATGTTGGGCGAAGGCATTGGTATGGTGGCCTTGCGCCGGCTTGATGATGCGCTCCGTGATGGCGACCGCGTTTATTCGGTTATTCGTGGCATTGGTTCCTCGTCCGATGGTCGCTCAGGGAGTATTTATGCGCCAGAATCAAAAGGCCAGGCCCTTGCCATTAGACGGGCTTATGATAAAACTGATTATTCTGTTACAGATGTCGAGCTTATCGAGGCGCATGGTACCGCCACCAAAGCGGGTGATGCCGCTGAGTTTGCCGGTCTGTGTTATGCCTTTGAAGATGCTGCCGAAGATAAAGGCCAATGGTGCGCTCTCGGCAGTGTGAAATCGCAGATTGGGCATACTAAATCGGCAGCTGGTGCAGCATCGTTGTTTAAAGTTGTTATGGCGCTGCATCATAAAGTATTGCCTGGCACCATTAAGGTTAAAGCACCCAACCCAGACTTGAAAATTGACCAAAGTCCTTTTTACCTGAACACCCACTCCAGACCGTGGATCAAAGCGCCAGGCAATACCCGCAAAGGTTCTGTGAGCTCTTTTGGTTTTGGCGGTAGCAATTTTCATGTGGCACTGGAAGAACATATACCGTCAACGGGTAGTTCAGACCGTTATCATAGCTCGCCGGTGGAACTGTTACTCTTTGCTGCAGACTCAGTGGATGCGCTAGTAGAAATCACTCAGGCGGCAGTGGCAGAGCTTGATCAGACAGTTTTAGCCACATTGGCCAGACGCTTACAGTTAGCTTTTAGCGCTGCCAGTAATTATCGCCTGGCGATCATGGCCAAGGATAAAGATGCCGCTGCTGCTCAGGTGGCTCAGGCATTGAAAAAAATACAGTCCGAGCCTGAAAAGGCATTCTCAGTACCGCAATTGATTCATTTTGGTACGGGTAAAGCGGCACAAAAAACAGCCTTTTTATTCCCCGGTCAAGGTAGTCAATATGTGAATATGGGCTCTGAACTTGCTTGCGAATTTGATCAGGCGCGGCATGCCTGGGACCGAGCAAGTGGCATTAATTTGAGTACTGAACAAAGATTGGATCAGGTTGTATTTCCTGTTCCGGTTTTTACTGATACTGACCTGGCGCAGCAGGAATCGTTATTAACCCGCACAGACTGGGCCCAGCCGGCAATTGGTTGTACCAGCCTGTCAATGTTGAATTTATTGGCGACGCTGGATTTAAAAGCTGATGCCGTCGGCGGGCATAGTTTTGGTGAAGTGACCGCATTGTATGCGGCTGGTGTGATTGATTCAGCCGAAGGTCTGCTTTCTATTGCTCGACGCCGTGGTGAATTAATGGCTGAAGCCGCCGCTGCCACATCGGGTTCCATGACCGCAGTAAGAGCCAATAATGCGTCTATGCAGGCCTATCTGGATGAATGGGATTGTGCCGTTACCGTGGCGAATATTAATGGTCCTGGTCAGGTTGTGATCGCTGGCGAGACTGGAGAAATAGAAAAGGCTGAAAAGTTATTGGCTGCGGCTGGCGAGACTTATCGCCGTTTACCAGTGGCGACGGCTTTCCATACGGATATTGTAAGTCCTGGTGCCGAGCCATTTTTTGAATTTTTGCAGGACTTTTCACTGCAACAACCACAGCTACCCGTTTATGCGAATACTAGCGCCGCTGAATATCCGCTAGCGCCTGCTGATATTCAGCGGCAATTAGCGTGGCAATTGGCCAATCCGGTGCGATTTGAAGAAATGGTACAGCAAATGTACAGCGACGGTATCCGAGTGTTTCTCGAAGTTGGCCCTGGCGCCCTGTTAACCGGCATGGTGCGCGACTGTCTGCAAGGTAAAGATATTAAAGTCATTGCTATGGATAGTAAAAAACTTGATGGTCGCGCAGCATTCTGGAATGCACTTGGCGACCTGTCTGCCACTGGTATCGCGCTTGATTTTGCCGCGCTTTGGCAGGATTTTGTTGCGCTTGAGCCGCATCCCGCGTCTATTAAACGCTCGCCAGTGACGGTGAAATTAAATGGCACTAACCATGGTAAGCCATACCCTCCGGTGAACGGCGCGGCTGGTTTGTCTGCACCTAATCCGGAGAGTCCAACTACTCCGGCAAACCCAACGGCTTCGGCAAACCCAACTACTTCGGCGAACCCAGCGGCAGTGCCGGCGTCACTCAATCCACTGGTTAATCCAGCGCAGGTAGCGTCAGCCCCAGATTTGGCAGCAAGCAAGATATCTCAGGTAGATGTACAGTCACCGGTACAACCGATTCAGCAGTCCGTTCAGCCAGCTACTTCGTTAGCGGATCAGCAACCTGCGTTAAATGCCGAATGGGTGGCAGCATTTCAGAGTTTGCAAGAACATACACTGGCAGCACAAAAGTCTTTCCAGGATACTTTAGGTGACGCCCACAAGGCTTTTTTACAGGCCAGTGAAGTCGCATTTGCACAATTGGGAGGCATCGCCGCTATTTCGCCTTTGACGGCTAGCAACCCCGTTATCCCCGCGGCGGCTGTCGTGCCTGGCGGTGTTCTAGCTGCAAACAGGGTTGCTGATGCTACATCTCAAGATGTGGTTGCGCCAGACGCTATGCGGGCAACTATTCCACAAGCTATTCCACAAGCTATTCCACAAGCCCAGCCAATCGTTGCTGCTAACGTGGATTCTAATTCACAGAGTGTAGTGCCGAATCAGCCTCCAGCGGTTGCGTCAAATATTGATTTTGCAGCGTTACTATTGGCAATAGTGGCAGAGAAAACAGGGTATCCAGAGGAAATGTTGAGTCTGGATATGGAACTGGAAGCAGGGCTGGGTATTGATTCGATTAAACGGGTTGAAATACTTTCTGCGCTTCAGGATCAGGTGCCCCAGTTGGGCGAACTGGATACAGCCGCGTTAGCGGAACTGAATACCCTGGGAGAGATCATCGCCTTTGCAGGTGAGGCTGGCTCACAAATGGCCGGTGCTGAGGAGCAGCCGAGCCCTGCTCAAGGGGTAACATCGACAATTGATTTTGAACAAATGCTGCTAGACGTGGTGGCTGAGAAAACCGGTTACCCGAAAGAAATGCTAAGCCTGGATATGGAGCTTGAAGCCGGCCTTGGTATTGATTCCATTAAACGGGTGGAAATCCTCTCGGCGTTACAGGATCAGGTTCCGCATCTGGGTGAGATGGATACCGCAGCACTTGCTGAGCTTAATACGCTAGGAGAAATCATCACTTTTGCTGGTGCTGCCGAGCCGCAAATGACGGCTTCTGAGGAGCAGGCGGGCAGTACTCAAACAGTGACATCAGCGCTTGATTTTGAGCAGATGCTGTTAGACGTGGTGGCGGAAAAAACCGGTTACCCAAAAGAGATGTTAAGCCTGGATATGGAGCTTGAAGCAGGCCTTGGTATTGATTCCATTAAACGGGTGGAAATCCTCTCGGCATTACAGGATCAGGTACCGCATCTGGGTGAGATGGATACTGCAGCACTTGCAGAACTTAATACGCTGGGGGAAATCATTACCTTTGCTGGTGCTGCCGAGCCGCAAATGGCGGCGTCTGGGGTGCCGGCGGGCAGTACTCAAACAGTGACATCAGCGCTTGATTTTGAACAGATGCTGTTAGACGTGGTGGCGGAAAAAACCGGTTACCCAAAAGAGATGTTAAGCCTGGATATGGAACTGGAAGCCGGCCTTGGTATTGATTCTATTAAACGGGTGGAAATCCTCTCGGCATTACAGGATCAGGTACCGCATCTGGGTGAGATGGATACCGCAGCACTTGCAGAGCTTAATACGCTCGCTGAAATTATTACTTTTGCCACGGCAACAGTTGAAACAACAAACGCTGGTGAGTCTGGTGCTGCGCAAACCCCTGTGAATACCAGCTTAGATGAAACAGCACCGAACCTTATGCGTTACGAGATAAAGGCAAAACCTTGCCCAGCTGCGGGTATCGCTTTAGGTGATATCCGGCATGCCGCCCCGCTTTATCTGGTTGGCGATCGATCAGGGGTTGCTCAGCACCTGGGCGAGTTGTTAGCAGAGGCCGGTATTAAATATAAAATCACGGCCAATGCACCTGCCGATGCACGTTCGGTGGTGCTGCTAACCGGATTGAATATTTCTGCTGACTCAAGTGTTGATGAGCTTATCGAATTGAATAAAGAGGCCTTTGCACAGAGCCGAGCCTGCGCAGCCGAAATGGCTAGCAACGGTAAACTTTTTGTAACGGTACAGGCAACTCATGGTGACTTTGGGTTGTCAGGCAAGTCTGTTCAGTTATGTTATGCGACGGGTATTGCCGCACTCTCTAAAACAGCTGCCAAAGAATGGCCAGAGGTTTCTGTCAAAGCGATTGATATCGATACCGAGCGTTTAGGTGAGATGCAGATTGCGACTAGTCTGTTTTCTGAATTGATTGCTGGTGGGCCAGAACTTGAAGTGGGTCTAACCAGGGAGCGAAGAATTACCTTGCTGGCTGAACCCGTTAATAACGCTGAGGCAAATGATGGCGCTGAGGCTCCTGTACAGAACCTGGCGCCAGGCAGTGTTGTGGTTATTAGTGGTGGTGCGAGAGGTGTGACCAGTGCCTGTATTGCTGAACTAGCTGGCCGAACGCAGCTTAAGCTGGCTATTCTTGGGCGTACAGCCTTAACAGCAGAGCCGGCAGAATTAGCCGGTTATTTAACGGATGCGGATCTAAAACAGCAGTTACTCAAAAGCTATCAACAGGCGGGAAAGCAGGTTACACCGATGGCGTTGAATAGCGCAGTAGGCGCAATTCTGAATGGCCGCGAAGTACGCGCTAATATTAAAAAGCTCGAAGAAATGGGTTCTACGGTTTTATATTTGCCAACGGATATAACAGCGCTTGCATCCGTGGAGCATTCTGTGGATGAGATTCGCAAGGCCTTTGGACCGATAAATATGATCGTTCACGGCGCTGGGGTTCTGGCGGATAAAGAAATTCAGAAAAAAACTGATGCGCAGTTTGATCGGGTTTTTGATACTAAAGTGAGAGGGCTGGATAATTTACTCAAGGCAACACAAACCGACCCCTTATCTCGTTTGATTTGTTTCTCGTCTGTTTCGGCCCGATTGGGTAACCAGGGACAGGTGGATTATGCGATGGCTAATGAGATTCTGAGTAGAATCTGTCAGGCAGAACAAGTAAGCCGAGGTGACGGTTTTATTGCTAAATCGATTGGCTGGGGTCCCTGGGCAGGCGGTATGGTGGACCCATCGCTAGCGACACTATTTAAATCGCAGGGGGTGGACCTGATTCCCATTCCTGATGGCGCTTGTCTATTTGCCGATGAGGTGGAGAACCGACGGGGCGAGTGTGTGGAAATTGTTTATGGCGGCGGCCCGGTTGTTCAAAACCTGTTTGAACATAAAAATATGTCTATTCGTGTGCATGTCTCAAATCATCCACAAATTGCCAGCCATCTTATCCAGGGTAGACCTGTTGTACCGCTGGTAATGGTGAATGAATGGTGTTTGGCTATTGCAGCTGCACTCAATCCACAGGGGAATGTTGTTGGCGTCAGAGATCTTAATGTACTGAAGGGTATCCAGCTAAATACCTATGAAACTGAAGGTGATTGGCTGGATGTGAACTGGAGTTTTGACGAAGCGTCAGACCTTATGCAATTTAAGTTGTTTGGTGAAAATGCCGTGCCCCATTATCAATTGACTATTGATGTGTCAAAGAATGCTCTGACAGAAGAGTATATCGCCCCTGAGAGATCAGCAGATAGTCAAATGTCACGCTGGGAATGGGGCCCGGAAAAAATATATAAAGACTTTCTGTTTCACGGGGAAGCTTTACAGGTAGTGAAAAAATTAGTTGGGATTTCTCCTGATGGTTGTAGTGGCATGTTACAAATGCCCAATGAATCAGACCTTGAAAGATGGCGTGTGGCCTTGCTTGATGGCGGTTTACAATTGGCGCTTTTATGGGAAAGGAATCGCTCAGGGCTTGCGTCGCTGCCGACCCGGTTGGGACGATTGCGCTGGCATCGAGAAGAACAGGCAGAAGGGCCCGTAGTGTGTGAATTGATGTTGCAAAAGGCAACCGAACTTGCTGCTACCTGGTCAATCGTATTCACCAATGTTGAAAAACAAATTATTGCCACGATGGAAGATGTGAATATACATGCCTTCAACGGAAAGTATTCACAAGCTTAAATAGCAGGCCTTATGTCAGTTTCAAAAAATCAAATATTTCAGCCGATCGCTGTTGTCGGTCGTGGCTGCATTTTGCCTGGGTGTTTTTCAGTACAGGATTTGTGGCAGACCATAGTAGACGGCAAGGTTGCAACAGGATCGGCTGCAACGGATGACTGGCGGGTGGATCAAAAAAGATTAACCAGTGAGGAACCGGGAAAATTTGTATCAGATCGTTTCTGGTCTAGCCATGGTGGCTATATTCGTGATTTTGATCAGCATTTTGATGTTGATCAATTTGCACTTGCTGCCAATAGATTAGATCAACTGGATCCTGTATTTCAGTGGTCCCTCGAAGCTGCACGTCAGGCACTGGCCGAAACCAGCAGTATTACGAGTCGAGATCGAGCTGGAGTTGTAATGGGTAATTTATCTTATCCAACCAGAGCCCTTAGCCAACTAGCCGAGGAGACCTGGTTGTCTGAGCTAGGGTTGTCTGGGAAAGCGAAAGCAGGCGGTATTAATGTTGCAGCCGATAATCGCTTTATGTCTGGCTTACCGGCCATGTTAGTCGCGCAAGGTCTGGAATTACAGGGAAATAGCCTCGCTATTGATGCAGCCTGTGCATCGGGGCTATATGCCATCAAGATAGCCTGTGATCGGCTACAGGATGGAAGTGCTGATTTGATGCTGGCAGGTGGGACTAACGCCGCTGATCCGTTATTTATTCACATGGGTTTCAGCGCTCTTAATGCGTTAAGTCAAAAAGGTATCAGCCGACCTTTTCATGAACAGGCGGATGGGCTGGTGCCTGCTGAAGGCTCAGCCTTTGTGGCGCTAAAACGACTGGCAGATGCTCGGAATGACGGTGATCAAATATATGGTGTTATTCGAGGTGTTGGTCTATCGAATGATGGTCGTAGCGGCGGTTTTTTATCGCCTTCTGCTGCTGGGCAGATAACCTGTATGAAAAATGCTTACCGTATGGCCGCTATGACCCCTGCATCAGTACAATATGTTGAATGTCATGCTACGGGCACGGAAACAGGTGATGGTATTGAGCTTAAGAGTATGGCTGAGGTGTTTGATACCAGTAAAAATTTGCCGATTGGTTCGCTCAAAGGCAATTTAGGGCACCTCATTACGGCGTCTGGCGTTGCAGGCCTGTTAAAAATGTTGTTGGCTTTTGAGCATGAGACGATTCCTGCTACGGCAAATGCCCATCCTACTATTGCAGCAGTGACAACTAACGGTTTTGAAGTGCCTGAAAATAGTCGGCCCTGGCATAGTGATGGTCCAAGAACGGCGGCGGTCAGCAGTTTTGGTTTTGGTGGTAATAACGCGCATTTAATCGTTCAGCAAGAGTACGAAGACTTATTGTTGGAAGCGACTCCAGGGACGCAAAATAAAGTGCCGGTGGCGATTGTGGCGCTAGCAGTGAAGACAGACAGGGATAATACGGCGGATCAATTTGCTGAGCGCATTTGTGCATTATCACCTTCACCAGCAGTGCCTTTGGCGCAGGAAAAAACCTCAAAAAATGCAGTGTCAATTTCTACCTCGGGGTTAGTATTTCCGCCAAATGATCTAAAAGAAGCCTTAGGCCAGCAATTGGTATTACTGGAACTATTACCTGAGGTGCAATCTGCTCTGGACGGCATCGATAAAGATCGGTGTGGTATTTATATTGGCATGCAGACGGATGCTGAAGTATGTCGCTACGGTCTACGTTGGCGGGCGTCGGAATTGGGACTTGATATTGATGAAACGACACTGCCGCCGTTAACCGCTGCGGGCGTTTTAGGCAAGATGCCAAATATACCCGCAAATCGGCTAAACTTGCTGCTTAATATTACCGGCCCTGGATTTGCTGTATCAAGAGAAGAGTTATCAGGTGATGGTGCACTGGAACTTGCAATTACCGCGATTCAGAATAATGAGATAGATGTAGCCCTGGTTGGCGCTGTAGATTTGTCGGCTGAACCTGTCCATCAAACAGCAATTTCAACTGTCCGTGGTGAAATTGTAACACCTGAATCGAAGCATTCTAATATTGTTTCAACAACTGTGGTTCAGGATGCTGCGGTGTTGCTGGCAGTTAAATCTGTCGCGCAGGCTAAGCAGGATGGTGATCAGATACTAGCTCAGGTAGTGGCAGTTGAGGTAGATGAAGCAGAAATCAATGCCCAGCTATCATCTGAAGAGCCATCATCAGAAGAGCCATCATTGGAGCCGTTAGTTGGTGTCGCGGAATTTAACAGGCCACCTACAGAATTTACCGCAGCCCATGCGGCTGCGGGTTTATATAACCTGGCGGCAGGCATTCAACAGCTGCGTGCAGGTCTTAGACCCGGTGAAACTGCAGCAAGAGGCATCAAGCCTGAATCAACGTTAATTCATAACAGATCAATTTTTGGCGAGCAACAAGCATGGCGTTTGATGCCTGGATTGGGTGGGCAAAAGGCTTTTGCGGTTACAGATAAGCCACATATAAACACTTACGCGGCCGAGACCAGGTCGCTTTTAGTTAAAGCATTAAAAGCAGGCATTAGGTCTACTAACGGTAATTGTCGTGTTGCGCTGGTGGGAAATGGCCAGGGTTTAGATAAATTGCGACAGCGTGCCATTGAATGGCTGCTGGCAAAACCAGAATTAAAGTCTTGGTCACTGGATGGAATCAGCTTTTCCGAAAGCTCTTTATGTATCAAAATTGATAAGGCTAACCAACAACCACGAATAGCGGCGGTATTTACAGGTGCTGCAGCTGCCTATCCCGGCATGGGGCGTGACTTGTTTTTTGGTTTTCCGCTGCAAGCAGCTGCCCTGGCTAGTCAAATGCCAAAGGCCGCCGCAGCGATGCAAGTTGCCTTTAATCCTGCCGATGATCGACATAGGCTGCCTTACTTTCAGCTCGCGGGTTGCTCTTATTTATGTCAATTGCATTATCAACTCAGTAGTAAACTGTTGGGATTAACGGCTACCGATGCCATTGGCTTATCTTCAGGAGAAACCAATGCAATGTTTGCTTTTGGTGCCTGGCAAAATATGGATTCATTACTCGAAGATATAGCTGGATCAAACCTGTATCAGTCTGCGCTGGCAGAAGAATTTACTTCAGTGCGGGAAGCATGGGGGCTTGCAGCGGGAGAAATTGTTGATTGGGTAAATTTGCGTATATTGGCGCCGGTTGAAGCAGTTAAGGCTGCCGTTGCGGAACAGAAATTTGCCTATATAACTATTATTCAATCTAACGGTGATCTGGTTATTGGGGGTAAACCCAGTGCCTGTGAGGCAGTGCTTGCAAAACTCGGGAAACCGGAGGTCATTCCGTTGGGACATGATCTGGCAGTTCACTGCGAAGTGGTAAAACCTTTCGAGTCCAGCTGGCGGAGTTTGCATACCCGAGAAACTGTCGCACCTGATAATATTCGTTTTTATTCTAACTATTTGGGCGGTGTCTATCAGCTAACAGATACATCAGTTGCCGAGGCATTGACAGGTCAAGCCCTCCAAACTGTTGATTTTCCGCATATTGTTAATTTGGCCTGGCAGGAAGGGGTAAGAATTTTTGTAGAACATGGACCGCGTAATAGTCTGTCGGCGTCCATTAGCGATATCCTGGGTGATAAAGAGCATCTGGTTGTTTCGCTGGATCATCCCGCTGTGCCCTCTGTTACCCAGCTTTATCGAGCTGCAGCAAGCCTCTGGTGTGCCGGTGTGGATATTGATCTGTCCCAGCTTGAGCTTAATAAACAGCCTGAGCCGGATGAACAGTCTGGGCCTAATAAAAACCCAGCAATAGAAGCCAATGAAAAGAAATTGTCTTTTGCATTAAGGCTGCCGCCAGTTGCTGCGAAACAAACATCGAAAAGTGATGCTGTGGTGAATAGAATGTCTTTGCTAAATGATGCCCCATGTTATCGCCCACCAGTGAGTGCTGTTGGCCCTGAACAGGGTTTGTTAATGCCCGCAGCGCCACTTCTGGCATATACCAATGCACAACCTTTGGAGCCATTGGTTGTGGATTCATCGATAGCTTCAGGCTTATCAGAGCAGCCAATAGAAACATTGGCAGTAGCTAAGGTAGTCGAGCGTCCTGCCCTGGCAGTTGAATTAAAGCATCCAGAGCGACAGACGCCATTGACTACTCGGCAAAAAGAACCAGTGCTTGAAAACCCGTTGCTTGAAAACCCAGTGCTTGAAAATCCAGTGCTCGCAAAGAACCTTGCTGTAAATGCTGTGGTAAATAAAGTAACGACTGAACAACCCAAAGTTAATTCCGGTTTGCCTGCACAATATCAATTATTGTTATCAGGCCATCAAAAAATGCTGGAAGGCCATCAGGCCTTTCTTACTGCCCAGCAACAGGCGCAACAGGCCTATGCAGAATCTATGCAGCGCATTCAGACACATCTATTTGCTGGTGCTGAAACAGCCAGCGTACAACTGACCGCTGGTCAGCCGCTGACTGAACCCGTGCCTGTTGTGAGGCAGGTGCCACAGCCTAATCAGGTGCCACAGCCTAATCAGGTGCCACAGCCGAATAAAACCGATCAATTGTTTAAATCGCTGGCAAAAAAGCCAGTCACAGCTACTGTTTTAAAAGCAGTCGCCGCAGAGGCGGAAATTGATATCGTAGCGCCTACATATCCTGGGCCTGCATTTACTCGTCAGCAATTAGAAGTGTTGGCTGGCGGTAAAATATCTTCTATCTTCGGCGAGTTGTTTGAATGTCAGGATCAATATGATATCCAGGTGCGTATGCCGGAGCCGCCATTGTTACTCTGTGATCGCGTTTTAGGCATCGAGGGCGAAGCGGGTTCTATGGGTAAAGGCACCATATGGACTGAAACTGATGTGGCAAAAGATAGCTGGTATTTACATCAGGGCCGCATGCCACCAGGTATTTTTATTGAATGCGGCCAGGCCGATTTACTGCTTATTTCCTGGTTAGGTATAGATTTTCATAATCAGGGGGAGCGGGCGTATCGCCTGTTAGGCTGTGAGCTGGTTTTTCATGAAGATTTACCGGAGCCAGGTGATACGCTGGGTTATGAAATTAAAGTCGACGGCCATGCTCAGCAGGGTGATGTACGACTATTTTTCTTTCATTACGATTGTATGCGTAATGGTAAAACCTGCATATCAGTTCGCAATGGTCAGGCTGGATTTTTTACCCCCGCAGAATTAGCCGATTCAGCAGGAGTATTATGGGATCCTGCAGAGGCTAGTTATCGACCAGGCTTTGAAGCGGTTGCGCCAGTAGCCTTATGTAATAAAACCAGCTTTAGTCAAAACGATATTGCCGCGTATCTTAAAGGTGATTTGCAGCTTTGTTTTGGATCAGAATTTAATCTCGCCCAGACCCATACCCGAACGCCAGTTTCACCCTCTGAACAAGGTAATTTTCTAGGTGAAGTGACGCATTTTGAACCGCAAGGGGGGCCTGAGGGAAGAGGCTATTTGCGGATTGTTAAGGATCTTAGCGAGGCCGACTGGTTTTTTTCCGGTCACTTTAAAAATGACCCCTGTATGCCGGGTACGTTAATGGCGGATGCCTGTTTACAGGCGATGGCATTTTATATGAGTGCGCGAGGTTATAGTTTGCAACGGGATGGTTGGCGGTTTCAGCCAGTGAAAGATATTGCATATCAGTTTGTCTGTCGTGGTCAGGCGTTACCCAGTTCCCAACAACTGGTCTATGAGGTGTTTATAGACGCAGAGTTTGTTGATCAGCAGCCGAAAATATTCGCTCATGTGTTGTGTTCGGTTGATGGACGGAAGGCTTTTTTATGTGAGAGTCTTGGTTTGGAACTCGTGCCTGACTGGCCTCTGTCCAGCATGCCAGAGTTATTGGATGTGGTTGATGATAATCGGCCACTCGCATATATAGATGATTTTCCGCTGGACTATGCATCTTTATTAAACTGTGCATGGGGTAAACCTTCATTGGCATTTGGTGAGGGTTTTGCCCATTATGATGGGCCTTTAAGAAGCCCGCGCTTGCCAGGTCCGCCGTATCATTTTATGACCAGGATAGTCTTGTTAGAAGGTGAAATGGCCAGTATGAAAGCGGGCGGCAGGGTTGAGGTCCTATACGATATTGAACCTGACGCCTGGTATTTCCGTGAAAATAGCTCCTCTACTATGCCTAACTGTGTGCTGTTGGAAATTGCGCTTCAACCTTGTGGCTGGCTGGCGTCTTATACGTTGGCACGGGATTATGCTGATAGTGATCTGTTATTTCGTAATCTTGATGGCACTGCTGTGCAGCATCGAGAAATCGTGCCTGGTGATACAACGCTTAAAACTGTGGCCTCTTTAACTTCAGTGTCCCAGATCGGCGAACTGATAATAGAAAATTTCAAGGTTGTTTGTAGTATTGATGGCGAAGAAGTTTATACCGTAGAAACCGTATTTGGCTTTTTCCCGCCCGACGCTATGAAAGCCCAGAAGGGTCTGGCTATTAATGACAAAGAACGACTGATCTTTGATGCACCGGCGAATATTCAGATTGACCTTGTACAGCGCCCAGCCGAATATTTTTCTCATCCCAGCCTGCATCTACCTGATTCCAAATTATTAATGCTGGATCGGATAAACTTTTTGGATGCAACAGCAGGCGAAAAGGGCCTGGGGCGTATCCTGGGAGAAAAGGACGTTGCAATAGACGAATGGTTCTTTAAAGCCCATTTCTTTCAGGATCCAGTTCAACCGGGTTCGTTGGGTATTGAAGCCATGTTGCAATTGATCCAGGCATTTATGTTAAGTCAAAATATGCAGCAGGGTTTCGAGCATCCAAGGTTTGAGCCGATAATCATTGGTGAAGAAGCTGAATGGCATTATCGGGGTCAGGTGACACCAGAGAAAAGTCTTATACGGGTTGATTTTGAGTGTACCGAAGTAGCCGCGGATGAAACAGGTTGTTGGGTGATCGGTGAGGCTCGATTGTGGGCTGATGGCTTGAAAATATATTCTGCGCCCCGAATTGGAATGAAAATACTGGCAGATTCTGCGCAGCTCAGCCATCAACCGGTTGCTGACGCTGTTGTTGCAATTAATGATGCCGTTGTTAGTAAGCAAGCTATGGTGGGATATCCCTGGCAACTGAATATAGATGAATCAAGCTGGATAGCTGATCATTGTCCTACCTATACCTTACCGGCCTTACCTATGATGGTAGAGCTGGATATGATGGCGGCGGCAGTCATAGGCGCTTCAGCTGTAACAAGCCGAGCGTCTGACATTACGCCAGACAGGGTCCTTGGGGAAATTTCGCAAGCTAGCGTTAAATCCTGGCTGATATTTGATGAGCCGATTAAACGTGGTAGAAGCTCAGTGCAAGCGCAGGATGATAATATTTTTGATGTGCAGTTGTATCGTAGTGATACTGTCATAGCGGACGCTGTCTCAGTTGATAAAGAAAACGCTGATCGCATTGAATCTCTGATCGGCAATGCGCGTTTTCATCTGGCCGATACTTATAGTGCGCCGCAATTGGCTGAAATCCAGCCACTGCGGGATGCAAAACCTGTGACGGGATTTTATCAGTCTGGGCGCCTGTTTCATGGGCCGGCCTTTCAGTTGATGATTGAGCTGCAATTGGGCACCAATGGTGCCAGTGCAGTGCTCGACCTGGCTAATAATCATGTGCCAACAGGATGCATCAATCCTGGTCTGTTAGATGCTGCGTTGCATTGTATGCCCCATGATCAAATGCAATTATGGGATGAGGCTATTTCACCTGAGCATGCAGCATATCCTTTGAAAATCGAATCATTGAAGTTTTTTCGGCCTGTTCCTGAGACCGGTTTGGTGCGGGTTGAAGCACGATATATTGCCTTATCAGGTGGACGATTAGCTCGAACGCAGCTTTGGCTGTTGCAGGATGATAAGCAATTTGCAGAATTTATAATCACTGAAGTGTTGATGCCAAAAGGTCCGATTGGTAGCTTGCCGGCGCATTCACGACGACAATTTCTAGTCGGAGAACGATATATTGAAGGTGCGGGCCTGGGCGGTTTTGATGGTCAGCAAACCACGCTTCAAGCGAGCGCTATAGCGGCAAGTAACTGGTTGCCTGGCAGTATGGAGCGTGCGTACGCTTTTACGCCAGAAGATGCGCTAAAATCGCAAGATCAATTGCTAGAAAGGGTAGCGGTCGCAGAACATGCGGCGCGGATAATCCGTATTCATCCCGCGAGAGTGCAAACGGATGTAGAGGGGCGATGTCTTAACTTGCCTTTTAATCAGTTGCAGATTAATTATGTGTCTAAAGCTAACGCAACATCTGCAACAGCGTCTGGAACGGCCTCAGCGATTAATTGGCAGCGGATAAAAGAATACTGGTTGGGATTAGCGAGCGGCGAGCAGCATCTGATGTTTGACCTGGGTAATGCTCTTATTCGCCAGTTTGTGCGTCATATTGTACTGGAAGATCCACAGGGTTTTAATCAACGGCTTAATCAACCTGCTATCTACCTTGCCAACCATCAAACCTATGCAGAGTCATTTTTGTTTTTGAGTGCGATTGTGGGTTTAACCGGTATACCGACCTCTGCCATCGCCAAAAAACAGCATCAAACTGGCTGGATTGGTGACATAGATCAATTAGCAGAAGTGGAAATGGGTGCCGCCAGTCCGCTTAAGATCCTTTTTCTTGATCGCGAAAACCCACAACATCTATTGCAGATATTAAAGGAATTTCGTCAAACAGTGGCTACAAAGCCACATTCGTTGTTGGTCCATGTTGAAGGTACCAGGGCCATACAGGGCGGACAGCAGACAGAAAAAGTCAGCTCAGTATTTGCCGACCTGGCCATTGATTGTGGATTGCCTATCGTCCCAGTACGTTTTTCTGGTGGTCTGCCGAGTCAGCCAAATAAACGCTCAGCTGGTTATGAAAAATTTGATTTTCCAGTAGGTTTTGGCCAACAGGATCATTATATTGGCGCGGCGATAACACCTCAGGTACTGGCTGGGTTAAATTATAAGGCGCGTAGTCAAATAATTCTGGATGGCATTAATAATCTTGGCCCTGATGGTTTGGCCGATCTGCCGTTACCAGCAGACGCTGTTTTCGCCGCTAAGGTGGCTAGTCAGGCAGATCAGCGTTCTAATGTGCAAAAAGCCATTTTGTCTGCTGTTCAGGCGTTACCAGTCGTTGGGGATAAAATGGAACTTTTATTAGCTAAGTTAGGACTTTCCGATGCCAGGCTGGATGGAAAAAGTTCAGTTGGTGAGTTGGGTACAGAGCTGGCGAAAAAATTAAATCCGGCAGAAGTGATTGCCTTACGGCTGTTGGGTGATAGCAGAGAATGATGTGGGTTGCTGGCATTATGTGTCAATGAATGCGGCGACCATTGAGCTTTGGCGAGTTGATATCGCAGATCATCGACCGCTGAGCATTGAATATTTGTCGGATGATGAACTGGTTCGGGCTAACAAATTTGTTTTTGCTGTTGATCAAAACCGGTTTGTTAAAACGCGCACGGCGTTGCGACAAATATTAGCCAGTTATTTACTTAAACCTGCAAATAGTCTGGTATTTCAGTACAACGAGCATGGTCGACCTGAAGTAGCAGGCTGTCATTTTAATCTATCTCATGCAGGTGATTGGGTGTTGATTGCTGTCAGCAGACAAGTTGAGGTGGGCGTGGATTTAAGCCTTGTGGAGCAAGCAGTGGATTGGCGGCCGATGGCGGCGCGTAGTTTTTCTGTGCTGGAGCAAACGGCTTTGGCAGCGTTGCCTGCAGCTGAACAAGAACCTATGTTCTATCGCATCTGGAGCCAAAAAGAAGCCTATACCAAAGCCATTGGTGAGGGTTATCGTTATGGTTTTGCGCGGTTTAGTGTTGTCGTTGGTAGTGGTAGTCTGGATATGGGGTTAGTGGCAGATGAGAAAAACCCCCGGCACCTGGGCAACTGGCAGTTTGCCAATATAGACCTGGGCCAGGCGCTGGTGGCTATTATTGCTTATCACCATTCGAGGCCGTTGATACTTAATCTTCAGGATTTTTAATGCGGCTATTTAGTTTGGCACCTGGTAGCAAAACTCATTTATCGAAAGTCCCTTGATTTTAATGAAAAATGTTCCAGGTGCTGGCTGAGGTCTTCCACATGACCAGCAATTACATGGATGACTGATCGTTGTCGTTCCATAATGCCTTTGATTTTAAGTAGTCGGCCCTGAACAACGGCGGCACGGAATGTTTCCAGTACCTGATTCCATACAACCACATTAATATTGTTGGTTTCATCTTCGAGAGTAAGGAATAAAACCCCTGTGGCTGATGCTGGCCGTTGCCTGCCGGTAACGATACCAGCAACCTGGACAAATCGGCCATGATTTAGCTGCTCAAGTTCAGTCGCCGTTGTTAATTTTCTAAAGGGTGCTTTCTGTCTTAACATCGCCATTGGGTGGCGGCCTAAGGTCAGGCCAGTACTGGTATAATCGGCCCGCAAATCATCTTCTTCTGTTGGCGGGGGCAGGTAGACCTTATGTTTTTCAGCAACGGTATTGAAATCGGTCAAAAGGCTGTTCTGGCTGGGCCCGTTGGGGTGGGTTAGCATACCTTTGGTTTCCCAATGGGTTTGATAGCGATGCCCTGAAAGAGAGCGTAAGGCGCCAGCTTCGGTCAAACGCTGAAGGTCTCCTCGATCCAGTTGAGCTTGTTGAGCGAATGTCTGTAGATCTTTGACCGGCTGCTGTTTACTTGTTGGGTTCGCTCTGATGGTAATAATTCGTTGCGCTGTGGTTTGTTTAAAACCCTTAATACGTTGAAACCCCAGGCGAATTGCTGGCTGAGGTTTGAGGGTTGTTGGTTTGTTAATTCTTTGCTCATCTTTTTGGGCATTTTTGCGCTCATTGAGAATGTTTTGGCTGGCAGGTTCGGTGGGCCTGGCTTCTACTTCAGAACAGGTGGTTGAGGGAGGCACCAGAATTGATTCCCAGTCACTGGTAGAAATATCTACAGGTTTGATTTCAACGCCATGTCGCCTGGCATCCTGAACCAGTTGTGAGGCTGAATAAAAACCCATGGGTTGGCTATTTAGCAAACCACAATAAAAGGCCGCTGGTTCGTGGCATTTTAACCAGGCTGAAAAATACACCAGCAGGGCAAAGCTGGCAGCATGGGACTCAGGAAAACCATAATCACCAAAACCCTTTATTTGCTCGAATATACGTTCTGCAAACTCAAGGTCATGGCCGCGTTCGAGCATACCGCTGATGAGTTTTTGCTGAAATATTTCTAGTCCGCCTTTGCGTTTCCAGGCGGCCATGGCGCGTCTTAACTGGTCTGCCTCACCAGGCGTAAAACCTGCCGCCACGACTGCCAGTTTAATTACCTGCTCCTGAAAGATGGGTACGCCAAGGGTGCGGCCCAATACGGATTTGATTGCGTCATTGGCATAACTGACGGCTTCTTCGCCATTACGACGTTTGAGATAAGGGTGTACCATTTTGCCCTGGATTGGGCCTGGTCGAACAATCGCAACCTGGATAACAAGGTCATAAAAACAGCGTGGTTTCAGTCGTGGTAACATGGAAATTTGCGCTCTGGATTCAACCTGGAATACTCCCACGCTATCACCGGCCTGTAACATTTGATAAGTTTGTGGGTCTTCTGCGGGGATGTTTGCAATGGTTAGCTGGCGGTTTTTATTTTGCTTGCTCTGACTGGTATAACCTCGGTACTGGTTGATCATATCCAGACTTTTGCGAATGGCAGTTAACATACCAAGTGCTAGTACATCAATTTTAAGTAAGCCTAATGCCTCAAGGTCATTTTTATCCCATTGAATAATGGTGCGCTTCTCCATCGCGGCATTTTCGACCGGTACCAGGTGGGAAAGAGGCCCCTGGGAAATAATAAAACCACCTACATGCTGGGATAAATGCCTTGGGAAACCAAGGATTTCGTTGACTAGTGCCATAAATTGGCCGATTAGCGGGCTGCGTGGATTGACGCCGGCTGCCGTGAAACGCTCAAGTAACTGCTCTCGTTTATCCCACCAGGAAAGGGATTTAGCGAGTTGTTCTATTAGTTGGGGGTCCATGCCCAGGGCTTTGCCAACGTCACGGACCGCACTTTTAGGTCGATAAGTGATAACAGTGGCAGCCAGCGCAGCACGGTCGCGGCCATATTTTTTATAAATATATTGAATGACCTCCTCGCGCCGTTCATGCTCGAAGTCAACATCAATATCCGGTGGCTCATCCCGCTCTTTGGAGATAAATCGTTCGAATAACAGACTGGCCTTTGCTGGGTCGACCTCGGTAATCTGTAAACAAAAACATACTGCGCTGTTAGCGGCTGAACCTCGCCCCTGACAAAGAATATTTTGGTTACGGGCAAAATGCACCACATCAAATACGGTTAAAAAGTAATATTCATAACTGAGTTCGGCAATCAGTTGTAGTTCTTTCTCAATAGTTTCCTGTACTGCGGGTTTGATGCCTGCAGGCCAGCGAGTTTTGGCACCGGTTTCAACCAGTAAGCGCAGATACTCGCTGGGGTTCATATGTGCGGGAACCAGCTCCTTAGGGTATTCATAGCGTAATTCATCCAGAGAAAATTCGCATAAATCGGCAATATGGAGGGATTCTGCCAATAAAGAAGCCGGATAGAACTGACTGATAACAGATACTGGACGCAAATATTTTTCTCTATTAGCAAATAATAATTTTCCTGCTAGCCGCACAGATTGCCCCATGCGTAGTGCTGCTAATACATCCTGTAAGGCTTTTCTGTCTGGATGGTGCATATGTACATCGCCCATCGCTACCATATTGACCTGTAATGCTTCACTCAGATGAAATGCCTGTTGATAGTGAGGCATTTCATGACCGTCAGGAAATATCTCAATGCCGAGCCATAATTGTTGCTTAAAAAGGCGTTTAAGTGTCATCCCTGTCTGGGTTTTATCCTGTCCGGCGTTGTCTGTGCTAGAGAGACGATTTATGTTGCTATAATTTATGTTGCTATAACTGTGGCTGTGTTTGTGACTAAGAGAGAGGTTGTCAGACCTGTCTGGTAGCCAGATAGCCAGGCATTGGTCCATACCAAAACAAAGGTCTTTGACGCTAAGCTGGTATTCGCCCTTGTTAGCTCGTCGTCGGCCGAGAGTAATAAGATTACAAATTTGACCATAAGCGATTCGATTAGCAGCCAGTAGTACCAGGTGTATACCTTCATCCAGGTGAAATTCACTACCGGCAATTAATTTTATCTGGCATTCTTTAGCGGCAACATGGGCTTTAACAATGCCCGCCATAGAGCACTCGTCAGTGATGGCGATTGCTGCATAACCAAGGTTGCTGGCCTGCTTAACAAGCTCGTCTGGATGGGATGCGCCGCGTAAAAATGAAAAATTACTGATACAGTGTAATTCTGCGTAACTGTCCTGGTTTATACGATCCTGATTTATAGTGCTCTGATTTATAGTGCTCTGATTTATAGTGCCTTGGTTGATAAAGTGATCATGTTTGGTTGATATTTTCATGAAGGGATAAGATTAGAGTTTTCTCATTATACTGTAATTATATACAGCATAATGAGAAATGCAAAAACTAATAAAAACTGACAGGAGCTACTCAGGGTTGTGGTGACTATTAGTGAGTGGCTGGTTTGAGGTGAGGAGTCTTTTATATTGACGACTAATAATTTCCTTCAAAATATCCAGGTCGACATCTTCGAATTTATTAATATACAAACAGGCAATTGATTTCCTGTGTTTGCCGAGCTGGGCGTAGAGTGTTGCAGCGCCTTCAAACTCATCGCCAACATATAATGTCATGTTGGTCTTTCGCGGGGAAAAGCTGGCTGCAGGCAATGTGGTTTTACGTCCGAACGCATAAGCTACGCCGTGTGAACCAAAACCGATGATGGCAGGTCCCCACATGATAGGAGGTAAGCCAGTTATATCTTTATAGATAGCAAGACAGGTTTGCGCATCAGCAGCTCGACGAGCGTTATTTAATTTGCCGATAAAACGACCTACCGAAGCTTTGGTGGGTCGTGTCTTGTTATTTACCATACTATCTCTCTGGGTAGGCGATAAATTCTCAATATTAATACGCATTGTACGGGGTATTAATATTGTTTCAGTCTGCCTCAGTAGTAGATTTTGTGCCGGGCAACCAACCATTGAGCGTACCAATTGAAACAGTCACTAAGGTAAGCAGGAATATCCTGCCAGTGTACTTTTCAGAAAATGCCTGACCGGCTGCAGCGCCAGCGGCGGTACTGTTGGCAGGATCGCTATTGCCGGCAATGGCGCCTACGATCAGGCCGCCAAGAAATAAACAGCTGAAAGAAAGCACCATAAACCACAGTAGGGCAAAACTAAATTTTTTCATAAAACTGCTACCTTTCATTTGCTCGTCTTGTAAAGAAACTATTTGTTGAAGAATTTGTGACGTGTTTGATTAAAGTCGCCCTGTTTTTTTGTAGAGCCGCCACGGCATTTCAGTAATTTTGTGCAATGCAGTGCAATGCGGTTAGATGTTATCAAATGCGATATAGATTATGCCTGCTGCAATATTTATTAGATAATTACCGGATGTTCTTATTTCGTCAAATATTTCCTCTTGTAGAAGGCTTACGCGATTATAAAGGCATTGATTTTATTGCTGATTCTATTGCTGGTTTGGTGGTGTTATTTATTACGGTGCCGCAGGTTATTGCTTATGCTTATTTGGCCGGCATGCCTGCTGAGGCTGGCCTTTACGCTGTAATAGTGGCCCTGGTTTGTTACGCGGTGGTTGGCAGTAGTCGCACGCTGGCTGTAGGTCCAACGGCAATTATTGCCATGATGACGCTTGAAGCTGCATCTGAGTATTCAAGCCCAGGCACTGCTGCATATGGCCATGTCGCTATGAAGCTAGGTCTGATTACTGGAATGACGCTGTTGCTACTACGGCTAATTAATTTTGGTGCGATCATCAGTTTTCTTAGCCATGCGGTGATAAGCGGTTTTATTACGGCGGCGGCAATATTGATTATTACTAATCAGCTGCCAGCGGTGATAGGTATTGCAAGCAGTCCAGCGACGGACGTGGTAACTGTGCTTCAGCATTTAATAACTGGGTTTAGAGCACTTAATCCAGCAACCTTCATTATTGGTGGCGGGACTATATTATTATTGATCTGGTGCCGGTTTGGTCTGGCAAATCAGCTGGAAAAAATTGGCCTTTCGGAGCTGTTGATCAGCGCATTAACTCGATCAGCACCTATGTATGCGGTTATATTTTCTGTTTTGATCGTTTTTCTAGCTGACCTGGATAGTACCAATGCTGTTGCAATTGTCGGCCATATACCCGCCAGCTTACCCACTTTGCAGTACCTTGATATATCAATGGCCGAGATAAAAATGCTGTCCCCATCGGCTTTGTTGATTGCAATGGTAGTTTTTATGGAGAGTACCTCTATTGGTTCGGCGGTCGCCAGTAAGCGGCGCGAAAAAATAAACCCGAACCAGGAGCTGGTGGGTCTGGGTTTCGCTAATATTAGTGCCGCTTTTGCGGGTGGATTCCCCGTTGCAGGTAGTTTTGCTCGAACTATCGTTAATCATAGCGCCGGTGCAGTAAGCCAGGTCGCAGCATTGATTACCGCATTGTTGGTGGTTATTACTGTGCTGTGGTTAACCCCCTTGTTTTACTACCTGCCGAAGAGTGTCCTGTCAGCCATTATTGTGGTGTCGGCAGTACAACTGATTGACTGGCAGAATATAAAAAAGATTTTTTCCTTTAACCGAATCGATGCAGTGACGTTTAGTTTTACTTTTATGGGGGTGTTGGCGCTTGGGGTGGAATCAGGTGTTCTGATTGGTATTGTAATTTCATTTGTGTTGTTGATTAGAGATAGTAGTAAACCGCATATTGCAGTGGTGGGTCGTTGGCAAAATACAGAACATTTTAGAAACGTGTTGCGGCATGAGGTTGAGACCTACCCAGCGATCCTTAGTGTTCGAATTGACGAAAGTTTGTATTTCGTCAATAGCCGGTATATAGAAACCTTTTTATTAAATAAAGTTGCTGACTCACCAGCACTGGAACATATTTTATTGATTTGTACTGCTACTAATTTTATTGATATAAGTGGTCTTGAAATGTTGGAACTACTGGATAAAAACCTTCAGGAAGTGGGTGTGACGTTGCACCTGGCAGAGGTCAAAGGTCCGGTAATGGATCAACTGGGTAAAACCGATTTTTTAGCGCATATGCGGGGTGAGATTTTTTTTACCACAGATATAGCTTTACACGAATTGGTAAATAAACATGACTAAACATACATTGATGTGAAGTTGCTATACAAAGCTGTGAGGCAAAGCCGCGTCGATGAAATGTTGATAGAACTTAATCAGGGTGTTAGGCAAAGATGTTGAAATGGATAATGTGGGTGGTAGTGTTGTTGTTGCTATCGGTTTTTACTGTGGCAGGCAGCTTTCTGTATAAGGCCCATAGGCAGATTGATAGTATTAATCCGCCATTGCCGTCGATGGCAGAAATCCGTGCGGCAATTTTTGCGGTCAAAAATAGTGCTAGTCCAGGTGCGGATTTGCCGGTTTCCATTGAAGTGGCCCTGTCAGCCAGTCAACGATCGCCGCTGAGTTCAGTACTTGATGACTTCAGCGGTACTGGTCTGCAACCGGAAGGTCTGTATGACATGTCCTTTCCAGTTTTTATTATCAGTTGGGCCGATGGCCGCAAGTTTATTGTTGATGCTGGTTTATCAAGACAGGAAGCTGCCAGTTTTGGTAAATCTGCAGAGTTGCTGGGCGCTGAGCCAATGGTTTTTAATGGTAGTCTGGATAAGCTGGTTGATGTAAACAAGATTGCTGGTATTGGTTTTACCCATTTACATAAGGACCATGTGCTGGGTGCAGAGGCATTATGTATGCCATCAGCTAAACGGTTGCCTGGCAAGCCCATATTGATGGTGCAGACGGCGGAGCAATTTAGTACGGGTAATTATCTGACCCAGCCCGCTGAAGCCGTGCTAGCGGGCCTGGAATGTGGTCAGCGCTTTATTATTAAGGATACCTTACGGCTTAAATCGGTGAGTGGCTTTGCCGGATTGAAAATTATTCATGTGGCGGGTCATACACCGGGCAGCCAGGTGTTTGTAGTGCCGGTTATGCAGGCCGGTAAGGTGCATACTTATATCCTTGCCGGTGACCTGGTTAATCACGGTGCCGGCATTACCTATAATATTAGTAAGCCGAACTGGTATAGCTTGCTGGTGACGCCGGAAAATTTAAGCCAGCTTGAACGGGCTCGCCGCTGGCTCAAAATGCTGGCCGAAGAAACTGATATAGACGTATTAGTTTCCCATGATCAGCAACAAATAGATCGAGCTTTGCAGGCAGTGCCTGCTGTAAATTTAGTGCCTATTGCGAATTGAGCGCCTGGGGTTAGAAATGATCTTTTCGGCGTCGAGTTTCCGCAAAGACATTCACTAGTTCGGCGCCCTCAAGACCAACGTTGCGCTGTAGATCAAGGCTGGCGGGCCTTAAGAAGGGATTGGTCGCTTTTTCCAGGCCAATTAGCGACGGCACTGTGGGCAACCCTTTGGCGCGCAATTGGTCAATTTCTTTGCTGCGTGCCACCAGTGCCTGGTTTTCCGGTTCCACAGAAAGCGCAAATAATGCGTTACTTTGAGTATACTCATGGGCACAGTAGACAGCAGTACTATCGGGTAAGGCGATAAATTTGGACAGACTATGCCACATTTGTTCCGGTGTCCCTTCAAATAGTCGACCGCAACCTAAAGCAAATAATGCATCGCCACAAAAGAGCGCATCGGCCTGGTCAAAATAGTAGGCGATATGCCCGATGGTATGTCCTGATACATTAAATACCTGCGCTTGATGACTGCCAAAGGTAAAGCTATCGCCATCGTCAACCTCGATATCAATGCCAGGGATTCGATCGGCATCCGATCGACTACCAACGATTGTGCAATCCCATTTTTGTTTCAGTTCAAGGTTGCCACCAGCATGGTCAAAATGATGATGAGTATTCAGGATATGGGTTAACGACCAGCCTCGTTGTGCCAGCGCTGCATTGATAGGACCAACTTCCGGGGTGTCGATAGACGCTGTCAGGTCGGAATCGGTATCGTGGATCAGATAGCCATAATTATCTGATAAACAGGGGATTTGATGAACCTCAAGCATAATAGTGTCCGTGCAGTGCGAGTTGAAGCGCTACGATAACCATTACCTATCTTTAACTCAATCCTTTAACTCAATCCTTTAATTCAAATGGGCCGTTGACGGGTTGTCGTTTTTGAATGATGTTTGATTGACGTTTGCTCGACGCTTAGTGGCTGTGTAAGCATTAATCAATAATTATTCCGTTGACTGGAAAGCAGCATCTTGCTGCCGAAAGATCTGCATCGGTCGGGGGTTTTAACAAAATTTTATGATCAAGCAGGGTGTCTCCGGCAAAACTGAACCAGCCATGCAAATAGTTTCCTTGCAGGACGCTAGGTAACCAGTATTGGTCGTCCTGCCACATTTCATCATAGGGGATCTGGTTAATTGGCGTCCAGAGTGGAATGGCTTCGGCGGTGGTTGTGGGAATACCCATAAAAGCATCGGCGGTAAAAACGTAGGCGTGAATTTTAGGCATATCATCGGCATGAAAGAATAGCTCAGCCGCTAGTTGGACATTAAGCGGGGTAATACAGAGCTCTTCCTGGGTTTCTCTAATGGCACCCTGTATGGGTGTTTCGCCCTTTTCTATGTGACCACCTGGGCCATTGATATTACCGGCGCCAAGACCGCGTAATTTTCTAATAAGCAATACCTGCCCCTGTTGTTGAACAAACATCAGAGTGCAATATTGATCTGCCTGCCAAGATTGCCAGTTGATATTATCAATTTTCATAATTCAGGTTTCGTAGAGACAATTTGAACGATATAACCATCGATAAATGGAATTCTGCAAGCGTTGGACTTTGTTAGCCAAATTAATCGTTTCATTCATATAGCTGGGTGGATCTGAAGCCAAATTGCGGATACGTAAACTGCAGTCCAGGTTACGGCAGAGCGCATTGCCAAAACTTTTGCGGTCATCTGAGCCGCGGACTTTCATACTGAACATTGCTGTGCCGTTAGTGGGATGAACGTGGTTGCACCAGGAGCACATTTCGTAGCGGGGTTTTTCCTTCGAACTACTGGCACGCTGGAGTGTAATTCCTCTTAAATCGTTATTGCCTGCAAGTGGCGCGACCACATAGCCTACATGGTGTGAGGGTTGAACCCAGCCAAAATAGTCCAGTACCGCCCAGTCAACGTATTGTAGTGGCGGGATATATAGCGGTTGTTGATCTACTGGGTAGAGCGATTGAATTTTGCTACGGCTGATTGATTGCATAGTTCTCCAATATCTTGCGCTGAATATCCAGTGCGGTGACTTTAACTTTTGCTGGTTATTGCTCCGAGTACCGTCTATTAGTACCGTCTATTAGTACCGGCTATGAGTACGGGCCGTGAGGATGATTATGAAGCGTGTGTTGGAGGATTCGCAATAAAGCATTGGTTGAAAAAATTGCCATCACGGTCGCTTAGAATTAAATTAATTGCATTCAACAGGTTATTAGCTAATAGATACAATGACTTAGGGTTCTATTCGTACTTTGAAAAAATTTTCGGTTAGACGCTTGAAAAGATTATTTATGGCCCTAAATAAAGAATATAGACGGTGGCTTTAAACACATTCTGTTAAACGCCTACTGTAAGCAGCCTTGGTTAATAAGAAAAGGCTGCCGGTGAAAATTAACTATATTGAGTAAATGAACGTAGGGGTAGGGTAGATCATGTCTCAGGTGATTGATCAAACAAGTCATTCCGTAGTAAATACTCAAACTATGCCGGTATTGAGTACTGCCAGTTTAGCTGGATATCTTGATTCGATTCAGGCTGTTCCGGTATTGAGTCGTGAGCAAGAAATAGAATTATTTGTTGCATACCAGGAATCCAATGACCTTGCTGCGGTACGTACTATTGTATTATCCCATCTACGATATGTGGCCTATGTCGCCAGAAGTTACGCGGGTTATGGATTGCCACTTGAGGATATAATTCAGCAGGGTAATCTGGGCTTGATGAAGTCCGTAAAAAAATTCAATCTGCAACATGAGGTCAGGTTGGTAACCTTTGCGGTGCATTGGATAAAGGCTGAAATTCACGAGTTTATCCTGAAAAACTGGAAAATCGTTAAGGTGGCAACGACTAAAGCGCAGCGAAAATTATTTTTTAATTTACGAAAAGCCAAGGCGCGTTTGGGTTGGTTTAATCAAGACGAACTTGATGCTGTGTCTAAAGACTTGAAGGTAAAGCCCGAAGAAGTATTGGAGATGGAATCAAGGCTGGCTAATTTTGATGAGAGTTTTGATTTGCCGGCGGGCGCTGACGAGGAAACCATAAAGGCGCCGGTCAATTATCTTACCCTCGGTGCGACTGACGACCCAGCTACCGTTGCGGCAGATCAGGAAATTGTAGCACAGCAAAATAGTGGCCTTGCTACTGCATTGCAGGCGCTTGATGATCGCGCCAGGCATATTGTTGAAAGTCGTTGGTTGGGTTCTGAAAAATTAGCGTTAAAGGATCTAAGCCAGGTTTATGGTGTTTCGATAGAACGTATAAGGCAGATTGAAAAGAAGGCTTTTGAGAAGATGCAGCCTTATCTGCAAGACCTGAAAAATGTTTCGCAACCAGGCTGGGTGGCTTAAATCACGATAAAATTAATCCTGCAGGTTTGTTTTTTCGCTAAGTAAAGGACATGAAAACTAATCGTTATGACATTTTGCGACAAATTAAGTGCAAAGTATTATGCGAAGGCGTTTAATTGGCTCGACGTTCTTTATGGAGAAAAGTATGACGGTTATTGCTACAGATGAAACCAGTTTTGATTTTCCGCAGATAGTTGCTGACCTTAATCGGTTGTTAAGATTACGCGCAACACCCATTGGCATGAAAATGTTTGCAACCGTTGCTGAAATGGAAGCAGTACCACGTATTCGTCGGCCCAGCGATGTTCATACTACGGATCAGATTGTTGGTCAGGCCTGCCGTAATGGCTGGACGGTAGGTATTACTATGCAGGATTTGGTGGGGGCGCAATGTGGTGCCGTACTTGGTTTGCACGAGCGAAGCGAAGAATGGTTGTCAGGCGATCGAATGACGGGTGTCTGGTATGGTACCCAAGAAGATGCCGCTGCGCATCAGGCCGCGATGGATCTGCCCAAATATGGAGAAAACCAGGCCATGGCTGTTAGTCCGTTGGCCGCTGGCAGGTTAAACCCGCCTGATATTTGTTTGATATATGCGACCCCGGCGCAGATGATATTGTTCATCAACGGGTTGCAATGGTTGGGTTATAAAAAGCTCGATTTTAGCTGTGTTGGCGAGAGTGCCTGTGCGGACTCCTGGGGTCGTGCATTAAAAACCGGTGAGCCTAGCCTGTCGATTCCCTGTTTTGCTGAACGCCGTTATGGCGGTGTTATGGATGATGAAATGTTGATTGCGTTGCCGCCAAAATTTTTGCCTAAAATAATTGTTGGGCTAGAGGCTTTGTCGAAGAATGGTTTACGTTTCCCTATTGCACCCTATGGCGTAAATAATGATGTCAGGGCGGGCATGGGTGTATCGTATTAAACGCAATAATGTTTTGTAGATATAGGTCTGTGGCTTCAGATGGGTGAAGAAGGTTGTTAGTCGAAGCGGGTTGGTAATTCTGGGTTGGTGCGGTATTCGAAAGCGAGTTGAATATGTTTTCGGATGGTCCGTCCGGGAGCCCGGGCCAGTTTCGACAAACCAAATATCCCGCATATTGATTTTCATCTGCTGAAGATTGGTTAAAATATCAGCAATGTTGCCTTGAAGCTATCGTCGGGTTGTGGATTCAGCATTGATGATTCAATAAAAGCGTAATCTATCAATCAAAGATGGATTCATTACGCGCAATGGCTTACTCTTGCCGTGAGTGATTAGTTAAACAAGGGTTGTTTGGATGGAGAACTGGGTAGGGCTAAGTATCGCATTGATAGTTGGGCTTGTTGTAGGCGGTGCGATTACCTATATTTTAGCGGGTCGTTCTAAAATTGAAGCAATAACAGAGCCAGTTGCGCCTACGCCGAAATGGTGGGAGTTGCGTAAAACATTGACGGGTACGCAAATGCAAATTTTGCAGTATATGGAGGCGCAGCGGGAACAAACTATCGAACAACTCCAGGAAAAGTTTTCTTTTATCCCCGATCGAGAATTATACTATCGCCTTGAACAAATTGCTCTTATGGGTTTTATGGGTCGTGGCCGGCGTGACGGTGGCGTGTTTTATACATTAAATGAAGCGTACTCGTTAACAGTCGAAGATGATAAAACTGTTATGTTGCCGCCGAGCAGCTAACTGCACCTGTTAGTGCCAGCTCTGGCGCTTATATGAGAGCTTAAAAAGAGCTTAATAAAAGTGCGTATAAAAACGGCCTGGGTAAAAAGTCTTTATCCAGGCCTTAGTTTCTAGGTGGTATTTACTCCTACCATTCTTTACCGATGCCGCCGCGATTACCAAAGAAGGCAGCAGGCCAGTTGCGCCCGGTTATCATTGCCTTATCTACGTCTTCAGGGGTTGCCAGGCCGTCATCGACAATTTTCTTGGCTTCTTTGTAGGCCGCCGCGAAAACCCTGTTTAGAATAAATCCATAGGTGCCGGGTTGGTCTTTGACCATACTAATGGCGCGTTTTGATGCTTTAGCAATGCCAACGACTGCTTCTACGGTGTCGATGCTGGCCGCGTCAGTGGTTATTATTTCGCACATGCTCATTACGGGCACTGGATTTGAAAAATGCATACCGACGAATTGTTGCTTGCGTTGTGCAGAGACGCTACTAGATATTTCCTCAATGACCAGACCTGAAGTATTTGAGGTAAAAATAGCCTCGGGTTTAATGATATTGTCGAGTTCGGCAAAAATTTCCTGCTTTAATGCCAGCTTTTCTGGAACGGCTTCAATAATAACATCGCAATTTTTGAGGTCCTGGATATCCGTTGTAAAACTCACCAGGTCGATCACCTGGCTGGCAGTATCAAAACCGATTTTGCCCTTTTCCACGGCGCGTTTAACACCCCATTTACCTTCAATGAGTGAATCTTTGATATCGCTTATTATTGGATCGGTTAAATCACGAATAGTGACCTGATATCCAGCCACTGCCAGTACCTGCGCAATGCCTGCACCCATGATGCCTCCACCCACTACTCCGATATGTTTTACGTCGGCTAGTTTCATTTTTCTCTCCCTTAGATGATGCGCCACACTCTATGTCAGTCGGACTGGGTTCTCAATCATATTTTATTCTGGTGGATTAAAATTCGGATTAGATGAATTCTGACGGTTTTATATAATGAAGAGTGGCTCCTCCCCCCCTAGTTCTTATACCTAGTTCTTATACTTAGTTCTTACACCAAGCTCGTAAACCCTAGGTGATAGGCACAGGTCGCTTTTTTTGTGCAACAACTGGTTTTGGAATATTGTCCGTCACTCGGAGATAAATAATGAGTGCGAGTAAGGTTAAGCTGGCAGAAAGAAGAAATGCCGCGCCTGGGAAATACAGACTGGCGTTGGGTTGCGTGAAGGTACTAAAAGTTTGTGTCATCAGGAAGGGACTGATAATAGCAGCTAAGGCCATGATGCTAGCTAAACTACCCTGTAGTTTTCCTTGTTGATTTGCTGCTATATGGTTTGCCGCGATACCTTGCATTGCTGGGCCGGCAAGTCCGCCTAATGCGCCTGGGATCATGGCCAGGTATACCATCCAGGTTTGGCTTGCTGTGGCATAACCAATAAAAGCTAAAAGTGTGCAGCCAATGCCCAGCCAACCGGCTATCCGGAGGCCCGTCCTTGGGATTATCCAGCGGATTAAAAAGCCCTGTACCAACACCATACAGATACCGATAAAACCAAGGCTATAGCCAATTTCAGCAGGGCTCCAGCCAAATTGCACGATACCCCAAAAACTCCAGATCGTTGGTAGTGCATGTTGGCCGATATTCAGGATGAATATGACCAGCAGCAGACCGGTGATAATGGGCGCGGTCCTTAATTCTATAATGGCACTAATCGGATTGGCGCGTTTAATATCGAATACACGACGACTTTTGCGTTGCAATGATTCTTTGAGTACAAGGGTGCCAAAAAGCATATTGGCGAAGGACAGTAGAGCAGCAGCAAAAAATGGTATACGAGGACCAAACTCGCCAAGAATTCCACCCAATACGGGTCCGATGACAAAACCCAGCCCAAAGGCTGCGCCCATCAGGCCGAAGTTTTGTGCGCGTTGGTCAGTGGGGGATATATCGGCAATATAGGCATTACAGGTAGACCGGGTTGCTGAACCAATGCCGCAAATGATTCTGCCGATAAACAGCAGGGTCAGACTCTCGGCTAAACCCATTAGTAGGTAGTTTATGCCTATGACAAACAATGAGCCAAGCAAGATGGGTCGTCGACCGAAACTGTCAGACAAGTTACCTATTATAGGTGCGAACAGAAATTGCATCACTGCAAAAACAAACATAAGCCAGCCACTATATAGAACTGTTACGGAGATCGGCTCGCCAGTAATCTGGCCGATTAGGTTAGGTAATACCGGCAGTATGATGCCAAACCCTATGGAATCAATGAGGGCGGTCATAAAAACGAAGCATAATGCCATTCTTTGCATGTAACTTTGCATGTATTAAGAATAGTGCATGCGCTCGTTTTTGAATCCAGTCTGCGTACTGTCTGCTACTTACTGTTTTCAACTGTTACTATCAGCGCATCATGATAGTAACAGTGCATAGTGCATAGTGAGGAGTGAGGTTATTTGCGGAGGCTAGAAAAGTTGCGCCTGTTTTCTGTTGCCTTGATTATAGCCTAATGCCCTCTATGAACAGCTCAAGATAAACCTTGTTGGCAAGGGGGCCAAGGTTTGATTTCATACCAAAATCTGTCCTTTTGATGGTCACAGAGCCTTCAAAGCCGGCGCGATGACCACCCCAGGGGTCGGGTCCTGCGCCAATTTTCTTTATCGGAAAAGAAATTTGTTGTTTGACGCCGTGTAATTCTAACTCGCCAGATAAAATTCCGCCGCTGGCGTCACCCGCAAAACCGGTACTGTGGAATATCGCCTGCGGGTATGTTGCGACATCCAGATATTTTTCGCCTTTTATATGGCTGTTTCGCTCAGTATGATTTGAATCCAGGCTGTTGGTGTCGATGGATATTTTAATTTGGGTTGTCTGGAGTGCTTTAGGGTCGTAGGTGAATTCACCGTCTAGTTGATTAAAACGTCCAATTAGCCAGCTATAGCCGAGGTGAGAAATTTTAAAGTTTATAAAAGAATGGGTTGGGTCCAACTTATACTGCGCCGCCTGTATGTTAGTTGTAATTATCGTCAGAATAACCAGAAATAGACTTTTGGCAGCTTGTTTTAACTTAATATGTTTTCTATGGATTGGTATTTTCCTGGCTTTGGAGAATGGCCTGTTGGCCACCAAATTTTCTTTTGCAACATGTGCTTTAGGTGTTCTGGTAAACATGGCTTATCCTTTTTTCATGTAATTGCTAGTGACAACCAGTCTGACACAATCCGTCTGACACACTAGTCTGCTAGAACGGGAATGCGAGATAGAACGCGTCCAATTAAAAAAGTATCCGGCGCAGGGTATCATCTTTGTCTATAAAGTGGTGCTTCAGGGCAGCGAAAAGGTGTAATAGCGCAAGGCATGCGGTGGTATAGGCCAGAGAAAAGTGTAAGCAGACTACCATTGAGTCACTCACCAGGTTTTCTGGTAGTACTGCCGGTAGAGGGAATAAATCAAAAATGAAGAATTCCTGGCTGTTCGAAGTGATGATCATATAACCGCTGACGGGTATCAGCAGGATCATTATTAAAAGGCCTATGTGCATTATTTGGGCAGCGACTAGTTGCCATTTTGGAAGGCCAGGGACGAACCTCTCTGCTGTTCGTGTCTTTCGAATAAACAACCAGCACAGTTGTGCCAGGCCGAACAACAATGCCAATAACCCAAGGTACTTATGGCTGGTATAAGCAAGGTTGTAATTTTTGTCGTAGTAGTCGAGTCCTGTCATATAAAAACCGAGCGACAACAGCAGCAATATCAAGGTTCCGCTTATCCAATGGAATAACTTGCTCCATATATCATAGGTATCTGTACTCTTTACATTTAAAGGCTGGTTTGCTAAATGATGGTTTTGCATAGCAAAGTTCCCGCTGTGTGGTGGTTTGTAGGTTTGATTGGCGGCCAATATTTGGCTCAATTGCCGTTATTGAATATAAAGATCGGCCTGCTGTCAAAAAGGGCAACAATGGCCCTTGAAATACATGAACAAAGTAACAATATCGCGTAGCATTGCGCATCTTCAAAAGGTTCGTAGTTAAATAACTGGATAGGCAGAGACTAATCAAATGACAGAAAAAATTTCAATAGGCGGACTCCAGATCGAGAAGGTACTTTACGATCTTATAGTCAAGAATATTATGCCGGGTACGGGTATTGAAACGGCCGGTTTCTGGGCGCAATTTGAAGAAATTTTACATGATATGGTGCCGATAAATCGGACCTTGCTAAAAAAACGGGATGAAATTCAGGCCAAACTGGATGTTTGGCACCAGCAAAGAAAGACGCAAAAACATGACCCTCGCGCTTATGAAGCGTTCTTACGGGAGATTAATTATTTGCAGGCTGAAGGTGACGATTTTGATATTGAAACTGAAAACGTTGATGAAGAAATAGCCACTATGGCAGGACCGCAGCTTGTGGTGCCTGTGATGAATGCACGATTTGCGCTTAATGCTGCCAATGCGCGTTGGGGTAGTTTATATAATTCGCTTTATGGCACCGATGTAATTGATGAGGCCAATGGTGCGCACCGAGGCGGTGGCCAGCATAATCCTGTAAGGGGCGCAAAAGTTATTCAATATGGGGCGGGTTTTCTTAATAGCTATGCCCCGTTGGCAAATCAGTCACATCAAGATGTTGTTCTGTATGCGGTCAAAGCCGGCCAACTGGTTTTAACACTTGAGGATGGCAGTTCTACTGGTTTACTAAAACCTGAACAATTCGTTGGTTATAACGGTGAAACAGCGGCGCCGAGCGCGGTGTTGTTATGCAACAATGGTTTGCATATTGAAATTCAGGTCGATCGTCAGGGGCCAAACGGGAAAGATGAGCTAGCAGGCGTTGATGATATCTTGCTTGAATCGGCAGTTTCAACGATTCAGGATTGCGAAGATTCGGTGTCGGCTGTGGATGCGCAGGACAAGGCAGTAGTCTATGCCAATTGGCTAGGACTGATGAAAGGCGACCTTGTTGAAGAGTTCGAGAAGGGTGGTGCTGTTGTTCGACGGGCGTTAAACCCTGACCGGTTATATAAAAAACCTGATGGTTCCGAGTTATGTCTGCATGGGCGAAGCTTATTGCTGGTAAGAAATGTCGGACATTTAATGACTACGGACGCTGTGTTGTATAAAGGTGAGGAAATACCTGAAGGCATACTTGACGGCATGATAACAAGTTTATGTGCGATGCATGATCTTAACAGTAACGGTCCTATCCGTAATTCTCGTCAAGGCAGCGTGTATATCGTTAAGCCAAAAATGCATGGGCCGGAAGAAGTGCAATTTGCCGTGGACTTATTTGCACGTATTGAAGCTGCGCTTGGTTTGCCACTGAATACCTTGAAAATCGGGATTATGGATGAAGAAAGGCGAACGACGCTTAATCTCAAGGAGTGTATTAGGGTCGCTAAAGAGCGAGTTATTTTTATTAATACTGGGTTTCTTGACCGAACCGGCGACGAAATCCATACCAGCATGCAGGCCGGCGCGATGGTCCGTAAAACGCTGATGAGGCAGGAAACCTGGATGCTGGCTTATGAGGACTGGAATGTTGATGTGGGGCTTGCTGCAGGGCTTAAAGGTAAAGCGCAGATTGGTAAAGGTATGTGGGCTATGCCAGATGAAATGCAGCAAATGATGGCGGCCAAAATTGGCCATCCAGAAGCGGGTGCTAATACCGCCTGGGTGCCGTCGCCCACTGCCGCGACATTACACGCAATGCATTATCATCAGGTGTCGGTAGCCAGTCGTCAGGAGGAGTTAAAAACACGGGTCAAGGCTCGCCTCGATGACCTGTTAACGATACCTGCTTTAGGGGGTATTAATCTTTCCGCAGCGGACATCCAGCAGGAGCTGGATAATAATGCGCAGGGTATTTTAGGCTATGTGGTGCGCTGGATCGATCAGGGAATTGGTTGTTCAACCGTACCCGATATCAATGATGTAGGATTAATGGAAGACAGAGCTACTTTAAGAATATCAAGTCAACATATTGCTAACTGGTTGCAGCATGGCGTTTGTACCGACCAGCAGGTCATGGAAACCTTGCAGCGCATGGCAGCCATTGTTGATCAACAAAATATTACTGATGGTAAGTACCGGACAATGGCGCCAGATTTTGACCAAAGCGTGGCATTTCAGGCTGCCTGCGACCTGATTTTTAAAGGTGTGGATCAACCTAACGGCTATACTGAACCTGTATTGCATGCTCGGCGTAAAGAGGCCAAGCAACGTTATGGAGAATAGCTTGTTTAGGCATTGGGGAAAATTGCCATAGGATTCAATTAACCTGGTTGATAGTTGGTAATAGATAGTTGGCAATAGAGAATAAATATTTCGCTGTTCTTTAATGTTAAACGGAGTTCTGTTAGGTTACTAAATATACAGTTTAAATCTTCAGTATCCGGCGATGTCAGAAGAGAAAAACCCAAAAATCCTCATCATAGAAGATGAAGCGCTTGTTGCGCGTGAGCTAAAAAGCCGACTTACAAATATGGGTTGTGAGGTGGTGGGTATTGCCTATGGCAAAGAAGCCATTGAGCTAGCGCGCGACACTAATCCTGATTTGTTGCTCTCAGATATTCACCTGAAAGACGGTGAAGATGGCATTGAGTTGGCGCAAAAAATAAGATCAGAGCGTGATGTCCCCGTGGTTTTTCTAACGGCTTATTCGGATGAAGATACTGTATCTCGCGCTAAAGAAGTGACTCCTTACGGTTATATCATTAAGCCAGTTGAAAATCGTGAGCTGCAGATTGCCATTGATATGGCGATGTACAAGTTTGGTATTGAGAATGAATTGAGGCAAACACAAAAGCTGCTACAAATGGCCCTGACAGGTATCGGTAGTGCCATTGTCTTTGTGGATCAGTCAGGTGTTATTAGTGATTTAAACGATGATGCTGAAAGGATACTGAATACCACTCGCCAGGATGCCCTGAACAGTTCCTGGATGGATGTGTTTTCGATTACCGGCAGTTCCATTCAAAATAAATTTCAGGCGGCGCTAGGTGGCAATGATGTCGTTAAGCTTGCGCCTTTTATTGTAAATTCAGCTCTTAATAACCCCAAATTAGTCGATGGTATTGTCGGTCCAATGAAGCGTGGCGGTGTTTTGATTTTACGTCAACTCACTGAAATCAGCGATCCGATTGAAACCCTGACATTACCCGCTGAGCTAAATGAGGAGAATGGCACCGAGGCCGTTCAGTCTGCTGAATCAGTGATGTGCCAGTTACTTGTTGCGCCAAAGGTTGAGGGTGACGCGTTGGTTATGGATGAGTTACTTGTCTTGCTTAAGCAATTATTACGCTCAACTGATCTAGTTAGCGTTTATGCCGGTTCGCAGGTGTCCGTTAGTATGCCTTATACTGCGCTGGCAGAGGGTCGACAAATAGCTGATTCTGTTATGCGTGGTCTGCAGACTCAGTTCAGCCAGGCCAATCAGGATTTTTGTATTGGCCTGTCGTATAGCATTGCAGGTGACCAGGAGCCGTTCGAATTGTTCAGGCGAGCCAGTTGGGCGTTAAATGTTGCACGCGACTCTGGTGGTGGCAAAGTGATACTTTGGAGTGATGCGTTGGAAAATAAACCGCTGGCGGTTAGTACCGATATAGAAAAACAACGTGAATATCATAATCTGGTGTTGCTATGGAATGTGCTCAATGTTGTTGCGAAGGCCTCAGAGCTTAAAGAGGTTAGTCAGAAAGTCTGTGGTCATCTACGTTTATCATTTAATTTTGAAAAAGTTGCTGTGCTTGCTAATCGAAATGCGGCATTTGCCCCGATATCGGGGTCAATTAATGGCCGGTCTAATTTTAATGGTATGCAGGATTTAGACTATTCCGAAATTCACTTTGCTAAAACCCGTGATCTACTGCAATCCGATTCTGATTATGTCCAGGTGGAAAAAATATATTTGTTTAAATTGAGTACAGAAAAAGTGCTCTATGTTCAAGCCGGTGTTGAGCTTAGTCAGAGTGATCTGGAATTTCTAATGAGTCTGGTGGCTTATTTTGCTACAGGGATAGCACGTTTTGATCAGCCGTCGACAGATATTCACCAGACTGTAGAGCAAGGGGCGTTAATTTATCGTGCCGCCAGTATGCGGCGCATCTATGAAAGTATTGAGCTGGTAGCCCCAACAGATGCAACAGTTTTAATAACCGGAGAATCGGGTACAGGCAAAGAATTGTTGGCGCGAACGATTCATGATGTTAGTGACCGCAGGGGTAAGCCTTTCATTATTGTAGATTGTGGTGCGGTGGTGAGCAGTTTAATAGAAAGTGAATTATTCGGTCACGAAAAGGGTGCCTTTACGGGAGCAGATAAACGTTCTACAGGTCGTCTGAAAGAGGCTGATGGCGGAACTATATTACTAGATGAAATTGGCGAACTGTCGTTAGAGGTGCAGGTGAAATTGCTACGCTATGTGCAAAATCGGGAAATCGCACGGGTCGGCAGTACTCGATATGAAACTATTGATACAAGGATTATCGCTGCCACGCATCGAAACCTCAAGGCGCTGGTAGATAGTGGTGGATTCAGGCAGGATCTTTATTATCGGCTTAATGTTTTTACCATTGATTCTCCGCCTTTGCGAGATCGAGTAGATGACATAATGTTGATAGCCAATCATTATCTGGGCATTTATTCAGACGGTTATAATAAAAATATATTTGGCTTTACCTCTGATGCGGAACAGGCGTTGTTGGAATATGACTGGCCTGGGAATATCAGAGAGCTGATTAATGTTATTAATCGCGGCGTGATACTTTGCCGCGATTCGCGTTTGAGTACCATTCACCTCGGTCTATTTCCCCGAGGCGAAATAGAAACCCAAGCGCTTAACAATGATACTCAAGGTCAGCAGGAAAATTCGGTTGAACTCTGGATAAAACAGTTAGTTGATTCCTGTTTGGCGGATGGTTTTAGTCAGAATAAAAATGACCTTGTGCCACTCGGTCAATGGTTGGAAGAAGATTTAATATTAAAAAGCCTGGCGCTTAATTCGGAAATACTTAACCGCGCAGCACAGACCCTGGGTATACCGGAGTCTACTTTGCGAAGAAAAGTCGCACGAATGCGTGAAATACACGGGGCCGATACACCACCTCGTCCTACTGACTGGGGGGCCGTACATTTTGTGATGGATGAAGTTATCAGCTTGTCGCAACAACGTCGACAAACTGTCTTTGAACTAGTATCAATGGTTCTCGTCAAAGAGTTGGAGTCCCGTCAGCTTAGTAAAAAAGATGCTGCTAGTTTGATGGGGGTTTCGTTGCCAACCTACCGGCGGCTGACCTCTGCTTCGTAGTAATTTTCACTTCACGGAAATATTTGGCGAAAATATATGGCGCTAGACGCAGCTATTTTTCGTCAGATATTTCGTTTATTTTTAATACCCCGCCCAACATTCCAATAAAGGCAATGGAACAGGCTTTTTTCAGCATTGGCTTATATTGGTATAAATTATGCTTCTAATAATATACCGCTCCATTGGGGTTTCGGCCTTATTAGGCAGATTTTTCACGCAGATTATTTACGCAGATTATTTACGCAGATATGGAGCGAATAAAAGTACCGGTATTCAACCATTTTTAATATCAAAGAGACTAACTGTTGGATTGTTTTATATGCATTGTTTCTGTAGAAGATTGCAGCCTTAAAAACATGCGTCTGGCTGGCGTGCATGGCGTGCAATCTTTAACTACCGAAAGATGAGTGTAGCCTTCATTGGTAAATATGCAAATTTATAGGCTGGCTCAATTTGGATGCGGCCAATAAGGTTCATGTTGGTGGAATGCCGGATCATAAAGAAAAACCAGGAGTGAACTATGACCAGTGATAAACGACTCGTATTTGTAGTCTGTTGCCTTTGGGCGACAGCGACTATGGCGGGACCAGGGCAGAATGCCTCGTCGAATAGCCGTGTAATGGCGGTCGAAAATTACATAGCGCAGCGTGACGGTTCTACCAATACTATTAAAACGCCGACCCTGGCGTCTTATCTATGGGAGGAAACCAATAGGCATGCTGAGCAAGGCGAAAGCAAAAGTGTGCATTCTGGTGCGGATAATTTAGTCGCAGCAGCTGAAGAAAATAGCGATGCAATGGCCAATGAAATTATCGATGAGCTTTTATGGGATAAACCAAAGTCTGGCCAGAGTGCTTATCATGTGATCGCATCTTCAGGTGATAGTGGGATTACTATGACCACCATAGAGTATATTGTTGTTGGCGCAGACCTCGCAGAATTAAGACGTCAGCTAAAAGCGATTAATGCGGATATCATCGAAGAGTTCGCGTTGATTCGTGCTATTGGTGTAAGGCTTAACGATAAGCAGGTGGAGCAATTGAAAGGGCAGAAAAATGTTATTTCGATTATCCAGGATCAGCACGTGAAAACTGCCACTCTGATGTATTCTGCAAAGGGCAGCGCTGAATTATCGATTGATGGTCATTCTGTTAGTTGGAGCCTATATAATATTGGCCGTAAGAAATTGGGTTTCGAACAACTGGACATTACCTGGCCGAATGAAAATGGTGTGCTAACTGCGGTGAGAATTGGTAATCGGCTGGTATTTGAAGGCGCAAGGTCAAATAGCATTAGTATCTCGGTCGATAAGGCCAGGCTATCAAGAAAAGCTGCGGCAGTTATAACATTGGAGTTTAGTGAGGTGTCTTCTAAAGATCAGGAAGCTTATAGCATAACCGCTATTTTCGATCAGGGTTTGACACTGGCTTATAGTTATCATGCCAGCCTACCTGTTCAAGGCCGTCGCCGAGATACTTTTTATCCGACTTTGATAGACGCGGATCTGCTCCATGTTAAGGGAATTACCGGTAAAAATGTTGGTGTTGCGATTATCGATACAGGTAGCTGGAATAGAAAAGCAATCACTAAGAATACCAGTGGCGAGGCGCGAATTACAGCTTACTATGATGCCATAAAGAACCGTACTACGCTGCCACTGAGTGATGAAAATGGTCATGGCACACATATCGCGAGTGTGGTCGCGAGTTCAAAGCGAACTTTGGACCTGGCGGGTAATCTGCCGGGTAGTTATCATGGCATTGCGCCGGATGCCAATTTGATTATTATTAAAGCGTTTGGCGCCGAAGGTAGTGGTCGT
Source organism: Pseudomonadales bacterium (assembly GCA_019090615.1). Classification (GTDB taxonomy): domain Bacteria; phylum Pseudomonadota; class Gammaproteobacteria; order Pseudomonadales; family Azotimanducaceae; genus JAHRVQ01. The sequence continues at coordinate 1,314 of JAHRVQ010000010.1, read as the reverse complement.
TATATGGATGTGATTAGGGCTATAGCCTACGTCGTAGCGCATAAAGATGAACATAATATACGTGTACTTAACCTCTCGTTTAGCGCAACTCCGATGTCTCATTACTGGCAGGACCCACTTAATCTTGCTGTGATGGCAGCCTGGCAAGCGGGTATTGTAGTTGTTGTATCTTCTGGTAATCATGGACCAGACCCTATGACAGTTGGTGTGCCTGGTAATGTGCCCTACGTCGTGACAGTGGGTGCGATGACAGATCATTATACCCCTGATGATTTAGAGGATGATTACCTGGCTACCTTTTCATCGGCGGGTCCCACCATGGAAGGTTTTGTCAAACCGGAAATCACGGCGCCTGGTGGACATATCATGGCGCAAATGAGCTTAAATACCACTATTGCTGATGAGTATCCCGAATTTCATGATGGCTATTCCTATTTTTTAATGTCGGGAACTTCTCAGGCTTCTGCGGTCGCGAGTGGCGTGGCTGCGTTGATGCTACAGGAGGATTCAAGCCTGACCCCTGATGATGTCAAATGTCGATTAATGGCATCGGCGAAAGCTGCCGTAAAAGCGGATGGTTCAATGGCTTATAGCGTGTTTCAACAGGGGGCAGGACTTATTAATGCCTGGGATGCTGTTTATAGTGAGTCGAGTGGTTGCGTGAATTTGGGCCTTGACCTGAATAAAGACCTGGCTGGCGTTGAGCATTATGGGGGTCCAGCCAACCTGACTACAGAGGGTGATTATTACCTGTCATCCACAGACGGTTATATCTGGAATATGAGTGATACCTATACTAATGGTTACATATGGAATATGGGTTATATCTGGAATATGGGTTACATATGGAATATGGGCTATATCTGGAATATGAGCGAATTAGAAAATAACGGTTATATTTGGAATATGAGTGATTTTGAGAGTAACGGCTATATCTGGAACATGGCGCAACTCGAACAAGATGGCTATATCTGGAATATGGCTGCGACGGGTGAGGAGGATGATGCTGCGGAAAACGAAAGTGAATTAATAAGCTCAGATGCTGAAAACCATGTTATGAATCCTGTTAGTAGTGGTCAGCGTCAATCCAGTACTGGTTATATCTGGAATATGGGGAGTACACTGAGTATGGGTTATATCTGGAATATGAGTGATGCAGATAATGCCGGTTATATCTGGAATATGAATGATGCAGATAATGCCGGTTATATCTGGAATATGAGTGACGCAGATAATGCCGGTTATATCTGGAATATGAGTGACGCAGATAATGCTGGTTATATCTGGAATATGAATGACGCAGATAATGCCGGT
>JAHRVQ010000009.1 GCA_019090615.1 Pseudomonadales bacterium | reverse complement strand
GTAAAGAGCGCTCAGCGGGTTTTTATAAAGAGCCCTCAGCGGGTTTTTATAAAGAGCCCTCAGCGGGTTTTTATAAAGAGCCCTCAGCGGTTCTTATTAGGAGCCCTCAGCGGTTTTTATAAAGAGCCCTCAGCGGTTTTTATAAAGAGCCCTCAGCGGTTTTTATTAGGAGCCCTCAGCGCTTTTTTATAAAGAGCCCTTAGTGGCTTTCATAAAGAACCTTCTACAAGCAAAAGATAGCTGTGTAGGCATTGGCAAACCTAGAAGGCCGATGCCTTTTGGTTGCAGGTAATAAGTGTGCCAGAATTAATTTAAGAGATGATTTTTATGAGTAGTTCGTTACGTATCGCAGTTTTGACCGTATCAGATACGCGCACCCAGGAAAATGATACATCGGGCCAGTTTCTTTGTGATGCATTGGCAGAGGCTGGGCATCTGTTGCAAGGCCGGTGTATAGAAAAAGATGATATGTACAGGCTGCGAGCAAGGGTTTCTGGCTGGATTGCTGATGACCAGGTGGAGGTTGTACTGTTGACTGGTGGGACCGGCTTTACTACCAGAGATTCGACGCCAGAAGCTATTAAACCTCTTTTAGATAGTGAGATAAGTGGGTTTGGTGAGTTATTCAGGCAGTTGTCTTATGATGAAATAGGCACTGCCACGATTCAATCCCGAGCGCTGGCTGGGCTGGCAAATAATACCCTGGTATTCTGTATGCCTGGGTCGACGGGAGCATGTAAAACGGCATGGCATGGTATTTTACAAACCCAGTTGGATATTGACTTTCGACCCTGTAATTTTGCTGAATTAATTAAAAAAGGCACGCATTAATGGCGCCTGTTGGACTCACCCCAGTTGACGAAGTTATTGATTTCCTGGTCTCTGCAGCTAAGTGCCTGGTGAGTACGGAAACTTTGCCGATTAGCCGTGCAGCTGGACGTATCCTGGCAGAAGATCTGGTTTCAAATATTAATGTTCCCCAGGCAGACAATAGTGCTATGGATGGTTACGCGGTAGATATTACTGGGTTGCAGCCAGACGCAGTGCTAGCAATTAGTGATCGGATACCTGCGGGCAGTGTAGGGAAAACCTTAGCATCAGGCACTATGGCTAGAATTTTTACCGGTGCGCCTATCCCAGATGGCGCGAATGCAGTGATTATTCAGGAAGATACCAGGTTGTCAGGTGACCGAGTGCAAATAGGCCAGGTGCCTGAAGCAGGTAAAAACATCCGCCGAGCAGGCCAGGATATTCAGGTCGGCTCAATAATTCTCCGAGCAGGTCGTTGTTTACGACCACAGGATTTAGGTCTGATGGCCTCTGTTGGCTATGACAAGGTACGGGTGTTTAAACCTCTGCGGGTTGCCGTTATGTCAACCGGCGACGAACTGGTAGAACCCCCAGAGTCTTTACAGCCAGGCCAGATTTATAATTCTAATCAATATGCGTTAATTGCTCTGGTTCAGGCCTCCGGTTTTACTGCGGTGGATATTGGGCTGGTGAAAGATGAGCCAGCGGCAACAGAAGCGGCGTTGTTAAGGGCGGCCAATGAAGCAGACTGCATCATCAGTTCAGGCGGCGTGTCTGTAGGTGATGAAGACCACGTTAAGGCTGCGCTAGAAAAGTTGGGTAAATTAAGTCTTTGGCGATTGGCAATTAAACCCGGTAAACCATTGGCTTTCGGTGCTGTGGGTGAGGTGCCATTTTTTGGTTTGCCCGGTAATCCAGTATCAAGCTTTGTTACATTTATGATGATTGCACGGCCTTACTTACTCAAATCCCAGGGTGCAAGTGAACTTCATCTTGACCTTGTCCATGCAACAGCAGATTTTTCATATAAGGGTGGCTCCAGGAGAGAATATCTAAGAGTGCAGTTGAGCTACGATCAGGCTGGGCGTAGTCGAGTAGTGAATTACCCGCATCAGGGTTCAGGCATTATGTCATCAGTTAGCTGGGCAAATGGTTTGGCTGAAATTGAAATCCATCAGGATGTTCAGGTAGGCGATCTACTCAAGATCCATCGGTTAATCTAATCGAAATCGAGCGCTATCCCAATTCGAAGGCTATTCCAATTCGAAGGCTATTCCAATTCGAAGTCTAGCGCTTTCTCACTCAGGCTTAATTGACTCAGTGGTCCCCTGGTGACCAGTTGACCGGGTTCAATAACCAGTGAGTATTGTTGATTGAGACGTTGTTCTTTGGGTATATGGCGTAATAGAATCGATTCCACTTCAGCGGTCTCAGAGTCGAGCACAAAGCGGCAGGTATTGCTAAAGTTGCCATCATCATCGTACATGGTCAACATCAGCCGATTGGCGGCCTCAATCTGCCCTGCTCTTTGATAGATTGCCTGTTTTTGAGTGAATTCAGATTGGGTAATCCAGAGCGCCAGAGTACTTTCTACGATTGTGATATTATGTTTCGTTGTGACAAGGTAACGCCAGAGGTCATAGTTATCCTTTTCTATTAACCGGTTGCTTTGCTGGGATTCCGGATTGCATACGACGCATTTAATTATTTGAATCGATTCGAGGCTCATTATTTGGGTTCTTTCTTATGATAGCTTCTAATAAGTCTATGAAACGATTGGCTTTGTGCCAGTTATAATGGCGTTATTGGTTTGCTATTTTGTAGAATCCCCGTGGTGCCATAGGTTGGTTTGACAATTTGCTAGTCTGCCAGCGATGAACTTTTGGTGGCGTTTTTCGCGGCTGCTTTTCGTGGTTGCAATGCGCGTTGATAACTTTGCGCCCCTGATTTTACAGTAGAACATTTTTGAAAAAGAGTTTTTATGAAATTACCGATTGATATTGAGACTATTAAAGGGTTTTTAGACCCTGTTGAAGGGCAAGCTTTGTTTGATCGATGCACCGAGGCATCGACGCTGGGGCCCTGTCTGGAAATTGGTAGCTATTGCGGTAAATCAACCCTTTATATGGGCACTGCCTGCAAACAACTGGGTCGGACGCTTTTTGCGCTGGACCACCACCGAGGTTCCGAAGAGCATCAGCAGGGTGAGGAATACCATGATCCCGATCTATTCGATTCCAGATCGGGTCTGATGGATAGCTTCTTTGCTTTTCGTTCGGCGATGCAAAAGGCTGAGCTGGAAGATTTTGTGGTGCCTTTGGTTGCCTCGTCAATTACTGCTGCCAGAGATTGGCAAACGCCATTGGGCATGGTGTTTATCGATGGTGGGCACAGTTTGGAGGCTGCAATGACTGATTATGAGTGTTGGTCAAAGCATGTCATTAAGGGCGGTATATTGGCTATCCATGATATATTTAAGCATCCAGATGAAGGCGGCCAGGCGCCGCATATCATCTGGAAAAAAGCCATCGATTCAGGGTTGTTCGATGACCTTGGGGTAGTTCGAACGTTGGGTGTCCTGCGCCGCAATGACAATTGATTCTTGTTTAAATAGATGTGCTGCTGCGGTCTTGTTGGCTAGCGCATCGGCTGCCAATAAAATGGCCGCAGCTGTCCAGGTCGGTTTTTCCAGCGGCCATAGTTCTTCTTTCGGATAAACAAAACCCGTCCAATAGGCACCGTTAGGTTCTCTAAACTGATGCAGCCAACTGAATAAATGTACAGCGCGATGGTATTCGCCCGCAGCTAATAGTGCCATTACCAGTTCGCAAGATTCTGCAACGGTTACCCAGGGTTCGTCATTGACACATTGGCAGCCCATTTGATCAACAACAAATTGATCCCATCGACTATATAGATGTTGTTTTGCCTGAGCGCCGGTGATGACGCCTGTTAATACTGGGTAGAACCAGTCCATGGCAAAACGGCTTTTGCTCTCCCAGGTTTTATCAAAACATTCAGGATGGTTTTGTAGTGCATTTAACAGCATTGTTCTAGCCAGTGCCCAGTGGGGTACTTTAAACCCAAGGGTGGTGGCGATATTCAGGGCGCATTCCAGGCTCTTATAGATGCTGCTGCAACCGGTGACAAGGGAGTCATATTGAATACCTTTAGTGGTGTCTTCTGCCCAGTAAATCTCTCCCTTGTTACCTTGTAGGCGTAATACAAATTCTATTGCTTTTTCAACCACTGGCCAGATATTTTGCAGAAATTCGGCATCTTCAGTAATGAGATAATAATGCCAGATGCCAGTGGCAACATAGGCTACAAAATTTGATTCGGCTCGGGTGCCATCTTCAACTTTGCCGTCTCTGTAGGCAGCTAACCAGCTCCCATTGGGCAGTTGGTTGTCGCGCAGCCAATAGTAGGCGCGCCTGGCTTCATCATAGCGGCCTCCAATGGTCAGTCCCATAGCAGATTCAATATGATCCCAGGGGTCAAGAGTGCCGCCTTCAAACCAGGGTATGGCACCATCAGGTGTTTGTACGCTGGCAATGTAATCGACCGATTGATTTAGATATTCTTCGGGATAAAACCCCATGGAAACATAAAGAAGTGTCACGTTAAGTTAACCTTTCTGTTGTTGTTTTTTGTTGGTATTATTTTGGGTGGTATCAGTTTGATTTATTGGCTGTTCAGAAGCGAGAGTTTTGACAAAATACATGACAACACTTTTGCCCAGTATTGGGTTCATCAGACGGTCGAGAGTGGTGGTTATCCAGGGTTTTTGCATCAAATCCCAGACCAGAAATTTATGGTAGGTATCTACAATACGGGTCTGATTTTGGTCTTCGTCACGCCAAAATAGACATTTCAGCCACCAATAGGGCACATGTAAAGCGTGTGCGTAATGATGTTTAAAAAAAATAAAATCGGCTGCCTCTATATCTTGCTTAAGATGTTTTGCGTTAAATATTCTGATATGCCCACCTTCCATCGCGTGGTAATCATCGCTGAGTTGCCAACAGACCCATTCTGGGAAAAACCTGGGCACACTGGCAGCAAATATCCCGCCTGTTTTTAGTACGCGGGATATTTCGCCTAGAACAGGGCGGTAATCTGGAATATGTTCGAGTACTTCAGAACATATAACCTTGTCGAAGCTATTGTCAGCAAAAGGTAATTTTTGTCCGTTTGCAACGGAGATATTCAGGCTTTTCAGGTTATTTTCTGAAGGGTTAATTTCTTCAAAGCGAGATCGAGTAGTCTTGAGGTCTGTAAGACTGAGGTCGACGCCGACACAATCCAGGTCTTCGAGTGAATAAGCGGTGATTGAATGCCTGCCTTCGCCGCAGCCGACATCCAGTATTTTTTCCCCTGGTTTTAACTGCATATTATCGAAATTGATGGTTTCCATGGACATGGCTATTCCTTTTGCTGCGCGATAATGCTTTCGTATAATTTGACCATATCGAGTGCAGCTACTCGCCAACTAAATAGCTTGAGAATACGCTCTCTGCCGCGAACGGATAAGGTTTGTCGTTTTTCTGGATGTTGCAGTAAATCCGTAATCGCAGCGGCGATAGCCTGCGCATCGCGGACAGGGACTGTTACACCGCAATCGCCGACGACTTCGGGTAAAGCGCCACCGTCGGTGGAAATGACGGGTACCCCGCAGGCCATTGCTTCGCCTGCTGGCAGGCCAAACCCTTCGTACACTGAAGGCACTACAACAATGCTGGCCTCAGCATATAGCTTGACCACAGCTTCAGTTTCAATACCGGAGACGAAGGTCAAATGGGGTTCGATTTTTAGTGTTTTGACCAGTTTTGCAGTTTCACCATTAGCCTTTAATTTGCCGAGCACAACCAGCTGGATTTCTGGTATATCGGGTGTCAATTGAGCGATAGCCCTAAGTAAGTACTGTAACCCTTTAAGGGGTTGGTCAGCGCTCGCGGTGGCCATAATTCGGTAAGGTATGCGTGTAACATTAGCCATCGGACGAAACACATCCATGTCAATGCCATTATGTACCACGTGCATATTGTTGGCGGGTATTTGAAATGCCTGGGCGATGTCCTGCCTCGAAACTTCGGAAACTGTGACGATATGTTTTAGTCCAGCGACGACCTTTTTTTGCATGCGGATAAAGGAATGCCAGCGTTTGATGAATAATTTTGCGCGAATATTTTTGGCATTCGCCAGGGCAATATCACGGTCACTGGTTATCGGGTGATGGATTGTGGTCAGTAATGGAATGCCTGATTGCTGAAGCGAAAGGACGCCATAGCATAACGACTGATTGTCGTGAACAATATCGTATTGGGGATTGTTTTCTGCAAAATATTTTTTTAATCGGCGGCCAAAGGTGTACGGTTCAGCAAAACCGCCTGATGCCATCGCAAACCACTCAAAAAAATCTGAGAAAGAAAGCAGGTGCCTTGGTCTTAGGGCCAGGATAAAGTGTTTTTTCTCGTAAAGGTTCAAACTGGGTAACTTTATCAGCTTGATGCCATCGTCCAGTTGAGGATAGGGAGGGCCAGAAATGATATCAACTTCGTGGCCTGCATCCACCAACGCTTTACTCAAATAGCGAATATAGATGCCTTGCCCACCGCTATATGGGTTGCTTCTGTAGCCTAGCAGGCAAATTTTTAAAGGACGTTTCATTTTAGAAACGGCGGCGACAGAGTCTGTAGGCTCTTTTGGGGCGTTATTCGACATTAAGGATTAACAAAGCTCATCTATTATTTCAACAAAAGCCGAAATTGTAATGTCTTAGCGCCTAAATGCCAAATCCTGGATGAAGGATGCGGTGGGTCTAGTCCCTGTCGTTCATTCGTCGAAATTTTTTACGACTATTACTGGATTTAAGTTCATCTGTATTAAACAGTGACTTGGGAGCAATTCTTCGTTCTGTGTTGTTACGTCTTTCTGGGCCATAACTCGGTGCTTGATGCTCTTCTGTGAATACATTGGCATAAAGGTTAGCCACCCAGGCTTGACCATCCTGAGTAGCCCTTAAATATTTAAGCGCCATTTGTATATAAGGAGAGATAGTTTCCCAGTAAAATTTGGGATAGTTCGCTTGCATATCAGCAGCGGTTGTGTAACCCAATTTAGCGGCAGAACCGGTTTCTTTAAATTCGGCAAAAAGTCGAGAAATTTTGCAAAAATACTGGGGGTCAGCCAATTGGCCAATTAGATCCGCGGCTCTAATTAGGCCGGCCATATCGTCTGTGCCCTGATGATCCGCTTCGCAGGGAATCGGGAAACGAGTTCTTTCTACGCCTGCGCAAACCAGTTCAACATCTATATTTTTAACCGTCAGGAAGTGTTCTGTAATAAAAATTTTCGCCCGGTCTACATGATAGGGCGTTAAAAATGCATCGGTTGCGCCCGCCGGCGGAGCGATCGTATCGCCTTCGTTATTGATTGCGTAGCGACCATCTCTGTCGGCCTTACAGATTCCCCTGACGTAACCGATATCATGATGCAGAAGCGCAATAAGCATATGTACCCAGTCGTTGGCGGATATCTGGCCACGGACCTGGATTTTGCCTTTTATTATCTCTGCGCCAACCAGGGTAATGAGCATTGTATGGTTTATATCATGATAAGGTGCATTGCTATTAGCGATGATTTCCAGCGTGTTCCGTGCAGTTAAGCGAATGAGCTGGAGGTCGGCCTTATTTTCACCAAATAGGTCAATATAGTGAGATGCTATTTTTGGAATAAATGCATCAATAAGTATCGATACAGGGTTGAACATGCTGGCGACTCCCCATTATTTTCCATAAATATGATCGTTGTTAGTGGCAGGATTAATATAAATTTTTCTTGCCTGTCTATTCAGTAAAGCCTAAAAGTCATCGAGTGGTGAATATTCGTGCTTATTGGGGACTATTGAAAATTTTGTTAAAATACGGTGTTGGTTTTTTCGGTGGTTTGTTGAGTGGTTTGCTCGGTGGTTTTCGGCCTGGTATTTCCTGTTTTTAAGGTGGTGGCATTGATAGAACTTAGGCATTTGAAGACGCTCGTGGCATTACGCGATACCGGCAGTCTGGTGGAAGCTGCAGATCGATTGTTTTTAACGCAATCTGCGTTATCCCATCAGCTTAAGGATTTAGAGGACCGACTGGGTTGTTCACTTTTTATTCGCAAGACCAAACCTCCCAGGTTCACGACTGCTGGGCGTCGGTTACTTGCATTGGCCGATGACGTGATACCCACATTCAGGCTGGCAGAACGTGATATTGCGCGGCTGGCTGGCGGTGAAGTAGGACGTTTGCATATATGTATCGAGTGCCATAGTTGTTTTCAATGGCTAGTGCCCTGTATTGACAGGTATCGCGGTGCCTGGCCAGAAGTTGAACTTGATTTAACCGGGGGGTTTAATTTTGAGCCTTTACCGGCTCTGGTGCGGGGTGATCTTGATTTAGTGATCACCTCCGATCCGTTAGAGCTGGCAGAAATAAAATATGTGCCGTTGTTTCGCTACGAGGCTAAATTGGCTGTGAGCCGCGATCATAAACTGGCGCAGCGGTCTTACGTCGATGCTGCTGATTTTAGTGATCAAGTGTTGATTATCTACCCCGTTGCGCGAGACCGGCTGGACATATTTACCCAGTTTCTTGACCCTGCTGACGTCGAACCGGCCGCCCTCAGAACGGCTGAGCTGACGCCTATGATGGTGCAGTTAGTTGCTGGTGGGCGCGGTATTGTAAGTCTGCCAAACTGGGCGTTGGCAGAATATACGCGCCAAGAAATGATTGTCGCACTGCAACTGGGGAAGCTCGGTTTATGGTCAACTCTGTACGCTGCAGTACGCAAAGAACAGTTTGATTCGCCCTACATTCAAGACTTTTTGTCAACTGCTCGGGAGACGTGTTTTTCATCCCTGCAAGGTATTGAAGCAGTTAAGCCCCAGGATGTTGCTGAATAGTCGATATTATCCTGGCTGAATTAGTTGTCTGGTTAATTGTTGTTAGCCAATTGTTTTGCTCAGTAAGGGTTGGCGCTGAACTTTTATTGTAGATGAGATTGTATTGTAAATGAGATTGCCGCCAGGCAGAGCTGTAGGAATTAATGGTAGAGCTGTAGCGATTAATGGCATACAGAAACGAAAAAGCCCTGACTAGATTGAAAAAAGTCAGGGCTTTGTCAACGTGGGGGAGCAAGCTCCGAAGTAATTCTAACGAATTGCTTCGGAGGCTCCCCATATAGATTGACTAATGATGGGATCACCTCCTTTACGTTCAGGGTACCTATCGGCGCGCTAACGGACTCCCCCTGGATAGAGCCGCTGCACGTTAAAATTCGAATCTTACGCTGGTACGAAATTTAGCCTAGTATTTTCGCCTTGTCAAAAATGGATTGAGTAAATTACTTTTACCTGAAAAAAACCGGTTAGCTATTAATCCGCTAAATTAGTCAAAGGAGTCCGGATTAAAGTCATAATGGCCCAGGGTAAACCCCGGCGGGGGATCATCTCGGAAATTAATCAGGCGATTGTATACGAAGCCATGGGCGCTGCCCTGAATGAAATCACGGATCATGCCATTGGTATCGCAGTCTTCTGCTGCAGCGACTAATCTTTCAAAGGTGAAGATGAAATTATCACTATGTTTTTTACGTACGGGTGTGCCATACATCATCTTGTAAGCGTAACGGTCCCCTTTAATGAAGGATAACTCTAACATTTGGCGAGAGAATATTTGTGGATCGCTTTGGCCCATAGCGTGCCATAACTCAGATAGTTTTTCTGGTGATACAAAGCCTGTTGCAGTGGCGCCCTGGCTTGAGATAAATAGAAATCCAGATATTGCACCCAACTGCTCTTTTACGCTTTCAGCGATACGTAGAAATGACTCCCTTCGTGCATGCATCTCTGAAGCTTTAACGGCCTCAGCCTGGATTGTTGCCTGTTCAGCAGATTTTTGAATTTCAGCATATTGCATTTTTATTGCTTCAGTATTCTGTGACAATTCCTTTTGTTGTGAAAAGTAACCCAGAACAAACCAAAGAAAGGCCAGTGGCGCAAAAGAGCCTTCGAGGAAGCTGCCCAATATCTCGATGCGTACAGATGCAATGTTCTGCCACCCAACTGCGCCTGAAATATATATCGACAACACCAGAAGCCAGACCAGGGTGCAGAAGGCACCTAGCAATATGCGCCAATCAGGTCCTTTATTTTCAAATAGTTGGTAAGGTTTACGTTTTACAATTGCTTCGACTGGCTGTTGTGCCTTCATATTTGACGGTCTTCTGGGTCAGATACTGTGGTTCTTTCGATTGTCGTGTGAATTAATTCTGTGTCACTGATTTGCAATACTGCACTGACTTCAGTTGGGGTATATTTTACAATTGCCTCCAGGAAATCATGGTATTCGTAACCGGTTTGGAGGGGTGACGTGAGCTTTAGTGTTATGCTTGGCTGGATGCTGCTAACAGTTTCACGTATGACGCCGTTAATAGTTAATGTCGCTCTGGGCTGATTATTATCAAAGTGCAGTTGAAGTAGAGCTCCTTCATGCCGTGTTTCTAATATTTGTCGCATAATTTAATATCTTTCGTTGCTGGGACTGTTCATGCTGACTTTACCTGATTTTGACATAGCTGGCAGGGCAAAGGATAGCTGGCAGGGTAAAGGTTTGTTAGTTACTATACATTTCTATTGTCTCTAATAGGTATCAATATGTGGGTCAATGTTGATATAGATATATGCCGTCAAAATATGTCGTCAAAGCGTGCATTCAAAGTACTCATTAAAAAGGTTCATTAAAAATAGTTTTTAAAAGTATCCATTGAATGGTCGGTTTAAATTGGGACACAATTTACGGGGCTTAGATGCCCATATATACCCGATTGGTCCGCACTCAATGGCTTGCCTGGTTTGCTACCGACTCGCATTGGGAGATGAAGCGTTGGGGCAAATACTGTATGATTGCGCCGCTAGAAATCTGGAGTAACTTATGAGTAAAAATGATGAAATTAAGTCCCATGCAGAAGCGTTGCAACGGGGATTAAAAAAACTGGGCGCTGATCGCGTTGTAGCACTGTCAGTACATAAATCTAAAGAGTTGGTGGCTGAACTAGAAGAAACAGCGGCCCAACTGCTGCAAAAAATTGACGCTGCAGGTTAAGATCAGGTTTCGGTTGATACGCTGTTGTGGGTCCGTTTCAAAAAGCACCCGTTTAACTGAAATGTATAAATAATCTATTTGATTGATCGCTTTGAATTAAAGCTCTCATCGAATGCTCTGATTGAAAGCTTTAATTTATAATGCTTGCTAGCACTTTTTTTAGTGCAGCAATAAAATCCAGTGGTTGGTCGAGAAAGACATGATGGTACGCTTGATTAACTTTTATCACTCGCTCTGAAGTAAACACCTTGTTTAGAAATTTCTGGCTATTGTTATCGAAAAACCTGCTGCTATCGCCGTAGATCATAGCGGCTGGGCAATTTTTATCACTGTTGGCAAGCGCAGATAACATTGAAACTGCATCGGGTAATTCAACATTTTTGTGTGCCTGCATTTTGGCAAACACGGCCTGATCCAATTTAAATTCGAATCCCTGAGCGCATTCTTTTAGCGAATGTTTGGCGATATATTCAAGCAGAAATTTATTTTTGCAGGGTTGTGGGGGTCGTAGCCGAAAGCGTCTTATGCCCTGAGCCAGGTTTGGATAGATATGTTGTTTTTGTCGCGGCAGGGCGGTTGCTGGGCCACTTCTGCGGTTTGCAGTGATGACCGAATCTACAAGCACAAACCCTTTTAATGCATCGCTGCTTAATGCATTGTTTTTTATCTGGTTAGTGCAGTGTAAGTAAGCAGCGATGCGGGTCATAGAGCCACCAAAACTGTGACCCACTATGTAGCATTGATTGCCCAGTTGGTTGGCTACGCCAAGGATTTCTTCTGCAAAACCATAGGCAGAATAATTATCTCTGTGATCGCTGTCGCCACTGCCAGATAAATCCATAGCTGCGACATGAAATTGTTGGCAAAAATCTGGCGCGATGAAATCCCACCAATGACTGTGGGCGGCGTGTCCGTGAACAAAAAGCAGTACGGGTTTTGCTGCGTTATTATCTTTTTTGTTAAAACTCTGATAGTGGACCCTGGCCTGTTGTATATCGATAAAGTGGTCATGGCGGTCCATGTTAATAGCTGTGTTAAACCACTCTGGATAGTGCACGGGTAGGGCCTTGGGTTGATACCTTTGATATGGACTGTATTATAACCTAAGAGACTTTTAATTAAGTGGCTATCTTGTTAGTGGTTAGGAAAGGCTGAATTCCAGGATGAAAAACAAAAACAGTGTAATCGGGAGTATCCTATGGCAATAAAAAATCCCTGGAGTAACCGCAGCGCTGGTTTTGCTATTGCAATTGCGTTTCTGGTTGGGGTTTTTGGCGCCTTATCTTTACGCTCAAATAGTTCGCATAGTTCGCATAGTTCGCATAGTCAGACCTTAAGTAATAGGGACGTAAGTGATCGTCAGCTGCATAGATGGCGCGTGCCAGTTGCCTTTGGTACAAATTTGCCTGCCTTAGGTGATAATATTCTTTATGTTGCGGATGCGTTGAAAACATCAAGCAGGAATAACATCCAGTTTGATGTTTTTGAACCGGGTATGGTGATTCCTGCTTTGAGTATTACAGAGGGTGTGCGGGATAAAAAAATTGAGGCAGGGTATACCTGGCTTGGTTATGACCAGGGTCGTATTCCAGCCACGCCGTTGATTTCGGCAGTACCATTTGGCATGGAGCCATGGGAATTTACTGCCTGGTATTTCGAGGATGAAGGTAAGGTATTGACAGAGTCACTTTATCATCCGCATCGAGTACATCCCATATTATGTGGCGTTATTGGTCCAGAAACAGCGGGTTGGTTCAGATTTCCTATCAAGTCCCTGGCGGATTTTAAAGGTCTGAAAATTCGGTTTGCCGGGTTAGGTGGCAAAGTGATTCAAAAACTAGGTGCGTCGGTTACGATGATTCCTGGCGGTGAAATATTTCAGGCGCTGGAGAAGGGTGCACTGGATGCGACTGAGTATTCGATGCCCGCTGTAGACCAAATGTTAGGTTTTGATCAGGTGGCTAAGTACAACTACTTTCCAGGGTGGCATCAGACTTTTACCGCCGCACACCTGGTGGTAAATTTATCCATCTGGGAAAGTCTCGCCGCTGCCGATAAGAGCCTTATCGAAATGGCCTGTACAGCCGGTATTATCAGAAATCTTTCTAGAGGTGAGGGCATTCAGGGTGAGGTGATGCAGGGTTTTGCTGCAAAAGGTGTCACCAGTATGCAGTTTTCTGATGAAATATTGAAACAACTTAAGGTCGTCACTCAAGAAGTACTGGCAGAAGAGGCTGATAACGATGAGGATTTTGCCCGCATCTGGGCCAGTCAAAAGAAATTTCAGGCTACATATAGACATTGGAAAAATAAAGCCTATCTGCCGAGAGATTTTTAACTGATGCAACAGCTGCCGCAAACAAAGTTTTCATGCCGGGTGGATAATATGATGCTCTCGGTAGGGGATTCTATTTCCTGGCTGTGGTTTATTCTGATGCTGGTGATTGTAACTAATGTGGTCATGCGTTATTTGTTTGGCATGGGGCGGATCGAATTTGAAGAAGTACAATGGCATATTTATGCGACAGGGTTTCTAGTCGGTTTGTCTTATGCTTATGTTTCTGATTCGCATATTCGAGTAGATATTGTACGTCTGCAACTGCCATTTATTTTACAGGTGTGGATAGAGTTTTATGGCACTTTATTATTGTTATTACCTTTTATTATCTTAGTTTTGGTTGCTGCTATACCGTTTGTTTATTATGCCTTTGAAACCAGTGAAGTATCTGCTTCGCCTGGCGGGTTGAAATACCGTTGGTTAATCAAGAGCATGCTGATCGTTGGGTTTGGGTTATTGTTTGTGGCCATGCTGGCCAGATTGTCCCGACTCGGTAGTTTTCTCTTCGGCTGGCCAGCTGAGTACTTTGATGGTTCACAACAGGCAAAACAAATTTCAATTAATGATCAGGTGAATAAGTAGATGTCGTTAGGAGATATTCTATCGTTGCTGATGTTTGTCGCGTTTATAGGGCTTATTTTTACCGGTTTCCCAGTCGCCTGGGTGCTTGGTGGTCTGGCGGTATTATTTACAGTTTTTGGTATCGTCTTAAAGCAGGATTTTAATTTGCCAGTGGCCATGGACTGGCAATACAGTTCGCTGGTGGTTGACCGTACCTGGGATGTGATGAATAACTGGGTGCTCGTGGCTCTGCCAATGTTTATTTATATGGGTTTGATGCTGGATCGATCTGGCGTAGCGCAGCGACTAATGCTTAATTTTGTTAGATTATTTGGCGGTGTTCGTGGCGGTATGGCGGTGACAGTGGCCTTCATCGGAATTCTTCTGGCTGCTACGACCGGTATTATAGGCGCCTCAGTTGTTTTGTTGGCTTTGCTGGGGCTACCACAAATGCTGGATAAAGGCTATAAACCTGAACTTGCTGCGGGTACCGTATGTGCAGTGGGTACGTTAGGGATTTTGATACCCCCGAGCATTATGTTGGTATTGATGGCTGATCGGTTGGCTATGCCAGTGGGGGATTTATTCCTCGGCGCATTGTTTCCTGGTTTGTTGTTGGGTGGCATGTTTGTGCTATTCATTCTGATCTATGCCTATTTTTATCCTGATGCGGCCCCAGTACCTGATTCTCATGAGCCGGTTAGCTGGTCCATGATGATAGATGTTTTGTTGGCAATAGTGGCGCCTGTTGGGTTGATTTTTCTGGTATTGGGTTCTATTTTCATGGGTCTTGCAACACCGACGGAGGCAGCCGGTGTTGGTGCTTTTGGTGCCACATGCCTGGCTGGTTGGAACAATAAGCTAAATTTTGAAATCCTAACGGCAGTGCTGAGGGAAACGACGCGTACCAGCGCATATATTTTTGCTATATTTATTGGCGCCACAGCTTATTCATTGGTTTTGCGTGGGTTGGGTGGGGATGAGCTGATTGCTGGCTTGTTGAAGGGGATTCCTTTTGAACCTACAGGTATTATTATTACAATTTTGGTATTTACTTTTATTCTTGGTTTTTTTCTCGACTGGATTGAAATTAGTCTTATAATTTTGCCGTTAGTCAGTCCGGTGGTAACTGATCTAGGTTTTGATCTGGTGTGGTTTACAGTGTTGTTTGCGGTTTGTTTACAGACATCTTTTTTGACGCCGCCGGTAGGGTTTGCGATTTTCTACCTCAAGGGCGTTGCGCCTGTATCAATGCCGGTTTCGACTATTTATAAGGGCGTTATGCCCTTTGTTCTGCTTCAGTTGTTAGGTTTGGCGATTATCTTTGTCTGGCAAGATATTGTTACCTGGCTGCCCTCTCAGGCTTATTAGCTGAGGTTTTTAGGTGTAAGAGGGGCGATCTAATCGTCAAATAAATCGTCGAGCGGGTTGGGCGTCTGTTCCACATTAAGAGGCCTGGAGGTCGTTTGTGCTTCCGTACCCCTGGGGGGCAATTTATCCGTTGCAGCGCTATCGGTATCCTGCCCCCTGACAGTATTGTCAGTAAATAAGGCGCTAAAATCTGCTTTAGCCAGGTTGCTGCTGGTTTTAGTCACGGCATCAAAAGCATCACCGGATGGCTGATAAAAATCGCAAAAATTGGCATTTTCCTTGATCACAGGAGGTTCTGCACGTTCATGCGAGCAGGCGGCTGGTTGACTGGGCGCGTAGTTTTGGCACATGCGGCAACAGCGTAAAACTTCAAAGCAATCTGGGCAATGGGCATGGCGACTTATGGGTTGGAGTGTTTGGTGGAGGTGAATGCCGCAATTCCAACAGCGCAAACTTTCAGGCATAGATATTGGCCTTATTTGTAGAGGTCGGTGTATTGATGCAGCTGGGGAGTTGGTTAGGCAATTCATCCCGCTGCGATTTTTCTATCCTGGCGAGCAAATATTTGCAATGCCAGATTGCTGTAACTTTAGCTTTAGCTAATAGTGACCGCATATTCTTTTAGCAAAGAGATCGGGATGATATCCGTTGCTTTGATATGCGTATTGGCCAGAAATATCCTGGGCGCCATTCCTTTGTTATAGGCCTCTAGCCAGCGAGCGGCACACAGGCACCAAC
This sequence comes from Pseudomonadales bacterium, assembly GCA_019090615.1. GTDB lineage: Bacteria > Pseudomonadota > Gammaproteobacteria > Pseudomonadales > Azotimanducaceae > JAHRVQ01. Next base: position 27,876 of record JAHRVQ010000009.1, on the reverse strand, counting down.
GATCGCCTTGTTTGAGGCCTGGAAAGCCAGCGCCTGGATGGGGTGTTGAAAGGTCATTGCCCGCAAATCGAGAGTAGTCGAGAAATTCTGTTGTCATTTCTACACAGACTGTATGCGAGCCGACGTCTTCAGCGCAAGTATTGCAACAGCCATCGCGAAAGAAGCCTGTGACAGGGTCGTTACTGCAGGGTTGTAAGACATCACCGTTGACATTAATTGATTCATCTTGCTTTATAGTGTCCATAAGTCCTATTTTTTAAAATTCGATTTTTGGTAAGTAAAATTGTATTAACAGCCAGTACTATGATCGTAAATGATTGAATAAACAGGCAACGTGATCAGTTTGGGTGGCCTAATTGATGGCGCTATACTGGCCCTTTTAATACCGATTACTAAATTTCTTCAAAATCCCCATGCCGGCCTTTACCCGCTGCGAACCGAGCGGCGCCAGCGCGAGTTTCGCCCGATTTAATAACCTCAATACCCCGCGAAGTTTCGTGCTGAAGTGCCGCTGGAATTGACATATCCCACTGTTCATAGCTTGAGAGGCGGTCGCTGCGCATACATTGTTGCGGGAAATTACCCAGTTCCTGAGCGAGTTTGATGGCCGTTTGCAAAGCTTCGCCGGATGCAGTAAGTCGATTAGCGAGCCCCATTTGTTTTGCTTCCTGTCCAGATACACCGCGGCCAGTGAGAATTAAATCCATCGCATGGCTATGGCCGAGTAGGCGAGTTAGGCGAATAGTACCACCGTCAATGAGAGGAACACCCCAGCGGCGGCAATAAACCCCGAACACAGCATCTTCAGCGGCTACTCTCAAATCACACCAGGCTGCAAGTTCAAGCCCACCTGCCACTGCAAATCCCTCAATGGCAGCGATAACAGGTTTGCTAAGTAGCATACGGGTTGGCCCCATGGGCCCATCACCATCAGGATAGGTGACCGGGTTAGCATTGGATGTGGAGACGGCTTTGAGATCAGCGCCAGCACAAAAGGTGCCATCAACCCCAGTTAAAATTGCGACTTTTTGTGATTCGTCTGAGTCGAAATCTCTAAATGCAGCGGCTAACGATGCTGCTGTTGGGCCATCAACGGCATTGCGAGCTTTAGCGCGATTTATGCTAATGACGGTGACCGCATTGTGTTTGTCAACCAATATGTTTGTATAAGGGGCGCGAGTTTGAGTTGTCATATTTGAATTACTTTGATTCCATTACCCATATCCCGTCCCAGTCGTCCCCGGGGGGGTGAGTTTTCATATATTGGCAGCGTTCGATATAGATTCTAGATAAATGGTCCCTGGGATTGAGGGCGACGGTTTCGCTAAAGTTATCAATAGCTCGGTCCCATTGTTGTTTATTATATTCGTCTCGACCACCCTTAAAGAAATTTAATGCCTCCTGAATATTTGGAAAACTTTCTTCGGTATGATAATCGAGTATTTCATGAATCTTGACAGGTTGTGATTTGCCCTTGACTAGCACCAGATCTACTTGTCGAGAACGGTATGTGCCACGTAATTTTGTATAGGTATTGTCACTAACCAGTATCCGAGTGCGGTATTGTTTGCAGGCACTTTCAAGTCGGGCGGCGAGATTAACGCCATCGCCAATCATTGTATAGTCCATTCTTTTCAGGGAGCCGATATTACCGGTGACTACAGAATCGGTATTAAGCCCGATGCCAATGCCGACTCGGCCCTGTCCGTTAACGCCTCGCAGATCGTTCCATTTCCATAGTTCTCGAATCATCTCGACTGCGGTGCGAACTGCTCGATCTTCGTCATTACCATGAGACTTTGGAATCCCAAAACCCGCCATGATGGCATCGCCAATAAACTTATCCAGCATGCCGCCTTCTTTCTGCAAGCATTCGACCATGAGGGTAAAGTATTCGTTGAGTAGAGTAACCGTGCCCTGGGCACCGAGTTTTTCTGTTAGCGTAGTAAAACCTCGGATGTCAGAAAATAAAACTGTGGCGTTGGCCATTGTTCCGCCAAGGCTATCTTCTTCTCCTTCCATCAATTGGTCAGCCAGGCTGGCATCCATATATCGTGACATCATAGACTTCATGCGTTTTTCGGTGCTGATATCCTCTAGCATGATCAGAGAGCCGATTTTTTCTTCGTTTTCATTCACCAGTGGCTGGAAGCTGGCATTGACGGAAATCAGGCCGCTACTGTGTAATAGCTCTGCGTCTGCCACATGTTGCAACTGCATGGATTTGCCGGCGATATTTATCTTGTCAACGATCCAGCTGTTTTTGTCTGCAAACAGGTCTTCGATAGTGCAGTTATTAATGCTCTGGTCGGTAATTTGCAGAATATCCAAAGCATGTTGGTTAACGGTCTTGAGCTTTCGTTCGTCGTCAAATGTCAGCATGCCATTAGGCATACTTTCCAGGATGGTTTCATTGTAATTTTGCATCCGTTGAACTTCTGAGAAAAGTGTGGCGTTCTCTAGTGCTATAGATACCTGGGCGGTAAAAGCCTTTAAGCGTTGTTCGTCATCTTCATTGAAGGGACCGCCGCGTTTGTTAAGCACCTGGGTAACGCCAATGGTTTTGCCTGATTTGTTGACCACGGGTATACAAAGTATTGAGGAGGTAAAAAAATTGGTTTGTTTATCAAATTCGGGATTAAACCGTAAATCAGCGTAGGCATGGGGGATATTTATGGTTTCACCTGAGGTAAATACCGCGCCAGCTATCCCGGCAGTGTTGGGCAGGCGTATTTCTGTAGTGAGACCTTCACCAACATACATCCATAATTCGTTGGTTTTTTCATCATTCATAAAAAGCGAAGAGCGTTCTGCCTCTAGCATTCGGGTGGCTTCCTGCATAACCTGTTGCAGCAGCTGGCCTATATCAATTTCAGAAGTTATGTCTGCGATCATATCCAGGAATTCCATTTCCTGAACGGTATTACGTTGCATTTGCTCAATTAGCTGGCTACTTTGAATGGCCATTGAGGCTTGGGTTGCAATGGCCTCCAGCAGGGTTAAATCCTCAGCGGTGAAATGACCATCTATTTTGTTGAGCAGTTGAGTTACCCCTATGACCTCGCCGCGTACTGTACGCAAGGGCGAGCAAAGAATGTTTCTTGTCTGGAAATCGGTTCTTTCATCTACCTCGGTATTAAATCTGGCGTCGGCATAGGCATCAGGGACAATTTCGCTACAGTCATTTTGAAATACAAACCCGACTATGCCACTGTCATTTAAAACGCGAATTTCATGTTGTAAATTGCCTTGTGCCACCCGTGAATACAATTCATGGGAGCGGGGGTCATTCAGGAAAAATGTACCTCGTTCAGCAGATAATTCCCGCGTGGTAATTTTTACCAGTGAGGCAAGAATGTCGTCCAGCGAATCCAGTGCGGCTACTTCATGAGAGATTTCAAGTAATAATTCAGCGCGCTCTAGTCGATCACCCTGGTTATACTGGGTGGGTTCACTGGTTGGCTGCGGTGCCGCCAATGTTGCTGCCGTATCCTGGCTATCATTCATCTTAGGACTCCAATTGTTCCCGCAAAGCAATAATGGTTGCTTTGAGGTAGTTACAATCCGTTATGTGTTTGGTTTCTAGTTGATTTGTAGTGACCTGCTGTTGGTAATTCAGCATATCCACCTGTTCGCGCAAAGCATGGATGGTTGCCTGTAAGTTTTTACATTCGCCTGTTAATTCGGCTCTGGTTTGTTGTTCAGCTTGTTGGCTACGGCGATTCACCGATTCCAGCTCCTGGCGTAATTTCTGTATTGTTTGCTCCATATTTCTGGTTGTGGCCTGGCCATCAACAAGAATTTTGTTGATGCTCGTTTGATTGTTAATCGAGAGTCGTTCTAGCTGATCACGCAGTGCCTGGCAGGTATGTTGAAGTTGTATTATTTCAAGTTTTGCATCCCGCTGGGCGCCCTGGATGCGATTTTGCGTTTCGTGGTTGGCGGTTTCTAGCTGAGCACGTACGATTTGAACCGTTTCCTTAAGGTCGCCACATTCAAGCTGGTTGGCTGCATGCTGCTCTTGTTCGTTGGCCTGTTTACTCGCCTCAGTTTTTTCAAGTTGCTGTCTTAATACCAGGATGGTGTTTTTTAACTGTTGATTCTCCTGGCGCTGGAGAAGTAGTTCGGCATGTGCTGTGCTAATTTGATGTTGGGTCATGGGTTTTAGATTCTTTGGAACAGATTCTCTGAACCTGTGGTTCGAATTAGGTGGTTGCATGATGTATCTGTATATTATGTAACTCTCCACTAGTCAGTTTAAAAACCGAGTAAGATTTTACAAGCATATTGAATCTTGTCGCTGTTGTTAATAGTTCAGTGTTGCTAATAGTTAGCGTACTAATAAATGTTTTGGCGCTGCTAGATACCATAGTGATGAACCTGAGGATATATAAGCTTAACCTTTCATGAATATGTGATGGAATACAGGGGAATTTACGCTTCTGTTTGGTGTTTGTCTCGTAAAAACTAAACTTTCAGTCTGATAAAAATTAATTAGAGGCAGCCGGGCGGCCAATTCTTTGTTAGTTGTCGGGCGTTACTGGTCAGATATTAGTAGTGGCGAGTGATCAATAACCGATTATTATTGGGCCAGTATTCAGCGGTTGGTATTGATCCATTACAGTTAAATTTGGTTTTTTAAAGAGTATTGTGTTTTGCATGAAAATATTATGAAGAATATGTCTGTGACTTATCTGGGCAGCGTAAATCGATGGGAATGTGATGAAAATGATCATCTCAATGTGCGTTTTTATTATCAAAAATCGTATCAAGCTTTGGTGGCCGGTCTTTTAGATAATGCGCTGGTTGCCGCCGACGCCATTGCTAGCGCGTGCCGATCAAATGTTGTTACTCATATGCGGTTTGTCGCTGAGGCCAGAGTTGCGGTGCCGATTACAGGTTACTTTGGGCTAGTAGCGGTAAGCGACGGTGGGTTTTCTGTGCTGATAGAGTTGCGCAATACGATAACCAACGATGTATTATCGGCTTTTACCTATCAGATTGAATACCCCTTATCGGTTGGGTCGTCAGCAATGACATCGGCAAAGTTGGCATTTGCAGGTGATGTTTCGATTGCAGGTGATGCTTCGATCGTTGGGCAAAAATTGCAATTAACCCAATTGCCCGACCATGCGGGTAGTCGAGGTCTACAGGCAGAGCCCCTTCAGTATGCAAATATCAGTAGGAAACAAGCTTATGAACTGGGTTTCGTGTGTGTTGGTCGAGGTGTTGTACAGACAGATGAATGTTGTTCTGAAGGGTTTTTATTGCCCTATTTGTATATAGGTAGGAGCTCGGATTCGATGCCAAACCTTTGGGCAATGTTAGATAAGGACAATACTCGAGGTGAAGGTGAACTGGGTGGTGCTGTGCTTGAGTATCGGATGAACCATTTTAACCCCTTAATGCTGGGAAATAGATTTGAAATGGTTTCAGGTGTTCAGAGTATTGGCAGAAAAACGCAAATAATGGCGCATTTGTTATTTAATCTCGAAACTGAACAGATGGTAATTGGCAGCAATGTAGTCGGTGTTAATATGGATCTGGTGGCGCGCAAGGCGATTGAAATACCCGCTGACCGAAGGCGGTTTATAGAGCGGCATCTGTTGCAATCAGTCGCTCAGTAAACGGGTAATGATTATTTTCTGCGATATTTGTCAGGACGTCGGTCGTTTGTTTCTCTTTCCTGTCTTGGTTTGCGCACCGGAGCGGGCAGTTTTGTTAGAAGATCCGAAGGAGGCTGTTGGCATAAAAAAGATTCGCCCAACAACGTTTCGATAGCGGGTAACATGAAAGAGTCATCTTCGCAGGCAAGGCTGATAGAAACGCCGGTCGCGCCTGCTCGGCCTGTTCGGCCAATACGGTGTACATAGTCCTCTGGGTCTTCTGGCAAATTATAATTGATTACATGGCTAATACCATCAACGTGAATACCGCGCCCTGCCACATCGGTAGCAACTAGCACCTTGATCTTGCCATTTCTAAAATCATCCAGGGTGCGAATTCGTTTTTTCTGCGCGACTTCTCCGCTTAGCAGGCCGCAATCAATACCCTGTCGATAAAGCTTGTTCTCAATTGTGCGGGTCTGGTCACGGCGATTAAGAAAAACGATGGCGCGTTCTACTTCGTCTGAAATGATGAGGTTATACAAAACTTTGAATTTAATGTCATTGCCTGTGAGGTAGACCCGTTGTTCGACACTATCTACTGCAACCTGATCCGGTGCGATTTCAATTCTGGCCGGATCATGGGTCCAGCTTGCGGCGAGGCGTTTAATGTCGTCACTGAAGGTCGCACTAAACAATTGTGTCTGCCGTTGTTCCTTTTTCGGGGTTCTGGCAATAATGGATTTTACGTCAGGAATAAAGCCCATGCTAAGCATGCGATCAGCTTCATCGATGATTAGCGTTTCGACTCTTGAAAGGTCAATAACTCTAGAGCGAATAAAGTCGATGAGACGGCCTGGTGTGGCGATAACGATATCGATTGGGTATTGTAGTTGCTGTTTTTGTTTTTCATAGTCCATGCCACCCATCACCGACATTACTTTTATGTCCGTGAATGCGGCAAGATGTTGTGCGTCTTTGCTGATTTGCAGTACCAGTTCGCGGGTTGGGGCAATGATCAGTGCAAAAGGCGAGCCTGCTGGACGTTGCTCTATCTCAGGGTTTTCGAGGTCATAGGCTATGGCTGAAATCAGGAAAGCAGCGGTTTTGCCCGTGCCAGTCTGGGCTTGAGCAATGATATCCTGGCCATCAAGTGAGTAGGGTAGTACTTCTTTTTGTACCGGTGTACAGGACTGAAAGCCTAATTCCTGAATGGCCAGATTTAATTCGTTAGGTAGGCGAAGCTCGGCGAAGTCAGGCGGAATATCTTCCTGCTTGACGGTGGTTTGTTCAGTTTTTCGTTTAGCTGAATTATGCCGCGACTTTTTCTGATTTTGGGATTGATTTTGGGATTGATTTTGGTCTGGCGATTGGCCATGGTTTTTTTGCGCAGATTTGTTTTTATCGGGGTTACTCTTCTTAACGCTGTTTTCCTCAGCGTTACTTCCTACAGGTCGGCTTTTATTAGCTCCACCGGTTTGGGGTATCGTTGTAGCAAACAGCTTTTTTAAGAACTTCATATTATCGAGACTCGCATAAGGCATTCTAGCATGACTATTTAACTATTGATTGGTGTTTGTTATTTTCATTTTATTACGTTGTTATTTAAATAGTTTGTCGGGCCAGTTGGGTTAATTAGTAGTGCAGATTTTTATGCCGTTGTGGTGCCGCCTTAAATTACGGCAACTGATTGATGCGCGCACAAAACCAGGCATATTCTGGTTCAGGGAAAAATTAATAGTGGTATTTAGGCGGGGTCGCATGATTAGACATTTATTAACTGCTCAACGCTGGCCAACTGAATACATGCGATGAGTACCTCAAGTGCTTTTTCTAAACTGGCAAGTGATGGGTAAGTGGGCGCTATTCGAATGTTCTGATTGTCTGGGTCTATACCATAAGGGAATGTAGCGCCTGCAGGGGTAAGTTTTACACCGGCCTCGCTGGCCATGCGGATGATTTTTTTTGCTAACCCTGGTTGGGTATTCAAGGAAACAAAGTAGCCGCCCTTTGGCTGTGTCCAGTCGGCAATATCTTTGCCGGCAAGATGATGTGCTAGCATCTTATCAACCAGCTCAAATTTAGGCTGGATAATATCGCTGTGTTTTTTCATATGCGCTTTGATTCCGGCTGCATCCTTGAGAAATCGAACATGTCTGAGTTGATTGACCTTGTCAGGCCCAATGGATGAAACCGAAAGGAAGCGGCTAAACTGCATAAGGTTTGGTTCGCTCAGGCCGATAAAGGAGATGCCGGCACCTGCATAAGTGATTTTTGAGGTTGAACCAAACATTACAATGTTGTTTTGTGTGTCTTCAAGTTTAGCTGCATGCATCAGGTTATAGAGTTTATCAGGGTGTTGGGTCAGATGATGTACAGCGTATGCATTGTCCCATAAAATGCGAAAATCAGTGCCAGCAATTACAGGTAGTCGAGCAAGGCGTTTAACCGTAGCTTCGGCGTAGGTGATCCCGGTAGGGTTGGAATATTTGGGCACACACCAGATGCCTTTAATCATCGGGTCGGCTGCGACTAAGGTTTCGATCTGATCCAGATTGGGCCCAGATGGAAGCATCTCAATATTGATCATTTCGATATTAAAGTGTTCGCAGAGCGTAAAGTGCCTGTCATAACCAGGTGTTGGGCAGAGAAACTTAACGCTGACGGGTTTAATTGGTTGCTCGGATCTGGTGTCAGAGTCTGGGCCAGGGCTGGGTTTTCTGGGGGCCCATCTGGTGTCCATCATCAGGCTGATATATTGATACATCAGGCTCAAGCTGCTGTTGCCGCCGACCATGATTTCAGCTGTTGGCAGCTCAAGTAAATGACTGCCAAGTTCGCGTGCTTCAGGCAACCCTGACAAGCCGCCGTAGTTGCGTACGTCGGTGCCGTCCTGCAGCAGATAGAACTGGTTCAAAATGCCATCGAGGCTATTCGATAAGTCAAGCTGGTCACTGGCGGGTTTTCCTCGGGTTAGATCGAGCTTCAGGTTCTCGGCGCAAATGTGAGCATATTTTTCAACAAGGTCCTGGTATAACTCCTCCAGTTGCGCTTTAGATAACTCGCTATATTTCATTGTTGTTGATCTCCCGTCTCACAGGTCAATAGATAGGCTAGTAAGCTCATCTATGCCAAGCATTATGTTGAGATTTTGCACAGCAGCGCCAGCGGCACCCTTGCCGAGATTATCCAGTTGGGCGATCAGCATTATTTGTTCATTGTTGCCGTAAACATAGAGATCGCATCGATTAGTGCCGTTGACCCCCTGGGGGTCCAGAAAGCCTTGATCCAATGCCTGTTCTGTATTTGCAGTATGGACCGGCACACAGGGCTCGGAACTATATCGTTCAGCCAGGCAGGCTTGAATATCCTCTACAGTAACCGGATGGTTGAAATAGGTGCTGGCTAACGGTGTGCTGACTAACATGCCCTGCAGGTAATGCCCAACCGAAGGCATAAATAAGGGGGCGTGCTGGAGATCCGCATAGTGTTGCATTTCTGCTAAATGCTTATGGCCAAATTTCAATCCATAAGGCCTGGCGCACCATAGGTCATCGGCAGATGGTTGTTGTTTGCCGCTGTAACTATTCACCTGCCTGTCTACGTATCTATCAATCATATTGTGCCCGCCGCCAGAGTATCCAGAAACTGCACTGATACTAAGCTGGCAACCTGGATTCAAAATTCCGGCTGCGATTAAGGGCGCGACAGCGAGTAGAAAACCGGTGGGATAACAGCCTGGATTGGATACTTTGTCTGCTGAGGCAATTAGTTGACGTTGGCCTGGGTTAAGTTCGGCCAGTCCATAAGCCCAGTCAGGGTCGGTACGAAATGCAGTGCTAGCGTCGAGTATCCGCGTATCGGTATCGGCAGCTAAAGCGACAGTTTCTTTTGCGGCCTCATCCGGCAGGCAGAGGACAATAATATCGGCTGCCTGGATAAGGTCGTGTTTAATTAATGGATCTTTTCGTTGCTGATCATCAATTGTCAGTAATTGTATATCATGACGCTGGTGTAAGCGGTTATGAATTTGTAGTCCGGTGGTGCCGGCCTGGCCATCGATAAATATTTTATGCATGTGAAATTGCTGATTAAGTGTTTTAAAGGGTTGTTTTGCCCACTTTTGATTAGCTCACTCTTTATTAAATCTATTAAATCTATTAAATCTATTCAATTATTAGATCGTTTTTAATGAGTGAAGGATGCTGGCACAGAACAGGCTCATGATCTGGTTTTTGATTCTATCATAGTGGGAGGAATAGTTTCGCCGAATTCCAGAGGCAGATATGTATTGCCGTTATTGACCCTGGGTCGGGTGATACGGGTTTAGTGCTTTGTTGCAAAAACCGCTTGCTGAATATTGTTTCTGATGGTTTTCAGGTCGGTTTTGTTCTCTATCCTGAGGTGGCTAATAAAATCGGCTTTTAGCATCGGCGTAAGCTGAATTTTTTGATAGTAGTTGTCCTGCATATAATGGATAAACTTCATGGTCCGAAAACCGTCCATCCAGTCATGGATGAACTTTGCGAATACAGTGGTTCGTTGATTACGCCTGGTTTTAATGAGCGCTGCTAAACCGACGCTGTCACACCAGGCATGGATTTTGGGGTTTTGGGCCTGTTTATTCGCTGAATCTGTATCGGCGTAGGCAGTCGGGTCAGCCAAAAATTCTTTAAGTAGGTCAAAAATTACCGGGTTGTAAAACAGTGGGATTTGGTTGCTATCGCGGATGTTATTATTGTTGCCGATGTTGTTATTGTTGTGGATTTTTTCAATACCAAGGCCGGTGCCGAAGCCTACTCTATCTGAAAATCTGCCTGAAATATGAATTACGGGGGTTTCCAGGGTGTGGATTTTTCCTGTTTTCGCCAACTTGTTTAGCAGATAAAAGTCTTCTCCTGCAGTACGTTTGGGGAACCCTCGTACCATTGCATAATTGCTCGCATTGATCGCTATAGTGCTACCAACATTGCTAAAGGCGTATGGCGAGGCCGCGTATCTGAGCCCTAGAACATAATAACATAGTGAAATTTCGTAGAGATAACAGGCGGCTTCAGTTTGAGGTGCGGGCTGGTGCAAAAATGGATAAACAAATGCGGCGATAGGTTGGCCATTTACTGGATTGTGAGCCAGGAGCTTGTCGCCAGCTGTAAAGTAGTCAGCTGGTAGGATTACGTCGGCATCTGTGTTGAAAATACAAGCAGATTTTATCTGTTTGTTGTGAATGAGCCGAAGGGCGATATCAGCGCCAATTTTTCGAGCCATGCCAACCCCCTGGCGAACAGGGATTGGTCTGCTACATCTGTCGACTAACAATATTTTTTTTCCGCAGGGTGTAGTTAAATAGTCGATATTGCCGTGGCTACTATTTGAATTTGAAGCATGCCGAGCCTGGGTTATCATTTTTTGTGTGGTTGGATTATTCTGGTCAGGTGAATTTGCAACCAGAATAATGAGTAAGTCGTCTGAAAGTTTCGACCATACTTTTTGTAGCTCAAGCCAGCTTTCACGGTAGGCGGGGATGACCAGGCAGTGGCTTAATACACCCCAGAAGGGTGGTAGTTGCGTGTTAGATTCGGCTTCTGAGTAAATTTCAAGATATTTACTGATGAGTTTGTTGGTTGACCGCATAGTTTTCTAATGGGCGCCTGAATGCTTTGGCGGTGTTGTATTGATTGGTTAGTATGCTGAGCTTATTCATTGATTCTAACAAATCAATGAAGTCTGGCTCTGATTGGCAGGTTGCTGATAATTTCAGCCTCAATGTTTAGCCATTCCTGCCAACGTTGATCTATTTGGGTTTGACTGAAGTAGTGTTGGGCCAATTCGAGAAATAACAGGTAGTGGTTTTGCTCTGAAATAGCTAGTTCGGAGTAAAATTCACTTAGTTCGGGTGACTCTAGTCGATTAGCCAACAGGCTAAATCTTTCAGCGCCACGGGCTTCAATAATTGCGGCTGTAAGTAGTCTGTCGAGGAAATAAAACTCCGTTCCGCGCCGAACCCGTTTGATAATTTTATTAACGTAGGCATCTTTTTCATCTGCTGTAGGGGTGATTTTTCGACTTAATATTATTTTCAGCACCTGCCGATAGTGATGAAGCTCTTCTAATGCCAGGTCCATCATTGTTTCAAGTAGCTTTGGTTTGTCGGGATAATGGGCCATTAGCGAGAGGGCTACGGCCGAGGCTTTCTTTTCGTTGTTGGCGTGATCGATAAGAAAATCATCAAAATTATCCATAACCCGCTCGAGCCATAGTTCAGATGAATCGACTTTTAGTGGATGGCTCAAAGCAATTCCTGAAAGAAACCTGATATTTCCTGAATTTCTTCAAGGCATACATTGTGCCCCATATGGTAATCGAACCATCTCACGTCGTAGCCAAGCCGAATCAAATTTTCTCGTGATGTGGCGGCACGCATAATAGGAATCATTTCGTCCTGGGTGCCGTGCGCTAGCATAATAGGAATGGCTAAATTTGCATCGGTCATTTCTGCTTCAGCACGACTGAAATCGTGTAAGTAGGTCGATAAAGCAAGTACTCCTGCGAGACGTTCTGGGTAGCGAATTGCGGTTTGCAATGCAACCACTCCACCTTGTGAGAAACCCGCAAGGAGGATTTTATCGCTCGCGATTCCGCGTTCCATCTCGCGCTCAATAAATACTCCAATCTGACTGGCAGAGACTTCGATGTCGCTGCTGCCTGCGGTCTCAGAGTGAGGAATGAAATCAAACCAGGCGCGTATCTCTTGATCTGTATCGTCCATGCTAATTGAACGCATGGGTGCATGGGGGAATATGAATCGTGTTCGCATAGATGCGGGTAGCTTTAGTTCCGGCACGATTGGTTCGAAATCATGCCCGTCTGCACCGAGTCCATGTAGCCAAATAATTGTCGAAGTTGCTGCTTCTGCAGGTTCTAGTTCAATATATTCAAGCATTTCACTCATAAATTGCCTTTGTCATTGTATCAGGAAAGCCGAATCATATCGGCATGGTGCCTGATTACAACTATTAGGCGTTACTTTTTAAGCGTGGCACCGGTTAACCGGTTAAGAGTGGCACCGGCAGGTGTTCATAGGGTGGCCGGTTAAGGACAATATTTCTTGAATTCGAGCTCATACTGATCAGGTATTGCGATCGCATTGAACAGGGCTATTTTGGGATATTTAGCTTTGATTAATAGTGCCAGCTCTTTACGCTGCGCTTCAGGCATCAAGAACCCGAAGTAGGCTGCGCGCAGTTCGGACTCATAGAATTTCTGGTCGATAAACCAGTCTTCTATGTCCTCACCGCAATCCAGGTCTTCTTCATCGATAATCTGTATACAACGCCATTCTCTTTCCGCGCTGTTGTGTTTGGGTTTGGCGAGTAGTTTAGATTCAAAGTCTGCCAGGGTGGTTGCCCGTTTAATGCCAACAAGATCATCTACCTGTTCCTTGACCGTGGTCAATTGGCATCGCTGGGTGCCATATTCAACCTTTTTTGGTTCTTGAAGGGTGTTTTCTGTAGAAAACTTGAATACTACGCCAGTATGATTATCCGCATAAGTTTTCCAGCTTTGTACATCCTTGGGTGATTCAGACAGGCACAGGATCCGAGAATTTGCAACCAGGTCTACCCAGGCTGAAAGAATATGTTTCAGCTTAGACTCTAATGTTTCTGGTGTAGGTGCTAGTAATTCAGACAAAGAATCATACGCTTCTACCTCATCTTTGAACCGGTCTTCTGTTCTCCATCGACGAATTGCTTTGAATAGTGGGTGTTTTTCGTTTCCGGCCGGCATGTCTCGAATGAAAATCATCGATACCGCCTGTTTTAACATGGCCTTGGTTATTGTGATGTGATCAAAATCCAGTTCTGGTGAGTGACCGATGGCCCAGGCTTCGTTAAAAAGTTCAGGAGAGCTCCATCTGAGTGTGCCAGTATTTAAAATGATTTCGGCTGTTTCAGCCGAAGTGTACTTGTAGAGCGATTCGGGCATATCCGGTTATTCATCCTTCTAAGAACAAAAAAATTCCAATTTGTTGGTAAGTTTAGCAAACAGTTCTGGTTTCGCTCGATATGGCGTAATTAATTTGCCTTAAACTGGGTTTCTTTGTAGCGCTAAGCTGATTTTACTGAATGATTTTACTGAAATGCGCAAGTGCTTGGGTGCAATGCCCCTCTGGGGCTTGATTGGACTGTAATCTTGCTCCGTTCCTGCGAATGTGACTAAATACGCGCCTAATTTTTTAACAAAGGAGTTAATTTATGGGGCCGTTAAAGGGTATTAAAATAATCGAATTGGCGGGCATAGGGCCTGGTCCATTTTGCGGCATGATGCTTTCTGATATGGGCGCTGAAGTAATCCGCGTGGATCGTACTGGTGGGAGTACCAGACGCTCTAATGATGTTTTGGCGAGAGGTCGTAAGTCTATAGCGCTGGATCTGAAAAGCGAGGCAGGTAAATCTGTCATTCTGAAATTATGCGAAGGTGCTGATGCTATTTTTGAAGGTTTCAGGCCTGGCGTCGCTGAGCGTCTTGGATTGGGGCCGGAAGAGTGTATGGCGCAAAATGAAAAGCTTGTGTACGGCAGGATGACCGGTTGGGGCCAGGACGGCCCAATGTCTCAGGCAGCTGGTCATGATATAAATTACATTGCATTATCCGGTGCCCTGAGTGCTATAGGGGCAAAAAATGGCAAGCCAATACCGCCACTTAATCTTGTTGGCGATTTTGGCGGCGGTGGAATGGTATTGGCGTTTGGGCTGGTATGTGGAATTCTGGAAGCGCATAAATCTGGTACGGGACAAGTGGTCGATACCGCAATGGTTGATGGTGCTGCAATATTAATGTCTATGTTCTATACCATGAACGCAGCTGGCATGTGGGATTCTCAAAGGGGTACCAATTTACTTGATACTGGTGCGCATTTTTATGATACCTACGAAACCAGTGACGGCGAATATATTTCTATCGGATCCATTGAGCCGCAATTTTATGCACTTTTAATCGAAAAGGCTGAGTTGGACCCCGATAAATTTTCAGCTCAGATGGATCGATCTAGCTGGGCTGCAAGAAAAGAAGATATTGCCGCAGTATTCCTCAAAAAAACCAGAGCGCAATGGTGTGAAATAATGGAAGGTACGGATGTATGTTTTGCGCCGGTGTTATCTCTGACGGAAGCTGCAGAACATCCGCATAATCAACATAGGGGCACCTTCACTGAGTTGGATGGAATCCTTCAGCCGTCGCCCGCACCGCGATTCAGTCGTACCGAGGTGGGTCTAACTAACAGTGCCAGGATTGCTGGTGAGGATTCGCTGGTTGTGCTGCAAGAAGCGGGTTTTGATAGTGCCGAGATCGAATCTCTGCTGACATCAGGTGCAGTTGGCAGCGTAAAGGCATAGCGGGCTAACAAGCACTACTGAGGGATACCGTCTATGAAGAAACTGTTGATGAAGGTACTACTTACGAAAACCTGTAGAGATATAGATTGCTGTTCTCATTATTGGAATTATAAGTGGTTTTAACCAGATTTATTCGTCGCAGATAGAATAATTTAATCAGGAATGTAATAAAAACTGCCTACCTGTTAACTACAGCCCCCCTTTTTACTTAAAAACGTGTTTTTTTTGTAAAAAGGGGGGCTTTTTTTATTCTCTTTTTTGTTTATTCCTGTAGAATTGCGCCACTTTCAAATCGGCTAAAAGCTGGCTGTTACAATATGTTAGCTGGCATAGTTTAATGCCGTTTGCCGACTGGTTTTATAAGAAATAAATTTATAATGCATAGTTAGTACTCTACGTATAAATTTGGCTATAGTTAACATCAGATAGCTAGTGATAGTTCAACTATTTTTGTCACCAATAAAGCTGAGACTTGACTGCGTTAGAATATAGTCTAGTCGTTAAAGGGTAGTTGCAGCTCTTGTAGAAAAGGTTTAAGAGCATGCTATAGCAACTGAGGCAGGACAAATTCATTCACCAACTTAATAGGTAACTTCAGATGAGTGTAGAACTACTTGATACTACTCGGTTCCATGGATTTAGGGTCAGGCGCCAGATTGCGGGCAAGACTTTTCAGGAATATTTTTCTCTAAAGCTAAATGGTAAGCGCATGCGAGGTGCGGCGCGTGCGGAGGTGAAGACGCGGGCAGAAGAGCGCGATGCAGTGCTTGAAAAACAACAGGCTAAAGCAAAAGCGGAAGCGGCCAAAACAGCACTGTTCGACAAGAATGGCAAGGTGCGGGGAATATTGTTCCGCATGAAAACTGAAAAAAGTGGTACTCGAACGCCTGTTTTCCAGATTGGTATTATGTCTGCCAAGGTTGGCAAAATTGTTAATACCACTGTTTCTATCAATTTACATGGCCTAACAGGTGCGTGGGAAAAGGCTGTTAATTTTTATATTGATCACAAAAAAATATCCAAGCGGTCGGCGGTTTTTAAGCAGTTACTTAGTGCCCAGCCTACCAAAGCACAACTTGATGCAATGAAGCGAAAGCGTAAGAAGAAGAGTTAGTGATTGGTTTTGACAGATTACTACCGCCGGCTTAGAGTTTTCGTAGTTAGGTTAATATTAGTTAGGTTAATATTAGTTAGGTTAGATAGAGCTGGACGGCGTCAGGTAAGTCGGAACAGTAACCAACAAATCATATTCAAATATGCGATAAAAAAAGGGACGTTAGTCCCTTTTTTATTTGGCAAGATTTAATATTGAAGTGTATTTTATTTAGCATGCTCTATCCTGCACTGTGCGGCTAATATTACTTCAAGTTTTTTCGCTCATAGTGAGATAGCAGTGGCGGTAACGGCGTTTATAATTTCGCAACGGATAAAGGCTAGATTTGGCTGGTGTTCAGACGCGCATAAAAAAATTGGGAGCGAATATGGATAAGTCAGTTAAACCGTTGTTAGCTATCACAATGGGTGACCCTGCTGGGATTGGTGCCGAGGTTATTGTAAAAACATTGGCTGACTCGGGTGTATATGAATTTGCCCGTCCATTTGTTGTTGGTAACCTGGCCTGTCTTGAGTCTGCTAGAAAACAGGCTGGCCTGACTTTGACCATTAAACTTTGTCCAGATTTGAGTTATATCGACGATTCCAACGTGTTACAGGTATTAGAGACCGCTCAATTCGATCAGGCTAGTTTGGTAATGGGTCAGGTGGATGTAGATTGTGGCAGGGCGGCTGTGCAATTTTTTGAATCGGCTGTGCAGATGGCACTGCAGGATGAAATTCGAGCCGTTGTAACCTGCCCTATAAACAAAGCCGCGGTACATGCGGCAGGTTATTTTGGTGATATCGGTCATCAGGAGATATTGGCACGGATGACCAATGCCACGTTAACGGCAACTATGCTGATGACCACGGGGCTTAAGGTGGCGCATTTGTCCACGCATAAATCCCTGGCTGAGGCGGTTCAATTTGTAACCTGTGATGCACTAGTTGAGCGGTTGGTTTTGACGGCAGAGCATCTTCGTCGATGGAGCGGGTCAAATCCTCGGATTGCTGTTGCTGCACTGAATCCGCACGGTGGTGAAGCGGGCATGTTAGGCCGAGAAGAGATAGAAGAGATCGCGCCGGCGATTAGAAAGGTTCGATCGATGGGTATAGATGCTGTTGGCCCCTACCCTGCTGATTCAATATTTTATCGTGCTGTGGGAGGTGAGTTTGATGCTGTGATGGCGCTGTATCATGATCAGGGCCATATTGCTATTAAAATGCACAATTTCGAAGATAGCATTACTGCAACTATGGGCATTCCTTTTATACGTA
The DNA here is from genome assembly GCA_019090615.1 of Pseudomonadales bacterium. Lineage (GTDB taxonomy): Bacteria > Pseudomonadota > Gammaproteobacteria > Pseudomonadales > Azotimanducaceae > JAHRVQ01. Next base: position 10,505 of record JAHRVQ010000009.1, on the reverse strand, counting down.
CATCGGTTGATCATGGTACGGCATTTGATATTGCGGGTAAAAATCTGGCGAATGCAAAAGGGTTAAAGATGGCCCTTGATGCTGCTATAGATATGCTTGAAGGCAGGCTTCAGGTTTAGCTTTCAACACAGGGCGCAGACACTGGCGGACCGAAAAATTTAAAGCTGCTGGGAACAAACTAAATTTGATACACTCTATAACTGAATATTTAGAGTAGGTTTGGTGGCTATTTTGGCTACTACTAAAGTTCGATTTTGGTAGTTGTTTGTCCTGATTTGGTAGTTGTTTGTGCTGAATAGAGGAATAGTCAGTTGCCAGTGCTGATCTCGATTGAATTTTACTGCGGGTCAGGTAACATCTGGCCCGTGTGTAAAACTACGATTGTGTCAAATTACAATTGTATAAAACTACAATATTACAATTTTGAAACCTGACCGAATTTTAGAATGATCCTTGTGGATTTCAATGCAAGCTTAGGAGCAACTCAGTTATGCCACTGGTATTAAATGAAGAACAGAATATGTTGAAGGATGCAGCAAAAGATTTCTGCACCAACAACACACCGATCAATCAACTACGGACTTTGCGAGACGATAAAAGTGCGCAGGGGTTTGATTCAGCCACATGGCAGCAGATGGTAGAACTGGGCTGGGCTGGCATTACAATTCCTGAAGATTTTGGTGGTCTGGGGTTTGGATTTCTTGGCATGGGTGTGGTCATGGAAGAATGTGGTCGAACACTAGCAGCATCGCCTCTGTTTAGTACTGCGGTGCTGGGTGCTAGCGCGATTTTACATGGGGGTTCTGATCAGCAGAAAAGCGAATTACTGCCTCAGGTTGCTGCGGGCGAATTATTATTGGCGCTGGCTTTGGAAGAAAAAGCCCATCACAGCCCTTATGGGGCTGAAACCACTGCTGAAAAATCATCTGCAGGTTATAAGGTGAGTGGCAGCAAAAAGTTTGTCTTAGATGGCCATATAGCGAATAAAATAGTTGTTGTTGCAAGAAGTTCGGGTAAGGCCGGAGATGTCGAAGGTCTAACATTAGTGTTGGTTGATCGTGATTCAGCGGGTGTGAACGTAACTCGGACCATTATGGCTGACAGTAGAAATGCCTCAAATATTGAATTTGACGGAGCAGAAGGTGTTTTACTAGGTGAAGAAGGTAAAGGCGCTGCGGTTCTGGAACAGGTACTGGATGCAGGACGAATTTTGCTTTCCGCTGAAATGTTAGGTGGCGTGCAGGAGTGCTTTGAACGGACCGTAGAATATTTGAAGGTTAGAGAGCAATTTGGTGTGCCAATTGGTTCATTTCAGGCATTAAAGCACCGCGCTTCGCAGATGTTCTGTGAAGTAGAGCTGTCAAAATCAGTTGTCCTGGAAGCTTTGTCAGCGCTGGATGATAATTCAGATCAAATTCCAGAATTGGCAAGCCTTACCAAAGCAAGGCTAAACGATACTTTTAATCTGGTGAGTAGCGAAGGCGTGCAAATGCATGGTGGCATTGGCATGACCGATGAATATGAAATTGGCTTTTTTATGAAACGCTCCAGAGTTTGTGAGCATGCGCTAGGTAATAGCGCGTTTCATCGTGATCGTTATGGCGTGACTCAAGGTTACTAGATTGCGCTACTCACGGTATTGGCTATTAGACGAGAGCTAGTTTGGTGCGTAAGTGTTGTTAACAGAAGACAAGTAAAAAAGGCTGCTTATGCAGCCTTTTTTATGGAAACCCTACTAGGATATTAGATCGCCAGAATTTGATGGAAGGTGAGAAGCAGAAAAAATGATAGGGGAAAAGTAAAAAGCCTGGCATGGCCAGGCTCTGGATTTCACGTGTTATCCAATGTGCTGTACATAGCGACTCTGAGGCTCCTTAGGAGTTTTCAGACCTCGGCGTCTTGCGTACGCTGGCAGATTTCAGTTGTCCGCCTTGCTGTCAGAATGTTGCCATTCCTGATATATACATTACCTTGAATGGGACTATTTGTTAAATAACAAATTCTTCTGAAAGAGTGCTGTTTATGTTTCTATTTACACGGATGAAATAGAACGTTAATGCATGTGGTTATACGCTTTTGAGCTTGCCGGGCTGGTTCATTGAGCAATTAAAAAAGTCACATAAAATGGGTCTAAATCTATCCATATCTACTAGAAATGAATCGTGCCCCTGTATTGATGGCAGGCTGACGAAGGTGATTTCTCGGCTTCCGTTTTCCAGGCCTTTAGCGAGTTCTTTTTGCTGCGATATTGGGAATAAAACGTCGGTCTTGACGCCAACAATGAGCGCTCTGTTAGCCCCCACCCGTTCAAATCCGTTTGCTAAGGATCCGCCGTGGTCAGCAAGATCAAATAAATCCATTGCCCGAGACAGGTACAAATAACAATTGGCATCGAAACTACCAACAAATTTATTAGCGTGCGACTCAAGATACGCTTCAACCTCAAAATTAATGCCGAAAGAGTCATCACTTTCTTCGGCAGTAGGTTCGCGGCCAAACCTTTGCTCAAACTCCTGAGGGCTGCGGTAAGTCAACATGCCTAATTTACGGGCTAAGCGCATGCCACTATCTGGTCCCTGGTCTGGGTCGTAATTACCATTTTTCCAGTCGGGATCGGTACGAATCATCTCCCTTTGTAAGGAGCGGAGTGAAATAGAATAGGGCAGGCATCGTGCGGCCGAAGAAATGCTTACCAGGGCTCTGGCAAAATCTGGAAAAATAACGCTATAGGCAAGGGCAATCATACCGCCCATAGAAGCACCGACAACTGCATGTAGTTGGGTTAAGCCTAATGATAGGATCACTTCATGGCCGGCCTTGGCGATATCTTCCAGAGTCAGTACAGGGAAGTCAAGGTCATAGCGTTGACCGGTCTCTGGGTTAATGCTGGCGGGGCCAGAAGAACCAAAACAGCTGCCAAGGGAATTGATACAAACTACAAAATACATGCTTGTATCGATGGGGCGGCCGGGTCCAATCATCTGTTCCCACCAACCGGGTGCCTGGTCGAGGTCAGATGAGGCGGCATGTGCAGATGGAGATAAGCCGGTAAACAACAAAATAGTGTTGTCTTGCTGGCGGTTAAGATCTCCCCAGGTTTCATAGGCGACACAGGGATTCGACAGGGTCCCATGTTGCATTTTGAATGGGCCGTCTATCTGGTGTATTTGTCGGGCTTTGCTCATGGTTAAATATCATTAGCGTATATAAGACACATTTTGCTTCGTAAAGGGTGTTAAAACTAGCCTTGTAACTAATAAATTTTCTTTATGGGACTCTGATCTTGTGTAGGCTAACCCATACGAAGATATCAATCAGGAAGAAGTAATGAAAAAGATAGACCTTGGTACGCCCAAAATGCTTGCGCATAGTGAGGCTGGTATTGGCTGGCTGACGTTTAATCAGCCGGAAAAACGGAATGCCGTATCGCTCGCTATGTGGCAGGGCATTACTGATGCCATGTCAGCCTTCGAACAGGATGTGGACGTTCGGGTAGTGATTGTTAGTGGTGCGGGAGGTAAGGCCTTTGCCTCGGGCGCCGATATCTCTGAATTTGACCAACAACGCGCTGACGTGCGTCAAAGTCAGCAATATGCCGAGATTACCAATGCCGGCCGAGCTTGCCTGGCGGCATTTAGTAAACCGCTTATTGCGATGATCAACGGCTTTTGCATGGGCGGCGGGTTAGCTATTGCCTTGAATGCGGATATCCGGTTTGCATCGCCAGAATCAATATTTGGCGTACCTGCCGCTAAATTGGGCTTGGGCTATGAGTATCCGGGGTTGGCAAAGTTAGCGAATCTGGTGGGGCCATCTTCGGCGCGTGACATTATGTTTAGTGCCAGACAAATAGGCGCGGCAGAGGCATTGCGTTTGGGTTTGATTAATTTTGTAGTAGCGGCAGACGAGTTGCAGCGAGAAGTTCGCGATTATGCAGGATTAATTAATACCAATGCACCATTAACTATCAAGGCGGCAAAGGCATCGGTTAATGTCTATGAAACGTATCCGCAATCCGCACAGCATGCACATATTCAATCGTTAGTTGATCGCTGTTTTGATAGTGAGGATTATCAGGAGGGGCGCCTGGCTTTCAAGGAAAAGCGACAGCCGATTTTTAAGGGGTGTTAGCAACTAAAAAGGGGTGACAGGTTTGAAAATTATTGCTGGCCTGGTAGTTAATAATAGTTTTTGTGATCGATTACCTATATGCCAACGTATTTATCCTGTGTTAAGGGGGTTGTAGCTAAAAGCTTTATTAAATCATGCCAGGTTTTCGCCTTTAGCGTCGATGATATATTCGAAACCAGAATTGTTATTATTCATTTTTCCTTATTTATATTGTAATACGAATATATATAATCCTGTTGCAGTTGATTCGAGGGGTGCGTTGCCCCTGTTCCATTTTACTTAAGGCTCGATACTAATTTACAGGATTCGGAGGGAATCACTTATGTGTCATCTTTTTGATAATTTTTCGCAGCTGAAATTGTTCAGTTGGCTGACAGTATTATTATTTAGTGGCGGGCTTCTGGTTGTTACCACCATGATGGCAATGGCGGAACAAAAAACGGTTGTTGCAACAGAATCTGTGGATGTATTTGTCGAACGCCTTTTGTATTAGGGCCTACTAACAGCCGCCGATACTCGAGCAGTCCTTTAGTTGCGCTGCAAAGTAATCGATAAAACAACGAACCCGCGAAGGCAAGTGGCGACCTGGTGGGTAGACTGCATAAATACTCAATGGGTTGGGTTGAAATTGATCAAGCACAGAAACAAGGTCGCCGCAAGTTATAGCGTCGCCAACTAACCAGCGTGGTGCTCGGGTAATACCAAGCCCGCATAGTAGTGCGCTGCGAATGGCTTCAGTGTTATTGCTGGTAATGGAACCTTCAGCTCGAACAATATAGGGTTCACCTTCATTTTTATCTTGATATTGAATGTCAATATTTGCCCCTGAACCTGAGTAATTAAGGTAATTATGATCTTGCAAATCTTTTGGGTGTTGTGGGATGCCGTTAGTTTTAAAATAGGCAGGTGAGGCAACTGTGACCCACGGGCTGTAGCATAACTTTTTAGCGATCAAGCTTGAATCAGCTAAATTGCCCATTCGAAAGGCAACATCTATTCCTTCTTCTACCAGATCAACCACACGATCATTGAGTCGAACATCAACTTTTATGTCTGGATACTTTTCTAAAAACCCGGCAAGTCGGGGAACCAGGTGCAGGCGTCCAAAAGCTACTACGGTGCTGACTCGGACCAGTCCTTTGGGTTGAGTCTGGAGCTGGCCAACGACATGTTCGGCTTCTTCGACATCCTGTAAAATTGCCAGGCAGCGTTCATAGTAATCACTACCAGTCGCGGTAAGATGAAGGCTGCGGGTGCTTCGATTAAGTAGTTTCGCGCCTAACCAGGACTCAAGTTCTGCAACGTTTTTACTGACCGTGGGCTGGGTACTTTGCAGCTCCTTGGCGACGGCTGAAAAACTTCCGGTTTCCACAACTCGAACGAACATGTTCATTGCTGTCAGTCGGTCCATTGCGGGTATTCCTGTTCAGATTGTAAGATTCAGCTACTTAACTTATTCTCATATAGAGAATATTAGTTATAGGTTCTTATTCATTGCCATGGAAATGAAGAATATAATGGTTTGATCAAAAAAGATAAATGATCAATTTAAAATTTGTTTTGCAAGCATTTGTTTAGCAAGCAATGTGTTTTTTGACTAATTGGGCACAGCTTATTGTTGATAAGGGCAGGAGAATTGCCGCGACGTTTAACCGCGTTTATTTCCTGTCTCTGCTAGAGATAGATTTGTTCAAACAGCGGGGTTTATATCTGGATAGGTTAAAACAATTGTACTGCCATGCCATCGTCATCATCGTCTTCATCGATAGTTTGACTAGATTTTTTGGCACTTATGGATTCTGATAATACTCGTTGACTGGCCGCAAGCGCTTCAAGGTCGCCGAGGATTTGCTGGATAGAGCTAATTATTTCTTTTGCTTGGTCGTTAGTTTGGGTCACCTGGACGATGGAGTGGTCCACTCGGCCGAGGATATATTCCTCCTGGTCGTCTTCAAGCCCCATATACGGTACTTTGGCTTGTAATTCGCCGAACATTTTGAGCAGAATTTCTTCAATTTGAGCTCTGTTGGCATTATTCTGCGTGAACAGGCTGCCTAGTGAGTCGTTCATCTGGTCAAAGGTGTTAATAATGTCCAGTGTCTGTTGCTCTACCATCAGGTTAGTATTGATATTATCGACCTTGCCATTTGCACTGGATAGGATGGCCGGAATAAGGTCTTTAATACGTCCATATCGCTCTGGGTCATCGATGGGCATATTTTTAACCATTAGCGAAATATTAGGATAGTTCACAACAGTGCGCGTGCCGAAGTCATTATGCCGTTTGTTCTTTAGCATGGTCATGACTTCGATTTCCAGTGGTGTAACCTGGGAATTGGTACTGAACCATTGCGGTTGGTCCATAGTGGTGATTTGAAGAATGATATTGAGGTTCATGTTTTTAGCCACGCCAAGAATAGATTTGGCAAGACGCTCCGCGTCTGCAATCTGAAAACACTGTTCCACAAATTGTAGAACCAACCCAAGGTCGGCAGTGCTGGTCATGGCAATTTGCGCAGTTTTCTTGGCGTCTTCTATCTGTTTATTAAGTTGGGTCTGGCTATCATGTAGCTCAATGAGTACGCGGGTTTTAGCTTTTAATGTGTCGACTTCAAAGGGTTTTACCAGATAGTCTGAGCCACCAACTTCATAACCATGCATTCTGCCTTCAAGGGAGCTATTGCCAGAGAGAAATACAATGGGGATATCGCGGGTTATATCATTATGTTTTAACTTATCGCAGACTTCATAACCATTCATACCTGGCATTTCTACATCAAGCAAGATGACGTCGGGGCTGGATGCCAAAGCTACCTCTATGCCCTCTTTGCCGTCAAAGGCATCAAGAAGTTCAAAGTCTTCTTTTAGCGCTCTAGACACAAACCGATGAGTTATCTTATCATCGTCAATAGTGAGTATTTTAGGCATGGGCTTACTGGCCACGTAATCCGTATAACTCAAAGACTAGCAGGGTGGAAATGTATTGCTAGGTAATATCCAATTAAGGAAGTTTTCTCTTCCAGGGCTTATTGTTTTGGGTCGCTGTTTTGGGTCGCTGTTTAGTGCCACAGGGTATGAAAAATACAAACATCATGGTTTCCCTATTGAATAATGACTTATTGATGCTGTGGTATCGATATGGTGTTATGTGGCTGCCAGCACTACTGTTATTTCAAGCACTGTTATTTCAAGTACTGTTATTACAATCGAGTATATTCCGTTAAGAGCGGTTGCAGGCCTTACTGGACTACAACCACAAAAGACGGTTTCCAATCGCAATGCTAGTTGGGTCGGCGAAATAACAAGGTAAACCGGTCTGTATTACCGGTAACAGTTTTTCTGCCAACCTCATAGCGTAATTCGTCATCGGCTCGAAAATGAAGCGTTGAGTAGTCGATGAACTCGAATCCGCTGGCTTCAATCTCCTGAATCACCTGCACTGGGTCCATACGTCGTCTAAGTTCGCTCTGATTTGCTTGCATATGCCTTTTTGTATGGTCCACCACGCCATATAGGCCGCCAGGTTTTAACACCTTGTAAATTGCGTCATTCATAGCTCGTCGGCCCTGGGCATCAAAGTTATGTAGGTTTCGGAAGGTTAGTGTGAGGTCAACCTGCTTTGCTTTTATATCGAAATTGAAGTTATTCAGGCTAGCTCGATAGTTGCCAGCAGTTCTTATGTAATTACTGCGTTCAAAGGGGATTAAGCTAAGAGAATTAAAACCCTCCTGGCCAATTAATGTGTTTGCTATGCGTTCTGCTCCCATAGCGATATACAGTTTGCCTTTTTCTTCGAGCACTGGCGCAAGAAGCCGCGTATACCAGCCGCCGCCCGGCAATAACTCGAGTACCGTCATATCATCACGAAAGCGAAAAAATTCGAGGGTGTCGACAGGTTTACGGTTCTGATCTCTGGCTGTTTCAGAGGCTGTTCGGCGTTGATGTTTAACCGCGTTTTCGAGCTTGGATGCCGTTGCGGAAAAATCGGATTTTGCATAACTATGGCTTATCAGGCTCAGGCAAATTCCGGCAATAAAAACACGGGTGAATAATTTCATACTTTCGCTCCTTGAAACTGGGTGTTAATAATAACCTTTTAATCGCAGTAACTTCTATTAGCGTAATTTTGCATTAGCTGGATCTAAAAACCAATTATAAATGCGGGTCCGTTTATCTGATATTGGGGTTTTATTTAGTTCAAAAACTGGGTCTGGAAGCATTGGCTTAGGTGGAGGTATAAATACGATGGGTTGCAGAAGCGCTTTATATTGGAGCCATTAGCGCCATGCCTGATTTTCTGATGCTTTCAACAGGCCCCATGGATTAAAGTACTACCAGGGGAAGTGGGCTTTTGGCCCTAGTATTCTGCCGTAGGCCCGCTAATCTGAATAGGGACATAGAACAAAATCGACGGGTAATTCAGTGCTTTTTGTATTTGGTGATAGAGTAGACAGTAAATCCACGAGCATTGGCTCAAAGGTGTGCAACATCTGCAACAAGGAGCAGCCTTTCAGTCATGTGGTTGAAACCAATTACTTTTGTATTTTTGGGTTTCGAATTTTACCCATTGAAAAATTTGCGAATTATTATTGTTGCGACCATTGTAATAATTCGTATGAGCTTGACGACCTCAAACAACCTGCTCAGGTGCAGATCATCAAACGCGTTTTGATTTATATTCAACTCGGCTACTGGCCCGCCGAAAATCGAGAGCTTAGCAAGGATATCTGTTTAAAAGTTACCGGATGTGAGCTGCTAGATGAAGAGATTCGCGCTGAGCGGCTATTAATAGAAACCGGTAAGGTTGATGTTCTTGAAGTTCTTAAAGATGGTGCTTCAAGTCTTAATTTGCAGGGCAAGCAACAGATCATTGAGTCGGCATTTTTAATAACCCATGCCTGCTGCGAAATTCAATATGAAGACCGTTTGCGATTAAATCTAATGGGTAATGCGTTAAACGTGTCGATAGAATTTGTTACTTCTGTCATTAACCAGGTTCATGCTCATGGCTGCTATGGGGTAAGACGCCTGTTACCTACCCAGACTCAACAGAGCAAATCCTGACTCAGTAGATCCTGTCTAAGTACATTGATTATTTTCGATTATTTTCGATTATTTTCGATTCTTCTTCCTGTCATGTAATATTGACAACTATTGATCATTTTAGGACACTGTGGTTTCAATTGTCCAGGCCAAAAGATCATGTTTCACAATTACAGTCTAGATAAACGAGTTATTCCCATGGTGCAGGTTTCGACACTTACGGAAAATATGCTTCGCCGGGGCCATAAACTGAATGCAATATTGTTGGGCACAGGTATATCTAAGCCTGATCTACAGCGTACAGATATGCGAGTAACGTATCGCCAAAGGATACAACAATATAATAATATTATTGAGCTAATGGACGAACCTGGTTTTTGGCTGGATTGGGGTAATGAGGTGTCTATTTCTGATTATGGCCTGCTTGGTTATGCAATGATGAGTAGTGCCACATTACAACGCGCAGTGGAAATTGCAGTAAAGTACCATAAGATGGCCGGAGCAATGTATGAATTAAGTTTTGTGCAGGAAGAAGATGAAGCGATCCTGCGTATTGATCGACCCCTTGTAGGGGGGGTTGTTAGTCAATTAATGATAGAAGAACTTTTTTTAGGCGTTGGGCCACTGATATCCTTATTAATGGGTATTGAATTCCAGCCAAATCGAATTAACTTTAATTATCCTGCACCGACCTACCGGAGCCGATATCAAAAAGCTTTCGGTTGCCAAATCCGATTTGGGCAACAGTATAGTGAGTATCGGTTTGATGCTAAATTACTGGGGCAAAAGCTGGCTGCTGCAGATTCAAATGTTGCTAAGAGCTGTGAGGAGTCATGCAGAAAGTTGCTCTTACAAATGGAAATCGAAGAGGATCTTATTTCCAGGATTTGTCATATATTACTTAGTACGCCGGGTGAATTCCCCAGGCTGGATGTTATCGCCTGCCGGCTTTCTATGGGCACGCGGACACTTAGGCGGCGGTTAATGGCTCTCGGCACCAGTTATCAAAAAGTATTAGATGATGTGAAAAAGGAATTGGCTATAGAATACCTGGAATCAACCAGCTTGTCGGTCCAGGAGATATCTGACCTGTTGGGTTATTCAGAGGTGACAAATTTTAGACGCGCATTTGTTAAGTGGGCGGCTCTGTCCCCTTATCAATATCGACGGCAGATCACCGATCCGCCAGAAAGCGAATAGGCGCTTGGGGTACTAAGAGCCCTCAGCGGATAAAGAGCCCTCAGCGGATAAAGAGCCCTCAGCGGATAAAGAGCCCTCGGCGGATAAAGGGCCCTCAGCGGATAAAGGGCCCTCAGCGAATAAAGAGCCCT
>JAHRVQ010000008.1 GCA_019090615.1 Pseudomonadales bacterium | reverse complement strand
TACACTTCTAGCTTCGTCGGCAGCGTCAGATGTGTATAAGAGACAGGTTTACAGGCATTTGCTTCTGCAAGAATTCACAGCTTGTACTCTACAGCAAACTTTCGGCGCGTCCGTTTTTCTAAACCAGGTTCTGGTGTAATCTGAGTGCCATTACCTTTTGACGTAGCTTTTGACGTAGCTTTTGGCATATCCTTGACCTCTATAAGTCACCCTGAAATCTATGTTAGCCCAAACAGAGGGTGTATGGGATCAGGTTGACACACAGGGAGGGCCTCAACATCCCTGGCGGGATGCAAATTAATACGCTGTAGCGGTAAAAGTCGCAACTTTTTCAATGCAAGAGAATACATTATTAAAACGGTGAGAGCATAGCACGACAGCTGGAATCACAATCCAAGATTATCTACCTAGTCCGCCAAAGTAGCTTAGCCTATGGAAATAGGTCCCTAATGACCAACTTCGTAATAATTTGATCGAGATCAATTACGATTTATTGTTATTTTGTCTCAGTAAGCTTTCTGCGATACTGAATACTGATTGATGGAAACGAGGGTTCGGATTGAAGAAACTGAGTAGCCTTTCTTGGTCTTTGATAGATCAGCGAAATAAAGAAACACTGCCATCTATTGCAACCATATTAATCCTGATATGTGTTACTGGGATGTCAGTTTTTTTTAAGAGATATATTGTTCTTCAACCATTTAGCGTTGAGGAATTCGAAACAAGGCATCTCGCTGGACTGCTCGTTTCTATAGCCTTTATCTGGGTTAAGTGCGAGGAATTCCCGAAATCAGCTTTGTATATTCTTCGCCCTATATTTATATCGTTGGCAGCATATTTGACCTTGGCACATCATATGGTCCCTGTTGAGAGTCTTCCCCCAGCATATTTTTATGATCTGAATATAGGCCGAATCTTAGCTGTCATTTGTTTTGTATGTGCTTGGTGGCGCCCCTCTCTTGGGCTTTATTCTCTCGCGTACTTTGTTTGGTATAAGAACCACATTAGTTCATATTATAGAATTTCTGTCTCCATCACAGACTACATGCCTTTAGTGGATGTAGCAATTTTTTTAGTTACCGGCATGGTATTGCTTCATTGCCTAAGTAAGTTCCTTGCAGCGGAAACTCACTCACCGAGGGATGGTAATTTAGGCCTTGGGAACTTCCTAATTCTATCGGCACTGGCTATTCATTACTCCGGGTACTTCTACTCTGCTATAGAAAAATTAACATTAGGAGAGGGAGTGTTTGACTGGGTTCTGTACAACCAGACTCATTATTTGATGTTGAATGCCTATGCCTTGGGCCAACTACCAACTTCGTTTAACATGGCATTAAGTACGTCGCTATTTAAGACTCTTGGGCTGTTAGTTGTGCCAACCAATGCGTTTATTATCATTTCACAGTTGTTTGTGGTGATTGCTCTTAAAAGGGTGTCTTGGCTCATTTGGCTAACAATACTTTATGACATTACCCACCTCGTCATTTTCCTAGTATCCGGAATATTTTTTTACAAATGGATGATACTAAATGCTGCGGTGATTTTGGCACTTTTAGCGCAAAAGAGAGCTAGAGTGTCAATTTCCCAATGGGTTATTCTAAGTTCTTTTCTAGTTGTTGCCCCTCAATTCTATTTTGTTGCAAAATTAGGCTGGTTCGATACGAGTTCCCTGAACCTTAGGTACGTAGAAGTTCTAGACGACGAAGAGGAGGTATACCGAGTACCAAGTAATTACTTCATGCCATTTTCCGTCACCGCTGCACAAAGTCGGTTAGTCGGCGGTCGAGAAGGTTTCTTTCCTTCTCGAACATACGGTGTTGTTAATGATCTAGCGTTGATGAAACAATTGAATGAATGCAGTTATCAGCTAGATTTCACCAAAGACTATACACAAAATGGAGACTTCTATAAGAAATTCACAAATGTGTATAGATTGTACCAACCACAAGTAATAAAGTATCTTGACGGATATTCGCTAGGTTACGACCTTTATCCTCATCATGTATTCTCGATGCCTTGGCAATATCTGGACTTTAAGAAGCTTGATAAAAGTCGAATCCAATCGATACAACACGTATCAGAAGCAATTTGTTTTACAAGTGATAGCCACCACCCATTCGAGTACAAAATTCTTAGGCGAGGATCGCACACTATTTTGTCTAGTGATCACCCATGAACTACCTCTACTTTGACGGAGACTGCCCATTCTGTTCTCGATATGTGCAGTATATTCGAATAGAAAAATCACTGGGAAAGCTGCAACTCGTGAACGCCCGAGAAGATTCTTCGATTAGGAATCGACTGAGAAAGCATGGTATTGACCTAAATAAGGGAATGCTATTAACTTTGGGGGATAATTACTATTTTGGACCGGAATGCATTCATATGCTAGCGATTTTATCCACCGAGTCTGATTGTTTCAATAGGATAAACGGCTTCCTGTTCCAATCAAGGATGATTTCAGTTCTTCTCTATCCGCTTATGAAGCTTGCTAGAAGAGTGACATTATTTATTCTGAAGATTCACCCGATATAGCCCTGTGTGTCAACCTGGTCCTATACACCTTCTGTTTAAGATAACATAGATTTCAGGGTCGCTCATAGAGGTCAGAGATATGCCAAAACTACGCCGAAAGGTAATAGCACTTAGCCTACACCAGAACCTAGTTTAAAAAAACGGACGCGCCAAAAGTTCACCAAAAATGGTGTTGCCGGTTTAAGCAAGAACGCACCAGTTCCGGAAAAAGTCGACCGCTGATTCTGGAAAAACCTGACCACTTTACACATTTCCAGAATCAGCGATCGACTACCCAGAATGACCGATCGAGTTTTTCCAGAATAAATTGTAACGCATCGATTTGCCGAAGGTCCTGTTACGATTCCTGGCTCATCACCGCTTTAATCAGCCTAAAAGGAAGCTAATACCTGCTTAACCTGTTGAAATATAAAGCTTCTGACACAAAACATGATCATGACCAAAACCAGGTATTTATCCATTGTAGTCGAGACCATCGTCGACATGCGATTGACCCAATGACCGGTAAACAAGGAACAATTAATCGATATGTCTGACCTCAGATAAGAGACGTCCCGTTATGCGGACTTCTTTGCTTACTGGATATCGAATTGGCGCAGGTCAGGGTGGGCAAAAACGAGCGGCGACTGGAGTACAGCGACTTCGTTGATAACGGGCTCTCGTTATACGAAACATTTCTGTCAGCTAGTAAGCGGATTATGTCGTCACATGAGTATTCAGGCAGTTTCTCGGCATCTTGGTGTTCGCAGGGAAACAGTTAAGAACATGGACAAATTTAGCTTGAGTCAACGCTGCCAGGGCTTGACCCTAACCAGATAATTGATTTGAATATATCTGTGTGGATGAAGTCGCCAGGGCCAAAGGCCACGACTACATGACGGTTATTTACGATATGGTTAGTGGGCATTTGATTGGCGTAGAAACAGGCCGAACCGCTGAAGTGTTTTCAAATTCCTTAAAAAGGCTAGCACCGGAAGTTGCAACAAAAATAGCCGCAGTTGCAATATGGGTCCTACGTATCAGAAATCAGTCCGTGATTGTTTGCCCAATGTTGACACCGTTTCTTACCGTTTTTGATCCTTTTCATGTCATGCAAAACTACTGCAAGGCCATTGTCAACGCCACCCCAAAACCGCGGTTATTTGCAGCTGAGTTTAATGCGGGCTGCAGGCCGTTGAGTGGCCTCGGTTATTTAACCCAGATTAAAACTCAATCTGATCATCAAATGCTGGACCGCCTGAATCATCCATTTGCAATGGACTAGATGCAGAGACAGATCAATGCGGCTTAGCAATATCCTCGCCATAGGCCTGGCAGAGTACAACACGCAACTCATCTAAAAAATCAATGATTAGCTCGACATCAGCAGCGTGCCAACCGGCCTGCGTAGGATTTATTTTGAAAGGCATTATTAGCCCCTCAGTAGGGTGGTTTACTTCAGGTTTCAACTTCGGTCTGCTTACGCCGCTTTTGCTTCGCTTCTTTGGCCAGGTACGAATCACCCTCAACAACAATGATTTCTGAGTGATGCACTAACCGGTCAACCGGAGAGGGGCATAGACTGCGCTGCGATTGAGGCCAAGACAGCACAGGCGAGCGGCAAGCTTAGCGGGCGTTGTTCGAGGACCACATCATACATCTTCCCCACTGCTCAAATGATCGAGCATCGACAAAGCTTTTTTGAAGATCAAGGCAATTGTTAGCAACTGCAAGCTTACGACTCAAACGCGCATTTTCCTTTTCTAATCGATCAATACAGCGCTGCTCCGACGCCTTTGATGCGACCGGACCTGGCGCACTCTTGCTTAAACCGGCAACGCCATTTTCGGCAAACTTGCGCCGCCAGTCAGCCAGTTGATTGCTGTATGAATTTTCTTTGCGGAGCAAGGCACCGAGTGTTCTGGTCAACTAATACCGGACACTTTTATTTTACAATTCGTTCACTAACGCACTTCGTTTATTAGGCGCTGTAAGCGGTTGCCGAACC
>JAHRVQ010000007.1 GCA_019090615.1 Pseudomonadales bacterium | reverse complement strand
TTCATTAGATTATCCTCATTTAGTTAATATAAACGATACTATTCTGTATCGAATTGAGATAAATATATACAGACCTGTAGCGTTAGTCAAGCAGTTTTATGAATACTTTTTACCGACTTCGGCACAAACTTGAGCTTTTTTAGCGATATATACGGTTTTTTGGAAAAATTTGAAAAAAATAACAACAATAAAGCTACATGACTGTATCTTTTATTTATTTCGTATGGCGTCAATATTAAACGCGCCAAGAAGAAATGCCACCGGGTCGATGTGACACTGGAATTGTTAAACCAATAGGGCTATCGCGCAGTCGGCGTGAACAGCACCGTGGCCAAAGCAGGCATTGCCATGACGATCCTGTATCGACGTTTTGAAACAAAAGGGATATTGAACACCGCTGTATTGCTGAAGCTTGATAAGCAGTTTCGAGTCGATCGCAGGCAGTTTACAGCGCAAACCACTACTGACCTGATGGGACAATTACTCGCTAGCTTTGACTATCTGGATAGCCTGCTTTAGCACCAGAGTCTTTTATGAGAGTCCATTTATAAAGACCGCCTGTGAATACAACGATACCCATCTAGTTTTTCAGGAACTAATATTGCAAAAGCGCCTGGTTATTGCCTACTTCGAAGCACAGATAAACACTGCAGGGCGCGCCACTCCTGCGCAATTAGGAGAAGAAATTAATCTACTCCATGAAGGCGCAGTTGCCCGCCTTTTCAACGTTTGCTAACGACAGATCCAACTTCGCGGCATGCATCGCTATATGCGACATACACCTTTGCCAGCGCTAGCCATTTTCCTCGGACAGGCATAAAAAACAGGTCAGGCCATTAACCTGCGCCTTGTAACTACTAATTCGCACCAATCGTGACACCATTGGCATAATTGGAGCAGCGAATTTTATTGCTTTTTTTGCTTCGCTAAACTGCGGCGTTCCAACTCATCAAACATTGGGCCTTTTAGAATCGCGGACGCAATGCCACTTGCACCCGGTTTCTGGGCGTCACTATTATCCAGCTTAAGCTGCAAAATATTTTCAAACCGCTCGCGCACAACAGCAAGTCCGTCGAAAGGAAAATCGTGGTCCACATAGGGCCGTACATTATCCGTGATCATATAAAAATTGCCGTCCGCAATATGATCAAATACCTGTTCGGCATGTCGCTCAGTCGCCATAGCAAGGTCGTTACTCGACAATCGCGTAGGCTCAACATTGGCCGCCTCAATTTCACCGCTCTTTACCCGCTGATTAACTTTGCTGGTTCGACCCAGTCCAGACTGAACAATACACGGGCAGAGAACATGAACATGGATATAGGGAGATTTAAGCGCAAGTTCAAAAGACAGGGCCTCGGTCAGGGCAACCACCGCATGTTTGCTAGCCTGATAAGAAGCAGCACCCGCATCACCACGTACCAGACCACCAATAGAGGCGGTAGCACTAAATACCGCAGGTGTTTGCTGCTGCTGCAAGACCGGTACAAAAGTCTTAATGGTATTAATCACCCCAACTACGTTAACGTTCAGGGTCGTTAGCCATTCTTCTGCAGTACTTTTCAAAATAGTATGATTAAAGATAACCCCAGCATTAGCAAATACTGCACCAATCCGCTTGTCAGGTATTTGCTGTTGCAGCGTAGTTAGGCATTTAGCGAGGCTATCAGGATCAGTAACGTCACATTTCAACCCAAGACACTGAATATCCGGAAACAATTCTGCTAATTCCCGCTGCGCCTGATCCACAAGGGAATCGTGTAAATCAAGAATTACCACATGCATACCCAAAGAGGCCGCATGCTGGCAGAGCCCCCAACCAATGCCATGATTACCCGCACCGGTTACAACCGCTATGGTATCGTGTAAATCGGTTAGGTTAAATTTACTTTCCTGCACTGCCATCATCTACTCCTTATTAAAATTCAAGCTATCCGACTGGATAATACTTAAACCCTTAGTTGGCGTTGGAAAAACAATTTTCCCGCTGCGTCCACCCAGGTTTTCTACTATGATGCCTAAATTATTCTGGCCTGTATAACCTAATCTCATCACAGCTTAGGCTTGTTGCAACCAACGATGAGCGAATTTGGTAGTCAGCCCAATGACAGCCAGCATCAACTCGACCTAACCAGAAAGGTCCCATATGAGAGAATCTACAGCATCAACTGAACAAAAAGGCGCCCTGACAGGTGTTCGTATACTGGATCTATCATCTGTAGTTTCAGGCCCCATGGCCGCCGTTATTCTGGCCGACCAGGGCGCTGATGTTATTAAAATCGAGCCACCAGGCTGGGGTGACGGAATTCGCGGGCTGGGTGCCAGTCGAAATGGCCTCAGCGCCATTTTTTCAATGATCAACCGCAATAAACGCTCACTGGCGATCAATCTCAAACATCCTGCCGGCAAAGCACTTATATTGAAACTAATCCCTACAGCCGACGTACTACTACAAAACTACCGACCAGGAAAAATGGCTAAACTAGGCCTTGATTATGAAACCGTCAAAGCGCTCAACCCAGAGCTTATCTACACTTCCATCAATGGCATGGGCGATGTAGGCCCCTATGCGGGACAAAAAGTTTATGACTATGTAATCCAGGGTATTAGCGGTTTGTTAGAAGCCCAATCGGCAACAGATAAGCCAGCCCTGGTGCGGACCATCATCTATGACAAGGTAACAGCACTAACTGCAGCTCAAGGTATCAGTTCAGCCCTGTATGCCAGAGAAAAGCTTAACCAACGTGACCAGCCCGGCGGTCAACATTTGCAACTTTCGATGTTAGACGCGGGCATTTATTTTAATTGGCCCGATCTTATGTGGAACCATAGCTTTAAAGGCGACGGCGTTATGCCCGCCCCCGATCTTGCAGAAATGGTGGCCTTAAATCACACCAAAGATGGAGCCATTGTATCCCACCCATTGGGCGCGGATTGTGCAGACTATTCGACAGAAAAAATAGTCGACCTGTTTGTTAAAAATGACATCCCGGTTTCGAAGGTTAACAGCCGTGCAGAAGTTATTGATGATCCGCAAGTTAAGGCCATGGGCGTTCTGCAAGACATCGAACACCCCCGTGGCGGCGCTATGCGACAACCTAGAGCACCGGTTATTTTCAGCACAACGCCATCAGCCATCCGCAGCCATTCCGCAGAAATTGGCCAGCATACGGTGGAAATACTCTCCGAACTAGGACTGGATATCGACGCAATGCGCAAATTAGCTCAGGATGGGGCTATTGGTTAGGGCAAAATCCCCTTAATTGTATTTTGAACTTTTTGTAAAATGGCTTATCCTACATTCTGTACACCGATACCGAAATCTATACACCGGTAACGAAAAACAGACAACGCGCAGACAACGAAAATGAAACCAGCATTTCCTTTCATCACCCGCTTACCCTGGCCTGCAAAATTCAGCTGTATTGTTGGACCTGGTACTGCAACTGGGAAAATGCCACAGTCTCAATTAAGTATTTTTAAAGTTTTAATGCTAGCGATGTTACTGCTCAATACCATCATTTCCTCAGCTGCCATGCCCTGTATAATGGTTACTGGTAATTTGGATGACATCCCAGATACCGACCAACAACATAGCATTCAGCAAAAACAGGCTGAACTCCCGTCACCACTAATTGATGCCAGGCCCAGCTCTGATGGCAGCTCTGATGGATGCCAACAACATCTGTCACCTGTAGCTTCAAGTGCTCTGGTTTCAAGTGCTCTAGTTTCAAGTGCTCTGAACTCAAACACGGAAATTAATCCTGCCATCGACCAGACCACCATGCCCTGCTGCCCCGCCGACACGGAATACAACAACAGCAAAAATGCCTCCTGCCAATGCAATATGAATTGTAATCAGCCAGCAGTACTCACTGCTTCAGGCACCATGGACAAGCCATTTCAAGCGACACAAAAGCCTAATCATTACAATGCTGCATTACTTGTTGCATTTCCCCGTCCTATCTTCATCCCTCCTATTGCCAGCCGCGGAAGCCGAACCTGATCGGACCACTTGCTGGCCAATAATTGATTGCCTTCGTCTAAGCCCATTCGAATAAGCCAAAATGGACTTATCGAAAAGCTAATTGTTACCTGTGCAGCTACAAACCCAATCGATATTACCCCCCTGGGTAGTAACCCTAATTCGAGGGATTTATGGCATATTATTTCAACCAAATTGACGCAATGTACTCCACCAGGCAATTTTTACCCGGTCGATTTTTCACCCGCTTGATTTTATCTAGCCTGCTTGGATCAGGCCAGTTCACCGCCGGACTAGTTATGGCCGCTACGGCAGCAACCCCTATTGCTGACCCAATGGTCAAACACCAATTTTACTCAACCCAGAACGACCGTACCCTAAGCCTGCAACAGGCTGTGAAAATTGCACGGACCAACGACCCCTGGTTGGTTAAAAATCAGCACCAACAAACCAGTATCGAGGCAAAAAGTGTGGCCGCAGGTCATCTACCCGATCCAGAAATTTCTCTGCAGCTTGCCAATATAGCGACCGATACTTTTGATTTTGATCAGGAAGGCATGACTCAATTTAAAGTCAGCATGATGCAGAGGTTTCCCCGCGGCCGCAGCCATAAACTAAGGCAAGCACAACTACTTCAGGCCAGCCGCCAATATCCACACCAAAGAGAAGACAGGAAAGCCAAGGTCACTGTCATTACTGCCAAACTTTGGCTCAACGCCTTTAAGGCGCAAGAAAGTATTGCCCTGATAAATAAAGACCGCGCGCTATTCGAGCAATTAATTGATGCCACAGAAGCTAGTTATTCAGTCGCTACTGAAAACACCAGACAACAGGATGTCGTTCGCGCTCAACTTGAACTGACTCGCCTTGAAGATCGATTAATATTATTAGAAATACAGCTACAGACCACAAAACAAAAATTATCTGAATGGCTGCAAGAGTTCCCAATACAGGACGAAACTAATGCCGACCTAAGACAAATATCCATGCCACCCAAATTCGAGATTGATACTCCGCTCGACCAGCGACTACCTGATATTAAAATTATTGCCGCACAGTTAGTGCAGCAAAATACCGCCCCACAGCCACAACCACAACCACAACCACAACCACAACCACGATTATTGTATCGCTATTTTTCATCACACCCTGCAATACTGGCAATAGAGCAAAAGATAAAAGCCGACAGAAGTGGTATCGAACTAGCAAGACAGAACTTCAAACCTGAATGGGAGCTTGGCACCAGCTATGGCTTGCGTGACGACCCGCCACTTAATGGCAAACGGGCAGACCTATTTTCAATTAATATTACTTTCGACTTACCTGTTTTTACCCGCCACAAACATGACAATCACTTAACTGCAGCGGTTGCAGAAACTGCCGCCACCGAAGCTGAAAAATCGCTGTTGATCCGCAAACTAGTGGCCGCATTTGAAACCACTCGCACAACGCTTACCTGGTTAAACAAACGCCAGAGACTCTATCAACAAACACTCATACCGCAAATGCAGCAACAAACGGAAGCCTCATTAAGCGCCTACATAAACGATAGCGGGGACATTTCTGAAGTTATTAAATCAACAATTGCCGCCCTCAATGCCAACATTGACGCATTGGCAATCGATGTGGATCGACAAACAAACATTATCCAGCTGAACTACTTTTTAATGACCCAGGCAGCTGACATCATCACCCCAACCCCGGGCCCTATACACCACCCGAGGGGAGAATAAATATGCCCCGGCAACCTAAAATCACCTTGTTAATTTCGGCTATAGTGGCAGCCTGCACGTTAATGTTTTATCTCGGCTATTATTTTGCAGTGCCAAACACCAAACAGGCAATGCCCGACAAACCCCAACCCATATATTGGGTTGCGCCAATGGACGCCAACTATACCCGCGATCAACCCGGCAAATCACCAATGGGTATGGACCTGGTACCCGTTTACGCCAACTCAGATGACACCGCTAACGACCCAGGCGCCATCCGCATTTCACCTGAGGTCATCAATAACCTCGGTGTTCGTACTGCCAGCGCCGCCTACCAGCACCTTGAGACAGAAATTTTAACGGTAGGATATGTGCAATATGATGCCGATAAACGGCTGTATATTCACCCACGGGTAGCAGGCTGGGTTGAGAAACTATATGTAAAAACAGCAGGTGAGCCGGTGACTAAAGACCAGGCCTTATACGAAATATACTCTCCCACTCTGGTTAACGCCCAGGAAGAACTGCTACTCGCCCTGGAACGCAAAAACAAACGCCTGATAAAAGCGGCCACTGACCGACTCAGCGCCCTGCAGGTCCCCACCACTGCCATTCAGCAGCTCACTCAAAGCAGGAAAATCAGTCAAAATATCACCGTCTACGCTCCACAGGAAGGCATCATAGACAACCTCAACATCGGTGAAGGTTTTTTTGTCAAACCCGACACCATGTTAATGTCTATCGCTAAACTGGACGAAGTCTGGGTTGAAGCGGAAGTCTTCGCCCGCCAGGCATCATTAATAACACAAGGTCTGGCAGTGACCATGTGGTTAGATTATTCACCCACAAAAACGTGGCCAGGTACAATCGACTACGTTTACCCGGCACTCAATTTAAGCACTAGAACCGTGCGGGTAAGATTGCGTTTTAACAACCAGGAAAAGTTACTCAAACCTCATATGTTCGCCCAAGTAGCCATTCATACTCAAACCAGCAAAAAACCGCTGACCATTCCCCTGGAGGCTATTATACGGTCGGCAGCGGATGAACGGGTGGTGCTGGCATTGGGTGAGGGCCGATTCAAATCCATAGAAATATCCATTGGTCGATATGGTGATAAATTCGCCGAAGTGCTTTCCGGTCTACAGACAGGCGACCGAGTAGTTACCTCAGCACAATTTTTACTTGACTCAGAATCCAGTAAATCTTCCGATTTTAAACGGTTCCACTACCCCCCAGGCGAGACAGATAACGGCGGTATTACCCATGATTGAAGCCGTTATTCGCTGGTCCGTCCAAAATCGACTTTACGTCCTGCTGACAACTTTTTTCCTTATCATCGCCGGTATCTGGGCATTAAAAAACACCCCGATTGACGCCCTGCCTGATCTATCTGACGTCCAGGTTATCATCAAAACCAGCTATCCTGGGCAGGCTCCACAGGTAGTCCAGGACCAGATTACTTACCCATTAACAACCGCCATGTTGTCAGTGCCTGGCGCAGTCACTGTACGAGGTTTTTCCTTTTTTGGAGATTCCTATGTATATATTATTTTTGACGAGGATACCGACTTATATTGGGCCCGTAGTCGAGTACTTGAATATTTAAGCCAGGTAGCACCAGCTTTACCTGATGCTGCTAAACCACAACTGGGGCCCGATGCAACAGGTGTTGGCTGGGTTTTCCTCTACGCACTGGTTGACAAAACCGGCCAGCACGATATCAGTCAGCTGCGCAGCATTCAGGACTGGTTCCTAAAATACGAATTACAAACCGTTGCGGGTGTCGCCGAGGTTAGCCCCCTTGGGGGAATGGTAAAACAATATCAGGTACAAGTTAATCCAGATAAACTTCGGGCTTTCAACCTACCCTTGTCTTTAATCGTTACCGCCATTCAGCATGGCAATCAGGAAATCGGCGCTTCAGTGGTCGAAATGGCCGAAGCTGAATATATGGTGCGTGCCACAGGTTATATCAAAAACCTTAAAGATCTGGGTAACATTCCTCTCGGGGTGAATAAAAATGGCACCCCACTACTGCTTAAAAACGTCGCCGATATCAGCCTTGGGCCGCAAATGCGCCGTGGCATCGCTGAGCTCAATGGCGAAGGAGAAACGGTTGGCGGCATTATTGTTATGCGTTTTGGCGAAAACCCACAACAGGTAATAGCGGCTATTAAGACAAAATTGTCGCAGCTTAAAAAAGGTTTGCCGGCAGGGGTCGAGGTGGTCACGGTCTATGATAGAAGCACTTTGATAGAACGAGCAGTAAACAACCTGTGGTTAAAATTACTTGAAGAATTAGCCATGGTGGCATTGGTCTGTATGGTTTTTTTGCTCCATACCCGCTCCTCGCTGGTGGCAATCATTAGCCTGCCAGTTGGCATTTCAACCGCCTTTATCATCATGTATTGGCAAGGCTTAAATGCCAACATTATGTCTCTGGGCGGCATTGCTATTGCCATTGGTGTAATGATCGACGGCGCTATCGTGATGATTGAAAACATGCATAAACATATGGAACAGACGCCACTAAATAATGCTAATCGATGGCAAATTGTTGCTGACTCAGCAAGCGAAGTTGGACCAGCCTTATTCTATAGTCTGTTAATAATCACCGTCAGTTTTGTGCCAGTATTGGCACTCGAAGCTCAGGAAGGCCGAATGTTTTCGCCCCTGGCCTATACCAAAACCTACGCCATGTTAGCTTCCGCCCTGCTAGCTATAACGCTGGTGCCGGTTTTAATGGGGTATTTCATTCGCGGCAAGGTGATCGCCGCCAACAAAAACCCCATTAACCTAACTTTGATCAATCTTTATCTACCACTCCTCAACGTTTTATTAAGACACCCAGGGCCCACCCTCGCCACAGCACTACTACTTATGCTATCAGCCTTGTGGCCACTGAATAATATCGGCAGCGAATTCATTCCACCGTTGGACGAAGGTGACCTTATGTATATGCCAACGACCTACCCAGGCATTTCAATCGGCAAAGCCCGTGAGATCCTGCAACAAACCGACAAGCTAATAAAGACTGTGCCCGAAGTTGCCCTGGTAATGGGCAAAGTAGGCCGCGCAGAAACGGCGACTGACCCAGCACCAATAACGATGCTGGAATCATTTATCCAGTTAAAACCGCGAGATCAATGGCGCGAAGGAGTGACCCCCGCATCGCTGCAGCAGGAACTCGATAGCCTGGTTAAACTACCAGGCATTACTAATGCCTGGGTAATGCCCATTAAAACCCGCATTGATATGCTGGCCACTGGGATTAAAACACCCGTCGGGATTAAGATCGCAGGCCCAGAATTATCAGTTATTGAAGATATTGGGCTACAACTAGAAAAAATACTCATCCCTGTTCAGGGTACAGCCTCTGTCTACGCCGAACGTGTCACTGGCGGGCGTTATATTAAGATAGATATTCAACGTGAACAAGCCGCCCGCTATGGACTCAATATCAGTGCGGTACAGCAGGTCATTGCCACTGCTATAGGCGGCATGAATGTCACCCAAACTGTCGAAGGCATGGAGCGCTATCCAGTTAATCTTCGCTACCCGCAACACTATCGAAACTCGCCAGAGCAACTATCCCTGCTGCCCATAATCACACCCGCAGGGCAATCAATTGCGCTGGCCGACGTAGCCAGAATCTTTATTGAAAAAGGCCCACCTAATATTAAAAGCGAAAATGCGCGTATCAACGGCTGGGCCTATATAGATATTGAGGGCGTGGATATCGGTACCTATGTTGCCCGTGCACAGAAAATCGTCGACCGCGAGCTGACACTACCGCCAGGTTATTCAATTACCTGGGCTGGCCAATATGAATATATGGTCCGAGTAAAAGAAAAATTAGCCTATATCATCCCCATCACACTACTGATCATAGTGATATTGTTATTCGTCAATTTTAAAAACTTCATGGAAGTGGCAATCATCATATTCACCCTGCCACTAGCAATGATTGGCGCAGTCTGGCTAATGTACTTGCTAAATTATAATTTTTCCGTCGCTGTAGGCGTAGGTTTTATTGCCCTGGCAGGTCTGGCGGTGGAAACAGGCGTTATTATGCTGGTGTACCTTAATCAATCCTACCAACAAATGGCGGACAAAATGGCTAGCCTAAAAGTCCCATTGCAGCGGCATAATCTCGCTAAATCAGTCAGCGACGGTGCCAGCCTCAGGGTTCGACCCGTGATAATGACAGCCGCCACCACCATATCGGGTTTGCTGCCAATATTGCTAAGCACGGGTACAGGCTCAGAAGTAATGGCAAGAATTGTTGCGCCTATGGTAGGTGGCATGCTCAGCGCAGTGACGCTCACCTTATTTGTTATTCCGATTGTGTTCTATCTTTGGCGCAGCCGCTCCCTGCAGCCACCGAGCAGTCAATAACAGGGCATTAGTACACCTTTGGACATGTCGCTATGTAAATCGGCCTACATTCCGCCAAATTTTGCATCAAAGAAATCGCCATATAGTCACACATGGATTAAAATAAAAGGAACATTCGTTGGCACAGCTTATTTTAATAAGCAGCTGTTTCCACAATTATCCCAGGCTACCAACAAACCTTTATCCTCCAAACATGGCTTTAACGCATAATTCAGACATGCTCCAGACAACCAGCTTGCAAACGATTAGGTTTAAAATTACTTCGCAAAACATAAAGGATTGGTATTGAATTTATTTATCTGGCCCGTTCTGGCTCTGGTTGGCGGTATCTGCCTGCTGGTATTCAGTGCTGACAAGTTTGTTGACGGCGCAGCGGCTACGGCCAAGCGGCTTGGTTTACCCGCGTTATTAATTGGTATGCTAGTGATTGGTTTTGGCAGCTCAATGCCAGAAATGGTTATCTCTGCACTCTCTTCCTGGCAAGGAAAACCTGGGTTAGCCCTCGGCAACGCATTTGGTTCCAATATCACCAATATTGCGCTTATTCTGGGGGTTACCGCAATTTTAAGCCCGATCGCGGTATGTTCCAGTGTCCTCAATCGAGAATTACCCTATCTAGCTGCGATTTCACTGTTGCTGGCTGTATTGCTGTATTTTGACGCCAGCCTCGACAGACTGGATGGCGTCATACTAATCCTGATATTCCTGGCGCTGGTAATCTGGTCCATCTATACCGGCCTTAATACTGAAAAAGACCAACTTGCCCAGGTAGTGGAGCAGGAACTCAGCGAACCTTTAGGCTTGCGTACCGCCATTCTTTATACCGTATTCGGATTGATATTCCTTGTCATCAGCTCGCAGATACTGGTCTGGGGCGGCACTGAAATTGCTCGGCTGTTCGGCATCAGCGATCTTGTCATCGGACTGACTATTGTGGCCATAGGAACTTCATTACCTGAACTTGCCGCCTGTATAGCAGCGGTCAAGAAAAATGAGCATGATCTGGCAATAGGTAATGTCATTGGCTCAAACATGTTCAATTCAACCATTGTCCTTGGCATAACGGGGAGTATTTCACCGACCCTGCTAGAACCCGATATTCTGACCCGAGACATGCCCGTTATGCTGATACTTACAGCCGCATTATTCGCCATGTGTTATAGCTTTAAAGGACCGGGGAAAGGCAATATTAACCGCTTAGAAGGTTCAATTTTAATAGCCGCCTATCTGGCTTATAACGCCAGCATTGTTTACCAAACAATTTAACCGACCTACAATTAAGCGCCTAATGTTGCTACTAACCTGGCTACTCACACCATCTTGCTGCGCATTATTCAAAGACCAGTTCAAACACTAATCCGAACACTTCAGGCAATAAAAATAGTCAGCAGTGAAGTACCGCAAATAACGCTGAAAGCAGTGCCGAACGAAAGGTCAGGCCAGTTATTTTGGATTATTCCAGATGTCACGGCTGATTTTCCACTGACCATCTAATTGTCTTTTTAAGATCCATATATGCCGGCTGATAGACCTGAGTGGCTGGTCAGCGCTATTTCTTTTCGGCCTTAGATAACCATCAAAGCTTACCCGTACATAGGCCATATCACCTGAAACCATCAACTCGTCGATTGAGGTTTGCTGATCAAACCAGAAGTTTTCTGTAAACCCATAAAACTTGCGGGCTGCGTTAAGGTCGACATCTGTAATCGCCGACGGCATCATCCAGATAGCATCTTGAGTAAAAAGGTCAAAATAATCTTCGAAATGATCTGAACGAATAATTCTCAAAGCATCCAGGACTAATTTTTTGACCTTGCCATCATCATCTGACATTGGCAGATCAGGTCTAGCCGTTTGACTTTTACTTGCCGCTCTCGGCTTAATTTTTGCGTTGTTTTTAGTAACGGTATTGATACTGGCATTGCTTAAGGCAACACTCTGCTTTTGCCTTATATTCACTTTACGTGGAGTTTTCACCACCTGACTCATCCTTTTCAGGGTAAAGAAAACAGGGGAGCCTTAGCAGCACCCTGAAGTTAAATAATTACGCCATAAGCTTTAATTAACAGCTCCAAAGAATGGCCAAAACCAGCTTCATGCTTATTGTAGCTAATTTTCTAATTGCTAGTACATTCTGGCAATTATCGAAATTGGTTTTGTTTTGTATTAAGTCGGTCTTCATGGTTGACGCATAAGTGCCTATATTTGTGATGTAGTTCACGGTATTAACAACAAATAACCTCACAATGTTGTGTAATGATCCAGAAAATCGCATTAGTGCAAATATGAATCAAACATGAATATCTATCAACCACATAATCCAGCATCATAATGACATCTTCAGAAAATAGATCTGCTCAAGTTGAGCTCACTAACAATGGCGATTTATCACTATATTGTATCGGCACTGGGTCCGCATTCGCAAAATCCCTGGGCCAGAATAATCTATTAATTGTAAAAGGTAACGACCACCTGTTAATTGATTGTGGTACCAAGTGCTCTCAATCATTGCACGACGTAGGCCTGCCGATCAACGACATCAAATATTTCTTAATCACACACAGCCACGCCGACCATATCGGTGGTCTTGAAGAAGTACATCTATATGGTCGGTATGTATCTCAGCAAAAACCCTTTATGGTAATAACAGAGACCTACCAGAATATTCTCTGGGAGCAATCTTTAAAAGGTGGCGCAGAAATGTCTGAGTCTCCACCTCTGGTATTTGAGGACTTCTGGCACCCAATTCGGCCGAAATTAAACCCAGACTTTGCCCGCGAAACCTGGGAAGTCAATATCGGTTCGATCAATATTAAATTGCCTCGCACCAAACATATCCCTGATGACGCTCCCTCATGGCGTGAATCCTTCTGGAGTGTCGGGGTTATTATCGACAACAAAATTCTTTATACCAGTGACACACGATTCGATCCTGACCTACTGCTGGATTATGATCAAAGATTCGATTTTGAAGTGATTTTTCACGATTGCCAACTATTTTCAGGTGGTGTACACGCCTCTTTAAATGAATTAAAAACCCTGCCAGAATATCTCAGGCGGAAAATAATTCTTATGCACTATGGTGATGACTGGCGCAATTTTCAAAACGAAGCCCTTGAGGCTGGATTTCATTCCTGGGCTAAACAGGGTCATACCTATACTTTCCCCGAATTGGCCCCGGCCATAGAAGGTTCAAGACACGGTTTAAGCGAAAACTGAGCCTGCTTTCAACTGGCACTCAGGGTGTCAATGTGATTAACTCTGGGCGTTTTTTTGGGTCATCTTTTCAATACAAAACCATAACTAAAAGCAGTCAACCACAGGAGCAAAACATGGGATTATTAGACGGTAAAGTTGCAGTCGTAACCGGAGCTGGCGGAGGCCTGGGCGAAACTCACGCCCTACTTTTAGCTAAAGAAGGCGCGGCGGTCGTCGTTAACGACCTCGGCGGTGCACGTGACGGCGCAGGCGCAGGCAGCGGCATGGCTGACCAGGTGGTCGCAAAAATTAAAGCCGCCGGCGGCAAGGCAGTAGCAGACTACGGTAATGTTGCAGATGAAGCAGATGCCCAAGCTATGGTTAAGCGCGCTGTGGATGAATTTGGCAAAATCGATATGATGATCGCTAACGCTGGCATCTTAAGAGATAAGTCGTTTAAGAACATGACCAACGATATGTGGGATATTGTAATCAACGTACATCTCAGAGGCACCTACCTCACCGTAAAAGCGGCCTATGATCAAATGGTCAAACAGGGTGAAGGCGGCTCAATTGTAGTGACTTCGTCCACCTCTGGTTTATTTGGTAACTTTGGCCAGACTAACTATTCCGCCGCTAAAGCGGGTATCGCAGGTTTTGCCCGCAGCTTGTTTCAGGAAGGCGCCAAATATAAAATTCGGGTCAATATCCTCGCACCTGCTGCCTGGTCACGACTCACAGAAGATATCTTCCCGCAGGGGAAAAACATGGAAGAACTACTCTCTCCTGATAAGGTTTCACCCATTGTTGTCTGGTTAGGTAGCGATGAAGCCAAGTCTGTTTCCGGTCGCACATTCCTGGTACAGGGCAATAGCGTCACCCTGTTGTCATGGCAATCACATATGCTGGCCAGTAAAGACAACGCAGACGCAGCCTTCAGCGTAGAAGAAATTGGCAAGCTGGTACTGGAAAACTACGAGCAATGGCCAAAAGGTCCCCAGCCGACCCCAAGAAAATTTGACTAGGGAACCTTTGATTAAGCGGATATTTTTGTTGTGCCAAGGAAGGCGCGCACTGCGATACCGCCACTGCGGAAATAGACCGTAATAAACCCGAACCGGATAAAGATTTATCAGTACACCTTTATCCGGCTATCCGGCGTTTTCTCAGGTTTTATTAAGCTATGTCGAGCTTAAGCTGCCTTTAATGCCCTGCAGCGTCACCCCATAGTTCACTCAGACGATTGTCTCGCCCACATCCATGGCGATAAAATTTATACCGAAGCGGATTTTTCTTATAATAATCCTGATGATAATCTTCAACTGGATAAAAAGTGCTAACTGGTAATACTTCGGTATAAACACGACTGCCAAATTGATTTTCAAGCGCCTGCCGAGCCAATTCAACCACCGAGCGCTGCTGATCCGAATCAACAAATACTGCGCTTCGGTAACTAGGGCCCTTATCACAGAATTGGCCCCGGTTATCAAAAGGATCAATATTTACCCAAAAAATTTCTAGTAACTTTTGATAGCTAATCACATTCGGATCATAAACCACTTCAACGGCCTCATAATGACCGCGATGGTTACCCTGATACGTTGGGTTCACCATTTTGCCGCCGGTAAAACCAGAAACGGCACTACTGACACCATCCAGTTCTTGATAAAGCGCCTCAACACACCAAAAACACCCGCCCGCAAAAATAGCAGTATCGGCTCTGACGTTGACAGACGATAGCATTAAAAACTGGGCAAAGAGCACACCCAAAATACGAACATACATGGCATTTCCTTTATTTAACCGATTAAATACAATCATTCCAGCCCAACCAACCCGCAAGCACAATCCCGTCAGCACAATGATAGTCACAAACATTGATTGAGGCTCACTCATTGGCTGAACTCATTATAAATAATGACCGAAAAGAAGCGTTGCACATTCCCACTGAATACATTAATAATTGCCTTATTTACACAAATATACAAATAGCAATAATCAACAAATCTCAAAATTCACTTTATAAGAAAATCGATCAAACCAACAACGAGGTACTTATGTCTAATGCAAGCAAACTTGAGATACCAACAGCTATCAACAGCGAAAAAACAGTCGATGAAATAAGGCTGGACCAGAAACAGAAACTTACCGCAACTTTCCGTTTATTCGGCAAATTTGGCTTTGACGAAGGTGCTGCAGGCCACGTCACAGTCCGAGACCCAGCCAGGAGTGACCATTTCTGGGTTAACCCATTCGGCGTTTCATTCAAACAAATCTGCCTGTCGGATCTGCTATTAGTTAATCATGACGGCGCAATTGTAGAAGGCGACGGCATGCTAAATGCTGCTGCATTTGCCATTCATTCACGTATTCACAAACTGCATCCAGAAGTAAATGCCGCTGCCCATTCCCACTCCGTATACGGCAAAGCCTGGTCTGCGCTAGGCAGGACTCTAGACCCGTTGACCCAGGATAGCTGCGCATTTTATAACGACCATGTTCTTTTTAACGAATTCAATGGTGTGGTACTCGATCTGAGCGAAGGTGAAAAAATTGCTACTGCCTTAGGCGATAATAAAGCCGCAATCCTGCAAAACCACGGCCTGCTGACGGTCGGTGGTTGTGTGGAAGAAGCTGCCTGGTGGTATATAACAATGGAACGTACCTGCCAGGCCCAATTACTTGCAGAAGCCGCTGGCAAGCCCATTCTGATCGACCCAGAAACTGCAGCCAAAACACATGCAGACGTCGGCGGACCGATGATCGGCCAGTTCAGCTTCAAAACATTGTTTGATGTCATTGTTGAAGAACAACCCAACCTGTTTGACTAACTCTGAAGCAACGCATCAGGCACCAAATCTAACTACCAATATAGAAGCATTTCGGTATAGTGCTAGAAAACTATCTCAACGAGGCGATTATGAAAGAACAATATGGTGATGTCGCAGTTACCTTTTTAGATGGGTTCGTAGCCCAATGCGAAATTAAACGCGCACCTAACAATTTTTTTGACGAAGATTTGATCAAAGACCTGGCCGACTGTTTTCTCGACCTGGATGACAACCCTAACTGTCGCGCAATAGTACTATGTTCGGAAGGCAAACACTTTTGCGCTGGCGCTAACTTTGGCTCAGCACCCAAAGAGAAACGAACGCAACAACAATCAGCCGATGATACTAATCCACTTTATGTTCAGGCGGTCCGACTATTCAGCAATAAAAAACCAGTAATTGCAGCCGTTCAGGGTGCTGCCGTAGGCGGCGGTTTTGGCCTGGCAGTTGCGGCTGATTTTAGAGTTTTATGTCCAGATACCCGTATGACAGTTAACTTCGTTAAACTCGGTTTCACCCCAGGGTTTGGCCTTACCCATACCTTACCACGGCTAATCGGCGTACAAAAAGCTAACCTGCTATTTTTCACCGGCCGACGCATCAATGGTGAAACAGCCATGGAATGGGGCCTCGGAGACCTTTATAGCGAAACAGCCAATATTCGCCAGACTGCCATAGAGCTAGCTCAGGAAATAGCTGTCAATGCGCCTTTGGCACTTATCTCAGTACGCGAACAGATGCGACCTGATCTGGCGGCAGCCGTAAAAGCAGCCACCGACATTGAATCGCGCGAACAATTCTGGTTACAACGTACAGCTGACCATAAAGAAGGCGTAAAATCTGTGGCTGAACGTCGCGCTGGAGATTTCCAGGGCAAATAATACAACCTGATTCGGGCCGCTGCGAGGCAGCCCGAGCAAGCTGTATTCAGCAGACAATATTCGCCACACAAAAACCGACTACAGACTAATCGTTTACATAAGACCTTGTAGCTAACATTAACAGCTCTTCGACACTCAAGCTCGGCCCATATACTTACCATCGCTGGTATTAACCTTGATTGACTCTCCCTGTTCAATATATTCTGGCACCTGTACAACCAGCCCGGTTCCCAGGGTTGCAGGTTTTGTCCGCGCACTGGCAGACGCACCCTTAATCCCAGGTGCTGTTTCGGTGATTTCCATAGTCACTGACTGAGGTAAATCAATACCCACAATCTGATCTTCAATTAACAGCGCACTGATACTTTCGAGGCCATCAATGAGGTACTCCAACTGCCCTTCAAGAACATCCACTCCCAGGCTATATTGGGAATAGTCATCAACATTCATAAAGATATAATGCGTATCATCAATATACGAAAACTGCACCGCTACCCGCTGAAAATCGGCCAGATTAAACACGCTATCACCCTTAACCGATTCATCACGCTTTTGGCCATTAAGCAAATTATTAAATCGTATTTTATACAGCGTCTGCGCCCCTCTTGAAGAAGGACTCTTAGACTCCAGGTGTTTGACAACATGGGGGACACCATTAATTTCAACTACATCACCCCGGTTCAGCTCACTGGCTTTTGGCATTACGTTACTCTATTCGCTAAATTTTCTATTCTACAGGCCTGTAACAGAAATCAAAAAGGCCAAATGGAATAATTACCCTGGGTTGCTTCGGCTTAATAGCCGATGGAATAAACACCTACTGGACAACACGCCTGGACAAAGAATGTTTGAAAAACAAGATTTGATTAAAATCGCAACCTATAGCATGCCATTTGGCAAATACCGTAATCGTCTACTGATCGATTTACCCGAGGCCTACCTACTCTGGTTTGTGGATCGCGGTTTCCCTACCGGTCAACTGGGAAATTTAATGCAGCTAACCCTTGAAATAAAAATAAATGGCCTGGAATCTCTTATCGAACCGTTAAAAAAAACGCCCCGAGAACCACCTAACTAGCAATATACAGTTGACTACAGCCCCCGCCATCGAGACAATCATTACTCTCAAACTCATAATAAAATCCATAGGAGCAACACATGGCGATAGGATTAATTGCAAGATTTAGCATAAAAGGGGATAAAAAGCAGGAATTTGAAGGTATCTTTGCCGAATTAGAAGCTAAAGTAAAAGCCAACGAATCAGGTTGTAACTTTTATTCATTGCATCAATCAAGAGAAGATGACAGTAAATATGTGGTACTGGAACAATATGTTGACCAGGCTGCCTTAGATGCACATGGCAAAAGTGACTATTTCAAATCATTAGGTGCAAAAATGGGTGGCTGCATGGCAGGTCGTCCTGAAATAGAATACCTGGACACAACCAGCTAAACCATTTTCGTTAAATCGCATCTGTAAAAACGTAGCGGTGAAAACGTAGCGGTGAAAATGCCGCTCTGTGCCGGCCAACTATATGACTCGCACAGAGCGGCAACGCAGACTATTACGCCATTAGCCTTGCATCAACTTTTCATAGAGATAAGGCAAAGATACATCAAGACGATAGTCTACACCGGAATGATTGTCAGGAAATTCTTCATAGACATGCTCAACATTCAGCCGTACCAACTTATCCGCTAATCTGCGAGCGCCATATAACAATGAATACTGGTCCTGGTTACCACAGTCGAGAAATACGCCACCAAGTGACTGAAGATTCTGTTGCACCTGTAGCTTTGATACTAGCTCAAGCGGATCCCAACGTAACCAACGACGCCACATAACCTGATCTAATTCACAGGTATGTAGATCGAAAGGCAACCTTATCCCATGGGGTTGATCAGGCGCTGGATCATAACTCGCCGCCATCGCCAGCATCATCAGCACATGAAAATCATCACCCGCCATTTTAGTACTAGACCAAAGGCGCTGCAAATACAAAGAAATATCATTTTGATGTCTCTGTAAATGCCGTGCAACATCTGGAAAATCGCTAAGGTAGACCAGCTCGAACGCCATATCGCCTGAATGGCAAGCAATTGCGCCCCAACTTTCAGGATACAACATGGCATGAACTAAGGCCCCATAACCGCCACTGGACTTGCCGAATAACGCACGAAACTGCTTACCCTGTTTTACCCGAAAACCAGCGACTAATGCTTGTACAAGTTCATCTTTCAAAAAATCAGCCCAATTACCTAACACTGAAGAGTTGATATATTGATTACCGCCCAACGAGGTAAAGCAATCTGGAAAAGCAACAATCACCTTGCCCATTTTACCTTCTGCTATCAACCGCTCGATCCTCTGCGGCACACTCTCAGCGAAAGGTTTCCACCCAGTATGCGCAAGTCCGCTGCTGGTAAAGGCTGCTAGATCAACCAGCAGCGGATAATGTTCTGTATCATCGTCGTAACCAGCAGGTAAATAAACGGCGACCTGACGGCAAGTGGGGTCACCGAGCATATTATTGCTGATAGCCTTAGAATGTATATTGATATATTCAATGCGACCTTGCAGCAACTTGAAATTATGCGTTGGCATTTTTACACCCTGACATTAGTCTCTCAACTGGCCAGAATACCACTCAGCAGAAAACAAAAACACCAACCCATTTCAGCACTATTTTTATTGACCTACTATTGACTTTGAATTTCCCAGTAAATATCTGCGATTTCATTTCTGTGATGCCGTTCTCGTTTTACCTGCAGCAATTCACCTAATATAAACTGCATGGCATTACCAACTTTAAAAACCATTAACGCTGCATTAAAGGGATATTATACGCCGCCAAAACCCAGCTTCAGCGTATTCGACAATGACGCATTGAAAACGGCGTTATACGCCTTACCCGGGCTTTCCAAAGAAGAACATATCGACACCATACTCACGCAAATTCAAACCCACCACACAGGCATTTCACTACAACCCGGAGACCACGCCACCATCGCCTTTATCGATGATTGCGTCAGCACAATTCTTGGCGCAACCGACCTTGGTTTCAAAATCGAAGCATTTATTCGCGATATTGCACCGCTTATCGCAGTCCAGGCGCTAGAACATGACCTGCTAATCCTGCTGCAGCCACAAAAAATATTTAATATCATTGAATTAGTAATTCAAGAATGCATTGGCTGGAACGAAGACCTGGGTGTTCTGGGCGACCAATACATGGAAAAAATTGCCACCATCATTAATGGCATGGTATACGGTCGACTAGATGTGGACCAATGTAATGACAAACTCATCGATTTTTTTGCTAAAGAACAGGTCATATACGACAAGATGGAAGATGCGCTTTGCGCTAAAGAGTTAGAGGTTTTGGTTGGCCAGAAAGGAAAGTATTATGCGGCAGAATTACTCAACAAACATATGGCTGATAAGCCGCTTTCACTCTTTATAATTTGCATGTTACAGGGTTCCTGGTACGAATTGTTACAGCAAGTTTTTATCCATTGCGGGCAAAAATCCGAATCATGGCAAAACATTAGCCAGCTAACAGAGACCCTTACCTGCTCACTGCAAACCAATGCAGACAAAGAAGAAACAAGACAACTGGCCGAACTTTTACCCAGCAATATCATCGAATTTGTTGCACTTACGCCTTTCGAATGGTCGGTAGAAGACTGCATGGAAGAAGTAAAGGATGAATATGCCGGCATACTCAGTGGCGATCCATCGCCAGCCTGCGATTTTGAATTATTAGAAACCGATGCAACCATGAAACCCGGAGGACAAGGCATCCAGTCTGGTATTCAGCAAAAAATAGCTGCCCTGAAAAAAGGTCAATGGTTCTTATTTGACGACAAAAATGATTCAAACGAAAAAATCGCCCGAATTCGATTAATACTCAACTGGCAAGATACCGACCGGTTACTGTTCACTAATCACAATCGACGTAAAATAATGAACATCTCCTACCACGAGTTTGCAGGCTATTTGTCCAGCAATACCATTCGCCAACTCGATTCTAACGGCACCATAGAAGCCACCGTTAAAGCACAACTAGTCGTCGTAATACGCAAAGTACAAGCACAGAAAAAACGTGAAATACAGGCCCGCGAGGCTAAACAGTTAAAAACCATATCCAGACAATATCGCCTAACCCGTAGATCTGAAATATTAGCGGCCAATGAGGGCCAGAAACAACAGGCAAAAGAAAAATTGCAACGCGCTAATGTACTGGTTCAAAAGGCCACCAAGAAAAAGCGCGCTGCTGAAGTTGCTGTTGCTGGACTCAATATCGATGCCTGGGTTAAGTTACCGGTGATGGAAGGTACCTTGACACCCTGTCGCCTCGCAGCAATAATCCCAGGTGCCGACAAATATATATTTACCAATCGAGTGGGTATTAAGGTTGCCGATTATTCAGCCAGGCAGCTCTCGCAGATGATTGTCACGGAAAATAGTGAAATTCTTGATACCGGCGTTGAATTCGAAAATGTACTCGAAAGTGTGATATCTGGACTTAGAGCGAACAAAGAAAAAAGCTTTGATGCCTTAAGCGGCACAGAGTCCGCCGCTTAAACAAACAACCACCGGCATCATTCTGCCACATAAGGCTTCCTGGATGTTTAGCTTTGAAATTACCCTGGATAAGCTAATTGAAGATATCGATCAGCAAATTGACATCCTCATTGCTATTGCTAACGACAATGCAATTCTTAACGAACAATTAAGACTATTGCAGGAGTCGCGAGAGCTCCTTCTACATCAGGCGCTTGAAATTAACCGTTTGCTGGAAATAATGGACCCAGACGACCTGGTTGACCATTCCACCCTGATGGAATATACCCCTTCGACGGAATAACCTTACCACAAACCATAGACGCCAACACTAAATTAACATCTAAAATTAGCATTGAGTAGTAGATCCTAGGCCTTTGAATTAGTGTTTAATGTAGCGGTTGTGCCAGCCTTCGTTAACCACTCAACCCAAAATACTGTACCACCTGCAACCGCCACTGGTATCAATAGTAAGTTAAGCAATGGAATAGCTATAAGAAAATATACTGCCATGCCAAACAGCAAACTCTGGAACAGGTTTGCCCGCAAACGTTGTCTTAAGCGTTCAAATTCCAGCGCATTATTATCCGCAGCATAATCCGTATATTGGATCGCCATCATCCAGGCGCCGAACAACAGCCATGCCAGCGGCGCTATGACGTTAACACCCGGAACCAGTGAAAGTACAATCAAACCCAATAAGCGGGGCAAATAGTAGAGGAGTTTGAGCACTTCTCGAGACACGGCTCGACCTAGTGTCAACATCAAACTGACAGGAACCCTCGTCTGTTCGCCGCGAAGTTGGACCTCTATACGATCAGATAATACCGCATTAAAAGGCGAGGCGATAATATTAGCGACCACGGAAAAACTATAAATTGTCAGCACGAAAATGGCGACACTGGCAACCATTTGTACAATCCAGGCTAAAAACTGCAGCCAGTCTGGCAGCCAGCCCGTCAAATAAACCATCCACTGCTGATAGTGAGAATACCCATAAGCGGCAAAAATCGACAGCATAACCATATTAATAAGCAGCGGTACAATAACGTATTCTCGCAACCCAGGCGCTCGCACCAATTTGAAACCTGACACCAGGCACTGTATTCCATTCATATACTTTTCATATCCAGGTCAAAAACCCTTATTAAAAAAACAGCCTATTAAAACAATGTGCTTAACAGGGTAATTTTCAATTTAGCACTGACAAATAACATCCCCACCCATGTAAAATCTCTAAGAACCGAAGGAGACTTACTGCTATACACTATCAATAATTACTAATTCTCGCATTACGATGAGGTAAAGCAGGCGCAATCCAATTAGAATAAAACCCAGTTAGAATAAGACCACAACTCACGGGTTATGCTCATAAATCTTGATGCTAGCCACCAACACCAGATCCTTCACAATATGATCCCAGCAAAAAGGTAACCAATATGTTTATCGCAATGAACAGATTTAAGATTGCAAAAGGCTTTGAAGCAGGTTTTGAAAAACTTTGGCGAGAAAGAGACAGCTATTTGACCGATGAACCCGGTTTCGAATCCTTTGCCCTGATGAAAGGCGCAGAAGCAGATGATCACGTCCTATATGCGTCACATACAATTTGGGCAGACAAACAGGCATTTACAGCCTGGACAGAATCTGACAGTTTCCGCAAAGCCCATGCCCAGGCATCGGCCCCTAAGGGCACCTATCTCAGCCACCCCAACCTTGAGACTTTTGAGCAGGTAGTCTAATCATTAATCGATCCACAATAAACCGCGCATGATTAGTAACCCTGCCCAATCGGCACCTTGAGCCCATCCAGCACCGCTCTTTA
Source organism: Pseudomonadales bacterium (assembly GCA_019090615.1). GTDB lineage: Bacteria > Pseudomonadota > Gammaproteobacteria > Pseudomonadales > Azotimanducaceae > JAHRVQ01. Next base: position 14,118 of record JAHRVQ010000007.1, on the reverse strand, counting down.
AACCAGCGGCGCGAGGTGGGCGAAATGCGCTACTGCGGCTTATGGCCGTAGATATCACCGTTATAGTATTCTGACTGATGGGTTGCAGGGCGCCCGCCCCAACCCAGCTCAATCATCCAGCCAGATGGATTCACAATATAAAACGAATACATATGATCGTTAGAATGTTTGCCAAATTTCATGCCTACCGGCACCTGCTTTTCTTCAACAATTTCCTGCGCTAAACCAAGATCATCAAAAGATTCACATTCAAGCATCATATGATTAATTCGTTTTTCACTGGGCAAACCAAAAGCCAGCGTATGATCTCGCTCATTACAATGCATAAACAATATCTCGAAGGGTTTTGGTTGATTAGGGATTGGAATCTGATATTCCACGCCACCCCGCATACCGAGCAATTTATAAAACTCATAGGTTTTATCCAGCCCAACAGTTTCCCGAATTAACATATGCCCCAATCCCCCATTACCCGTTTTAAAACCACCATGCCGACGACGACCAGGATAAAATGGCAGGTTTGGTGTCAAATGCGGACCATGAAATATCTCTAATGGATTACCACTGGGATCTTCCAACGTGATCAACTCAAGCACATGCCGTTCCTGAGCTAGTTCAGCCGAACCCACGGTAAAATTTATGCCAGCGGCCTCTAACTGCTGCTGTATCTCTTTAAATTCTTCTACACCGCCTACCCGCAACCCCATAAAAGCCAGGTCGTCTGTGCCATCCTCTTCAACCACTATGCGATGATGCCATTCATCAAGCCGAACATAACAACGTCCATCCTCTTTCGCCTCTACAACTTCAGCGCCAATCACATTGGCGGCATAGTCTTTCCACTCATCAAGGCTTTTTACACCGATGCCTATGTATCCCAACTCAGTTACAGCTGCCATTTTATTATCTCCTGATATTAGTTTTACGTTCTGAAAAATAGTCCCAATGCGGTACAACGCACGTCCGCATAATCTGTTGGTCGATATGCCATTTATTCGTAATAGCGCATTGATTTCAGCCAGGTATTATTCAGCTACCATTCACCCTCAACTCAATATAACCCAGCCAAAGATCAGGTTTTTAATCGGCGATCAATGCTTCAATGTATCACCTGTCAGGCGAGTGAATCTTTGGCGATAGCGACATTTTTCACATCACAGAAAAAGTCAAAACTCCAGTTGCCGCCTTCGCGGCCAATGCCTGATTGCCTACAGCCACCAAATGGCGCGGATAGATCTCGAACAAAAAAGCAATTAACCCAGACCGTACCAGCCACCACCGCCCGACCTATTCTGGCGACTCTTTCTGCATCACGGGTAAATAACATCGCAGCCAGCCCATATTTTGTATTATTGGCCATTTCCAGCGCCTGTTCTTCGCTGGTAAAAGTCTGCCATGTAAGTACTGGCCCGAAAACTTCTCGCTGGCTGATTTCCCAGTCTTGTTCAACATTGGTTAAAAGAGTGGGGGGAAAATAAAACCCACCTTTTTCATGGGGCTTGCCGCCCCATACAACCTGGGCACCATCTGCAATAGCTCGATCAACGAACCCCTTAACACGGGTAAAATGCTCGGCACCAATTAATGGCCCCATACGAGTAGTTTTTTCTCTTGGGTCTCCTACCGTCAGCTTATCCACCGCCTGACGCATTTTTAGCTGTAATTCATCGGCGATACTCGCCTCAACAAATACCCGCGTACCCGCCAGGCATACCTGGCCGGCGTTCATATATTGCATCGCTAGCGTTTGCGCCGCCTTATCAAGGTCTGCATCGGCAAACACCAAAAAGGGTGACTTACCACCTAGCTCCAGGCTGATTGGCGTCAAACTATCCGCCGCTGCACGGCCAATAATTCGAGCTGTATCTGTTGAGCCGGTAAAACTGATACGGTCCAGATCCGGATTAGCAACCAATGCCGCACCAGCAACTTCACCGATACCCTGAACAACATTAAGCACACCTGCCGGGATACCCGCATCAGTTGCAAGATCGGCCATCATTGACGAGGTTAAGGGCGCCCACTCAGGCGGCTTGATTACAACGGTATTACCAGCTGCCAGAGCCGGACCTGCTTTCCATGTAGTTAGCATAAACGGTCCATTCCAGGGCGCAATTAACGCAGAAACGCCTGATGGGTCGTATCTAACATGATTAACTACGTCGGGAGAATCAATTGTTTCATCATTGAGAGTTAAAGCCCGTTCAGCAAAAAATTCAATGTTATGCGCGGCTCTCGGCATCCCGCCATGAACATTACCAATTAGCAACGATCCATTATCTACAGTCTCAACGGCAGCCAGCTTATCAACACTCTGGCGAATATTTTCGGCAAATTGTTTTAATAGTGGTAAACGACCTTCTGGACCCAATGCTGCCCAGGCCGGAAATGCCGCTCTGGCCGCGGCCACTGCCGCATCTGCTTCGTCCTGTCCACCAGCACTAATGTCGCCAATATGGCTGCCATCGATTGGCGAAATATCAGCAAAAGTTGTCGCACTCGGGACCCGCTCGCCATTAATAAAGTGTTCTGTAGATACTTCTACGCCCGCTACTTCAATTATTCGAGTCATTTTGATTCCAGGATTTTTAAAATAACGCTGACTGATGTCCATCTGCCAACTACAATGAACCCACTGTATCATTCAGTGTCATCTAAAGCCAAGCAGCCATTCAGACCGGCTGGAGAAAATAATCTGCAATCGGTAAAGACCGGATTCTACGCTTAGTTAACTTATAAATGGCGTTAGCCACTGCGGGTGCAACGCAGGGTAAACCGGGCTCTCCAAGCCCCCCCCAACGATCACTGTCAGCCGGCATAAAAAAGGTCTCCATTAGCGGCGTCTCACGCAGTTTTAACATAGAATAGGTATCGAAATTACCCTCAACAACTTCGCCATTTTCGATGCTGATTTTTCCAAACAGAGCTGCCGTCAAACCATAAATTATACCACTCTCAATTTGCATTTCTGCACTCAACGGGTTTACCACGTGACCGCAATCAACCACCGAAGTGAATTTATGTACCATAAGGCCACCATCACTACTAATTGAAACCTCAGCAACCTGACCGACAATGGTGCCAAAACAGGCATGGATAGCCATTCCTTTTGCTCTTCCTGCGGCTGGATTATGGCGCCATTGAGATTTTTGCTCTAACACATTAAGTACTTTCAACAAATCAGGCCGGTGCGCCAGATATAATTTACGAAATGCCATCGGGTCCAGTTTTGTCGCCTCTGCCATTTCGTCAACAAAACACTCCATCGCAAAGGCATTTTGTGAGTTGCCCACAGAACGCCAGAACCAGCTAGTCAAATGGGTATTCTTAATCGTGTGGGCAATTTTTTTGTGGCTAATCAAATAGGGCATATTAGCTAACCCCTCAACGGAGGTAGGATCAATGCCATTTCGCAACGGTGCACCCAGATCTTTTAAAATTGAATGGCTAACTGAATGGTTAGTGTAAGCCACCACGGTGTTTTTCAAATCCACACCCACTTGAAACCGAATCGCAGCCATAGGCCGGTATCGCCCCGAGCGCATATCCTGCTCTCGAGTCCAGATTAACTGGACGGGTTTACCCACCGCCTTAGCCACTGTCACAGCCTCACTAACAAAATCCATGTTTGCTCGCCGACCAAAACCGCCACCAAGAAAACAATTGTGGATATATACATTTTCTGGCCGTATACCTGACGCTTGCGCTGCTGCGGCCAACGCCGCGTCAGCATTTTGTACCCCAGCCCAAAGATCAAGCCGAGCGGCGGTTATTCGAACAGTACAATTTAGTGGCTCCATGGCCGCATGCGCCAGGTAAGGTAAAAAATAATCGGACTGGATCACAGTTTCAGCGCTATCAAGCGCCGCGGTGGTTTCACCCTGTTCGCTAACAATAACACCGGGACTATCCAGCGTCGCGATATATTGATCACGCAGAGCGTCTGAATAGGAATTTGCCTGGTCACCTATACGCCAAGTAACTGGCAATTTTTCGCTAGCTACTTTCGCCTCCCAGAAGGTTTTAGCAACCACCGCAACACTGGACTCCAGGCGCACCATTTGAACGACACCAGGCATATTTCTAATGGCGTTAAATAGCACGTTTCTCACTACCCCGCCTTCGACAGGACTATGAATAATGGCTGCATAGAGCATACCATCGAGCCGAACGTCCATGCCAAAGACAGCGGAGCCATTAACTTTTGCCGGCGTATCCAGGCGTTTAGTCGGCAACCCCATCAAACTAAACTGATCAGGGGTTTTTATCCTGACATTGGCCACTGAAAGCTCCGCGGCGAGGCAGGCAAGCGTACCATAGCTAAACCAACGACCATCTGGACGATGATAAACTTTGCCATATTCTGCATAGCACGCGTCCACCGACACCTGCCATTTTTCCGCTGCGGCTTTGATGAGTTTCTGTCTCGCTTCGGCACCCGCTAGTTGCAAATAAGGCATTGATACCCTGATGGCGGTACTGCTATTGGTCGCCATATCTCGATAGACGCCAGATTGAACGTAATTCCTGTTTGCTGAGGCAAATTCTGCACGTACCATTGACCAGTCAGCTTCCAGTTCATCGGCGATAATCATTGGCAGCGCTGTTAGCACACCCTGGCCCATTTCTGCTTTTGCAACCCTGACGGTAATAACGCCCGTTGCGGAGATAAAAATCCAGGCGTTAATTTCATCTGCCTGATCCCCAACTGCCGATTCATCAATAACTACCGCAGGCACAGACGCAGATTTAACCGGCAAATGAAATGCAACCAGCAATGCGCCGGCGGCAGTGACACCTGACTTCAAAAAACCCCTACGGCCAACAATAGCAACTCCCTTTGACATAATCAGCTGGCCTTTTCGGCAAGTTTAGCTGCCGCCAGGTGAATGCCTTTGCGAATGCGTTGGTAGGTTCCACAGCGGCAAATATTATTCATCGCCCGATCAATGTCCTCGTCGCTCGGGTCCGGGATTCTATCTAACAACGCCGCGGCAGCCATAATTTGCCCTGATTGACAATAACCGCATTGTGGCACATCTGCTTCAACCCACGCTGCCTGGACCACATGGCTACTATCCACTGACAACCCTTCTATGGTGACTATGCGTTGCTTAAGGATTTTACCTGCCGCTACCTGGCAACTTCGAACAGGCTTACCATTAATCTGTACGGTACAGGCCCCACATTGATTAATACCACAGCCATATTTGGTCCCCGTCATATCCAGATGATCTCTTAGAACCCACAACAGCGGTGTATCAGGATCAATATCAAGATCATAATCTACCGCATTAATATTTAGCCTGAACATATAACATCCCTATCAGCTAACCAAACCCAATCAAACCATTTTGCACTCAACTAGCAGAACCCTGTACTAGTACCGCACTTAATCAAGACACTTAAACAAAGTACTTAGCACATCACCAGGTCACCTGCGCCCTGTGACGGGATTGTACGTCGATCAGGGCCGAGTAAACAATCGGGTTAATTATCCCGCATTATCTGCCGCGCCTGAAGTACAATATTTTCATCCCGTAGTAGTACTAACAAGCCAACAAATTCTGCTGGCGCACCACCCATCTGCATCCGTTTGAGCATAATATCCAGCGCATCATGGCGCTCAGTGGTCGAAAGTGCTAATAAGGCTTTCAACCACGCGCCCATCGATTGATCCTGTTGAGCCAGCTGGACAAATCTCACCAGATTATCTAGTCGACTATCGGTGACCGTTTTTTTGGCTAGTTTGCCCGCATACGACCGGCCAATTTGAGCGCACCCGTTACATAGACGTTTATAAGCCTTTAATATAATTTGCATGCAACTCCGGCGACGGATTTAAGAGTTATTAACAAAAAGCAGCACTAAAAACCTGTGAAAAACCCAAAAAAAGCCACCACATTCACTAGTAATCAGCACTTCCCAGCTGCAAGATAGTCGTCGCACTAAAATTTCAAATATTAGCCTACGCTAATTGCAGACACCTGATAACCCCAACTAACACTGCATCAAAAGAACAGCAGACAGGGTAAAGCCAATCGACGATCTTATAATAACCTGGCTCCGCGAACATCAGCAGTACGCATTAGTCATTGTACCGCTGATAGCATTCATGGAAGCCTGCCTCGGTATCGGTATTTTCATTTCTGGAATTATTTTACTCACCACCTGCACGATTATGTATACCGAACAGATTGCGACACTACCTCAAATGCTGCCATTGGCCTTCTTAGGCGCCACTGTGGCAGACCATTGCGGCTATTATATTGGCCGCTGGTTCGGGCCAAAATTTCATCAAACGCCATTCGCAATCAAACGAAAATCATTATTTGATAAAACTGAATCCCTGATCAATCGCTTCGGTTCCGCTGCAATCTTATTCGGCCGGCTTATGACCGCCATACGCAGTCTGGTACCTTTACTCATCGGTATTAGCGGCATGAACCGCCTGCGTTATAGCTTACTAGACTTCACTGCTTGCCTAATCTGGACCACAGGCCTAGGGTTGCTGGTGGTTGGCCTGGATAATATCTTTAAATAATAAACACCTTTAAGCCTGCTTTAACTGGTAGTTGTCCAGGCTCAAGTGGATTAGTCAGATAGTCAATTAGAACCCGAGCTGAATATCACCTTCTGCAGCAACAGATCGCAACCGATCAGCATCTAATTGCAACCAGGCTAATGACTCGTCAAGCTTTAAAAATGCCTTAAACTCCAGCGGTTCTAACTGCTCTAGCATGGAGTACATTCTGCCAATGCCATATTCAAAGACGTCAGCAGTCAACAACGCCACCCGATGACCACCCGCACTGCTGGTTGACAACTTGTTATTCCCCAACTCTTTATTAGAAGGCGGTTTATTATTAGAAGCCAGTTTAATGTTTTGATTCCTGATCAAACGGAGATCCTGTTGACTTAAATCTGACAAATCGGCCTGAGTAAAATCGCAGAAACAACGAGATTCCTGCTTTCGCTCAAACAGACCAAAATTCTCTCGAGACTTCAATACCACATCAATCGACAGCTTACCCTTGCCATACAAAACAGTAAGATTATGCGGCGCGCTATGGTAATATTTTAACAACATTTTCATAACAGCATTCCTTAACAGCGTTTTTTACTACCTATTTTGAACACCATTATCACTAGATATTAAGCCACTGGATATTAAGCACCCTGACTATAAGCATCCAACCGCCAACTGTAACGTTGGCCGAGTGTAGTGTTGAGTGTGGGGAAAGACATAAAAACCCATATTAATTAGCCCTAGATTTAATCAGTATTAATATCAATCAGTGCCAGGAAAACGCTAATTAAGTTTCAGCCACGCCAATGTAGCGTTTAATCAGCGTCTCTCTTACTATAGTTGAGATTGAAATATCTACGAACATTCAGTGGGCCTCAATTTCTTTTTTACTCAATCGCTCTATTTTGACGACCCTAATTGTTTCAAGCGGCAGGTCGGCGTATCCATCCTGGTCAACCGTGGCCACCTGCGCAATCTGCTGCACAACGTCCATACCCTGAATAACGCGCCCAAAAACAGCGTAACCAAAGGTCTTACAAGTTAAAGGTTTGTACAGACCACGTTCAAGCCGCGCCGCCTGCTTAGTTTCATCCGCTCGGGTACAACTCTGCTCAGAATGGTCTAGCGTCGCGTTATCATTCAAGTTGATATAAAACTGCCGCTCGGCCGAATCAATTTCGGCACCCCTGGCCATCGCTAAACTACCGGATATATTCTTCAGCCCCTGATCAGCTTCATTTAAAACCGGCTCGCGCACCGCCAACTCAGACAAATCCGCCAATAAACCACCCGTCTGGATTACAAAACCCTCAATCACCCGGTGAAATATCACATTACGGTAGCCATCTGCATCAACATACGTCAAAAAATTAGCCACCGTTAGCGGTGCCCTAGCCGTATACAGCTCAACCGTAATATCGCCCATAGTCGTCTTTATAATGACCATTTCCTTCGCTAAGAGATCAGGTGTGATCAATAACATGGCAGCAACCAATATCAGCCGTTGGCGCAAAGTCCCCAAAAATGCTTGAATAAAAAATGATCTGCTAAAAGAAGGTTTAAATACAGTTCGCATCTTTAACTATTTCTCACCATTAATTCTATGCCGCTGATTAGTTTAACTGATCTACCCAATGCAACCCACTGGCATTGCAAATACCGTCTATCAACCATAATGTTTGCCTGGAACGGCCTGGGAAATCGTAAATTAGGTTTCATTTACCTTACAACTCGCGGTACGATCAGTCTCAACAAAAACAGCCCAAAATAGTTGCTCGAACATCGTTATTAACTGGACCTTAAACATTATTGCCTGGACATTGTTGCCTGGACTTTCTTTCGCAAGCATTGTTGCTTCGAAACATCGACGTTCGGACTATGAGTACCATTTTCGTAAGCACCTGGTTGCGTAAGCACATGGTTTCATAAACACATGGTTTCATAAACACATGGTTTCATAAGCACATGGCTTGCAAAACTTAATCTGCCTGACTAACCCGCAAAGAATTACTATTATGAATAAACCACAACAAGATCAACCTGTACGCCCGGCCGCAACCGTCATTATTGTCCGCGATGCAAAACCTCAATTTGAAATATTTATGCTGCGCAGGACCAATAAGGCAGCTTTTGCTGGCGGTATGTATGTTTTCCCTGGTGGGCGCGTTGACGAATCAGATCATTCCGCTTTATATGCTGAATACCATTCCAGCCCGGCCGAACAACAGGCTGATCAAAGGCAGGCCCTGGGCGTCAATTGGCGCGCCTACTTAATCGCCGGAATTCGAGAAACCTTTGAAGAATCAGGTTTTCTACTGGCGTATAATCAACAGGGCGAAACAGTTGCCTTTGATGCCTCTAATAGCGCAAGATTCGAGGCCTATCGCACTCAATTACATGACGGTGAACTGGGTTTACTTGAGATCTGTAAAGAAGAAAATCTACAGCTCGCCATTGACCAAATTCATTTTTATAATCGTTGGATCACGCCTGCAGGTAAACCACGCCGGTTTGATACGCGGTTTTTCATTACTGGCACACCTGCGAACCAATCCGGCCTGCATGACGGCAAAGAAACGGTGGACAGTATCTGGATTTCGCCCAATGAAGCCCTCGCACTTAATGCAAAAGAAGAATTTGGCCTTATGGGGGTAACTCAAAAACAGCTCAGCTTATTCGCCAAATACGAAACAGCTTCAGATTTTCTGAGCATGGCTGCCAATAACCTGGACTTTCCAACCAACAACCCCAGTGGAACGCCACTAGCCGACTAAATTCAAACCGCAGCTGCCAGTGGTACAACATAACTATAACCATAACTATAACCATAACTATAACCAATGGCCGCTGCATTTTTTATTTAATCTAAAGCTAAACTGGCAAATAGTAACTTACACATTCAGTACTGGGTTACTCTGGTTTGCTCATCAAAGACAAAGACCCTAAATTACGTAACCTGATCGGCAACTGCCTAAAGGCATACGGCAGCATCAACATTGCCGGTGTTACGATCAGCGTCAACACTGTCGCGAAACTTAAGCCCGACACAATCGCCGAGGCTAACATAACCCAAAAAGATGCAACTGGGCCGCCAACTTCTATTTCTCGGGATAGCAGATCAATAGAGACCCCCATCGCCATCGGTAACAAGCCAAAACCTGTTGTGAAGGTAGTCAGGAAAACCGGCCTTAGACGCAAACAACCTGTTTGCACAATCACTCGCTGAATGGGCCATTGAGGGTTTTCCAGGCGTAAATAATTAAAGGTATCAATCAGCACGATATTGTTATTAACAATAATCCCTGCCAGGGCGACAACCCCCACACCCGTCATGATTGCACTAAAAGACTGATCCATTATCACTAGCCCCAACAATACACCACAGGTTGACATGATCACCGAGGAAAGTACTAACCCCGCCTGATAGAAACTGTTGAACTGGGTTATTAACAGTATCGCCATCAAGGCCAGGGAAAATGAAAACGCCTTACCGATAAAGCGCATAGAATTAGTCTGCTCTTCATTAGCACCTCTAAATACCACCTGCAACGAAGGATCAATATTTGCAGTCTGTAACCATTGCTGGATTTCAGCGACCTTGTCAGAGGCTAAAACACCAGAGGCCGCATTAGCCCGAACGTACATCATACGCTGACTGTCCTGCCGAAAAATGGTACTAACCTTCGGTATAGCCTGACGTACCACAAAACTACTCAAGGGCACCTGACCTTGTTGGGTTGCGACACTCAGGTCATCAAGGTGACTAACCGTCCTATATTGTTCAACATAGCGGACACGAATATCCACCTCATCATCAACATCGTCTGGACGATATCTACCCACCAGCACACCGTTTGTGACCAGTTGTATCGCAGCGCCAATTTTACTGATATCCACCCCCAGCATCGCCGCCTTCACTCGGTCAACCTTCACTTCCCATTCAATACCTGGCACTGGCGATGTATCGTCAATTGCCACCAGGCCCGACATAGTTTCGAGATACTGTCGAATACGTCTAGTCTCTGCTGCGAGGCGTTGCAGGTCATCACCAGCAATCTGAATCTGAATATCTTTACCCACCGGCGGCCCAGCGTTTTGTTTACTTACTTCAGCACGAACACCAGGCACATTGCTGATACTTGCGCGAAAGGCATCCTCTACCTCCCAGCCAGTTAAATCACGCTGCCGGCGATCAGATAGTTCTATAAACATGGTACCAATGCGATCTGCAGAACTACCGGACCCGGCACTAACACCTGCATTTCCAGAACGCGAATAGATACTGCTAATGTTGCCCACAGCGGCGATTCGCTGTTCTACATCAATCACGATATCGCGCAATTCTGATGCTGAATAGTTCCCTTTGGCCGCCACATTAATACCAGAAAAAGTAGGATCAACCTCAGCAAAAAACTGCATACCATTACCTGCCAGGGCATACAACTTTACTATTCCCAACAGCGTCGCCAAAGTAATACCGACAACCAATATGGGGTGCCGGGTAACAAAACCTAATAGCCTGGCGTAGTATTTCAATATACCGCTTAATTCATCGAAACGACCCTGATCAACCAACAGGATATTACTGCCATTATCCGGCGCTTGTTGTTTTGAAATAAGCGCACCCAACACGGGCGCAAATATCAGCGCATAAGCCAGCGACCCAAATAACACAGCAAATACCGTCACCGGCAAATATTTCATGAAACCGCCGGTCACCCCAGGCCAGAACATCAACGGCAAAAACGCCGCCAGGGTTGTACCGGTTGAGGCTAAAACAGGCCAAACCATACGTTTTATCGCGTACACATAAGCGGCTCTCGGCGATGTGCCTTCGCTCATTTTCCTGTCTGCCATTTCAACAATAACAATGGCGCCGTCAATCAACATGCCCAGACCCAATAACATGCCAAACATCACCATAAAGTTATAGGTATAACCTAAAGCATTAACAATAATAAAAGCAAACAGGAATGAGAACGGTATACCCAACGCCACCAGCAACCCAGAACGAAAACCAACGGCCGCCACCACTACGGTTAATACCAGAAACATCGCAGTGGATATATTACCTTCCAGGGTGTCGATTTGTTCCAGGGTTTCCGGTGCCTGGTCAGCCATATAACCTACTTCAACACTGGCAGGATAATCTCGTGCGGCTTCATTCACCAACTGCTTGACCCTGGCAACCGCCGTGACCAGGCTGACATCACGCCGTTTGGTTAATTCAATCGCTACGGCTGGTTTGCCATTGGCACGGGTATACCTTTTGGCATCCTTAAAAGTGCGGCGTATGCTACTCACATCACTCAAGGTAATAACACCCTGGCGTGTTGCTTTAATCGGAATATTCAGGATATCAGCCGCATTTTCTATCAAACCAGGGATCTTGAGCGAGAAACGACCCTTGCCAGAATCAACCGATCCCGCCGCAATCAAGCGATTATTGCCCGCCACCGCGGCGATAAGTTCTTCATTGGTAATCCCATAGGCCTCTAGTTGCGCCGGATCAACAACGGCCTCCAGTAACTCCTCTCGATGACCCCTGATATTCGCTTCTAATACTTCTGGTAGACCTTCCAGGTCCTGTTTTAAATCCCTCGCAAGCTTATATAAAAAACGATCAGGTACACCATCACCACCTAGCGTAACAATAACAATAGGAAAACCAGTGGCCGAAACTTCCTTAACAACAGGTTCATCCAGAGTCGACGGCATCTGCGCCCTGGCTTTATCTACCGCCTCATTAACATCCAACAACGCCTGAGCTGATTCAAAGCTATAGTCAAATTCAATTACCAGGGTCACCCTGCCTTCTGCAGAGTAAGAACTGATTTCTTTTACCCCCGCAATATTCTTTAGCTCAAGCTCCATTGGTCTGGCGAGTAATCGCTCCGCATCCTGAGGCGAAATCCCTTCATGCGGCAAGGTAATAACAATAATAGGCACAGCAACATCAGGCTTGGCTTCAAGCGCAATAGTGGCATAAGAAACTAATCCAGCCAGTATAATCACCGTCATAAGAGACAAGATGGTCCGTGACCGATCGATCAAAGCACCAATATAAAAAACCATAGATATTCCTGGCGGGATTTAAGGCCGCTAAACGTAAACGTTACGACCTGTCGAGCGGAAATTTAGCGATTAACGATGGTACCCAGCGGCGTCAGATCCATTTTGACGATTTGTCCCGCAAATACTTCCTCCTGACCCACGGTAATCAGATTCACCTCATCCGCCAGCCCTCTGACCCATATACCACTCGGCTCTTCAGCTACTATCTGTACTGCAGTAAACCGCACAACATTCTCCTCATCCACAGTGCGCACACCCACCATACCCTTGTCGTCGAGCACCAGCGAGGCTGCGGAAATCAGATGTGCAGCTTCACGTCCTAACGATAATTCCATTTTTGCAGTCAAGCCGGCACGAATATCACTGCCGGGCGCTTTGATGGTTACTTCAATCAGATAGGTTCGGGTATCTTCGTCAGGTGATCGGCCAACAAAGCTAACAACCCCGGTTAGATGCTTGCCAGTAATCAGTTTAATCTGTGCCTGACTACCTAACGCAACGCTACCAACACGTTTTTCGGCCACCTGCCCGACCACCAGTACCGGATCAATTTCCATCAGGGTAATGCAATTTTTACCGACCTCAAGGAAATCGCCCACCTCGACCGCCTGATGCTCCACCACGCCAGCAAAAGGTGCCACGATATTGGTCTTGGCTAAGCTAAGCTCTGCTCGTTTGGCACTGGCACGACTGCGCGCAAGCGTTGCTTGGGCCCGGGCGACACTCATGTCAGATTGCAGTCCCTGGCGTTTTAAATCTAGCACGCCCTGATATTCTAATCTCGCGCTTTTCAATTCAGCCTTGGTTTGGTCTACATCGCTAAGACGGGTATCGAGCGCTAATCGACATAACAAATCACCAGCATTGACCTGCATACCTTTATTAACAGCAATCTGCTCAACACGGCCTGACACCTCAGCTTTAACCTGCACAGTTCGGCTCGCCATAGTATGGCTATTAACTTCAAGATAATGATCACGCAGGGTTGCCTTACTGGATACAACACGGACATAAGGGATTGTTTCTAATGCACGACCATCGTTACTATCAATATTATCAATATTATCAATACTATCGTCGGCTATCAGAACATCCGGGTTAAGCGCTCCAGAAAAGATCCAGATAGCCATGCCGATAGCGATCAGAATGGCTGATAAATTTTTGCTACTCAACTTGCTGCCTCAAAAAAAGGAAAATTAGTACTATTACTATCCTGTTGCAGTCAATTTGTTTTTATTATCGTCTCATCGGAAGCGAATGCCTGGCTGGATAGCGGAAAGTAGAACTCCCTGCCTGCCATTAGAACACTCGAATATATGCTACTCATTTTGTGACCGAGCGCGATATTACTCCTCTACTAGCGCAAGAACAACGAAAAACATTCATTAATATCAATCACTTAGACCACAATTCAGTGAATGTAAATGTTTAATTCGCTCTATCGGTCGACATTCTAGAAACCAGCAGCACCTGTCTCTTATACACATCTGACGCTGCCGACGACTAGTCGAGTG
>JAHRVQ010000006.1 GCA_019090615.1 Pseudomonadales bacterium | reverse complement strand
GTGCCGAGGAGAGGACTTGAACCTCCACGGGGTTGCCCCCACTAGCACCTGAAGCTAGCGTGTCTACCAATTTCACCACCTCGGCATGAGGCGAAGAGCAGATTACTAAGGTGTATCTGTTGTGTCAACAACCCCAGGGAATTAGCTATTGAAAAAAGATCCGTACAAGCAACGAGAAGCGCGTAATTATGATAATCCAATCGCCAGTCGAGAATTTATTCTGGCGCAATTAGAGTCGCTGGCGGAACCCGTGGCTTTTAAGAGACTAGCCAAAACGCTAGGTTTGGAGTCATCTGGAGAGCGGGAAGCCTTGAAGTTTCGTTTGTCTGCCATGGTGCGTGACGGCCAGTTGATGGTGGATAGACGTAATGTTTATGCGCTGGCTAAAAAAATGGAGTTGTTAACAGGCAAGGTATCGGCGCATCCCGACGGTTATGGTTTTTTGTTGCAGGAAGGTCAGGATGAAGATGTTTTTCTAACCCGCCGAGAGATGCGGCAGGTATTTCATGGGGATATTGTCAAGGTCCGAGTTCGAGGTAAAGACCGTAGAGGCAGAAGCGAAGGCGAAATTGTTGAGGTGCTTGAACGACATACGCAACAATTAGTGGGCCGATATGTGGTTGATAATGCCCTGGCCATGTTGGAACCACTCAATAATCGTATCAATCATGAAATATTATTGCGTGAAGCTGAAGAACAATCTGCGAATCCGTATACGCCTGGGCAGATTGTTGTGGCAGAGATAATTGAGCAGCCTGGCAAGCGCGGCGTTGCTATTGCAAAAATTGTCGCCTTAATCGGCGACCATCTGACGCCGGGTATTGAGGTAGATATTGCGCTACGGAGTAATGATATTCCTACTGAGTGGTCGGAGGAAGTTGTCGTTGGGGTTGGACAAATGTCCTCAGAGGTACAGGCAGAAGATAAGCAAAACCGTTTTGACCTCACTGCATTGCCTTTTGTTACCATCGATGGCGAGGACGCACGAGATTTTGATGATGCAGTGTATTGTGAGTCAAAAAGGGGCGGCGGTTGGCGGCTCTATGTCGCAATTGCTGATGTTTCACATTATGTCGCAGTGGGTTCAGCACTGGATGAGGCGGCCTATCAACGAGGTACGTCGGTCTATTTCCCGCAATATGTGGTGCCCATGTTGCCAGAAGAGCTCTCTAATGGGCTGTGTTCGCTTAAGCCAGAAGTCGAGCGGCTGGTGGTGGTTTGCGAAATGACCATTTCTGCAAGAGGCAAGATCAGTGGTTATAAATTTTATGAAGGTTATATCTACTCCCATGCTCGGCTGACCTATACCCAGGTTGCGGCGCTTATTGGTGAAGGGAATGATGAAACCAATATTCTACGCCAAACCTACAGTGCGCTATTGCCTCATATTGAGGAATTACACGGGCTTTATAAAGCGCTTAATCAAACCCGCCAGCAACGCGGTGCCATTGAATTTGACAGTACTGAGTTGCAATTCCAGTTTTCAGAAGCAGGTAAGGTTCAGGATATTTCTCCGACCCAGAGAAATACTGCACATCGAATCATTGAGGAATGTATGCTTTGTGCCAATGTCAGCGCGGCACGATTAATTAGCAAACTTGAATTGCCGGGTTTATACCGAGTGCATGAACCTCCTACAACCGAGAAGGTCGAGCAGCTGTTGGCCTTTCTGGGTTTATTCGGCATAGGCCTGGATTATCAGGGCACCATACAGCCCGCTGATTATCAGCTGCTTATGCAACAGTTGCGAGACAAGCAGTATGGGCCTGCTTTACAAATGTCGCTGTTGCGTTCAATGAATCAGGCTGTTTATCAAGTCGAAAATAGCGGCCATTTTGGTTTGGGGTATGCGGCCTATACGCATTTCACCTCACCTATACGCCGATATCCTGATCTTTTAACTCATCGCCTGATTAAATCTGTTATTCATAGCCGAACTAAAAGCAAGTGGGTAGACCGGCCAGGTAAAGCTTCAAAAGTAAATTATTATCCCTATGAAACTGAGCAGGTGGTTGAATTTGGCTTGAATACCTCAATGACTGAGCGTCGGGCGGAATCTGCTGTTTATGAAGTTCTGGAATGGATCAAATGTGACTATATCAGTGATCGAGTTGGCGAAATCCAGGCCGGCGTGATTACTGGGGTTACCAAATTCGGTTTTTTTGTTGAGTTGAGTGAAATTTTCGTCGAAGGGTTGGTTCATATTAGTACGTTAGCAAGTGATTACTTTCGTTATGATCCGCAAACTCAGTGCCTGCAGGGCGAACGTACGCAATTGACTTATAGTATGGGTGATACTGTGCAGGTCCAGGTGGTTCGGGTTAATGTCGATGAACGAAAAATTGATTTTGAATTAATTTCTCATACTGCCTTATTAAAAAAAGTTGGCCAGAAAAACAGTAAACCTCGGCGTAAGAAAGCTAAAATTAACCGCGAAAAAAGGACTGCCGGCAAAGGCCGAGATAAGGGCGGTGAGTCCCAGGGCAAAGCAAGGCGCAAATCGAAAAAGCAACAGCCCAGTAAGAAGAAATTAACCCAGGCTTCAGGGGTGGCGGTTGAAGAAGACATGGCAAACGCGGGGCTAGAGGGTAAGCGACGGAACAAGAAAAAACGCCGGACTGCAAATAAAAAAACGCAACCAGTATCGAAAGTAAAAGCGCGTACCAAAGTTCAGAAAAGTACTGCGAGTAAGACGCCAACTAAAAAAAACGCGGCTAGTGGCGGGGTTAGTAAAGCACGTAAACGTCGTCGCAAGACGCCTGCTAAATCATGAACAAAAGCTGCAATAAGCAGCAAACAATAAAGAGTGTCAGAAATAAATGAGTAACCAATTTTTATTTGGTATCAATGCCGTTGAAAGCCGCCTGAATCAGGGCGTTATAGGCATTGAAAAGCTGCTGGTTCGTGAAGGACAGGTCTCATCTCGATTGCAGCAGCTATTAGACCTTGGCAATGACCTTGGTTGCCTGATTGAACGGGTCAAAGATAAGCGCTTAAGCGCATTAACATCGGTAACGCATCAGGGCGTGGGGCTTGAGCATACAGCGCCTAAAATTAGTGACGAAGAAGATTTATATGCACTATTAGATCGGTCCTCAACCGATTTGTTGTTGCTTGTTCTTGATGGCGTGACTGACCCGCGTAATTTAGGCGCCTGTATGCGGAGTGCTGCGACTCTCGGCGTGCAGGCAGTGGTGGTGCCGAAAGACAATAGCGCACCGCTAAACGATGCAGCGATTAAAACAGCCAGTGGTGGCGCGTCGTATATACCGCTTATTCAGGTCACTAACCTGGCGCGTACCCTATCGAAATTACAGGCGCAGGGTGTTTGGCTGGTGGGCACCTTGTTGGCTGCAGAACAGGCGATCTCTGATGTGGATTTAACGGGGAATATTGCGTTGGTGATGGGGTCGGAACAGAAAGGGCTGCGACAAAAAACGGCTAAATGTTGTGATTTTCTTGTTAATATTCCAATGTTGAACGATACCTTTGGTTTTAATGTCTCTGTAGCGACTGGCATATGCCTGTATGAAGCAAATCGTCAACGTAGTTCGTCAAAGTAGTTAAAGTAGCTAAAGTAGTTAAGGCCTGGCTGCGTAAGCCGCTTGCAACTGGCGATGCCTTTCAATACAATGCGCGTCCCTAATTTCTCCTTGCTTCACTGCCGAAGATTTATTACTGGGTTCGGACAGGAAGCATACAACCGAGAGGAGTCTTGAATGAGACATTACGAAGTAGTGTTTCTGGTACACCCTGATCAAAGCGAACAGGTACCAGGAATGATCGAGCGATATACAACCGTAGTCACAGATGGCGGTGGCAGTGTGCATCGTGTTGAAGATTGGGGCCGACATCAGTTAGCCTACCCAATTAATAAAATCCACAAAGCGCATTATATTCTGCTTAATGTTGAATGTGGCCAGGATACGCTGACCGAGCTTAATACTGCATTCCGATTTAATGATGCTGTCATTCGAAACCTGATTTTAGGTCGTAAAGGTCCCGAAACAGGCGAATCACCTGTGATGAAACTCGAAAGAGAAAGTCGTCAGAAAAAAGAAAGTAACCGTGAAGACCGGGGCCCAAGGCGAACAGCTGAAGCACCGTCAGCGGGTAAAGCTGATACGGCTCAAGAAGCAAAGTCGGAAGCAAAAACTTCTGGCGATGAAGGTTAATCGGAGGATATATGTCACGTTTTTATCGCAGACGAAAGTATTGCAGGTTCACCGCTGAAGGTGTAACTGAGATTGATTACAAAGATATCGATACCCTGAAACAATATATATCTGAAACAGGCAAGATAGTACCCAGTCGTATTACGGGGACGAAGGCCAAGTATCAACGCCAGTTGGCAAAAGCCATCAAGCGGGCCAGGTACTTAGCGTTGATACCTTATACCGACGGCCATAGTTAGTCCGACTGAGGACTATGCGATGAGCAGATGAGGGCGCTGGCTGAATTTGTAATGCGTGGTCGAAATCAAGCATTAGGCGTCTGTTTGATTGGTGCGCTTTTTCCACCTTTGCAAGGGCTGTTTTATGCAGTAATTAGCCTGGTGGTATTAAGAAAGGGCATGCTAGAAGCGGGATGGGTGCTAATATGGGCTTGTTTGCCCATGTTGGGTTATTTTGCATTTAATCTGGATATTACCCCCGTTTATGCGCTTGCCAGTATGGTGGCGTTGGCCTATGTATTGAAGATTACAGCCTCGTGGGCGTTTACGCTCGCCGCGTTGGTTATATTTTCAATTGTCGGTGCATTGATTTTTGAAGCGTCAGCTAGTCAGTTATTGAATGATTATGTCGGCCTGGTATTCAAAGATCTGGTATTAAAGGATGCCGAACAGGCCTACGATTTGTTTTTTGGTATGCTTGCGCTTGGGTTTGCGCTCAATTTATTAGTGTTTTTGATCCTGGCAAGATGGTGGCAGGGTGAGCTGTACAATCCAGGTGGGTTTGGACAGGAATTTCGCGCGTTGCGCATCCCGCCCATGTTCAGTGCGGTATTGGTAGGTCTATGTCTGTCAGCATACGGAATCGGGGAACTTGTCCGTTGGGGGCAGTTGCTTGTGCTACCGTTGCTTATAGCCGCTGTTGCTTTGGTCCATTGGTTAGCTAAAGACAAGGGTTTATCCAGAAGCTGGTTGGTCAGCTTCTATTTATTATTGATATTTATGTTCCAGTTTATTATGCCGGTGTTGATTGTTGCGGGTTTGATGGATAGCTGGTTTGGTTTGAGAGAAAAATTCCGATCTGATCGAGAGGTATAATAAAGATGCAAATAATTTTATTGGAAAATGTAGAAAATCTGGGTGGCCTGGGTGACCAGGTGAATGTGAAAGCAGGTTACGGCAGAAACTTTTTAATTCCCAAGCATAAGGCTGTCGCAGCAACAGAAGAAAATATTAAGTCTTTTGATGCCCGGCGTGCTGAATTGCAACAGGTAGCTGATGTGAAGCTCAGTGAAGCCACTGCAAGAGCCGCAAAAATATCCGCACTGGATATTACCCTGTCGACTAAAGCTGGTGAAGAAGGCAAGTTGTTTGGGTCTATTACGGTTCGAGATATTGCCGAGGCAGCTACGGCGCGGGGAGTCAAAATCGAGCGCGGTGAAATAAAAATGCCTACTGGCCCTATTCGTGAACTGGGCGAATTCGAAATTGATATTCAGCTCCATTCTGAGGTTAAAACTGTACTTAAAGTGGGTGTTATAGCCGAAGCCTGAGCGATTGCCCTGTGATAGTCGTTCTGTGATAGTTGTTGAAAGGGTTGATACCAACACTGAATTTTAACTGGATTGGCATCATAAGCGGCTGGATTGGAGGGTGCAGGATAGTGCTTAAAAAGCGCAGCAATCCTGGCGGCTAATTTTAAACGAATATTTGAGTTTATCCATTGGCAATAGCAATCGACGAAAGTAGTGCTGTTTCACTAAAAATCCCTCCTCATTCCCTTGAAGCGGAACGTTCGGTACTTGGCGGCTTGATGCTGGATACTGAGGCCTGGGATAACATTGCCAGTATCATTACCCCAGATGATTTCTACCGTACCGATCACCGGGTCATTTATCGGTGTATGGCTGTGCTGGCAGAAAGAAATCAGCCGCTGGATATCGTCACGATTTCGGAGTCCCTCGAAGAAGTCAATGAACTGGCGAATGTTGGTGGTATTGCCTATCTTGCTGATCTTGCCGAAACAACCCCGGCTGTATCTAATGTAAAAGCTTATGCTGAAATCGTTGCTGAACGGGCAACGGTACGTAGCCTGATTGCTGTAGCCCATGATATTGCTGAGAGTGGTTTTAACCCGCAGGGTCGTAATAGCCACACGTTAATAGATCTGGCTGAGTCAGCAGTCTTCAAAATTGGCGATAGCAGGCCCAGTACTGGTGGCCCTCAAGCCATTAAACCATTGCTGACTAAAGCCGTTGAGCGAATTGATGAATTATTCCAGACCAAGGGGCAGCTCACCGGGTTGAGTACGGGCTTTCGCGAGGTGGATGAAATGACCATGGGCTTGCAGCCCGGCGATATGATTGTGGTTGCAGGGCGGCCCTCAATGGGCAAAACATCTTTTGCGATGAATATCGCCGAAAACGCCGCGATTTCAAATGACAAGGTGGTGCTGGTATTTAGTATGGAAATGCCCGCCGACTCGTTGATTATCAGGATGTTGTCGTCCCTCGGTAGAATTGATCAAACCAAAATTCGTAGTGGTCAATTGGGTGATGATGATTGGCCACGGTTAACCTCTGCGGTTACGTTGCTTAATGATAAACCGTTGTTGGTGGATGATACTGCTGCCTTATCGCCTACAGAAATGCGCGCGCGGGCAAGGCGCGTAGTACGTGAACATGGGGATTTGGGGCTGATTGTTATTGATTATATCCAGTTGATGCAAGTTACCGGCGGTGCTGAAAACCGAGCCACAGAAATTTCAGAAATCAGTCGTTCATTAAAAGGGCTCGCGAAGGAGTTTAATTGTCCGATTATTGCCCTGTCTCAGCTTAATCGGGGTTTAGAGCAACGCAACGATAAAAGACCTATCATGTCGGATCTACGCGAATCAGGCGCGATAGAGCAGGATGCAGATATCATTATGGCGATATATCGTGATGAGGTTTATCACGAAGACGCGGAAAAAGGTATAGCAGAGGTCATCATACTTAAACAAAGAAATGGACCTATTGGCCGTAGGAAGTTAGCCTTTATTGGTCAGTTTACCAAGTTTGAAGATTTGGCTGTGGGTTATGGTGACTATGATTATGAATAGCATGATAAACCAGAATGAATCGTCATTTTGCGTAGCTTAGGTAATATCCCACAGGCAATTATCCATCTGGACGCTATCCAGCGTAATTTTGCAAAAGCTCGAAAGTACTCCCCTGATAGCAAGACAATGGTGGTGGTTAAGGCGGATGCTTATGGCCATGGCGCGATCAAAGTATGTCAGCAACTAAAAGCAGCAGATGGTTTTGCCGTCGCAAGGGTGGTTGAAGGCATCGAATTGCGTCAAGCGGGCATCGATAATCAGCTGGTGATCCTCGAAGGTTTCCTTGGTCGGCAAGAACTAAAACTTTGTCGTGAGTTGAATCTGATACCGGTGGTGCATAATGAACGCCAGCTTGAAATTTTTGATGACGGCCCTTGCTGGATAAAAATCGACACTGGAATGAATCGCCTTGGATTTAAATATACAGCGGATTCACTACAGCTGGCCGAACTCGTAACGACTATCGGGCGGAAAAATATTATTGGACTGATGAGTCATTTAGCGCACTCAGAACAGCGGCATCATGTGGCGAATAGTACGCAATTAGGGCGTTATTTACAGGTTGCTGAAAAGTTCGATTTAGCCGTTGAAACTTCAATTGCTAATTCCAGTGCCCTACTTGAACTGGCTGAAACAAGATTGGGCTGGATACGGCCGGGTATTATGATCTATGGCGGTTCAGCTTTGGGGCGACCGGATAGCAGGCTGGAAGCAGGTATGACGCTGACTGCGCCTATATTAGCGATTAAATCTCTGGTTGCTGGTGATGCAGTAGGTTATGGCGGTCTATGGCAGGCTACTGAAGCTTGTCGTATTGCAGTAGTGGGACTGGGGTATGCAGATGGTTATCCAAGGGAAATGCCGGCCAATACTCCAGTATTAGTCGATGGCCAGCGGCGGTCATTGATAGGCCGAGTTTCGATGGATATGAGTTTTATAAAGTTAACGGACCAGGATCGAGTGGATATTGGTGATCCTGTGGTTTTCTGGGGGGCAGATTTGCCGATTGATGAAATAGCTGCCTATGCCAATACGCTTAGTTATACCTTGATGTCAGGCCTTACTCAACGAGTGCAGAAAGTCTATGGCGAAAACTAAAACCGTTTATGTCTGTGCCGACTGCGGCTCGGATTATGCTAAATGGCAGGGGCAATGTAAGGACTGTCAGGCGTGGAATACACTGAGCCGATTGAGTGTTGATAGCGGTAGTAGCAAGGCGCGCAAAAAAGGCTATGCCGGTCAACTGGAGCAGACGCAGACACTGGCTGAAGTATCGGCTGAAGATATACCGCGCTTACTGACAGGTAACGGGGAATTTGACCGAGTATTGGGTGGTGGCCTGGTCGCTGGCTCAGCGGTACTGATTTCCGGTAACCCTGGGGCGGGTAAAAGCACCTTGTTAATACAGATCATGTGTCAGTTAGCGGGCCAAAATTCTGCTTTGTATATCACTGGAGAAGAAAGCCTGGCACAAATTGCGATGCGTGCTCGACGCCTTAAACTACCGATGACAGACCTTAAGGTGATGGCGCAGACAGAAGTTGAAACCATAATCTCGGTATGGGATGAGCTACAACCAAAGCTGGTAGTAATCGACTCTATTCAGGTAATGCATCTTGATGACGTGGATTCTGCTCCCGGTGGCATCAGTCAGGTGCGAGAGTCAGCCTCGGTGCTGATTCAGCAGGCAAAAAAAACCAATACGATATTGTTGTTGGTGGGCCATGTTACAAAAGAAGGTAGTCTTGCCGGGCCCAGGGTGCTTGAGCATATGATTGACTGTTTTGTTATGCTTGAAGGTGATAATGATGCGCGTTATCGCACCTTGCGCAGCAGCAAAAATCGTTTTGGTGCAGTGAATGAGCTGGGCATATTTGCTATGACGGAAAAAGGTCTGGTGGAAGTTGCTAATCCGTCGGCGATTTTTTTATCTCGCGGTGATCAGGAAACACCCGGCTCTATCGTTATGGTGGTATGGGAAGGAACTCGGCCACTATTGGTGGAAGCGCAGGCATTGGTGGATAGCAGCGCGCTAGGAAATCCACGCCGCGTGGCGGTGGGTTTTGATCAAAATCGATTGGCGATGCTGTTAGCCATATTACATCGGCATGGGGGTTTGCAGGTGGGCGACCAGGATGTTTTTGTCAATGCGGTGGGTGGAATTCGAGTTGCAGAAACCAGTAGCGATCTTGCTTTGTTGTTGGCTATCGTGTCGAGCTTCAGGGACCGAGCGCTGCCGCTGGGGCTGGTTTGTTTCGGTGAAGTTGGGCTGTCAGGTGAAATTCGCCCAGTCCGAAATGGTCAGGAAAGGCTCAGAGAAGCGGCTAAACATGGCTTCAAAAAGGCTATTGTGCCAGCGGCTAACCTGCCAAAAAAACCAGTTCAGGGTCTTAATGTAATTGGCGTGAGTAAATTATCAGATGCGCTGGAGGCGATTGATTAAAGGCCGCAATGGCGTTTAGTCAGTTTCGTCATTTAGCCGGTTTAGTGCAGTGTCCAGTTTATTAGAGAGGTTTTGTATTTCATTCTCCTGGTCCTGGATCATGCGGGCAGTTTTTTGTTGTTCATTAATCAGGTCGTTGGCAATATTTAGCGCTGCCATTACGGCTATTCGGTCGAGCCCTAAAACGGAGGCGCTGTTTTTAACGTCTCGCATTTTATTATCCAGATATTGAGCGGATTGTTTAAGGGCGGCAATTTCGTCAGCCGGGCAGTTGACCTGGTATTCTTTGTCCAGAATTGAGACTGATACGGTTTCGGCGTCTAGCATGTTTTATCCGGTTACAATTCAAGGGCGAAGTAAAAGCAGTTATTCTTCTTCGAGGGCTTTCAGGCGCAAGATCATGGCTTCAAGTTTGGTTTTTGCGAGTTGGTTTTTTTCCAGTAGTCGCACACGTTCAAGCTGCCAGTTTTTTTGATCTGTTTGCATGACCGCCTGACTTTTCTCAAGTTTATCGCAGAGCAAAATAAGTTCATCGATTTTAGTTTCAAGTTCTTGGATTGCCAATAGGAAATTCTCATTTGCTGTGTTTTATGCACTATAAATCTGTTGTTCTATAAAGGTCAAACGGGGACAGATAGAGTAAGATTGAGTTTTTGGATTAATGGCCCTGAAGATGAAATTTAATGACCTGGATGAAATGCTTGATGGCCAGCAAACGCCGACTGACCTTGCGGAATTGCATGGCCGAATATGTGGCTGGTTAAGTGCAGGTGCAAAATTATCAGATTCAATAGAAACTGAAATGCTGGCTGGCTGGCAGGACACCGCAGAAGCTGACCTTGCGCTTGATGATGTAAAGCTGGGTGAGGCGATTGCTTTGTTAGCCGGGGATATTCATAGCAAATTAAGTGATGTTGATTTTGGCTTTCAGATGTTGTTGCCTGAGGATAACGTGGCGATAAATATACGCCAACAATGTATTAGTCGTTGGTGCGCGGGGTTTTTATCAGGTTTTGGTTTGAGCGGGCGTTTTGCTGAGGGTGAACTTGATTCAGAGATCCGTGAAGTGCTGACTGATTTGGCCCAAATTGCAAAACTGGATGAAAATTTAGCCGATGAAATACCTGAAGATGATGCCAATGAAAGCGATGTATTTGAGATCACCGAATATGTTCGAATGGCAGCTTTACTGGTTTTTACTGAATGCGCCAGTCGCGCGTTGCACTAAAAAATCGCCATTAATTAGATAGGATAGGGATTAGATAGAATTGGCGTTTAACCTGTCACTTTGCGGATAAATACTCTGAGGGGGAATATGCGAGACCACCAAGGTAGGGTACAAATTTGAACCCCACGGTAAAAATTGACCTGCAGGAGTTTGCCCGTCGGCGGCGTGAACTTATGCGCTTGATGGAAAGCAATAGTATTGCCATTTTACCCAGCGCCCGTCAGCAGTGTCGTAATGGTGATGTCGAGTATCGATTTCGACAGGACAGCGATTTTTATTACCTGAGTGGTTTTACAGAGCCAGAATCGGTGCTAGTGCTGATTCCTGGTAGGCCACATGGCGAATGCATTCTGTTTTGTCGCGAAAAAGATCCTTTGTTAGAGCAATGGCATGGAAAAATCACCGGGCCTGAGAAAGTACTTGAGTTATATGGTTTTGATGATGCATTTCCTATTACCGATATTGATGAGATTTTGCCGGGTTTAATCGAAGCTAAATCTCGGCTTTATTATGCGCTAGGGTCTCATCTGGAATTTGATCAACGCATCATGGGATGGGTTAATAGTCTTAAAACCAATCAACAAAGTGGCACAAGGCCCCCGGGTGAATTTGTTCATCTGGATCAATTCCTGCACGAACTCAGGTTGTTTAAGAGCAAACAGGAAGTAAAAGTGCTTCAACGTGCTGCGGATATTACGGTGTCTGCGCATAAAGCGCTGATGCAACAAATTCGGCCAGGTATATACGAGTATCAATTAGAAGCTACACTGTTGCATAGATTTATGTCTAGTGGCGCTATGTCGGCGGCTTATCCCTCGATTGTTGGGGCTGGGGATAATGCCTGTATTTTACATTATATTCACAATGATACTGAATGTAATGAGGCTGAGCTGGTGTTGGTCGATGCCGGTTGTGAATACCAGTATTATGCTTCTGATGTGACCCGTACTTATCCTGTTAGTGGTCGATATACCACTGCTCAGAAAGAAATATATAGCATCGTTCTTGAAGCGCAAGAGGCTGCCATTAGTATGATTAAACCGGGTAACCACTGGAATCAGCCCCATGAAGCGGCGGTAGAGGTGATTACTCAAGGGCTTATTAAATTAGGTTTATTGACCGGTAGCCTTGAACAGGTAATTGCTGCAGAAAGTTATAAAAAGTTCACCATGCACCGTACTGGTCATTGGTTGGGACTGGATGTGCATGACGTGGGGGAATATAAAATTCAGGGTGAATGGCGGGTATTTGAGCCTGGTATGGTGACTACGGTAGAACCTGGCATTTATATCCATCCGAGTCTGCCGCAAATACCTGCTAAGTATCTCGGGATTGGTATACGAATCGAAGACGATATCCTGGTTACCCAAAATGGCTATGAAGTATTAACCGCTGATTTGCCCAAAGATATCCAGCAGATTGAAGCATTGATGACAGCTGCCAGCGTTAAGAGGCATTGCTAAATGGATTTTGATATCGTGATATGTGGTGCTGGCCTGATGGGTCTAACACTGGCTAATGCGCTGCGTGACGCGCCATTCAGTATTGCAGTGGTTGATACTCGAAATGCTTATGAAGCAGTTATTGATGCGCCAGTGCAAGTGTCAGGTAATCAGCTGCAATCAGGTTATTTACCTCGGGTTAGTGCACTTAATATCGCAACCATTGAGCTATTACAGCGGCTCGATGTGTGGCCCGAGGTTAATCGGTTTTGTCAATTCGGCAAAATGTCTGTTCGAGATGCACGGGGCACGGCCAGTATCGAATTTAATGCAGGTGATATCCAGCAGGACTTTCTTGGCTGTATCGTTGAAAACCAGCAGGTATTATATGCCCTGGCACAAAAGCTTGAAGCAGCCGCTACAGTGAGTGTGTTATGGAATCAACAGGTTACAGGCCTGACCGAAATAACAGCCCTGAGCCATAAAACCACTGAAACGGGTTATCAACTATCCCTGGCTGATGGCCGGCGTATTAATTGCCAGCTGCTGGTAGGTGCTGATGGTGGTAGCTCACAAATTCGGGCGCTGAGTAATATGCAATCGATGCAGTGGAGTTATGCTCAGGAAGCCTTTGTAACGACCATTCAAACTGAATTTCCCCATGACCAGGTAGCCCGTCAGTGGTTCACCGACAGAGGTGCACTGGCATTTTTACCGCTGGCAGATAAACACCTCTGTTCGATTGTTTGGTCAGTAGCTGATCCGAGCGATTTAAAAGTACAACCAGCATCAAAATTATGTCATCAACTGGGGCTGGCCAGTGAATTCGAATTAGGCAGGGTACTGGCAGTCGATCAGCGGTTTAGTTTTCCGCTACGTCAGCAGCATAGCTTTCGCTACATTAAATCGAACCTTGCATTGATTGGTGACGCGGCGCATACCATTCATCCTTTGGCGGGTCAGGGCGCGAACCTAGGTTTTGCCGATGCGAGAGCGCTGGCTAATGAATTGATGCAGGCAAAATTTGAAACGGGTCTGGGTGGATATAAACTGCTCAGGCGATACGAGCGCGCACGTCGGGCAGATAATTTATTGTTGATGTCCGCCATGGAGATTCTAAAACGTCTATATGACACTAATAATCCGGGTATTGGCTGGCTGCGGAATACCGGTATGGCGTTTGTTAATGAGCAGCAGGTACTAAAATCCATGTTGACTAGATTAGCCAGCGGGCATTAATGCCAGTATCGAGCTGCATTATTTATTAGATTATCGGGCCAGAATGGTTAACGTCTGTTCGCTCCTGTACTAAAAAGATAGAATAGGTAATTCAGTGAAATTTTTCATTCTGGAATATAATTTACTCAGTCACCTCAGCAGACTTTAGGGCTACGGGTTTAGGGCTGTGGGTTTAGGGCTGTGGGTTTAGGAAGATGGATTTAAGAAGATGGGTTTAAGAACGCCAATTTATCAGCAGCACTTAAATGCTGGCGCAAAGATGGTTGATTTTGGTGGCTGGGATATGCCAATTCATTATGGTTCGCAAATACAGGAACATCATATAGTACGGTCGTCAGTTGGCGTTTGTGATGTTTCCCATATGACCGTGGTTGATATCACGGGAGCTGCGAGTCAGCGCTATTTGAGTTTCCTACTGGCGAATGATGTGGCTAAGTTAAAACAGACTGGGGCTGCATTGTATAGTGCTATGTTAAACGAAGCGGGTGGTGTTCTGGATGATCTTATTGTTTACAAAACAGATTCTGGATACCGGCTGGTGGTCAACTGCGCGACCCGAGAAAAAGATTTAGCCTGGATGACAGAACAAATTAAAAATTATCAATGTGAGTTAAGTGAGCGACCAGAACTGGCGATTTTGGCTATCCAGGGTCCTGCCGCACTAGAAACCGTTCGGGCGCTTTTAAGTCCGGCTCAGTCACAGTTTGTTGCTGGCTTAGGGCCCTTCAAAGGCGGGTTTTGTGAAAACTGGTTTCTAGCCAGGACGGGTTATACCGGTGAAAAGGGCATTGAAATTATTCTTAGTAGTGAAGCCGCTCAGAGGTTCTGGCAAATGTTGCTAGAAAAGGGTGTTAAGCCGATAGGATTAGGCGCCAGAGACACGTTGCGGTTAGAGGCTGGCATGAATCTATATGGCAGTGATATGGATGAAACAGTCACTCCTTTTGCTTCAAATATGGCCATTACTGTAGTGATGGATGGAGAACGTCAGTTTATCGGTAAGGCGGCCTTGCAAGCTGAACACCAGACAGGGCTAAAAACTGAGTTGACAGGTTTGGTGCTTAGGCAGCGCGGAGTCCTGAGGGCCCACTATCCGATATATCTTGGTGCTGAAAAAGTGGGTGAAATTACAAGCGGGGCGCATTCGCCGACGCTGGGTTATTCGGTTGCATTAGCGCGTATTAAAACAGGCTTGAACGGCGACCTTGAGGTTTTGGTGCGGAACAAAAGACTGCCTGTATTGAAGGTCAAACCCCCCTTTGTGCGAAATGGTAAACAGGTTTATAAATTACCCTGAGGGTGAAAATTTATAATCGACGAACTAGACTCGAACTATTAAAAATAGCGAATTAAACAGACGTAAATAAGGATGAATAAATGGCTGAGTTTCCAGGTGAAATGCGATACGCAGAGAGTCACGAATGGGCCCGTGTGGAAGATGACGGCACCGTAACGGTAGGTATATCAGATCATGCGCAGGACGCGTTGGGTGATGTGGTTTATGTGGAATTGCCTGAGCTGGATATGGATGTGGTGGCGGCGGGTGAGGCTGGTGTTGTAGAGTCTGTAAAGGCAGCATCAGATATTTTTGCGCCGGTATCGGGCAAGGTGATTGCTATCAATAACGCCCTGGAAGAGGCGCCTGAAATAGTTAATGAGTCACCTTATACCAAAGGTTGGTTTTTCAAGTTGCAACCAACGGATAAAAACGATTTGGATAACCTGCTCGACGCAGATGCCTATCAGGCATTTTGTGAGGCCGAGTCCGATTAAGCACGGTTGCTCGCCGACAGCATTCCAGCTAAGGCTCTAAATCTCATTATTCCTGTTGTTTTAAGCTATATAAAAGAGGTCGAAAATGCCCTTTGTGCCCCATACATCACAAGATGAAAAGGTGATGTTAGATGCGATAGGCATCGACTCGATTGAAGATTTATTTGACGAAATTCCGGCTGATTTACTGGCGGGAGTTTTGACCAGCACGCCTGATGCTATCAGTGAAAAGGCCTTATTGCGGTTAATGGCCGAGCGGGCCCAGGCTGACCAGATTGGCCTTTCATTTTTAGGTGCCGGTGCCTATGAGCACCATATTCCAAGTGCGGTATGGGACCTTGCTAGTCGGGGTGAATTTATGACCGCCTATACCCCCTATCAGGCGGAAGCCAGCCAGGGCACATTGCAGCTTATATACGAATTTCAAACCATGATGACCCGTTTAACGGCGATGGATGTCGCCAATGCGTCTGTTTACGATGGTGCCTCTGCCCTGGCCGAAGCGGTATTAATGGCGGTCCGAGCGAATCGGAAATCAAAATCGAAACGGGTATTGATGGTGGCAAATATACATCCGGCGTATCGCGCGGTTTGTGAGAACATAGTGCGTAATCAGCAAATCACCATTGATATATTATCCTGGCAGGAAAACACTGGGCTAGTGGAACAGGATCAGCTTGATGGCTTTGCGGGTGAAGATTATGCCGCCCTGGTTATTGCTTATCCGAACTTTTTTGGCAGCCTGGATGATGCGGCGGGTTTGACCGATTGGGCGCATGAAAATAATCAACTGGTGATTGGTGTTATCAACCCTATGTGTCTGGGAATTCTTGGCGCGCCTGGCGAATGGGGTAAGCGGGGTGCAGATATCGTTGTGGGAGAAACCCAGCCTTTTGGCATACCGATCGCGTCCGGTGGACCCTATGCGGGTTTTATGTGTTGTAAAAAAGCAATTGTACGGCAGATGCCAGGTAGAATTATTGGCAAGACGGTTGATCTGGAGGGCAAGCAAGGGTTTGCGTTAACGCTACAGGCAAGAGAACAGCATATTCGGCGGGCTAAAGCGACTTCAAATATATGTACCAACCAGGGTTTGCTGGTAACCGCCGCGTCAATTTATCTTAGTTTGATGGGTGATAATGGGCTGACTTCAATTGCCAGCCAGTGTCATAACAATATTGTTAAATTGTTGGCGGGTATAGCGGCTATGGATGGTGTCGAGCGCAAATTTTCAGGCCCAGTGTTTCATGAAGTGGTTATCCAGTTGCCCCGTCCGGCTAAAGAAGTGCTGTCTTTAATGGCAGATCAAGGTGTTTTGGGCGGCTATGATATGGGTAATTTTGATACTTCACTGGCTGACTGCATGTTAACCAATACCACGGAAACTAAAACTAGTGAAGATATCGAGCTGTTTCTTGTAACCTTAAAGCAAGTGTTGGAGAGTTTAGGATGTTGATCTATGAAATAGGCAGCCCTGGGCGGAGCGCGGCGGCGCAATATGATGCTGTAGCGCTGGTTGATAGCGAAATACCCATCGAGCACAGGCGTAAAATGCCAGTTGGGCTACCTGCGGTTTCAGAGTTACAGGTGGTGCGTCATTTTACGCAATTATCGAAAAAGAATTTTTCCATCGACGGCCAATTTTATCCGCTTGGCTCCTGTACTATGAAATATAACCCGCGTGGTGCCCATCGAGCAGCCAGTATGCCAGGGTTTCTTAATCGTCATCCGCTGGCACCAGAAAGATTCAGTCAAGGGTTTATGGCCTGTATGTTTGAGCTACAAACTTACCTTAAGGACTTGACTGGCATGACAGCGGTATCCTTGACACCCATGGCCGGTGCTCAGGGGGAGTTTGCGGGGGTGGCCATGATTCGCGCCTACCACGATAAACGCAAGGATTTTGAACGCAATGAAATTCTTATTCCTGCCGCTGCACATGGTACGAACCCGGCAACAGCGGTGATGTGTGGTTATAAAGCACGAGAAATACCAGTTACCTCTGAGGGTGATGTTGATGTGGCGGCGCTAAAAGCTTCAGTGGGACCCCATACAGCGGGGTTGATGATGACCAATCCCTCTACCTGTGGTGTTTTTGAACGTCAGATTCAGCAGATTGCATCGATTGTTCATGCTGCTGGTGGCCTGCTCTACTATGACGGCGCAAATCTGAATGCCATCCTGGGGAAGGTGAAACCAGGTGATATGGGGTTTGACGTTTTGCATATGAATCTACATAAGACATTCGCCACACCGCATGGCGGCGGTGGTCCAGGTGCGGGCCCGGTAGGTGTGGGTGAAAAACTGGCGCCATTTTTGCCCACGCCGATTGTGGGCCAACGGAAAACGGCTACCGGGGATGAATTTTATTGGCAGGACAAGACCGATTTGCCTGACTCTATTGGTAACCTGTCGGCCTTTATGGGTAATGCCGGTATTCTGCTAAGGGCTTATGCCTATGCAAGGTTGTTGGGTCATCAGGGCATGCACCGAGTCGGCGAATATGCCACTCTGAATGCAAATTATATGGCAAAAAAAATGTCTCAGGCTGGTTTTATACTCGCTTATCCTGAGCGCCGAGCGACCCATGAATTTATCATCACCTTGTCTCGTGAAGCGAAAGAGCTGGGTGTTAATGCCATGGATTTTGCCAAGCGTCTGCTGGACTATGGGGTTCATGCCCCGACCACGTATTTCCCGCTGTTGGTGCCTGAGTGCTTATTAATCGAGCCGACAGAAACTGAGACCAGAGAGGAGATTGATGCTTTTGTTGCGGCCATGCAAAATATTCTCAAAGAAGCACGAGAAACGCCTGAGCTGGTTAAATCTGCACCCCAGAATATGCCGGTGAAACGGCTGGATGATGTAAAAGCGGCCCGTGATCTTGATCTTGCCTGGAAAGACCCGGTTTAATCTCGAAAAGAAATAATCGGCCAGTTGTGTTGTTTGGCAAAGTGTTCCAGGCGCGGGTCTGGATCAACCGCAACGGGATGCTCTACCGCTTCAAGCAGCGGTATGTCATTGGCCGAGTCGGAATAAAAATAGCTATTTGTCATGTCCTGGTTATGCGCTTTGACCCATTCTTTGAGCCTTATAACCTTGCCAATGCCATAACTTGGTATGCCACTAAGTTTACCTGTGTAGCGGCCATTGAGCATTTCTGGTTCTGGTGCAATCAGGTTTTTAATACCCATTAATTCAACGATAGGCTGGGTAATGAAATCGATGGTGGCGGTGACCACAATGATCAGATCGCCCTGTTCTTTATGCGCCGCAATTTTTGCCAGGGCTTTGGGCAGCAGTAGTGGTTTGATTTGTTGATCAATAAATTGTTGCCGATGTTGATACAGCAGGTCTGTGCTGTGGGCTGCCAGTACGGCACAGGAAAAACGCATATAGGCCTCTATATCGAGTACGCCTTGTTTATATTCCTGATAAAATTGCTCGTTTTTGGCTTGATGGGATTGTTTGTCCACCAGATTGTTGGCAACCACATATTCCCCCCATGCATGGTCGCTGTCCGCTGAAATAAGCGTTTCATCAAGGTCAAAAATTGCTAAGGCCACATATATTCTCCTGGGTAGAAAGCGGCAGTCTAGCATGTTAGAGGGAAATTCTAAGTGACAAACAGCGTGGTTGTTTGCCCCAACAGCCATATTCGGGGACAATGATTTTATTTATAGAGTAATGGTGTAGTTGAGCGTGATTGACTCGGACGGATTTAGACCGAACGTAGGTATTATTGTCGCTAATGACAGCGGGCAGGTACTTTGGGCGCGGCGTGTCGGACAAGATGCCTGGCAGTTTCCACAGGGTGGAATTAATGCCGGTGAATCTACCGAAGAAGCCCTGTTTCGAGAGTTAAAAGAAGAAATCGGCCTTGACCCAGAGCATGTTAAAATCATTGATTCTACTCAGGGCTGGTTGCGATATAAATTGCCGAAGCGTTTTTTGCGGCAAAATTCCAGCAGTTTTATAGGCCAGAAGCAGAAGTGGTATTTGTTAAAAATGCTCGCTGAAGATAGCGCCGTGATGCTTGATCAGTCCGAAAGCCCTGAATTCGACTATTGGAAATGGGTCAGTTACTGGTATCCTCTTGGGCAGGTAGTGGCTTTCAAGAAGGATGTGTACCGGCGAGCGATGAAAAAGTTGGCGCCAGGTATCACAAAATGTATGACAAATTCCCATTCAGCCCGCTAATTAAACAGTATTAGATCCACGGCATTGGACCAGGGCCCTGGGTTTGTTTGGTGTTTTACCCGTCTAAATAAATGCAAAGTAGGAAATAGGACCCTAAGTTTATGTTGGAAATATTACGCCGGGTGATACAGGAGGTTAATGCTGCGCGCGATTTGAATACCGCTTTGGATATTATTGTGGCCAGGGTTCAGGCTGCCATGGGAACTGAAGTCTGTACTGTCTATCTTTTGAACGATGATCGTGCCCATTATGTTTTTATGGCCACTCGCGGTCTAAATGCTGACGCAGTCGGCAAGGTGACGCTGGAAGTGGGTGAGGGTCTGGTGGGCCTGGTGGGTGAGCGCGCGGAACCGGTTAATCTGGAAAATGCATCGATTCATCCCCGCTATCATTACGTTAGCGAACTAGCCGAAGATGATTATCAGGCTTTCCTTGGGGTGCCAATTATTCATCATCGTAAGGTGTTGGGTGTGATTGTCGTACAGCAGAAACAACGCCGCCGCTATGATGATAGTGAAGAAGCTTTTTTGATCACCCTGTCGGCCCAGCTTGCTGGTGTAATTGCACATGCGCGTGCCACAGGGGCTTTATCGATTACTGAATCCAGTGATCTGCCAGCGAGTCGCTTTGCGGGTAAAGCCGGCGCCCCTGGCGTCGCAATCGGCACTTCCATCGTTATTTATCCGGAAGCAGATCTAACTAAAGTACCGCATCGATTGTGTCAGGATATAGATGCTGAAATCACTATTTTTCGCAACGCAGTTGAAGAAGCCAAAGACGATATTCGGCGGATGGGCCAAAAACTTTCTGATCAGTTGCAACCTGAAGAACTTGCGTTATTCGATGCTTATTTGCATATGCTGGATGATTCGGCGATTTCTGGTGAAGTGATTACCTTGATCAAGGAAGGATTGTGGTCGCAAACAGCGCTACGCCGTGTGATCGAAGCGCATGTGGCAACCTTTGAATCAATGGACGATATATATTTACGTGAGCGTGGTTCTGATGTGCGTGATTTGGGGCAGCGAGTACTGGCCAAACTCCAGAGTAAGGATGAAAAACGTCGCATCTATAGCAAGGGTACGATCCTTATTGCTGATGAATTAACGCCGGTTATGTTAGCAGAAGTGCCACGCGCCAAACTGGCGGGGCTGGTGTCTGTTAAGGGTTCGGGTAGCTCGCATGTGGCAATTTTGGCCAAGGCAATGGGTATTCCGACAGTTATGGGGGTGGAGGATTTGCCGCTACATCTGCTGGAACAGAAGCCCATGATAGTTGATGGTTTTGATGGCGTTGTTATTACTTACCCGAATAAGGACCAGCTCAAGCAATATAAACGTATCGTTAAAGAAGAAGCAGCCTTTGAACAGGGGCTCGAATCATTAAAAGGTGAAAAATCAGAAACAGCAGATGGCCATACTATTGGCTTATGGGTTAATACTGGTCTGATGACCGATGTTGCACGGTCTCTGGATAGAGGCGCTGAAGGGGTCGGATTGTATAGGACCGAAGTGCATTTTATGATGAATGACCGTTTTCCAACCGAAGATGAACAGGTAGCCATATACCGGCAACATCTAAAAGCCTTCTCACCGCTTAGCGTGACCATGCGAACGCTGGATATAGGCGGCGATAAAGCCTTGAGTTATTTCCCAATCCGTGAAGAAAATCCGTTCTTAGGCTGGCGTGGTATCAGGGTTACACTGGATCATCCCGAAATTTTTCTGGCTCAGGTAAGGGCGATGATGCGCGCTAGTGAAGGCATTGATGCTTATCTAAGGATTATGTTGCCGATGGTCAGTGGTACTGACGAGGTAGATGAGGCGCAAAAGTTAATTAACCAATGTTATCGCGAAATTACTGAGGAAGGCGTAATAGTTAAGAAACCTGACGTGGGGGTAATGATAGAAGTGCCGGCGGCAGTATATCAAGCCAGGGATATCGTCAAGCGGGTTGATTTTTTATCAGTTGGCAGCAACGATCTTATCCAGTATATGCTTGCGGTGGATCGAAATAACGCGCGCGTGGCTGATTTATATCAGGAATTCCATCCGGCAGTTTTACATGCCCTGAAGTATGTGGTCGATGCGGCTCATAGTGTTGGTAAGCCTTTGGGTATTTGTGGTGAAATGGCAGGCAACCCGTCAGCGGCGATTCTATTAACGGCTATGGGGTTTGATGTGTTATCGATGAACTCGACTAATTTACTTACTGTAAAATGGGCCATTCGCAGTTTTGAGATGGGCCGAGCTCGACAAATGTTGGCGGATGTGCTGAAAATGGATAATGCGCAATTGATTCAAAAAACCGTTGAAGATGAAATGTGTAAAGCGGGGCTGGGCAAATTAATTCGTTCGCGGCAGGTAATGCACTAGTTAATTAACGTAAACCTGATCAGCGGCCAAAAACCTGAACAGGGACCTTTTATGTCAATGAGGGTCAATGAGGGTCAATGTAGAACGCTGAATATTGGCCGCAAAGTTACCATTTATTAATGCTATTGCTGGTTAATAGCGCTTACGTTAATTGGTGTTTGAGATTGAATTGTTGTTGCCCAGTCTGATTTCCCGCCGGATCAAATAAACGTTCTTCAAACTGTACCTGGTGGCTATTTATTGATACTACCGTAGCCGCACAGGTGCCGTAATTTTCGCCAATGATAAACCGTGCGCTATGTGCCCTGTGGTCACCGCGGAAAGCCAGTAACTCAAATAGGTCCTGCGCCTCAAAGCCCTTAGTTGCGAGTTTTTGTAGATGTTGTCTGGCTTCAATGACCTTAGGCCAATTGCAGTCCAGTAGTTGATTGCTAAGGCCATAAAAACCGGCGTCGAGTTTTCGCGCATTACCCTCTCGGTTAGCATAATAATAAACTGCCTTGCCATCCGAGATAAGCAGATTGAAGCCACGATATTCGTTGCGTTGCAAATGAACTTGTTGCAGATAATCACGGCAACTGGTCTCAGCAGCAAGAAAGTTGCGGGTTAGTTCACCACGCGAACGAGGCGGCATGGGTTCGGCTATTGTTTCGGCGAAGTTAGTCACGGCTGCAAACCGACCACTGCGGGTAACGCCTAACCAGGTTCCGCCAGCCTGTAGGTCACGACCGCCGAGGATATTATCGTCGTCCTGCCAAAAATCGGCGACTAAGGTTGGTCGGGTGTGATTCTCGTCGCGGTTGGCGGCGACCACAAGACCGCCGCTGTATAAATTATTACCAGAATCGTCAATATGATCGTCAATATAATCAGAGACGCAAGCAGCGATGTTATCAGAGGGCACAGAAAACAAAATTAAACACATAAAATTGAACACATAATTGAACCCATATAGAGGGCGCGTTAATAATAAAAAAAGTCAGTTTATCATTGCAGCGACATAACGGATAATAGTCTGTTTAAACGTAAGCCAAGTCGCATGTGGAATTACCCCCAATTTGATCCGGTTGCCCTCAGCCTCGGGCCGATAGCCATTCATTGGTACGGTTTGAGTTATCTGGTGGGTATTGGTGGTATCTGGTGGCATCTGGTGCGTAAAGCCAGGCAGCCAGGTTCTCCATGGAATGAAGAGCAAATTTCAGACCTGGTGTTTTTCGCAGTGTTTGGCGTAATTCTGGGCGGTAGAATAGGCTATATGCTTTTTTATGGTCGCGACGAATTGATGCTGAATCCTTTAAGTCTGTTTAAAATTTGGCAGGGAGGCATGTCTTTTCATGGCGGGATGTTAGGCGTGTTCGTGGCAATGGCGGTGTTTGCGGGCAAACATCAGAAGACGTTTTTCCAGGTCACAGATTTTATTGCCCCAAGCATACCCATTGCACTTGGCACTGGCAGATTGGGGAATTTCATTAATGTTGAATTGCCTGGTCGAGTGACGGATGTTGCCTGGGCAGCTATCTATCCTGGCGAAATTATTGGCCGACACCCGTCCAGTTTGTACCAGGCATTCTCTGAAGGGCTGGTGTTGTTTGGTCTGTTATGGTTATTTACCCGACGCACTCGGCCACTGATGGCGACATCGAGCATGTTTCTAATCGGCTATGGCTGTCTGAGGTTTGTTAGCGAATTTTTTCGTGAGCCGGATGCACATCTTGGTTATGTTTTTGATTGGCTGACCACAGGGCAGTTATTGTCATTGCCTATGGTTGTGATTGGCACAGTTATGTTGATGATCAGCTGGCGTAATTCTATGGATGTTGATATATCTGATGGCACCTCGAAAGCGATTCCTGCGGCGCCGGCTGAATCCACCAAAGCCACTATAGACAAGCCCGCCATAAACAAGGCAACTAAAAGCAAAGCTAATAAAAGCAAAGCTAATAAAAGTAAGTAATCACTATGATCATTAGTCCAAAAATTAAAGGCTTTTTATGCACTACTGCGCACCCTAAGGGTTGCGAAATGGATGTATTGCAACAAATTGAACATGTTGAACGTGTCAAAGGGCAGGGGTTACTTGCCCAGGGGCCTAAAAAAGTGCTCGTTGTTGGTGCCTCAGGTGGTTATGGGCTGGCGTCGAGGATCAGTGCTGCATTTGGTTCAGAGGCGGCAACAATTGGTGTTTTCTTCGAACGTCCGGCGGTAAAAAAACGCACTGCTTCTGCTGGTTGGTATAAATCTGCGGCCTTCACCAAGCAGGCAGAAGCCGCTGGGTTATATGCAAAAAACCTCAATGGCGATGCGTTTTCCAGCGAGATCAAACAGGCAACGATTGATTTAATTAAGCAGGACCTGGGGCAAATCGATATGTTGATATATTCTCTGGCAGCACCTGCACGTACTCTCGCCGATGGCACTGTGGTGAAAAGTGCACTGAAACCCATTGGCAAGTCCTTTGCTGGGGCAACCATTGATTTTAATTCAGCCGAGTTACGGTCGATTAGTTTGCCGCCTGCAGAGCCACAGGAAGTGGCAGATACTGTTAAAGTGATGGGCGGCGAAGATTGGGAGTTATGGGTTCATGCGTTACTAGAGGCTGGTGTGCTGGCTGAAGGTTGTATTACCACAAACTATACCTATCTCGGTAGTGAAGCCACCTGGCCCATCTATTATCACGGCACTATTGGTAAAGCCAAAGAGGATCTGGACCGTGCAGCAAGGGCTTTGGCGCAACCGATGCAAGCTGTAAATGGTAAAGCTTACGTCGCAGTGATGAAAGGCCTGATGACCCAGGCAGCTTCAGCGATACCCGGCATGGCGGTATATTTGTCGTTATTATTTAAAATAATGAAACAAAAAGGCACCCATGAGGGCTGTATCGAGCAAACTACCCGGTTGTTCAGGGATCAGCTATTTTCTGCTCAGCCGCTTAATGTTGATCAACAGGACCGCATTAGAATGGATGAGCTTGAGCTGGCGGATGAAATTCAGAATTTTGTTAAAGCCCAATGGGACCTTGTTACCGATGAAAACCTTGCGACGATATCTGATTTTGCTGGTTACAGAGAAGCATTTTTGCAGATGCATGGGTTCGCATTTGATGGCGTTGATTACGCTGCCGAAATAGACCAAAACGTGCCGATGAATCTGGTTAATGGCTAGTTTGCTGGGTAGATAACCTACGCTCATTCGAGGCAAAATCCTACTCCGCTGAGAGCGTATCGCGCTGGGTGGGTTGGCGTAATTCCGGCATGCTGGCAGGATGAAGTCAGCGCCCTGCCACTACCTTGTTAATGCGATCTATATACCGCGAATTGAAGCGTATATATGGGCCGTTATTGTGACCCTTAGTCAGTATTTTGGGGGTGATGATATACCGTGGTTTATCTATCTGGTGTGTGTGTTCTGTTTGTTATATCCACATCTGATGCATTGGCTACTGGGCCGATTTTTTAATACTGCCGCAGCAGCCCGGTCCAGTTTATTGTTCGATGGTTTGCTGGTGGGGCTGATGGTTGTGGTTAATCAGTTCTATCTATTTGCCAGCGTATCTTTTGTGATGGCGTTGGCGCTGAGTAGTTTGGCCATTGCGCGGCCACGCTTAATGTTGCTCAATCTGATGATACTGGGGCTGGTTTCTGTGTCGGCCTGGCAGGCTGGGGTTGGTGTGAAACTGGTCGGCCTGTTGCTGACAGATATTTTATGCGCAGCCTCGATTCTTTTTCATGGTTGTATGGTGGCTTATCTTGGTTTTAGAGTCACCTTTGAACTGGGTAGCTCAAGGCGAGCGGTAAAAAAAGATCATGGCCTGCTAGTTGATACTGCTAAAAAGCTGAGTCGTTATATCAGTCCACAAATATACTCTTCTATTGCCAGTGAACAGCAGCATATAAAAACTTTTCGCAAGCGGTTGACCGTTTTTTTTTCCGACCTTGAAGGTTTTACCGAGCTGATGGATACCCTGGAGGAAGAAACAGTAACGCTAATTTTAAATGAATATCTTAATACCATGGCTAAAATAGCGGTTGATCATGGCGGTACAGTGGATAAATTTATTGGTGACGGGATCATGGTTTTTTTCGGCGACCCAGATACTCAGGGTGCAAGGCAGGATGCCCTC
The DNA here is from genome assembly GCA_019090615.1 of Pseudomonadales bacterium. GTDB lineage: Bacteria > Pseudomonadota > Gammaproteobacteria > Pseudomonadales > Azotimanducaceae > JAHRVQ01. The sequence goes on along the minus strand of JAHRVQ010000006.1, from coordinate 133,532 downwards.
GCTTGCGCGCGGATGGCGCTGGAGATGCAGCGGCAACTAAAGCGTTTAAGGTCGAAATGGCGCCGGGCGGGTATTTACAGTGATTTACATATGCGGATTGGTATTCATTCTGGTTTTTGTGCGGTGGGTAATTTCGGTTCTGAGGCGAGAATGGATTATACCGCTGTGGGCAGCACGGTTAATATTGCCAGCCGGCTTGAAGGTCAGGCTGGGCGAGATTCAATTTTAATTTCTGGCGCCAGCTTTCAGCTTGTGGAACATATGCTGCAATGCGAACAGCAACCGCCAGTGCGCTTAAAAGGGATTAAGCGTATGATAGAAAATTATCATCTGCTAGGTGAGCTTACCGATAGCCGATTAACAATATTAGAGCAAAATATTACCGGTATGGAGGTTAGTATTAATCCTGATATCGTGGATTGTAAAAAAGCGCGTCACATACTGACAGAGATCACTAACATGCTAGATCTAATTGAAAATAAAGCCATCGAGCCTAATACGCAGATTCGATTGCTTAAATAACCGTCTGTAAACCACTTTCATGTATAATCTTCGGCCCGCTAATAGTAATGGTCGTGAATGTATTGTGAGCCTCGTTGATAGTAAGTCTGACCTTTATAATTCTGTATTTCTTAAAGCCTGCCGAGGTGAGCAAACCGCCTATACGCCTATCTGGTTGAATCGTCAGGCTGGGCGCTATATGCCGGAATATCACCAGGTAAAAGGCAATACGCCTAGTCTCGATTTTTTTAAAACCCCAGAACTGGCAGCTAAAGCAACCCTGGATGCGCAACGTATCCTGGGTGTTGATGCGGCCATTATGTTTGCCGATCTGTTACCGATCCTGGAGCCGATGGGGCTTGAGCTGGATTATATTCCGGGGGTCGGGCCGAATATTGCCAATCCGATCCGTAAGCTTGCGGATATAGACGCCATTCAGGTGCAATCAGCAGCTGAAACTATGCCTTATATTGGCGCCGTTATTGCGCTTATTCGGGCAGGGTTACCCGCCGATATTCCGCTCATCGGTTTTGGCGGGGCACCCTTTACGCTGGCTTCTTATGCCATTGAGGGTAAGGGGTCACGTAATTATGTAGCGGTTAAACAATTAATGTACGGTGATACTGTCGCGTGGCATCAGCTGATGGAAAAAATTTCAGATTGCGTTATCGATTATATGAATTATCAAATTGAATCAGGCGTGCAGGCGATACAGTTATTTGATTCCTGGGTCGGGTGTTTGGCGCCAATTGACTACCAACAATATGTATTTGCCCATACTGAACGGGTTATTCAGGCGATTAAAGGTCAGGTGCCGGTCATTTATTTTGGTACTGGCAATCCTGCCCTGGCGAAGCAGATGGCTGCTGCTGGTTGTGATGTATTAGGCCTCGACTGGCGCTCGCCGTTAGTAAAGACCTGGGATGAAACAGCTGTAAAGGCGGTACAGGGCAACCTTGATCCGATTGTTTTATGTGCGACAAAAACCGCTGTAGAACAAAAAGCGAAAGAACTTCTGGACGAAGTGGATGGCCGAGCTGGGCATATTTTTAATCTTGGTCATGGCATTATTCCAGAAACACCGGTTGAAAATGTCAAAGCCCTGGTAGATTTTGTGCATACCTACAGCGCGCGATCAAGCTAACACTGAGTTCAAAATAGGGTTGCGTTCAAAATAACGATGCTTGCCCCAGAGGCTGCTATTCAGAGAGCTGTTCCACCTCCTTTATAACGACCTCAGACATAATTTTACTCAGGATGAGGGGTTTGGTGTTGTTAAAGGTGCCAGCCCTAATGGTGAGTTGCATGGACTTAAGCCCCCACCAACGGGGTGCACCATGGGCGCTAATAACTAATTTTTGGGTGTTTTTACCGGTCATAGAAAGGCTGGCTGGGCTGACAGATAATATAGGATAGTCTCGATCTCGATTATCCGAGGCTGAAAATGCGCCGAGGTCATTAAAGTCCCACTGTTGCGCATTGTTATCCTCTGCAGTGACCTCGACGTAGAATAATATTTGTGACTTGATACGTTTGCCCTTATGCACTTTTTCTCGCCAGGATTCGATGACAATTTGGCTAAGTTCCAGGGTCACTGAAGATTCTTCGACAACTAATGCATCGCGGCTAAAGGCCCGTCTTTGTGCCTGTCTATACTGGATGGCTTCAGTTTGTTTGATGGGCTGCCATTCACCATTGGGTTTAAGCCGTACCCGTTTACCATCGGTGGTGGTGGCGAATCTATCCTGGCTGATATATTCCCAGCTACCGTCCTGGTTGAGTTGAACCTCGCGACCGTCATCGCTAATGCCTACTTTATTCTCAGCAGACTTATTACCAGCAGACAAGGTAGTAGCAAGAAGAATGAAAGAAACACCTATAATTGTGGTTATGCGATTAGACATAGAAAAATTCTTTGATGGCTGTGAATAAAATAAATGTTGAGCTGAAACGTGAAGTCAGACTTTAACAGATATTAACCCCGCTTTGTGAGTCGCTATTTTGTGCGGTCGTTGTAGCTAGCTGCCCTGGAATGTAACTCAGCTGCTTATTGCCAGGGCTTTTTTTATTAGCTGCGCTTTTGGCAGTGGAACTGATACATGCCTAAAAACGTATCAGGGTGATCAATTTCGAACTGATGCCAGTTGTCCAGGTTGGTCATGCTCGGATCAGTTGGAAATCTATGTCGATAATTGGCAGATATCAAAGCGGGTAAGCGAAAGCCAAGAAATTCAAGCTGGTGTTCGGTCAGGATTTGCTTGATTTGGGGAAGATTGAATTGAAGTTCCTGGCGGTGGAACAAAAGATCGCGACACTCGGCTGTAGAAAAAAAGTCTTTAAAGGTTTCATACCATGTTTCGCTGCTATCAAACAATTGTTGGCGTATCATGCGAATGTTTTCGATACTAGGTTCAATATTTGATAAGTCGTGTTGGGCACGAATATTGATGATGTTTTTGCGCGCAATTTCACTGTATAAACCAAGGCTAAGCAGCCCTTCAGGTTTTAATACCGCCAGCAACTTTTTTAATCCAGCCAGCGGGTGCTGCATATGATGGATAACCCCGACACTTTCTACGACATCAAATTTTTCACCTATTTCTCCCAGGTCCAGAATATTGCCATGTATGAATTTAACGGTATTGATACCGAGTTCAGTGGCCATTCGCTGGCCATAGGCAAGGCTGGGCAGGCTGATATCGAGCGCTGTTATAGCCACGTTGCTAATGTTTTTTGCCAGTGATAACGGATGTTTCCCTGTCCCGCAGCCGGCCACCAGGCAGTTAAGTGTGTGGTCGAACTGACCCGAGTTCTTAATATTGGCCGGTAAATACGGAAATATTTCAGTATAGGTATTGGACGAAGGTAAAATATTTATTGAATGCCATTTTGGGTATGGATTGGCTTCATATTGTTGCCGGACTTTATTTGAAACGGCATCCCTGCTACTGTTTTTTGTTAAACAGGGTATCGATGCTGTGAGGATTTTCTCTGCCTGGTAATTCAATAATGTTACCTGCGCGATTTTCCTCAGCGTTGCTGGCCAGCGGTTTATATCCAGCTTGTGCAGCTGGTTCTGATCCGGTAATGCAGTCAAGGGGAGATACATAGCGATAAGATGTATTGAATGACTGCACTGGTCTAATTGTTGGCTGATCGGTGAAATTTTGGTTAATTGTGACTGTAGACCAGCGATTAATTGTGATTCGAAGGGTGATACACTGGTGATATAATCGCATCTGAATTCATGTAAGCCGATAGCCTCAGCCAGGGGTATTAGCTCAGGAATAGCGCCTTGTTGTATGCACAACAAAAGAATTTCTTTTCTTAGATGGGTAATGAATAGTTCTGTTGCCTGGTCGGTGAATACCAGCGCTGGCAGCGCAGCAAGAAATATTTGATGGGTCATCAGATCGGCCAGATTGATTTCGTAATCTTGATGATGGTAGCCGAAATGTTGTTTAAAGAAATACACCAGGGTGGTGCTGAGTTCATTGTTATCGGTATTGCTGGACTTGATAAAGGCCAGCAAATGCGCTTCATCGATGTCGTCGTTAGAAAAGTCTCTAATCAAAGCCAGGCAGGTAAATAGGTTTGGTAAGATCATTGAGTCTGCGCCAATGTCTACTTTTAGGGCTAAGGCGTAGTTCCGATATGCCGCCAGGTAGCTATGGGTTAGCCGTTGGGCATCGGCATAGTAGAGAAGCGCCTGTTTTATCTCCGGCGTAATATTTGCTTCTGATTCTTGATGCTTGAAAAGAACCGCTGCGAGGATTGATTTTACTTCTGCATATTTACCGGTATTAATTAGCTCTGAGCAGGTTCGAATTTTCACCCGTAGTTCATTATCTACCGGGGTGTGGTGATCCAGGTTGGTGTTTTGTGAGGCGGCGATATTGTTAGTCATTATCTCATCCATGAGCAACTATGTGTTCAGCCTAAACTCAGGCCCGCATGGGTAATTCGTTAGCATTCTGCATCAGAAACCATGCACTAGAAACTATGCACTAGAAACTATGCGCTAGAAACCATGCACTAGAAACTATGCACTATCGGGTTAAGATTTAAGGGTGAACGTAAAATAATAAGTATAGTGCTTGATGTGATACAGGCAGGCTAAAATGCTCAAATTGGCTGAGCTTTCTTTCTCTGCGTTCTGTTTCTACAGATTATTTATGCAGACCCCCACTTATTATCGGGTGTTATCGGGTGTTACCGCGTGACCACCAATCTTTACCGCTGATCAAGTGGCCAATTTCTTCCAGGCATAATCACCTACACTGATAGTTATGAATGTTGTGTTGACATTTTGTTATACCAGTTTGTTATACCGATTTGTTACTAAATAGATGCTTTAAAGATTATGCCTGAGTTCGGAAAAAGCAAAATATTGATTGTTGATGATAAAAAAAGTAACCGACGTTCGATTTGTAGAACGCTGGAGGGTCTTAAAAACATCGAATTTGTGCTGGCTGAATCGGGCGAGATTGCCCTGAAGGCGTTATTTCATCACCAGTTTGCGGTGATTTTACTTGATGTTAATATGCCTGGCATGAGTGGTTATGAAACAGCTGAGGTTATTTCTGGGGATATTGATTCGAAAGATACACCCATTTTGATGGTCACTGCGCAGGGTAGTTCCCCTGACGAGCTAATAAAGGCTTATGACGCCGGTGCGGTAGATTATATAACAAAACCCATAGTGCCGAGAATTCTTGAGGCCAAGGTGAAACAATTTGTTAGCCTTGATCAGAGCCTGAAAAAAAGTATTTATATCAGTGAAAACAGAGACAGGATATTGAACGCGGCCGGCGAAGGTGTGATAGATGTAGATCATCTGGGATATATTCGATATTGTAATAGTAAAAGTTGCAGGCTTTTAGCGGCCTCGTCGAGCCAGATTATTGGCTCGAAATTTGATGACTGGTTCAGTGATCGCGAGTCTGATACTACTAAGCACAGCGTTGATATTTATAGCCGACTCTACCAGCAAGCTAAGCAGGAGGGACTTACCCGCCAGGCGGATATGGATATAAAATTAGCTAGCGGTACGCGTATACCGGTGGAAATGAATTGCACCACTGCGAGCAAGCAATTTTCCACCATGACTTTATTGTTCCAGGATATTACTGAGCGCCTGTCGATGGAGCAGCGACTCTTAAAAATGGCTAATTTTGATGTATTAACATCTTTGCCAAATCGCGCTTATTTTTATTCAACCCTGGGCCATGCGCTCAAACGTCAGGATCGGCTAGATCACCATCTTGCAGTGTTGGCTATTGATCTGGACCATTTTAAATATATTAATGATAGTTATGGTCATGATGCAGGAGATAGACTGCTAAGAATTATTAGCGGACGACTCCTACGGTGCGTTAGAGAATGCGACTTGGTTGCGCGTATGGGTGGCGATGAATTCAGCATTGTTTTATATGATGTCGAAAGTTCAGGCGATGTGGTATTGATAATAAATAAAATACTTGAGATGGTTTCTGTACCCATTAATTTACCAACGGGTCAGGTAAGTACCAGCGCCAGTATCGGTATAGCATTATACTCGGGTGAAAAGACTACCCTGGAGGATTTGCTAAAAAATGCAGATACAGCCATGTATGAAGCTAAGGCGGATGGGCGCAATAATTACAAATTTTTTGCCAAGGATATGCAGGAAAAAGAAAATCAGAAACAACAGGTGCAAGTACTATTGCAGCGTGCAGTGTCAGATGGTGAGCTTTCTTTAGTTTATCAACCCAAAGTTTCTCTTAGTAGTAAACGTATGGTTGGCTGTGAAGCGTTATTGCGCTGGAATCCAGCTAGTACCATTTTGGCGACCGAGCTTAAATCACCTGCGGTATTTATACCAATAGCCGAGGAGTCGGGGCAAATAAACTTAATTGGTGAATGGGTACTGGAAGCGGTGTTCAGGCAGGTAAAAGAGTGGTTATGCTTGCCCAGCTATAAAGGCATGACGGTTTCGATTAATGTTTCTACGCGGCAGTTGATGCGACCAAGTTTTTATCCCAGGGTTGAAGCGTTGCTTGAGAGTTATAAAATTCCACCATCAGCGATTGAATTTGAGGTCACTGAAACCGGCGTACTAGATAACGTTGAGCGGGTGATCAAGGCGTTACAACAGCTGCGTGAATTAGGCGCCAGAATATCAATTGATGATTTTGGTACCGGTAATTCATCATTAGATCATTTGCGAAAACTGCCGTTTGATATTTTGAAAATTGATCGTAGTTTTATTAAAGATATCGGCGTTGACCGTCAGGATGAAGAAATCATTAAGGTGGTGATGGCCATTGCAAAAACTATGGGCCTCGAAGTCATTGCTGAGGGCGCTGAAACGCAGGAGCAATTGGCATTTCTGGATGATATAAAATGTGAATATGTGCAGGGGTTTTTCTTTAGCAAGCCTTTGTTGGCAGACGATTTAACCAGGGTTATTGTAGAGCCAGGTTCGGGTTTTATGCATAAATTTGCACAATACCATAGTAATACTTCTTTGCACTAGATCCTTTTAGTAGATCGCAGATTGTCTAAGGCCTTATAGGTCGAGCGTGAAGGTAGCGCCGTTACCAGGTGTGCTGTTAGCTGAAATACGCGCTCCATGGCGATCCAGTATTCTTTTTACGGTGCCCATGCCAATACCAGAGCCTTCGAATTCATCCTCGCCCACCAGTCGATGGAAAGGTGTTAGCATGTCCTCAAAATCGTCAGGATTAAAACCTATGCCATTGTCTGCAATACTAATCCTGGTCTGGTAAGCGGTATCAATCAGCGCCTCGCACTGGATACTGATAACAGGGTCTATGTTGGGCTTTTGAAATTTCAGGGCATTGTTGATGATATTAAGAAAAACCAGGTAGATCTGTTGCGCATCAGCGGTCACAACAGGTAATGAGCCAACATTGATAGTTGCGTGTTTTTTCTGGATAAGATGCAACAGGTCATCGAGAATATTCTGCACTATTAGATTGAGATCGACTTCTTTGAGTTCTAGCACCTGGTTATCTGCTTTGGCATAGCTAAGCAAACTATTGACCATATCTGACATGCGTTTGCCGCTGGCGATGACAATTTCCAGCATATCTTTATTTCTTTGGTCGAGGTTTTTAACGTTTTTTCGTAGTACCTGGGTGGATAAACCGATAATGCTGTTTAATGGCTGTTTAAGATCGTGTGATACCACCCGAGTAAAATCTTCCAGCTCCTGGTTATATTGCTTGAGTTCAATTTGTTGCACCCAGAGTCGTTTGAATACGGATACTTTACTGATAAGAGAGGTGGGTTCTATGGGTTTGGTGATGTAGTCTACGGCACCAGAATCGTAACCTTCCAGCGCAGAAATATCATCGCTATCATGAGCCGTGACAAAAATTATAGGGATATGGTCAGTATCCTTCATGCCATTAAGCAGTCTAGCGGTTTCGAAGCCGCTCATGTCCGGCATCTTCGCATCCATCAGAATCAAAAAAAAGTCATGATAAAGGGCTTGTTTGAGTGCCGCCTGACCAGAGCTTGCTTCAATAATCGTTAGCTCAAGCGATTCTAACAGGCGTTGTAGTACATAAAGATTTTTCGGTTCGTCGTCAACGATGAGTATCTTAGGGTGGCTGTTATTCATATTCATGGTGATTCTCTATTGCTGAGTTTCGCCAAAAATGGGCCGATTTCGTCGAGCGGTAATATGGCGTCAATTTGTGTTGCAGCGATGGCAGCGTCTGGCATGCTTCTGGCTTCGGCTCCATCTGGGTCCTGGACGATGGTAAGCCCGCCATAAGCTTTAATGGTGCTTATGCCCACTGCGCCATCGGTATTCTGTCCCGTTAGAACCACGCCAACCAGTCCAGATTGATAATATTCAACAGCTGATTCGAACAGAATGTCAATAGACGGAATAGCATGGTTAAGTGGGGGTGCAACAGATAGTGTTAAACTGCCGTTGGATTCAATTTGTAGGTGATAGCCTGAGACAGAATGATAAATATGTCCGGCCTTGATCTGGGTGCCGTGGTAAGCCTCATGAACTGGTAAATTACATCGTTGGCTGTAATATTTGGCGATAAAACCATTTCTATCAGCATCCATCAATTGATGTTGGGTAATAAATATTGGCAGATCGAAATCTTTCGGGAAGGCAGGCAATAACTGCGCCAGGGCTTCAAAGCCACCTGCGGATACGCCAATGGCAATCGCACTATATGAATTTTGGGCCGCGTACATATTAAAAACCGCTTATTTCTGGTTGTTTTTGATAGATCCGCGAACGAGGTTCAATCTCTGTAAAAGATTCGCTGATACCGGTAAAGCTGATTGTTTCTCGGTCGCCGAGGACTAGATAACCCCGATGAATCAGGCTATCACGCATCATGGTTAATACTTTATCCTGAAGTATCTGATCAAAATAAATCAGTACATTACGGCAAAAAATAATATTCATCTCACCAAAAGATTGATCGCGCATCAGATTATGATGGGCGAAGGTTATATTTTTACTAAGAATGCTGGCCATGACAGCATGCTCGTATTTGGCATGATAATAATCTGCAAATGAACATTGACCGCCGGCGGCTAAATAATTTTTCGAGAAATCCTGCATTTTCTCCAGTGGATATATGCCTTTCTCGGCGATAGCCAGAGACTGGTTATTATAGTCGGTGGCGTAAATATGGGTTTTTTTAAGTAGGTCAGCTTCGGCGAGAAGAATTGCCATCGAGTAGACTTCTTCGCCAGTGGCACAGCCCGCATGCCAGATTTTGATGCGTGGATAGGTATGTAGTTTTGGCAGCAATGATTCTTTAATACGTTTAAATATCTGTGGGTTTCTAAACATCCTGGTTACGGTGACCGACATCTCGACTAAAAATCGATCAAACATTTGCGGATCATGCAGAATTTTTGGTACCAGTTCTGATATCGAGCTAAGATTTTCATCGCACTGAATATTACGCACGCGCCGTTTCAAAGAGGACATGGCGTAATTAAAAAAATCATAGCCATAGCGTTGCTCAATGGCGGTGAGTAACAGGTGTATCTCTAATACCTCCAAATCCAGGTCAGGGACGCTGGTTACCTTGTCTTGTGCGGACATATTTAGGTTCTCTGATATAGCCAGACGCGTAACATTGATGTTAATTTGGCAATATCCACGGGTTTAATAAGATAGTCCGAGGCGCCAGCATCGATGCACTTTTGCCGGTCTTCAGGCATTGCCTTTGCTGTTAAAGCAAGTATAGGCGTGTTGGCATAATTTGGAAGTTGTCTTATCTCCTGCATCGCGTCGTAACCGTCCTTGATCGGCATCATGATATCCATCAAGATCAGCTCATAGGGTTGTTTAGCGGCTTTAATGGTGTCTATCGCCACCTGGCCGTTTTCAGCCGGGGTAACATTGAGGCCAAGATCAGATAGTTCACTTTTAATGGCGTAGATATTACGCATATCATCATCAACCAAAAGTACCCGCCGGTTGGTCAGCATGGCATCCTGGTCATGTAGCATTTTGATCACATCCTGTTGCTTGCTGGGTAGCTGACTATTAGCTCGGTGCAGAAATAGTGACACATCATCCAGTAGTCGTTCCGGGGACTCTGCACCTTTGATAACAATAGACGCGGAAAATTCTTTAAGTACACTATGTTCTGCATCTGAAATTTCCCGCCCGGTATAAACAATAATCGGCGTATCCTGGGCGCCCGTATGCGAGGTGATTTTATTCAGTACTTCGGTACCTTCAACATCCGGTAAACCAAGGTCAAGAATGATGCAGTCGTAGCTATCAGCATCCAGTTGTTCTAATGCGGAAGCCATATCGCCCGCAAATTTCAGTATGATATCGTCGGACTCAAGTAATCGTTTGATGGCTGTTTGGCTATTAGTGTCGTCTTCAATAATCAGAATGGATTTAATGCCCTGCTTTGACGGTGTGTTGAGCAGGTCCAGAGCGGTCTGCAGTGATTCCTGCGTTGCAGGTTTGGTGAGAAAACTAACCGCCCCATGTTCCAGTGCTGAGACTTTAAATTCTCCAGCGGAAATAACGTGCACCGGGATATGTCGTGTGGTCAGGTTATCTTTGAGCTGGTCGAGTACTTCAAGCCCGTTAATATCTGGCAAACCCATATCCAGTAGGATGCCGCTCGGAATAAATTCGTTGGCAAGTAATAGTCCATCACGTCCCTTATCTGCCAGTAGTACTTTTTGTTGTTTTTCCTCGCCGAGTTGCTGCAGGATTTTGGCGAACCTGGGGTCATCCTCAATGATCAATAATATATTGTCATCGGCATGGATATTACGTCGATCATCAGGCAGCCAATTGTCATTGGGGATAGTTTTATCATTTTGTTTGGCTGGCGTGTTGTTGGCAAGATTGTTGACGGCATTGTCCGTGGTTTGGACTGATTGAATCACCGATGGCTCGGCGGCAATAGTCCTATTCGCCTTTAAACCTTGTTTTGGTTTGCCAGACGGGCCTGGGTCGGTGTCATTTTCCTGGCCATGAATGGCCTCATCCCAGGTTTTTGGCAGGAATACAGTAAATGTACTGCCCTTGCCTGGCTGGCTGTTGAGTTGAATTTCACCACCTAATAAACGTGATAGTTCGCGCGAAATGGTCAGCCCCAGGCCGGTGCCGCCGTAGCGACGGCTGGTAGAACCATCAGCCTGCTGGAAAGCTTCAAAGATGGCTTGCTGTTTTTCCTCGGGGATGCCGATGCCGGTATCGGTGACTGAAATACCAATGGCAGTGTCAGCGGTTAATTGGCTCTGGCGAAAGGTGGTCGCTTTGTCGACTGGATGAAAGTTGACACTTATCTCGCCAGTTTCAGTAAATTTCAATGCATTGGAAATGAAGTTTTTGACGATCTGGACCAGTCTCTGGTTGTCGCTAAAGATTGTTTCGACCATAGCCGGTGCGATATGAGTGGTATAAGTGAGTTGTTTTTGTTCTGCAGTCCGACTAAATAAATTATCCAGATTTTTTGCCACGCCTGCCAGGGTAACGTTGCCCATAGTGATATCTAACATGCCGGCTTCAACCTTGGACAGGTCCATGATGTCATTAATTAGTACCAGCAGTTCGTTACCTCCCTCATTGACTATGCGGGCATCTTCCTTCTGTCTGGGACTAAGGTTGCCCTCTTTGTTATCCGCTAGAGACTTGGAAAGTATTAGCAGGCTGTTTAATGGTGTGCGCAGTTCGTGGGACATGTTGGCGAGAAATTCAGATTTATATTTGCTGGCCAGAGCAAGTTCATTGGCTTTTAAATCTACCTCTCTTTTGGCAGCTTCAACGGTGGATTTTTGTTTTTTCAACAACACCTGTTTTTCGCGTAGTTCTTCATTTGAAGCGGCCAGTTCTTCACTTTGCTGCTTAAGGGTTTCTTCTGAATTTCTAAGTTGTTGGGTTTGTTCTTCAAGATTCTCGTTAGCTGCCTGTAGTTCTTCCTGCTGACGTTTTAATTCATTGCCTTGCTCCTGGGATTGTTGTAGTAAGGTTTCGGTACGCAGTCGACTTTGAATATTGTTGATGATGACACCAACATTATTTTGCATGAGTTCAATGAGGGCCTCATGTTGAACGGTAAAATTTGTGGTAGAACCAATCTCGACTACTGCAATCAGCTGCTTTTCAAAAATTATTGGGAACACCACCAGTTGTTTTGGTACCGCGTCCCCTGACCCAGAACTTACCTGGACATAGTCTGAGGGTACATTGGATAAAAAAATTAATTCCTTTTCAAGGGCACACTGGCCCACCAGACCTTCGCCGAGTACAAACTGGTTGGCTAGATGCTTGCGTTGGCTGAAAGCGTAGGAGGCAATCAGGGTCAGGTTTTCTGTGGGGTTATTGCGTCGTTCGTAAAAAAGACCTAAATGTGCGCCCAGCATGGGTACCAGATTGGAGAGTAAGGTCTCCGCAAGGTCCTGTATATCCGTGCAGCTTTGAATTTTTTCGATCAAGGTGGCGTAGTTCGATTTTATCCATTCCTGTTGCCTAAGGGTGGCTCTTTCCTGCTCCAGGGATTTTTGATTTGCAGTCCAGACCTCGGTCATTGTTTGTAGTGACAATCCCAGTTCGTCATTGCGCCCCTGGGATACAATATCAAAGCTATAGTCGCCTTCAGCGATGCGTTTGGCAATCTGGGCCGTATTTCTTAGGGTATCAAGCAGGCGATTAACGGCCATTCCCAGATGCCCGATTTGATCAGAGGCAGTAATTATCACCGGTTGCGAATAGTCCGCATCGGCAATGCGTTCTACGCCTTTTAAAGTGGTCATTAATTGGTTGGTAATACCCTGGACAATGAATCGGCTAATCAATATTGAAATCGCTATGACAGCCAATGTGCCGAGAATAATGGTCCACTGAAGATTACTAGATGCTGTTTCAGCTAGCGTTTTTCTTTGTTGCTGCAGTAGCCTTTCTTCGTCCTTGAGCTGTTCTAAATGGAGCCGAAGTTGGTCCATTAGCCGTTTGCCGGTTTGCGCTTCGATTAATGTTACGACGTCGTTCATTGTGGTGCTATAGAGGTTCATGCTGTTGCGTATTTCTATTTCGGGATCAGCGGCTTGGCGCTGCCATTCTCTTGCTAGTTGACTGACCTTTTGCAGGCTGCGGCGCATTTGTGCAGCGTTATAGGCATTGCCGATCAGGCTCTGCAGGATAGTAAAATGCTCTCTGAGCTGTCGCTGACCCAGTGTATAAGGCTCAAGAAAAGCGTTCTCTCCGGTGAGCAGGAACCCTCTTTGGCCGGTCTCCATATCAACCATGGCCTTAGCCAGATTAAGGGTATTGTTCTGGGCGTGGATATTGTTTGCTTTGATAAAAGCTATGTATATGTTGTCCAAGGTAACCCTGAAACTATCCAGAAGGGTTTTTCCAGATTCGGACCGGACAGCTGCTTGTAGCGCGGCGAAATCCCTTTTGCCCAGGTCGATCTGGCGTCGAAGTTCTATTTCTGGTGTTGTCGCCAGCAGCCATCGTGCTGAAATTTGTTTTAGTTTGTCTAAGTTGGCCTTCACTTTTTCTCGGTTATAGGCATTGTCCAGCAGTCTATGTAGTTGATCGACAGCTTCGGTTAATGTTAGTTTGCCGCTCCTGAAGGGCTCGAGGAACGTCTGCTCGCCAGTGATGAGGTAACCTCGTTGGCCGGTTTCCATATCTACCATGGCCTTGGCTATGGTCAAGGTTAGATTCAGCGCTCGGTCGTTGTTGGCTATTGAGAACTGTCGATCCATGCTGTTTAATTCGGCACGTATCTGGTCAAGGATAGATTTGCCAGTGCCGGCCCGCAGAACGGTTTGCAGACTAGTGGTGTTCGCAGTATTTTTATTGACTTGCCGCCTGAGTTTTATTTCCGGTAAACCGGCCTGGTTCATCCAGGATTCGGTTAATACCTCAACCTGCTGCAGGCGTCGGATCTGGCCAGGATTATCTGCTACCTGTGATTTTAGCTGTTCAAATTGTTGATCCAGTGATTGCCTGGCACGGTTGAAAGGTTCAAGGAAATTGTCCTTGCCAGTAATCAGATAGCCGCGTTGCCCTGTCTCCAGGTCAATAAGGCTTTTTTCGATCTGGCTGAGGTTCAGCAGTACTTTATTTGTCTGTTCGACCTGTTGCTGATTAGCAAACTGAGTATTGGAAGCTTGCAGCGATAGCAGGCTGAGCACGGTTAAAAATGCTAATGGCAGGCCGATTACGGCGGCCAATTTTGTCGCAATACCCAGGTTATTAAAATAGCCCACATCTGACTCCTTGTCGGGCATCGGATGACGGATACGCGCTGTTGCGGTATACGCCGTGACCAATGTTGAGGTGTATTTGCAATACAGGGGTTATAAATCCATCTATTATGCGTAGTTCATTTGCATGGATAATCAAATTTTGCGGGGTAAAGACCAGGCCTGAAGGTCAGGCGACTGGTTATCTCGACAACAGTTTACGTGGCGCTGGTCGGGTCATAGCCAGGGCTATAATTGGCACTGTGATTAGTGTCCTGGCAGGTCTTTTTGTTAGCGCAAGAATATTTTTGCATTTGTTTCGAATTGCGGTTTAAACTGCGCACCGCTCGCCGGGGTATATTTAAGCCCATAGGCCTTCCTGGGTATTTGCAGAGTTCCGGGACACTGCGCAGCACCCTGAAACAGCACCCTATAGAGTCCACACTACAAAGAGTGAAAGCATGAATACTGATAACCGCAAACCCTTACCGGGTACTGATCTGGATTATTTTGACGCTCGAGCGGCAGTGAATGCGATCCAGCCGGGTGCTTTTGATAAATTGCCCTATGTATCGAGGGTGTATGCAGAAAATCTGGTGCGGCGCTGTGATCCGGCGCTGTTGACTGACGCATTAAAGCAGATAATTGAACGTAAGCAGGATCTGGATTTCCCCTGGTATCCGGCCCGAGTGGTTTGCCATGATATTCTTGGTCAGACCGCATTGGTTGATTTGGCCGGTTTAAGGGATGCTATTGCTGACCAGGGCGGTGATCCTGCAGAAGTTAATCCGGTGGTGCCAACACAGCTAATTGTTGACCATTCTTTGGCGGTTGAACATGGCGGGTTTGAAAAGGATGCCTTTGCAAAGAACCGTGCCATAGAAGACCGGCGCAATGATGATCGCTTCCATTTTATTAACTGGACCAAAAAAGCCTTTAAGAATGTTGATGTGATCCAGCCAGGTAACGGCATCATGCATCAGATTAATCTTGAAAAAATGTCGCCGGTGGTGCAAGCCCGCGATGGTGTCGCTTTTCCTGATACCCTGGTGGGCACCGACAGTCATACGCCGCATGTTGATGCCTTGGGTGTCATTGCGATTGGGGTGGGTGGCCTTGAAGCTGAAACCGTCATGTTAGGCCGACCGTCTTATATGCGACTACCGGATATTATTGGGGTTGAATTAAGTGGTAAAGCGGCAGCTGGTATTACTGCCACAGATATTGTGCTGGCGTTAACTGAATTTCTTCGGGCGGCAAAAGTGGTGTCATCCTATCTTGAATTCTATGGCGAAGGTGCGGCTAACTTAACCCTCGGCGATCGGGCGACTATTTCTAATATGACGCCGGAATTTGGCGCCACCGCGGCGATGTTTTATATCGATCAGCAAACCATCGATTATTTAAAGATTACTGGCCGTGATGCTGAGCAGGTAAGGCTGGTAGAAACCTATGCCAAACAAACCGGGTTATGGGCCGATAGTTTGCAGGATGCAGAATATCAGCGGGTGTTACATTTTGATCTGTCGACCGTGGTTCGGACCATAGCGGGTCCATCAAATCCTCATGCCAGAGTACCCACTAGCGCCCTGGCAGCAAAGGGTATTGCCGGCAAAGTGGAAAACGAGGCGGGTAAAATGCCTGATGGCGCGGTTATTATTGCTGCTATCACCAGCTGTACCAATACCAGTAATCCGCGCAATGTTGTTGCAGCGGGGCTTATCGCCCGCAACGCAAACAAGCTGGGGCTGACCCGTAAGCCCTGGGTTAAATCGTCCTTTGCGCCAGGCTCAAAAGTGGCCCAGTTGTATTTGCAGGATGCCGAGTTGTTGTCCGAGCTTGAACAACTTGGGTTTGGCATCGTTGGGTTTGCCTGTACCACCTGTAATGGCATGAGTGGGGCACTTGATCCGGTGATTCAACAGGAGCTGGTGGAGCGTGATTTATATAGTACCGCCGTGTTGTCTGGTAACCGTAATTTTGATGGCCGTATTCATCCCTATGCGAAACAGGCATTTCTGGCATCGCCACCACTGGTAGTTGCCTATGCGATTGCTGGCAGCATCCGGTTTGATATTGAGAAAGACGTATTAGGCGTTGATCAACAGGGTAATGACATAAGGTTAAAAGACATCTGGCCTGCAGATGAAGAAATTGACGCCATTGTTGCTGCCAGTGTTAAACCCGAGCAGTTTCGTGAAATCTATATTCCCATGTTTGATTTAGAACAATCACAAACGGAGCAAATCAGCCCGCTGTATGACTGGCGTCCACAAACCACTTATATTCGGCGGCCGCCCTATTGGGAAGGCGCCCTGGCAGGTGAGCGCACAATGCAGGGTATGCGGCCGCTTGCAGTACTGGGGGATAATATCACCACCGATCATTTGTCGCCGTCCAATGCCATTATGATGGATAGCGCAGCGGGCGCTTATCTACATAAGATGGGCCTGCCAGAAGAAGATTTTAACTCCTATGCAACCCACCGTGGTGATCATTTAACCGCGCAACGCGCCACCTTTGCCAATCCAAAGTTGATGAATGAAATGGTTCAGGAAAACGGCGTGGTTAAGCAGGGTTCGCTGGCCCGGATTGAGCCAGAAGGTAAAGTAAGCCGTATGTGGGAAGCCATTGAAACCTATATGCAACGTAAGCAGCCGCTGATTATTATTGCTGGTGCAGATTACGGCCAGGGTTCATCCCGTGACTGGGCTGCTAAAGGTGTACGCCTGGCAGGTGTCGAGGCGATTGTCGCGGAGGGTTTTGAACGTATCCACCGGACTAATCTGGTGGGTATGGGGGTGATGCCGCTGGAATTTAAAGCCGGCGAAAATCGCCATAGCTTTGCTATTGACGGCACCGAGACGTTTGATGTGATTGGTGCGGCAAGTCCGCGTGCTGAACTGATCCTGAAAATCACCCGAGCATCCGGCGAAACTGTTGAGGTTGCGGTGATATGTCGGCTGGACACGGCTGAAGAAGTATCGGTATATACAGCGGGCGGCGTATTGCAGCGCTTTGCTCAGGATTTTCTTGAGTCATCTGCTGCAGGTTAGGCTGACCTAAGACCGTTCGTCGCGGGCCAGGTCGTTGTAAATTAACCGTCCCGTTTTACCATTTTTAGATCAGGATCAACTATGGCTCATTTGTCCCAAATTAAAATCCCAGCGACTTATATGCGTGGTGGTACCAGCAAAGGTGTTTTTTTTAGTTTGCAAGATTTGCCGGCAGCGGCAAAGGTCGCAGGTGAGGCGAGAGACCAGCTATTATTGCGCGTGATCGGCAGCCCTGATCCTTATGGTAAACAAACCGATGGTATGGGTGGTGCGACCTCAAGTACCAGTAAAACGGTTATCGTGGCTAGCAGTGATCAACCTGATCATGATGTGGATTATCTGTTTGGTCAGGTGGCAATCGACAAGGCCTTTGTCGACTGGAGTGGTAACTGCGGTAATCTGACTGCGGCAGTGGGTGCTTTTGCCATTACTAACGGCTTAGTTGACGCTGAGCGAATTCCTGCCGATGGCATTGCTGTGATTCGTATCTGGCAGGCCAATATCAAAAAAACCATTATTGCCCATGTGCCGATGGCCAGTGGTGCAGTACAGGAGACAGGTGATTTTGAACTAGACGGCGTGACCTTTCCGGCGGCTGAAATTCTGGTGGATTTTATTGATCCGGCCGACGGTGATGGGGCGATGTTTCCTACCGGCAATGTGGTTGATGCGTTAGAGGTGCCGGGTCTCGGTGTTTACCAGGCGACCATGATTAATGCGGGTATTCCGACCATCTTTCTTAATGCCAGCGAACTTGGCTATACCGGTGCGGAATTACAGGATGCCATTAATGGTGACCCAGCCGCATTGGCGATGTTTGAAACCATTCGTGCTCACGGTGCTGTGCATATGGGTTTGATCAAACATATTGATCAAGCGGCCGGGCGACAGCATACACCTAAAGTGGCTTTTGTGGCCCCGCCAACGGACTATGTTTCGTCCAGCGGCAAGGCGGTAACGGTTGCTGACATTGACCTACAGGTGCGGGCACTGTCCATGGGTAAACTACATCATGCCATGATGGGCACCGCAGCGGTTGCAATTGGTACGGCTGCAGCTATACCTGGCACCCTGGTTAACCTTGCGACGGGTGCTGATGCAGGTAAATCGGTGCGTTTTGGTCATCCATCAGGCACTTTAAAAGTAGGCGCAGAGGCAAGCCTTGTTAAGGACACCTGGCAGGTAGATAAGGCCAGCATGAGTCGCAGTGCGCGGGTCTTAATGACCGGTTGGGTACATGTACCCGGAGATATTATTTAACCCTTTATTTTCGCTGATGTTCTATATTTCAGAGGGCGTTATCAAATCGTGCTTGCGCATAGTGTTTGTGTATAGTGTTTGTGCATAGCGCTAATGAAATGTACTAGTGAATAATTTTTGAAGCCTTAACTCTATGAATACTAACGATATACTACGCCGTATAAGATACGTATACAATTTTGATGATAGCCGAATGATAGCTCTGTTTGGCCTGGGGCAACTCAAAGTCAGTCGCGCTCAGGTAAGCGACTGGTTAAAAAAAGATGATGCAGATAATTTTGAAGTTTGCCTGGATGAGCAACTGGCGGCTTTTCTTAATGGGCTGATTATTGACAAACGGGGTAAAAAACCCGGTGTTGAGCCGGTTGCGGAAACAACCCTGACCAATAATATGGTGCTGATGAAGTTAAAAATTGCCCTCGACCTAAAAGCCGAGGATGTGTTGCAGTTGCTTGATATGGCTGATTTCCGGCTGGGCAAATCAGAATTGAGTGCTTTTTTTCGCAAGCCTGGCCACAAACATTATCGCAAATGCCAGGACCAGGTATTACGCAATTTTCTTCAGGGTATGCAGTTAAGGTATCGCGATGCGTGAAGCGACGTTAGTGGCCCGCTGCTGAGTTATTATGGCAATAAACCCAGCAGCGCAGTCCAGCTCAGCGATCAACCACTGAGCTGGTCCACATTCCGCACAGCACCCTTGTCTGCACTGGTGGTGAGTGCCGCATAGGCGCGCAGCGCTGATGAGACTACTCGGGTACGTTTTTCGGTAGGCTTCCAGGCTTTATTGCCTTTGGCAAGCATTTTGGCCTGTCTGGCAGCCAGTGTTTCGGCATCGACATTTAATGTAATAGATCGGTTTGGAATGTCGAATTGTATTTCATCGCCTTCTTCCACCAGACCAATAGCGCCACCTTCAGCAGCTTCAGGTGAAACATGGCCGACGGATAAGCCCGCTGTACCACCTGAAAATCGACCGTCGGTTAATAAAGCGCAGGCACTGCCGAGGCCTTTGGATTTAAGGTAGCTAGTGGGGTAGAGCATTTCCTGCATACCGGGGCCACCTTTGGGGCCTTCATAGCGGATGACTATCACATCACCGGCCTTGATACTGTCGGCAAGGATAGCGGCTACGGCTGAATCCTGGGATTCAAAAACCCGCGCTGGGCCGTTAAATTGCCAGAGTTTTTCTTCAACTCCGGCGGTTTTGACAATACAGCCGTTAGTTGAAATGTTGCCGTATAACACCGCCAGGCCACCTTCTTTGCTATAGGCATGGTCAATATTGCGAATACAGCCAGTTTCCCGATTCAGATCCAGATTGCCGTAGCGGGTATCCTGGCTAAAGGCTACCTGGGTGGGAATGCCCGCTGGACCGGCGCGGTAGAAGGTTTTGACGGCTTCATTGGTCGTTACCATAACATCCTGATCCACCAGGGTTTTTGCCAGAGAATCACTAAAAACACTATGCACATCGGTATGGATCAGGCCGCCCCGGGCCAGTTCGCCAAGGATGCCCATCATACCGCCGGCGCGATGAATATCTTCCATATGATATTCGTCGATGGCGGGTGCGGCTTTACAAAGGTTAGGTACCTTACGGGATAAGGCGTCAATATTATCCAGCGTGAAATCCAGCTCGGCTTCCTGGGCTGCGGCTAATAAATGTAAAATTGTATTGGTCGAGCCGCCCATGGCGATATCCATCGACATGGCATTTTCGAAGGCTTTCATATTGGCAATATTACGCGGCAAAAGTGCTTCCTCGTCCTGCTCGTAATAACGGCGGGTAATATCCACAATTTGTTGCCCAACGTTCAGGAACAGCTGCTCGCGATCCTTGTGGGTGGCCAATAATGAGCCGTTGCCGGGCAGTGCCAGGCCAAGTACCTCAGTTAGACAGTTCATGGAATTGGCGGTAAACATGCCGGAGCATGAACCGCAGGTAGGACAGGCGGAGCGCTCGTATTCTTCGACTTCTGCGTCGGGGACCTGCTCATCTGCGGCAATAACAATGGCGTGAATCAAATTGGTATTATGGTTGGCGAGTTTGGTTCGACCGGCTTCCATTGGCCCGCCAGAGACAAAGATGGTGGGAATATTGAGCCGCAGAGCGGCATTTAACATGCCTGGGGTGATTTTGTCACAATTGGAAATGCAAACCAGGGCATCGGCACAGTGAGCGTTAACCATATATTCAACAGAATCGGCGATTAACTCCCGTGATGGCAGGCTGTATAACATGCCGTCATGGCCCATGGCGATGCCATCGTCTACCGCAATAGTATTAAATTCTTTAGCTACGCCGCCGGCATTTTCAATTTCTCGTGCTACTAGCTGGCCTAAATCATGGAGATGAACATGGCCGGGGACAAATTGAGTGAAGGAGTTGGCAATGGCAATGATGGGTTTATTAAAATCATCATCCTTCATTCCCGTCGCTCGCCATAAGGCGCGGGCACCTGCCATATTGCGGCCATGGGTTGAGGTTTTGGATTTGTATCTGGGCATGGTTAACTCCTGTGGTTCGATAATCGGAGCAGCGATTACCTAAGTGTGGTGCCTGTTACGCAAGTTGGCTCTGGGCATGCGTAAAATAATGTTAATTGAGGCTGTTTATTCTGTCAGCGGTTTGATAAAAAGCTTGGAATTTCTTTGGTAATTGTAAAGGGATACGCGGCTTTCGGGAAGCTGTGCCAGGTCTGATTGTTTGAAGCCACGTTCCGTAAACCAGTGCGCAGTATGGGTTGTCAGCACAAACAGCCGCTGCAAAGCGAGTTGTTTGGCTTTTTGTTCGAGTGCCCTGAGGATTTTATCGCCGCGCTTTTTATGTCTATAGTCAGGATGGGTAGCGAGACAGGCAAGTTCTGCCTGGCGCTCAAAAGGATATAATGCGCCACAACTAATAATCATACCGTCCCGCTCAATGACCACGAATTGACTGATTTCTGATTCGATCAATTCTCTGGAGCGTTTCACCAGCACACCCTGTTGCTCCAATGGCTGAATCAGCTCAATAATGCCGGCCACGTCGTCGACATTTGCTATGCGTATTTGTTCGTAACTCAACTGGCTTACCTGAGTACCTGCGCCATCGCGGGTAAATAGTTCTTCGAGCAGTGCGCCATCCTGGCTGAAACTGATTAAATGGCTGCGTGCGACACCGCTTAAACACGCTCTGCGGGCGAATATCAGAGGGTCTACCGGGCTTAAACCAGCGGGGTTGATGTCAGTAACCTGAAGTTCATTGATCAGCTGGCTTTGCTGGTCAAAAATACCTTTGTTGGCGCCGAATAAAATCAGCTTGTCGGCTTTGATAGCACAGGCGACCTCGCAGGCGACCTCGCCAGAGACTATATTGAAAATTTCGCCAGAAGGGGAATAGCCGGTGGGTGAGATCAGTATTACCGCCTGTTGTTCCAGTTGTTTGCGCATTAGCTGGGTATTTACTTTGCGCACGGTGCCGGTGTTATGGAAATCTACGCCTTCGATAATGCCGAGTGGTTTGGCTTTAATATAGTTGCCGGAGCTAACGTTGATATCGGCTGCATGCAGTGGCGCGTTGATCACGCCTTTTGACAGGGCAGCTTCCAGATCGATTTTTATTTTACCGATAACCTGTAACACGGCCGGAAGAATTTCTGGGCTGGTAATACGTACCTCTGACAGGTTGGTATACTTGATTGATTGGTCAGCGAGGTAGGTATTAATTTGTGGGGTTGCGCCGTGAACCAGAATGAGTTTGACGCCGAGTGAGTTCAACAACACGATGTCGGCGATAATATTGGCGAAGTTATGGTGCTCGATTGCATCGCCGCTAATATAGATTACAAATATCTTGCCGCGATGGGCATTGATATAAGGTGACGAGTCGCGAAACCATTTTACATGTTGATAATTGTCGTTCATCAGCGGCTGCAGAGGTGTTGGTGAATTGCGGAGAGAATTATAGCAATAGTTGGCGCAAGTTGAGATAGTACTTTGCTAGCCAGCTGATAAAGTAGAAAATCGTTCATAAATAAATATCGCCAGGGTTAAGGCGGGCTATGATTTAAGTGGCTTGCTCCATTGGCGGCTGGTGGAAATCAAATCTCTGAAGCCGCAGCGACTAGATACACATGACTAGCTTACAGGCGTCTAGAAAAAAGGTGGCTAATTTAATGGCGGTTAAAATAAACGCAGGTAAAATAATGTTAACAGGTCAGTTTATAGGCACCTATGGCGTAGGAGGTGAGCATGGGTTCACAGGTTATGGGTGTCAATAGGCCGGATATTTCTCTTAACTTCCGCACGCTGGTGAATGATCTATTGGCAGAAGGCAGGATATCGAACCATGATGCAGATTTGCTTAGCCTTAAGATTCGCAAAAAAGATCAACTTGCCTGGCATCCATTAGAGCTGATCGCAGAAGACGGCCTGCAAGATCAAAAAAATGCAACCGGGGTCCTCGATCTTGAAGCCTTGACGTTATGGTTATGTGATAAATCTGGCCAGCCCTACCATCGGATTGACCCGCTGAATATTGATTCGCAAATTATCACCAAAATTATGTCCTACGAATTTGCCAAATTGCATCAGTTGCTGGCATTGGAAGTAAAAGATGATGAAATAGTGATTACCAGTG
The DNA here is from genome assembly GCA_019090615.1 of Pseudomonadales bacterium. Taxonomy (GTDB): domain Bacteria; phylum Pseudomonadota; class Gammaproteobacteria; order Pseudomonadales; family Azotimanducaceae; genus JAHRVQ01. Next base: position 110,366 of record JAHRVQ010000006.1, on the reverse strand, counting down.
CCGAGCCTCATGTGTCTGGTTGGGAAGCAACTATCGAGCAGTCTCAGCCAGGCAAGATCATTACCCGTGTGATCTCAAACCCTGCCGATATTCGTCAGTATACGACAGAATTTTATAGCATGGCGAAATCTGTCAGTCAGGCTAATGCGCAGGGTTCTGGGGCTTATTCTCTGTCAAATTTGGAGCAGATGCTTGAACTTGGCCAAGTTGACTCCATGGAGGCCAATGATGCGCATGTAGTTAATATTGTTGATTGGCTCCTCAGTTATGCCTTTAACCAACGCGCCAGTGATATCCACCTTGAGCCCAGGCGTGAAAAAGGACGAGTAAGGTTTCGCATTGATGGCGTTTTACATCTGGTTTATCAATTGCCTGCGCCGGTGATGACGGCTGTTGTCAGTCGCATAAAAACCCTGGGTCGGATGGATGTTGCAGAAAAAAGGCGGCCTCAGGATGGACGCCTAAAGACTAAAACCCAGGATGCACATGAAATTGAACTCAGGCTTTCAACCTTGCCCACCGCTTTTGGTGAAAAGCTGGTGATGCGAATATTTGACCCCGAAATATTATTGAAAACTTTTAGTCAATTAGGCCTGGCCAACGAAGATTATAACCGTTGGGAGGATATGGTCGGCAACCCTAACGGCATTGTTTTGGTGACAGGTCCTACCGGTTCAGGTAAGACCACAACCTTATATACCAGTTTGAAACATATGGCCACAGAAGAGGTCAATGTATGTACCATTGAAGATCCTATAGAAATGGTAGAGCCGAGTTTTAATCAAATGCAGGTGCAACAGAATATTGAACTGAATTTTGCTGATGGGGTAAGGGCGCTCTTAAGGCAGGACCCCGATATTATTATGGTGGGCGAGATTCGAGATTTGGAAACCGCTGAGATGGCCATTCAGGCCGCGTTAACGGGGCATTTGGTGATTTCAACATTACATACCAATGATGCCCCCTCCGCTGTTACAAGGTTGTTGGAGTTAGGTATTGCGCCGTATCTGATAAAAGCAACTTTGTTGGGTGTTATGGCGCAACGGCTGGTAAGGACTTTATGCCCTGAATGTAAGGCAGAAGGTGAAGTGGATAAACAGGGCTGGCAAATGTTGACTACACCGTGGAAAATGCATCTACCCCGAGTGATGTATCATCCAGTTGGCTGTTTGGAATGTCGTGATACTGGTTATCGTGGGCGGGAAGGTATTTATGAGTTATTGCCGCTAACCGACAAGGTTAAGGGCCATGTTGCAAGTGATGTTGAAATTGGCAAGCTTCGATTAACTGCTATGAAAGAAGGTATGAAAACACTTCGCTTAAGTGGTGCTTTAAAAGTGGCTGCCGGTAGGACAACCGTGGCAGAAGTGCTGCGGGTCGCGCCTTTTTCTGGTACAGAATAATTTTATGCAGGAATTACAACAACAAATCGAACGTGTTTCCACTGTACTTGAGAGTTTGCTTGAGGGGTCGCAGCAAAGCGTGCTGAAGGACAAGTTAGTGGGGTCTCAATTGTACACTGAGATTGTTACAGTTTGTGCCTTAAGTGATTTTTTTTATAACTACATTCAATCCATAGAACGGTTCTCTGAATTGCTGCATAGTGGCGATTTATTGATTGAATACAAGTGTCATAATTTAATTATCAAGATTACCCAGGCAGATAGTGCTGAACTGTTGCCAGAGGACGTTTTTGATGCCCGGCTGCGACAGATAAGACAGCGTGAAATGGCCCGTATTGTATTTCGTGATTTGACCCGCCGAGCCAGTTTAGAGCAAACTACCGCAGACTTATCTTTACTTGCTGACAGCTGTATTGAGGCTGCGGTGGCGTTCCATTCAAAAAAAAATGAACTTCGATTTGGGCGGCCACGTTCGGTAAGCGGTGAGTTACAGCGTTTATGTGTGTTGGCTTTGGGTAAGCTCGGGGCGGTTGAGTTGAATGTTTCATCTGATATTGATTTGATTTTTTTATATGGTGAATCAGGTCAGGTGGATGGTGATTCTGGACTTTCAAATCAGGAGTTTTTTATTCGTCTTGCGCAGCAAGTCATTAAATCGTTAGATGCAAGGTTGGCGACGGGAATGGTTTTTCGGGTTGATATGCGATTACGGCCCTATGGCGAAAGTGGCGCGTTGATTCTTAACCGCAATGCGACGGAAAAATATTATCTAGAGCAGGGCCGGGACTGGGAACGATATGCCTTTATCAAGGCCCGAGCAGCAGCAGGTGATACCGCACTAGGCAAGGATTTTCTTAGCTGGTTGAAACCTTTTATATATCGACGCCATCTGGACTATGGAGCGGTACAGTCGTTACGGGATATGAAACTTCTGATTGATAAAGAAGTATTGCAGAAACAACTAGAGAACGACATAAAAATGGGCCCGGGCGGCATTCGTGAAATTGAGTTTGTGGTTCAGATGCAACAGCTAGTCTGGGGGGGTAATAAACCCAAATTACAGCAAAGAAGGCTGTTTAGCGCATTGCAGGCGTTGGTAGAGGCAGGCTTTTTACCTGAGTTAGATGGCGCAGCATTACGGGATGCGTATATATTTCTTAGGAATACTGAACATGTAATTCAGGCGGAGAAGGATCAACAGACGCAGGAATTACCTGCCACGCCATTGGCAGAACAAAGATTGGCCCATGGCATGGGGTTTGATTCTTATGCGTCGTATCTGCAAACACTGGATCAGTATCGAAACCAGGTGAGTCATTGTTTTGCCAGCATCGTTGATTCCAATAGTGGCCCATCGTCAACCCTTAGCGGCAGCCAGTTAATCTGGCTTGATCTTTGGCGCGAACTCGATTCATCTGCGGCGGCCGAGCATTTGGCGCAAAATGGCTTTGTTGATACTGACAGGATTATTTGCCTGCTGGCTGCGTTTAAGTTGGCTATTGAAGATAGTCAGCAAATTGCTCTGGATCGCTTTAATCAGCTGCTGCCAATATTATTAAGCCTTTGTGCTCAGCAGGCGTCAGCCGATGATAGTCTGGATCGGCTGCTGCCGATTTTATACGCCATTGTTCGACGCAGCACTTATGCGGCCTATCTACTTGAAAACCGAGCAGCCATGCTCAGACTGGTGCAGTTGTGTTCCCTGAGTCCCTGGGTGGCGGCCCGTATTGCTGAATATCCAGTATTGATGTATGAGTTGAGCGAGCAGGAAACTCAGCCTGCTAAATTTAATTCGACGGCGTTAAGAGCGGAAATTGACGAGCAATTAATTCAATATGATGACAATGACCTGGAAGGCAAGATGGATGCCCTGCGGCGATTTAAGCATGGCGTGGTACTACGGGTTGCAAGTCTTGAATTGCTGGATTTAATTCCCCTAATGCAGGCCTCAGATAACCTCAGTATGCTTGCTGAAATTATTCTTGATATAGCAACCGAGCTGGCGTTTGAGTATTTGATCGGTCGACATGGTGAACCCTGTGATCGCCATGGACAGAAACAGGGCAGGTGTTTTGTGGTTGTCGCCTATGGGAAGTTAGGCGGTCTGGAATTGGCCTATGGTTCAGATCTGGATGTGGTCTTTATGCATGATGCGGATATTCAGGGTCAAACCTCGGGCAAAAAAATTGTGCCGAATAATGTGTTTTTCTCCCGTCTGGGGCAGCGGATTGTGCATATTTTGTCCAGTTTTACGCGCTTTGGGGGTTTATATGAGGTTGATTTACGCTTGCGGCCTGATGGTAATAAAGGTCCTCTGGTAGGTACTTTTAATGCTTTTGAGCGTTATTTGGGTAAGTCGGCCTGGACCTGGGAAATTCAGGCCCTGGTAAGAGCGCGGTTTGTCGCTGGCAACAGAAGTTTTGCAGCACGGTTTAGCGAATTTCGGGCGCGCATTCTTGCTAGTAAGCGGGATAAACCAGGTCTTAAACAGGATGTAGCTGGGATGCGTTTGAAAATGCGCGAGGCCCAGTTGGCCCGACTCAGTCGTTCAAAGCAGGACGGCGGTGCAGTGCTAGATGGCGCTAACCAAGACCGCGTTAAACAAGATCGGGGGCAACAAAATAGCGCACGACAAGCCATTATATCCCGTGTGCAAGCGCTTGATTTAAAGCAGGATGTTGGTGGCATGATAGATATCGAATTTTTGGTTCAATATTTGATTCTTACCCATTGCAGTGATCACCCAGGCCTGTCTGACAGGACTGATAATATTAGCCAGATTGAAGCCCTGGCGGCGCAGGCAATTTTGCCAGAAGCCGCGGCTGAAATTCTTATCGAGGCTTATGTGGCCTTCCGTTCGGCGGGGCATTATTTCTGGTTGGGTGGCAAAATTGATTCAGTAGAATTGTTAAATCAATTGGCGCTACATCAGCAAAATGTGGTGAAAATCTATCAGCATTATCTGTCAATAGATGGGCAGCATGGGTGAGCGGCTGAAACATTTACACTGCTACAACGGAGTGTTATCAAATTATGCCATGTGGGTGTAAGATGTGCGGTCAAAATTCTATTCCTGCGATAATGGCCCGTCGGTATTACTGGTAACTGGGTTGTAAGAGCAGATATAGGTACGTGATTAAAAATTGAAACTAGGTAGATGAATTATGGCGGAGTCACTAGCCGATAGAGATGGCGTTATTTGGTTTGATGGTGAGCTGGTGCCGTGGAGAGAAGCAAAGGTACATGTTCTGACCCATACATTCCACTATGGTCTGGGTGTTTTCGAAGGCGTGCGTGCCTATGCTACAGATAATGGCCCGGTTATTTTCAGGCTGCATGATCATACCGATCGGCTGTTTCAATCAGCGCATATTCTCCGCATGGAAATACCTTTTTCCAAAGATGAATTAAATGCCGCTCAGCAACAGGTTATCAGGGAAAATAAGTTAAAAGAAGCTTATCTCAGGCCAATGTGTTTTCTGGGTTCAGAAGGCATGGGCTTGCGCGCTGAGGGGTTGTCCGTGCACTGTATGATTGCCGCCTGGGAGTGGCCGGTGTATATGACAGAAGAAGCTAAAACCGATGGTATCAAGGTAAGGACCTCGTCTTATACGCGGCATCATGTCAATATCACCATGTGCAAGGCTAAGGCAAACGGCAACTATATCAACTCGATGATGGCCTTAAGAGAAGCGTTAGAAAGTGGCTGTGAAGAAGCCTTGTTACTGGATAATGAAGGTTATGTTGCTGAAGGTAGCGGCGAAAATATTTTTCTGGTTAAAAATGGCAAGCTGGTTACACCAGAATTGACTTCCTGTCTTGAAGGCATTACTCGGGCAACAATTTTTAGTTTCGCCAACGAGTTAGGTCTTGAACTGGTCGAGCGGCGTATTACTCGCGACGAAGTTTATGTAGCTGATGAAGCTTTTTTCACCGGTACTGCGGCGGAAGTTTTACCCATTCGGGAACTAGACGGGCGAAAAATCGGTACCGGGGCGATGGGCCCTATCACTAAAAAATTACAAACAATGTATTTTGATCAAGTTATGCATAAGCGTACAGAATACCCTGACTGGTCAACGCCTGTAGTCTGGTAGTTCAGGTTTTGCTGGCCGGCCTAAAAATAGTACGGCTAAAGCCTTGATGCGATTAATGCAGGTGTAACATATATACAGAATACTCTGCGGTTAAAATAAAATGCAAGATGGAATTCTAATCGTAAGCCCCTCCTGGGTGGGGGATATGGTCATGGCGCAGAGCCTGTATATACAGTTGCGCGCCAGGTACCCTGACCGGACGATTGATGTGCTGGCACCCGCTGCGACCTTGTCTTTGGTACAACGTATGCCTGAGATTAATCGCGGCATTCGGTTTGACTTTGGTCATGGCGAACTTAAGCTTGGTAAGCGTAAATCATTTGCCGAGGGACTCAAGCCAAATGCTTATCAACAGGCCATTATTTTGCCCAACTCGTTAAAATCAGCGTTGGTGCCTATGTTCGCTAATATTCCGTTACGAACAGGTTTCCGCGGCGAGTTCCGTTATTTTTTGCTGAATGATATGCGTATGCTAAACAAGCGCCAGATGCCGCGGATGATAGATCGGTTTGTAGCGCTTGGTACAGATATTGGCGAGACGCCTGTGCCAGCGCCCTATCCTCAGTTAACTGTTAATCAGAATAATTTGCAAAAACTGTTAGAAAAATTCAACCTGAAACAGGCAATGCCGGTGTTAGCAATTTGCCCAGGCGCAGAATTCGGCGATGCAAAAAAATGGCCAGAGGCGCATTATGCTCGCCTCGCTGATCTAGCGATTGAGCGAGGTATGCAGGTCTGGATCTTCGGCGGACCGAATGATCAAAAAACGGCACAACAGATTAAGTCTTTGCTGAAGCTTGCTAGCCACCCGCGTTGTGTTGATTTTACCGCGCAGACCAGTTTATTAGATGTCATTGACTTGCTCAGTGTATGCCAATTAGTGGTTTCAAATGATTCCGGCTTGATGCATATTGCGGCGGCAGTGGGTTGCGCTACAACGGTGATATATGGTTCAACGTCAGCCGCATTCACTCCGCCACTAACGGAAAAGCTGGATATATTTTCCCTTGATCTTGACTGTAGTCCTTGCTTCAAGCGTCAGTGCCCACTAAAGCATAAGGCTTGCTTGCAAGACCTTATGCCTGACCGGCTAATTCCCGTCATTGAAAAACATGGCCATATATCGTGACCGCTGGTGTGGCCATTTGAAAGTTTTGCTGGTCAAACTATCCTCGTTGGGAGATGTAGTACACACTTTAGCAGCGCTGACTGATTTGCAATCTGCCTGTCCAGAGGTTCAGATTGACTGGGCCGTGGAAGAGGGGCTAGTGGATATTGCTGAGGCCCACCCAGCGGTTAATGAGGTCATCCAGGTAGCAATTCGGCGCTGGCGAAATTCATGGGTTCGATGTCGGGGTGAAATTATCAAGCTGCGGCAGCGGTTGCGTTCGAACCAATATGACCTGGTAGTTGATGCGCAGGGTTTGTATAAAAGTGCGCTGGTTTCGAAATTGGCCTCGGCCAGTGTCTATGGTTTAGATGGCAGTTCTTCGCGAGAGCCTTTATCAAGGCTGTTTTATAGTAAAACTTTTAAGGTGGCAAAATCAGCGCACGCTGTAGAGCGGACACGGCGATTATTCGCTTTGATTTTTGATTATTCAATCTCCAGTTTGCCGTTAGATTATGGGCTTGGCAAAAGACCTTTGGTTGAACAGTTGCCAGTAGTGGTAACAGGCGCTAATCCTGGTCGACCAGAATTGTTGTTTTTTCACGGTACCACCTGGGCCTCTAAACACTGGCCGGAAGTTCGATGGCATGAATTAATAGAACTGGCCACAACAGCGGGTTATACGGTGCAATTGCCTCATGGTAATGACCAGGAGCGTGATCGGGCTACGGCACTTTGTGCAGACTTTGAACAGGCGAAAGTTTTGCCACGGGAAGGCATCGCAGGGTTGATGCGGCGGCTGCGGCAATGTGCGGGTGTCGTGAGTGTTGATACTGGCCTTGGGCATCTGGCAGTGGCACTCGATGTGCCTCTGGTGGGCATTTATGGGTCGACTAATACCGCGCTTACAGGGCCTTATGGGGGTAGACAACAGTTGTTAGCAGGTGACAATTTGGCCTGTATCCCCTGCCTTAAAAGACACTGTCAGTATACTAATCCGCCGGACAACAATAGAATTTATCCGCCTTGTTATACAGATGTCACGGCAGCCAGGGTATTTAATCAACTTTTGTCACTCATGCCGGAGCCGAGCACCTAATTGTGAAACTAGCCTTTTGTTTATACAAGTATTTCCCTTTTGGTGGTTTACAGCGTGATTTCCTGCGTATTGCACTGAACTGTCAAAGCCGGGGCCATTCAATACGGGTTTTTACTCTGAGCTGGACAGGTACGATACCGGATGGTTTTGAAGTGGTTGTTGTGCCAGTCCAGGCGATAACTAATCATACCCGCTATAAACGTTATACCGCATGGGTCGAGCATTCACTTCAAAGCGCACCCGTCGATTATGTTGTTGGTATTAATAAGATGCCAGGCCTGGATATTTATTTTGCGGCGGATTCCTGTTACGAGGAAAAAGCACGCTCTCAACGCAATTGGATTTATCGACAAACACCGCGTTACCGGCATTTTGCTGAATACGAACGGGCGGTATTTGGTAGAGAGAGTAAAACGCTGATTATGATGATTTCCGAGACGCAAAAGCCCTATTTCAAAAAATATTATGATACTCCAGAAGCCAGAATGCATTTTTTGCCGCCGGGGATTTCCCGTGACAGGGTCGCGCCAGATGATGCTGAAATAATTCGCCAGCAAAAGCGCCATGAATTAGGCATAACCGATGATGAATACCTGATATTAAGTGTTGGTTCAGGGTTTATCAAAAAAGGCCTTAAACGGGCGCTTTGGGCCATTAGATCATTGCCCGCCGCAACCAGAGCGAAGGTCCGTTTTTATATCATTGGGGAAGATTCAGAAGGACCGTTTAGGCGTCTGGCATTTCTATTGGGTATTAAAAACAGGGTGGTGTTCCTGTCTGGGCGTGATGATGTTAGCGAGTTGATGTTAGCTGGCGATTTGTTGCTGCACCCGGCTTTAGATGAAAATGCGGGTATGGTGTTGTTAGAAGCAATAGTTGCAGGCTTACCGGTATTGGCTACAGATATTTGTGGTTATGGTCATTACGTTGAAGAAGCCGATGTGGGGGAGCTGGTACCAAGTCCTTTTCGACAACAGAATCTGAATCTGCAATTGCTAAAATTGATTCAAACAGAGAAACGTCAACAGTGGCGTGATAATGGCAAACGGTTTTCCGCAACCGCAAATATTTATTCATTGCCAGAAGTGGCTGCTGGCATTATTGATTCTATCGGCCAAATGCATGGCGATGATAAGGCCATCAGGGGCGAGTTGGCATTTTGTCTGTTTAAGTACTTCCCGTTTGGTGGCCTGCAACGAGATTTTATTCGAGTGGCATCTAAGTGCCGAGATAGAGGCTATCAAATTCGTGTTTATGTGCTTTCCTGGCAAGGAGCAGTGCCCGATGGCTTTGATGTGATTATTGTGCCCGTTAGCGCCATGACTAATCATAAAAAATATGAGCTTTATGCGCTCTGGGTTGAAAACCACCTTGCTAAAAATACTGTGAAGGGCGTTATTGGATTCAATAAAATGCCCGGGCTGGATATTTATTATGCGGCGGATTCCTGTTACGAAGAAAAAGCCCAAACGCAACGGGGCCATCTTTATCGAGTGATACCTCGATATAAACACTTTTCCAAATTTGAAAAAGCGGTTTTTGATAAAGACTCTGGCACCGAAATATTGATGATATCGGAGTTGCAACGGCCAATTTTTCAAAAATACTATGGCACTGATATTGAGCGGTTGCATCTCTTACCACCGGGTATCTCAAGGGATAGGATTGCGCCAGAAGTAAACCAGCAACTGCCTAATGATTTGCGTAGCGAGTTTGGCATCGGTGAAGATGAGTTTTTGTTGTTGATGATTGGTTCTGGGTTTATCACCAAAGGACTGGATAGAATATTGCTTGGCATGCGCAATTTGCCTGCCGACGTGAAAATGAAAACCAGGCTTATTGCCGTTGGCCAGGATAATCCGAATGCATTTTTACGCATGGCCAAACGGTTTGATATTGGCGATAAAGTCATTATATTGAATGGCAGAGACGATATTCCGCGGTTTCTCTTAGCCGCTGATTTATTAGTTCATCCAGCCTATATTGAAAATACTGGTACCGTCTTATTGGAAGCTATGGTGGCTGGGTTGCCGGTATTGGCGACAGATATTTGTGGTTATGCGCATTATATTGAAGATGCCTGTGCAGGTGAACTGGTGCGCTCTCCATATAGGCAGACAAATTTTGATCAGTTGTTGCTTGCTATGTTGCTCTCTGACGAAAGAGAAAAGTGGCAGTTAAATGGCATTAAATTTGGCAGAAATGCAGATATATATAGTATGCCTGATCGAGCGGTAGATGTGATTGAAAATGCCCTCGGATAACCCCTATCTAAATAAAGAGCTATCTCCTCTACTCAGGCGTGATCATTTGTTTGCCGATGCCTGCCGGATTAAGGGTGAAGTATTTCGTGAGCTCGAAGCACGGCGTACCTTACGTTTTGAAGTAAACCAAAAACGCTATTTTGTAAAACTTCATTTTGGTGCAGGTTGGCGAGAAATCTTTAAAAATTTGCTGCAATTGCGTTTGCCTGTTCTGGGTGCCAGTAATGAATGGCATGCGGCCAGTCATTTAAGTGAGCTGGGCATTGATACGTTGTCGCCAGTGGGATTTGTAAGCCAGGGTCGGAATCCGGCAACAATCCGCTCATGTTTAATTACCCGAGCACTTGAAAACACCCAGAGCCTTGAGGAATTAGCTGACCAAAATGCGATTGATTTGAATCTACGCAGGTTGCTGGTGGATCAAATTGCTAATGTAGCGCGGACCATGCATGGTAGTGGTATGAACCATCGCGATTTTTATATTTGCCATTTTCTGTTGCAACAAACAGCTGCAGAGACGGCGAGTGAAATAAAAATATTTTTGATTGATTTGCATCGCGCTCAATTGCGGGCCAGGACGCCAGCACGTTGGCGCGTTAAAGATTTAGCCGGGCTATTGTTTTCCAGTATTGATGCGGATATCACCAGGAATGATATATTTCGCTTTATGCGGTTGTATTCGGCTAAGCCTTTGCGACGTACAATGGTAGAGGATCGAAAGATCTGGCGTTCGGTGTTGCAGCGCGCGGGCAAGCTATACCGGCGGGATAAGGGTATTGAATCGGAACTGCTATGTCAGATGAGCCGTCAGATGAGCCGTCAGATGAAGCGTCACATGAAGCGAAGTACATAGAGGTGGTGTGGGTAACTCATGCTGATTTGAACGACGAAGAGTTGGCGGCTTTTTCCGGCCCAGAGGTTGCACTCGGCTTGCAAGGTGACTTGATCGACACCTCAAACACCAACGCTATGCGTAGAGTTAAAGTTGGCCATCGATATTATTATCTAAAACATTATTTTAGGCCTGGTAAGTATCTACGTCGATTTTTGGGCCGCTCCAGAGTGACCAGAGAATGGCATAATGCCCGCTGGTTTCAGCGAAATAATATTTCTACACCGCGCTGTGTGGCTTATGGCGAAGGGAATCGATATTTCGGTGCCTATTGGGGAATTATTATTTTGCAAGAGGTGGCGCAGGCTCACGATTTGCAACATATATACCAAGGCTGTAAGGTCAAGTTTAACAATCGTTTATGGCGAGCAAAAGTTAGCTTTCGGTTAGCGGGTCTGGTGCGGCAAATCCATGCTTTAGGGTTTATTCATAACGACCTGGAATGGCGTAATCTGTTAGTCAGTGTAGGTGATTTACCGGAAGTTTTTGTTATCGATTGTCCCGCTGGGCGGCAAATTTATTTAAAAGGCAATCGGCGGGGGATTGTCAGGGATTTAGCCCTGCTTGACAAGATGGGCCGACAGGTGTTGTCTCGTACTGAAAGGTTAAAGTTTTATTTGTTGTATAAACAGATAGAGACGTTGTCTATGCAGGATAAAAGGGAAGTCCGGCGAATTATCCGGTTTTTTAGCAGTCGAACTAAAAGGGACGGCAAAAATAGGTAAAAATCCAGAGTGTTTGTTCGGCCGTAGTAAGAAAGATAAGGAATTCATGAGTATTATTAGTTCTGAAATGCTTGTTAAAGCTCATCGAGATATCCAGCTTCCGTTTGACTTGAGAATAAAACGCGGCGATGGGCAAATTGTTGAGGTTCACTTTATTAAGTTGCTGCGGCTGTTACCCGGCAAGCGGGTGGTTGCTTTAGCCCGCTGTAATAATCAGCATATATTAGTGAAAACATTTATTGGCAGGTCCGCCAATCGATACGCTGCAAAAGAGCGCGCGGGGGTAAAGTTTATTATCAGTGCCGGTATCCGAACGCCAGCGCTGTTATGGCAGGGCGAACTTATGGATGGTTTCGGCCAGATTTTAGCGTTTGAGTATCTGGAGCAATCGGTCTGCTTGCAGGATCGTTGGGATAGTGCCGTTGAAGACGATGAGCGGGTCGATGTGCTAGCTCGAGCGATGATCACTATAGCCAAATTGCACAATCAGGGTATCGTCCAGTCGGATATTCATCTAGGAAATTTTTTGATGAGCCAGGGGCGAATATATACCATTGATGGTGGTGGTGTAGTTCGGAAAACTGATTCTTCGTTAGCAGAGCCGGAAAGCCTGGAGAATCTGAGTTGGTTTTTCGCGCAATATTTCTCAAAATATGACGAATTTGTTCAGGTTGTATTTCCGGCCTATGAGGCCGTCAGAGGTTGGGCGGCTGATCCAGATCGAGTTATTGATTTGCATGGCAAAATCAATAGCAGTCGGCAAATAAGGAAAAAGGCCTACTTAAACAAAGCCTTTCGGGATTGTACCCGATTTACCTGTGAAACCAGTTTTAGCCAGTTTATGGTCTGTGAAAGATCAGAATTTAATGAGGAAATGGCTAATTTGTTGGCTGATCCTGATAAATTTATCAGCGCTGGAGAAATTCTTAAAGATGGCAATAGCGCAACGGTTGCGTTGGTAGAGCTTGCAAACCGTTCACTGGTGATTAAACGCTATAATATTAAAAATAAATTACATGCTGTGACGCGGGCTTTTCAAAAGAGTCGTGCCTGGAAATCGTGGTTTAATGCATTCAATCTGGAATTTTTAGGTATCCCTTCGTTGAAGCCGGTGGCTATGCTTGAACATCGTCTTGGGCCATTACGCAATAAAGCCTATTTTATCACTGAATATATAAAAGGGCCGGATGCGTTAGCGCTATTCCGTGGTTTGAAGAAACCTGACGGTGAACTGGAAGCGCTGGCGCAATTGTTGAGAAACCTGTCAGCTAGCAGGATTTCCCACGGCGACTTAAAGGCGACCAATTTTTTGATGGCTGAAGATGGGCCGGTGATTATTGATCTTGATGCGATGCGAGAAATTCAGGACAAAGATAGTTTTGATAAGGCCTTTAACAGCGATCTCACTCGATTTATGAAAAACTGGGAAGACCAGCCCGAACTTGAATCGCAGTTTAAGGGTCTGTTATCTAAATTGTCTTCGTAGTTTCGGCCTGGTGGTTTAAATTAAGCCGGTCGCCAGACAAGGTTTATTGTTTGTGCTTTTAGCCCTTTATTTGATGATACCTTATTCGTTAAAATAGGCCATCGACGAAACTGTTGGAATAACTTGCAGTGGCATTAATTGTACTTGGCCTATCCGGTTTTTTATCTGCTGAAGCAGCCGCTGCTATTTATGTCGACGGCGAGCTAGTTGCTGCCGCTGAAGAAGAACGATTTATTCGAGAAAAACACGCAAAAAACAAAATGCCTTTGTTGGCGGCGCGTTTTTGTTTAAAGCAGGCTGGTATTCGCGCTAACAAAATCGATGTTGTGGCTTTTCCATTTGCGAAAATTAGTTTAATGTCGCCAGCGCGTTGGCATTTTGCTCGGCGTCATTGGTATGCGCCGGATGTCGCACTGGATGCGATTTTTAATGGTAATCGTCATTACCGAGAGAGCCTGGGTCAGGTTCGCCAGCTATTAAATCAAATGGGTATTGACTGGAAAAGCGTTGCAATTGCGCCTGTGGAACATCAACTTGCGCATGCCAGCAGTGCCTATCATTTGAGTGGATTTGAAGGTAAAACGGCAATTCTGAGTCTCGATGGTGTTGGTGAATATGCTTCAACATTACTAGGTTATGGTGAGGCTGGTGAGATCACCAAACGCAAAGAGTTTTATAGTCCCGATTCGCTTGGCTTGTTATATGCCTCGATGACAGAATATCTGGGTTTGGATGCAGCACATAAGGTAATGGCTAGTGCGAGTTATGGTGACCCCTATCGCTATGACCTGTCAGATCTGGCAAGTTTCGACGGCAAAACATTGTTAGTGAATAATAATCTAGTCAACACGACTGGTTTAAGGCGCGTTAAAGAAGGTCGGCGAGGTTATCATTTTAGCCGAGAACTTATCGCTAAATTAGGCCCGAGAAGAAGCGGGATGATTACTGACGACCCATATGTGCATTATGCTGCGGGTACACAACAGCTGTTGGAAGACCTCACTGTGCAGATGTTAGAGTGCTATTTGGATGATGTTCTTGAGGATACCGGGCAGTTAGTTCTGGCAGGCAGCTGTGCACATAATGCTAAGCTTAATCGGCGTTTACTCGCTTTGCCAAAGGTTAGCGCACTATTCGCGCAACCGGCAGCCGGCGATGCTGGTGCGGCATTAGGTGCTGGCGCCTATGCTTGCTGGTTACGCAAGGTCAGGCCGAAACCTATGCAATCTGTTTATCTGGGGCCTGATTATACGCTAGAAGAATGTATTCAGGCTTGCGAGCAGCATAGCGAGAAACCCATTTTTAAGACCTTGACTGATGTCCCTTCGGCCGCAGCTGAATTAATTGTTGCTGGCGAACCTGTGGCCTGGTTTCAGGGGCGTATGGAGTTTGGTCCAAGAGCCTTAGGTGCGAGGAGCATATTGGGTTGTCCGAATGAGCCGGGTATTAGCGATAAAATTAATGACCAGATAAAATTTCGTGAACCCTGGCGTTCTTTTTCCCCTTCTGTGGTTGCGCAGATTGTGCCGGAGGTTATCGAGGAACAATATTTGCCTGAGTTTATGAATGTATCCTGTACGATTTCGGCTGAGTGGCGCAAACGTATTCCTGAGGCGGTTAACCGTGTGGGTGAGGCCTGCGTCCATCTAGTGAATGAAAGTGTAAATAGTCGATTTTATGCATTGCTTATGGCGATGGAGAAACTTACAGGAAACGCTGCGGTTTTAAATACTTCGCTTAACCGGCGCGGTGAACCCATCATCTGCACGCCGTATGATGCCCTGAATATGTTTTTTGGTTCCAATCTGGAATACCTGTTTCTAGAAAACTTGCTGGTAACGAAACGAGGCCTGCATTGAAACGATTGCAAATATTGCAGCTCTGTCATGATACCAAAGGTCCGTTTAAAAGTATTTGTCGTCAATATGCGTCGGCCTTTGGTGGTCATCAAGTAACGACTGTTTTTCTGAAGGGCACGCCTGAGGCGGGTCTTGCTGAAGTGATCGGCTGTGACGAGGTGATTTTTTTTGAACAGCAGAAGCTGGCGTTGCGGGGAATTAAACTGTCATCGATATTGCAGCTGGTCAGATTGTGTCGACAACGACGTTTTGATGTGGTGGTCGGTCATCGTTATAAAGCGATTTATCTCATTGGTATGATGAGTTATTTTTACACGCCGTTAATGATTGCGGTGGCGCATGAACATAACGTTTTCAGGCGTATTACAAGAAGACTTTTCGTTACTTTTTGGCGCAGGTCTTTTGTTGTGGTTGGTGTTTCAAGTTCGGTCAGACAAAATATTGCCGACTACTGCCCGAGCCTGGAGTTAGAAAATAGATTGTTCGCCCTGCCAAATGCTATTGATACTTCCCAGGAAGGGCGTTTGTATGCAAGGAATGAGGCTCGACAGCAGCTTGGGATACCAACCGATGAATTTGTTTTCGGTATTATTGGTCGCTTAGTTGAGAAAAAAAACCATGCTTTGTTATTTGCAGCTTTTGCCCTGTTTTGTAAACAATGTAAGGGTCATCTGCCAAAACTTGTGGTGATCGGTGATGGCCCCGCAGAAGCTGAATTAAAAGCGACCGTGCAGCGCTTAGGGTTGACCCAGCAGGTTGTTTTTTCTGGGTACCAGCCAGATGCGATGCTAACGGTTAAGGCATTTGATACGTTGATTTTATCATCGGGAGAAGAAGAGGCCTTTGGGTTGGTGTTGCTTGAGGCAATGCTGGGTAAAGTTGCCATTATTTGTTCTGATGCTCGGGGCCCGAAATCTGTGGTCGGTGCGACCGGTATGTTGTTTCGCAGTGGTAATGTGGCAGACCTGGCGGAGAAAATTATGCAAATGTTTAATTTGAGCCAGGCAGAACGGCAACAGATGGCTATGGCGGGTTATGAGCGTATGCACATGGAATATTCTTATGCTCGGTTTGAGCACCAGATATGGCGTCTGCCGGGTTTGGCTGAATTGGCTGGGCCAGATTAATAATATTGCACCTAAGAGCGGCTTCAGGTCGCGGAAGTTTAACCGCAGCGGTTAATTTGCTGGCTTATTTTGCGGGCTTATATAGTAGCCACTAATATGGCCTGGGTTCATTCAGCGGGCGAGTTTTAAAGCGCCGATGAACCCACCAGTATTGATCAGGCGCTTTGTTGATTGCCTGTTCAATATATTGGTTAATCAGGCTTGCGTCATCAGCATCGACACCACTGGGGAAATTTTCCAGCGGCTTGGAGAGTTCAATAATATAGCGTGCGTCGTCTTTGGTTCTGTAGTGACTAAACAATATTACCGCTGAGCCGCTAATTCGTGCCAGCCTTGCGGTGGCTGTGATGGTTGCAGTATTGACGCCAAAAAAGGGCACAAATATTGATTGCCGAGCGCCGTAGTCCTGATCCGGGCCGTACCAGACTGCATGGCCACGCTTTAAGCTTTTTAGCACCTGGCGTATATCGTCTCGTTCAATGGCGGCGGGATGGTTTCTTTCTCTGCCACGGGTCATAATTAATTCTAACAATTTATTTTTGTTGCGGCGGTACATGACATCAAAGCCAATATGGCTTGAAAGCAGCGCGCCACATAAGTCCAGAGTGGAAAAGTGCATACCTACCAGTAAAACCCCTTTGCCTTGTGATAGCGCGGTTTCTAAATGCTCCAGTCCAGTGAAGTTTGTTCTATGCTGGAATTTTTTAGGTCCGTGGATCCAGGCGCTGGCGGTCTCAATCAAACCGATACCACTTGACCTGAAGGTTCGTGAGACTAAAAGTCGTTGTTCAAGGTTAGACAACGAGGGAAAACATAACCGCAGGTTAATTTCAACAATATGCCGCCGATGGCTCAATAGATGGTAGCCGATCCAGCCGAGGCAGGAGCCAAATTTAATTTGTAGCCAATGCGGACAGAGCGTGATGAGCAGTAGGCCGCCATAACAAATCCATAAGATCCAGTATTTCGGATGTAGAAACTGTAATTGAAATAGTTGGCTAGTTTGTTTCACGACGGATCAGATAGACCTAATGTTTAAGTTTAACCGTTATAGCGGATTGGACCAAACGTAAATGGGTTTTTATCGGCGATCTTGTTGTCAAAAATCTCTAGCAGTAGATGGGTCTTTCCGAGTTTGGCGTAAGGTGCTGTATCGCTGTGTTATCATATGGCTTCGGCTTTTAATTATCATTCGCGGTGTAATACATGAATCTACCTAGGTTTGATGCAGCAAAGGTACTTGTCTTGGGAGATGCAATACTTGATCGCTATTGGCATGGCACTACAGACCGCATATCGCCAGAAGCGCCGATTCCGGTTGTGGATGTTGTAGAAATCGAAGATCGCCTCGGTGGGGCGGCTAATGTGGCGTTAAATATTTCAGCGCTGGGAGCGAACGCGGGACTTATTGCTGCTGTTGGCGAAGATGAATCTGGAAATATCATTAAGGCAAAGCTGGAAAGCTTGGGTATCAAAGATTGGCTGATTACCCTTGATGAGTATGCAACCACCACAAAATTACGTATTTTAAGCCAGAATCAACAGCTTGTTCGTGCCGACTTTGAACGTGCCGTTGCGGTTGCGCCGGACTGTTTTCAGCCGCAATTGGATGAAGCGCTGACAGATGCTGATGCGCTGGTATTATCAGACTATGACAAGGGTGCAATATCAGATCCTCAAGGCTTAATTCAAGCGGCGGTCAAGCAACAGGTGGCCGTCCTGGTTGATCCGAAATTTAAAGATTTTGATTTATATCGCGGTGCGACCATTATCAAGCCCAATGAAAAAGAGTGCCGAGCAGCTATCGGTGGATGGACCTCTGAAGCTGAGTTCATAAAAAAATGCCAATTGCTTATTCAGCATTTGGGTTTAAACGCCTTATTAGTTACGCGGGGTTCAGAAGGTTTGACGTTGATCGAAAAAAATCAACAGGAACTTCATTTGCCGGCATGGAATAGCGAAGTTTATGATGTTAGTGGTGCCGGTGATACAGTAATCGCTGTAGTTGCTGCGGCTTTGGCTGCGGGCCAGACACTGGTAGATTCGGTGGGGTTGGCAAATATTGCTGCGGGTATTGTGGTCGGCCGAGTAGGTACTGCAACCGTCAGTGGGCCAGAGCTTAGATTAGAAGTGGAAAAAGAAACCGCTATGATGTCAGGCCAAAACCCTGGGCGGAAAAATATCTTTGGTAACGGGGTTATGTCTGAAGAGCAATTGGTGATCGCGGTTGATGAGGCAAGAGCGCAGGGTGAGAAGATTGTTTTTACTAATGGTTGTTTTGATATTTTACATGCTGGTCACGTGGAATACCTTGCCGAAGCCAAAGCGCTTGGACATAGGCTGATTGTGGCAATTAATAGTGATGAGTCTGTTTTCAAATTGAAAGGCGAAGGTCGGCCGATTAACACTGTGGATCGTAGGATGTCAATGTTGGCGGGATTGTCCGCGGTGGATTGGGTGGTATGTTTTTCTACCGAAACGCCGGAGCCGTTGTTGTCAAAAGTCCGGCCCGATGTGTTGGTTAAGGGTGGTGACTATACCATTGAGGGGGTGGTAGGGGCCGAGATTGTCAAGCAGTACAACGGTATGGTTAAGGTGCTAAAGATGGTTGATGATTTGTCGACGACAGGGCTGGCGCAAAAAATTAAAGCGTTGTAAAGTTAGTGCTTAAGTACGTAGTTGTAGATTGTCAATATTAGATTGTAAATGGTGTTTGTTAATTGTACCAAGAATAACGCTGGTTACACCTGGGTAGTTGGCCGCAAAATTAATGGCTTTTGATGGCTTAAGGGTATTGCCGCTCTGCAGGGATTTTTTTATTAGTACGCCTTTGTTATGTTGTTTTGCAAGCGCTATCAGTGTGGCCTGGCTTAGGTCGGATTCGTTTAGAGATATCATTAAGACCTCGACAAATTGTAGTGCCATAGTGCCGCCGGCTACGGTTTTGGTGGACATGCCGAGATGTTTGATGAGGCCTTTATCTTTGAGTTTTAATAGTGTTTCAAAAACATCTGATTGCTCTATGATGTTTTTGTCGTTGCCGTCGGAATGTACTAGTACTAGTTCCAGTGCGTCTGTGTTGAGGTTTCTAAGGCTATTTTCTATACTTGTTTCTGTCGCCTTTGTTGAAAAGTCATAGTGTGACTGGCCGTTGATATGGTATTCGCCAACTTTGGTGCAAATATGCCAGGGTGAGTTGATTTGTTTGAGAAGTTTACCAAGGGTTTTTTCGCTGCTTCCGTAAGCCGGTGCAGTGTCAATAAAGTTGATACCCAGTTCGGCCGCCTGGGTTAACAGCGCGAGCAGTGATTTCGCATCGGGAATCCTGAAAGTGTTGGGGTATTTAAGGCCGGTATCTCTGCCGAACTTTACCGTGCCAAGTCCTATCGGTGAAATGGTCAGCCCGGTACTACCGAGCTTGCGGTGATGCCTAACTTCAATCAAACTTTAACTCCCAGGGGGGTTGTGCAACTGTGGCTGTTGGTAGTTGCGGGAAATCGCCGTTGTTCTGTGCTGGTTGTAGGTTCAGCTGGCGTAAAACTGTCTCTCCTAACAATGGTGCTAGGGTGAGTTTGGTTGGCCAGCAGACCATAGCATTGTCCTTTGCAGCTACATACGGCTGGTCCGGTCGGGCAGAGTTTTTTTGTGCGGGTTCTGCACGATTAATGGTAAAGCTGGACCAGCTGGCACTTTCTATATTGATCCAGGGCAGCAGGCTGCGAACTTCTTTTTGGGCCAGGTTAATCACTTCCTGGCTGGTTAGGTTCACGCCTTGTTCTGCCAGATTGCCGCCAAGATACCACACTGTTTCGGCACTTGAATGTGGATGAGAGGTGATGGTTAGTCTGGGTTTGCTGGCGGCTTTCATGCTAACTGCATGCGCAAAAATCTGCGGTAAGTTGCCTTTTAATATTACCTGGTGGAGTGGCCTAAGTTGCATTTTAATGTCTTGTAATGGGGTGTTCTTAAGTAGCGCTTTGTTGCCTGCGCCGGCAGCAAAAATATACTTGTCAGCAATAACATTCTGTCCGCCGGGAAATGCCAGGCAGGTGATTTTTCCATCGCTGGTTTTTACTTCTGCATTACCCTGGAATATATATTGTTCCAGTCCCTGGCTGAGGCGTTTGAGTAATGATGGGGTATCCAGCACCATATCCTGCAACTGATACAGTGAGCCTTTGAAGCGGCGATTACGGAATACTGCTGGGTATGCCGATTTAGGTAAAGTTGTAATTCGTGCCTGTAGTGTTTTACTGGCAAAAAAAGCCGTGACCCTGGCGCTGAGTGCAGCATCAGAAAATAAATAATAGTGTCTCGACAAGGTAGTCAGGCCGGATAAATCTACTGGTCCAGTGGCGTCAAGGCAAGATTGCCATACTTTAGGCATGTTGGCGATAGATTCAGATGATGGGGTGGTAAAGCCGCCTAACGCATATTTTAAACCACCGTGTATCATGCCCTGGGCGCTGAGTGTTTGTTGGCAACCCAGGCTATTTTGTTCAAATAGCCAGGCGGCATAGCCTTTTTTTCGGAGTAGATTAAGTAGCCAAAGGCCGCTGATGCCGCCGCCAAGGATGGCAATTTGAGTATTGTAGTTACGCATTTTTGTTTGACACGAGATTAAATTTTATGAGACTGAGAAAGAAGTTCAGGGCGCCAATTGTATATCAAAATTGAAGTTTATGGTGCTGCCTGGAAAACCTATGATTGATCTTTGTCAGCTTTGTTTTACTTTGGGTTTTGTTGCTAGTCCGTCGTTTGCGGCAATTATTTTCTGCGCTATGAAGTCCTGTTGAAATAGCGGGGGCTGAAAAGTAAGGTTCAGAGGGCTGAAAGCGTAACCAATGCTGTATCGCCGGTGCGGATCACTATAAGCTTTGTGGCGAATTTTTCACGCCAGTAAAGAAGGGATTTGATGATTTTGAGGCTTGTCTACAGTCTTGCCTACTATTGTATTATACCGATAGTGATATGCCGTTTAATCTGGCGTTCAGTTAAGGAGCCGGCTTATCGACACAATCTTAGCCAGCGATTTGGCTATATACCTAATCAAGCCGAACGGCCAATCTGGATTCATTCGGTGTCTGCAGGTGAAACAATAGCGGCAGTCCCGTTGATCAAAAAACTTTTGGCTTTAGGTCACCCGATTGTTGTTACCACGATGACTGCTACTGGTCGGGAAAGAGTGCAGGCTTTACTGGGCAGTCAGGTGGTGCATTTTTACGCGCCGTATGATTTGCCGGGTGTATTACAGCGTTTCATTGCTCGTGTCAGGCCTAAAGGTTATGTTGTGGTTGATACCGAGCTTTGGCCGAATACGGTTCATTACCTGAATAAAAACAATATCCCCTGTTATCTGGTGAATGGCCGGTTGTCAGAAAAATCGGCGCGAGGCTACCGACGTATAGCCGGCCTAAGCCGGCCGATGCTAAACAGTTTTGACCGGCTTTGTGTTCAAACCAGGGCCCATGAAAGTCGGTTTTTGGGGCTAGGTGTGGCGCAATCTCGGCTTGAGGTAACAGGCAGTATAAAGTTTGATGCGATCCAGCCGGCCGACATTAAGGTTCGACGTGAGGCGCTTGGGCGGTGCTTCGACGCCAGGTCAGTTTTTCTGGCGGCCAGCACCCATGCGGGCGAAGAACAATTAATATTACAGGCTTATCAGTCAGTACTTGCTGAATTACAGGTTGAATCGGGACCGGTAACCAGGGCCAAGGATCTACTTATAATAGCGCCCCGTCATCCGCATCGGGCGGATGAGGTGTATGCTCTTTGTTGTTCCCGCGGATTGAAAGTGTTGCGCCATAGTGAGGCACTGCAGCAAAAGATTACGCGATGTCCGCCCGATATCGACGTTTATCTATTGGACGTGATGGGCCAACTGTTATATTTTTATAGCATTGCTGAAATTGCTTTGGTTGCTGGCAGTCTGGTAGATCGAGGTGGTCATAACCCGATGGAGCCGGCTTCTTTGGGTATTCCTATGTTGATGGGCAAATATAGACGAAATATCGATGATATTGCGCAGCATTTTGTTGAGGCTGGTGCTATGTTGCTGGTTCAGGATGCGGATCATCTCGCTGAGCTGTGGCGTGATTTGAGCGATAACATTGATCGCCGGCGGTCCATGTCAATAGCCGCGGTCGCTGTCATGGCAAATAATCGCGGCGCGCTTAAGCAGGTATTGGCGGTGATAGATAATGGCGTTGGCGGTCACACCGATAAATTAGACGCTCGTCCAGGCGGGTAAGCATTAGCATTGTTTTTCGCAGGGTGTCGGTCGGGCATCCTGAAGGTTAATTTGAAGCTATACTTTTTTTGTTTGGTGTTTTGTTTGGTGTTTTGGTTAGAGAATGTGTTTTGGTGGCTTGCCCAGGTGATTCTGACTGGTGCATCAATTTGAATATGGTAGGCTTTCGCGGACTAATAGAGATCTGTTTTTATGAAGCAAAGAAAACGCCGCTATGTACCTGATCTGGTGGCCGAAATGGCTGAGTGTGATGCGAATTATATTCGTCTATTACGCTTATTTCCGCAAATGAAAAAGAAAGATTCACTGGTATTCGGTGTGGATTCTGCATTGCATGAAAAGTCGTTCGAACCTTCAGCAGAAGGTTCTTTGGCTGCCCTTGATACGGACTACTGTGGGTATGATGAGTCAATGAGTGTTAATGGCGGTGCAGGTAATTCAGCTCCTGATGCTACTCCTGATGCGATTGTGACGATTAAAGTGGTTGAACGTTGCCGATATACTACGATGCTCGCGGTTAAAGTCGTTAACGAACAGGATAAACCCTGGGTTAAATGGCCTGGCCTGGAAGTGCGGGTTTACCACGATATTAAATCTGCCGAGGTGGTCAGTTTTGAGCGGCATAGGCATTTGAAATTTCGTTACTCGACGCCTAATGCCGAGATGTACCAGCCTGATGAAAAATCCCAAATAAATCGTTTTTTTGGTGAGCTATTAACTTTTTGTTATGCCAATGGGCTCAGTCTCGACAAGTTGGAATTAGGTCCAAATAGCTAATTCTGCGTTTAATAAAGTGCCTGTGGTTGATTAGAGATTGTGGGGAATTTTGCCCCAATTCTGGTTATACTTCAGTTCACTCTGGAAGCCGCATCTGGATGAAAAAAGCATATCTTGCCAGGCGTATTAAAATCCCGTGCTGTCTTATGTGTTCTAACGGTGGTTTTTATAGTTTCTCAATCAATACATGCTCTCTTAGTCTGGTTAAAAATTATTTTGTTACCTTCTGCTATCTACTACCTGCTAAGACGTTTTGCTATCAGTGTTGCCATTTATGGATGTTGTCATTTTGCTCGCTCATTGCTAAATGTTGTCGCTGATGGTCATCAGGTAAATAATATAGATTATGTCAAGTAAGAGTTATAAAGCAGATTCAATCGAAGTTCTGGAAGGTCTTGATCCTGTCAGGAAACGACCTGGTATGTATACCGAAACTTCGCGACCTAATCATCTGGCACAAGAGGTCATTGATAACAGTGTTGATGAGGCGCTGGAAGGCCATGCGGACGAAATCAAAGTGATACTTCGGAAGGATGGTAGCATGTCCGTGGCTGATAATGGCCGAGGTATGCCGGTTGATATCCACCCGAAGGAAAAAGTACCCGGGGTTGAATTAATTTTGACCAAATTACATTCTGGAGCAAAGTTTAATTCTGATAATTATAAGTTTTCTGGTGGCTTGCATGGGGTTGGCGTGTCGGTGGTTAATGCCCTGTCTAAAAACCTGGAGATATTCATTAAACGTGATGGCGAGGTGCATCATATGGCCTTTGCCGGTGGTGTTCGGACTAAAGAACTGGCCGTGGTCGATACTGTTGGTAAAAGAAATACCGGTACGTTAATTAATTTTCAGCCGGATGGTCAATATTTTGATTCGGCAAAGTTCTCCGTTACTCGGTTAAAACATTTACTCAAAGCGAAGGCCGTTTTATGTCCGGGTTTGCGGGTGTTTTTTACCGATGAAACCCATCCGCATGAAGATCAGCGAGAATTTGAATGGCTTTTTGAAGGTGGTCTGGCAGATTATTTGAGTGCTGAACTGTTAGGTTTTGAATTATTGCCAGAAGAACCCTTTACAGTTGCGAGTTCTGGTAAAGAAGAGGCAGTGGAATGGGCTGTACAATGGTTGCCAGCCGGTGGTGAATTGATCACAGAAAGTTATGTTAATTTGATACCAACTTCACAGGGTGGTACGCATGTAAGCGGGCTTCGTAGTGGTTTATTGGAGGCCTTGAGAGAATTTTGTGAATTTCGAAATTTAATTCCAAGAGGCATAAAAATTTCTGCAGAAGATTTGTGGGATCGTTGCAGTTATGTTTTATCTGCAAAGTTGATGGAGCCGCAATTTTCTGGTCAAACCAAGGAACGGTTGAACTCAAGGCAGGCAGCGAGTTTTATTTCGGGGGTTGCTAAAGATAGTTTTAGTCTTTGGCTCAATCAGCATGTCACAGCTGCCGAAGCGCTGGCCGAGTTGGCTATTAGTAATGCTCAGGCGCGATTGAGAGCCGGTAAAAAAGTTGTTCGGAAAAAGGTAACTGCCGGCCCAGCATTGCCTGGTAAATTGGCAGATTGTTCCTGTCAGGATGCGATGCAAGGAGAGCTGTTTCTTGTCGAAGGCGATTCGGCGGGTGGTTCAGCAAAACAGGCAAGGGAAAGAGTGACCCAGGCCATAATGCCGCTGCGAGGTAAAATCCTTAATACCTGGGAAGTTGATTCAGGCGAAATCCTGGCTTCACAGGAAGTGCATGATATTTCCGTCGCCCTTGGCATAGATCCTGGCGAGGATGACCTGTCTGATTTACGCTATGGCAAGGTATGTATCCTGGCTGATGCAGATAGTGATGGCTTACATATTGCCTCGCTGTTGATTGCGTTATTTGTGCGCCATTTTCCAGCGCTGGTTAATGCCGGACATGTCTATGTGGCGATGCCGCCTTTGTATCGTATAGATGTAGGTAAGGAAGTATTCTATGCGCTGGATGAATCAGAGCGTCAGGGGATATTGGACTTTATTGCGGCAGAAAAGAAGAAAGGTAAGGTGTCGATTCAGCGGTTTAAAGGCCTGGGTGAAATGAACCCCTTGCAGTTGCGCGAAACTACCATGGCTGAAGATA
This sequence comes from Pseudomonadales bacterium, assembly GCA_019090615.1. GTDB lineage: Bacteria > Pseudomonadota > Gammaproteobacteria > Pseudomonadales > Azotimanducaceae > JAHRVQ01. The sequence continues at coordinate 85,165 of JAHRVQ010000006.1, read as the reverse complement.
CTCGGCGACTGGTGCAATTAACCATTGATTCAACCGTTGAAACAGCTGAAATGCTGGATATGTTGTTGGCCAAAAAACGTAGCGCCGACCGTAAAACATGGCTCGAGTCAAAGGGCAACCAGGCTGATATTCTATAGTAGTGGTTTCAACCTGAAGTCACTGGTATTAGCAATTTTTTGTAAATTAACTGTTAAAGGAGCGGATAAAACCTATGGCTGAACTGGTAGGTCCTGGAGATATAGAAACAATTTCGTTGAAAGATTTCACGGAAAGCGCTTACCTTAATTATGCCATGTATGTGATCAATGACCGTGCCTTGCCGTTTATTGGTGATGGCCTTAAACCGGTACAAAGGCGGATTGTCTACGCCATGTCAGAGTTGCGTTTGAATGCCGATGCAAAGTATGCGAAATCAGCGCGGACCGTTGGTGATGTTATCGGCAAATTTCATCCGCATGGTGATGCGGCCAGTTATGAGGCAATGGTGTTGATGGCGCAGCCTTTTAGTTATCGGTATCCGTTAGTTGATGGTCAGGGTAACTGGGGCGCACCAGATGATCCAAAATCGTTTGCGGCGATGCGCTATACCGAATCAAAACTGACGCGGTATGCAGAGTTGCTGCTTGATGAGCTAGGCCAGGGTACCGTTGAATGGGTGCCTAATTTTGATGGTACTCGAGAAGAGCCGGTTAACTTTCCGGCAAGATTGCCGAATATATTGCTCAATGGTGGTACTGGTATTGCTGTGGGTATGGCAACAGATATACCGCCGCATAACCTGTTGGAAGTCGCTTCTGCCTGTATAAGATTGTTAGACCAGCCCGGCGCGAGTGTGGTTGATCTGCTTGAACATATTAAAGGCCCAGACTACCCTACTGAAGCCGAAATAATATCGAGCCCAGATGAAATTAGACGGATCTATGAAACCGGTCGGGGCTCTATCCGAGCCAGGGCAGTGTTTCATGTTGAAGACGGCGATGTAGTAATTACTGCATTACCGTATCAGGTTTCAGGCACCCGAATACTTGAACAGCTTGCAGCCCAAATGCAAGCGAAAAAATTGCCTATGGTGGTGGATTTGCGTGATGAATCTGATCATGAAAATCCGACCCGTATAGCGGTTGTACCACGTTCAAACAGAGTTGATATTGACTTACTGATGGGTCACCTTTTTGCGTCCACGGATCTTGAACGTACCCATCGGGTTAACTTTAATATGATTGGGGTTGATGGCCGCCCAGCATTAAAACCGCTGAATATTTTGTTAACAGAATGGTTAGCATTTCGCACCAGTACGGTTTTAAAGCGATTACAGTTTCGCCTCGAAAAAATCCTCTCTCGGCTGCATATTCTTGAAGGGTTGATGATTGCTTATCTGAATATCGACGAAGTTATTAAGATAGTGCGTACCGAGGATAAACCAAAAGCTGTGTTAATCAGTCGGTATCAGTTATCTGATATTCAGGCAGATTCTATTTTAGATCTCCGTCTTCGCCAACTGGCTAAACTCGAAGAAATTAAAATACAGGCGGAACAGGATGAACTAAATGCTGAAAGAGTGGGCATTGAAAAAATCATTAACTCTAAAGCGCGTCTGAAAACCCTGATTAAAAAAGAGATTAATGCCGACGCGAAGTTATTTGGTAATGCACGTAGGTCGCCTATCGCTGTTCGACAGGAGGCGCAGGCATTCAAGGAAAAAGATCTGATTTCAGCTGAGCCAATTACAGTGGTGTTATCTGAAAAAGGTTGGATCAGGGCGGCCAAAGGGCATGATATTGATGCTTCAGAACTAAACTACCGGGCAGGTGATACCTTTTTAACGGCCAGGTCCGCCAAATCCAGTCAGGATGTGGTTTTTATAGATTCAGTCGGACGAGGTTATACCCTGGCTTGTCATACCCTGCCTTCTGCGCGGGGTCAGGGAGAGCCGTTAACCGGACGAATTAAGCCGCCACCTGGGGTCACTTTTTCAGGTTTAGTGACAGGAGAAAAAGAACAACAGTATCTGGTTTCCTGTGATGCGGGTTATGGTTTTGTAACTAGTATGGGGGATATGGTCAGCAAAAATAAAGCCGGCAAGGCCATATTAACCGTGCCTGGTGGCAGTGCGGTTAATCAACCGGCGATGATTCGAAATTTGCCAGAAGAACTAGTGGCGGTAATTAGCAATGAGGGCCGGTTACTAATTTTTGCTGTTTCAGAATTACCAATACTAAGCCGTGGCAAAGGCGTTAAAATGATGAATATCCCCAAGGCACGGGTGGCCGACAGAACTGAAATGATGAGTCATGTGGTGGTATTTTCTGAACAAGACACTATCGTGATTTATTCCGGTAAACGGCATCTAAATTTGAAGTTAACTGACCTTGAGCATTATTCCGGCGAAAGAGCGCGCCGGGGTTTGAAGTTGCCGCGCGGATTTCAGAAGGTTGATCGAGCGGAGTTACTCATAAAGGGTAACTAGGATAGCCCTTCAGTTGATGAGCTTAGCTTAGCGGCGTTTAATAGTCGGCGGTTAATGCCGTGAATCGTTGCCGAGTACGTTTTGTCCCAGCGTTTTTGCCTGATTCCTGATTAGCTCGGCATTGTTAAGCGTTTTTAGCCAATAGACTTCACCGTCGCGGACTAATGAACTGTGAAACGCCTGGCTATCGTACTGTTCAAGCAAGTTAATATGATCATGTACGGCACGACTAATGAGCAGCTGGTTTTGACTGATTGATGCCAGATAACTGGCATGTTTGGTGGCCTGTTCGAAGTGTATTTTGTCTTTCTGGTCTAATACCCAATGTATACCAATAGCGACTGTAGCCTTTGAATTTGATTTGCTGAAAATTTCTAGTAGCAACAGCCCGGCGCAACTGGCCTGCAATAACTGGTCTGTCTGGCGAAAACAAACCAGGATATCTTTGCCCTGTTTTATTTCAGGCAAAGTCGTTTCAAGTTGGCCAGAATGGAGCATGCAGGCTTGTTTCAGTTGCTCCAGGTAGCTGGGCAGGAGTCGCCGTGGGCTAACTTTTATGCGCATAATCGTTGTCGTGCCGGCATTGATTACTGAGGCTACAGGGTCTTTTTTAATCGGGTTCTTGTTAGTAGTTATTGCCTGCGATTCATTGGCTGACGATTGGCGGTCAATTTGTCTGGGAGATTTTGCGCCTGCCTGTAACGTCCAGATATAAAATAGGTCTCCGTAGAACCATCCCAACAGGCCAATGCTAATAATTAGCAGGACATGAATAATCAGGCTGTAATACAAGGTTATATGTAACTGTTGTTGGCTGGCGCGTTGGTCAAAACTTATTTGTACATAACCCACGCTAACATTCTGAAAAGTGATTTGCTGGGTGAAGGTTGGATCTGGCTGCTTTTGGCTACCGACTTTAGCCACTTTTTTGCCTACCTGGGCCAATAAGTTTTTGTCGTTATCATAGACTGAGGCAGCGTTGAAATGCTCGCTGGTTATCAGATTGGATAATAGAACGTTTAAGCCCAGTATATCGCGATTAAATAAATGCGCTGCAGCAGATATAGCCACATGATCGGAAATAGTCTGGCCGAATTGTTCGCTTTGAGATTTAAGTTGGGTAGTGCCGTATGAATTGATGATGGCTGTAGAGAGTATGCCGCTTGCTATCAGGGGCAGGCAGATTATGACGAGTACTCGGAGTCGACTATTTCTCAAATATTTCTCAGACGTAGATATGGCGGGTAGTTGGATAATATCTAGTATACCCGAATGGGCCCAAGTTGTTGCCAGGCTTGAATTTTATTGTTGATCTGTAGACTGTAAAGTATTAAGCGCCAGGGCGCTGATTATTATTATTATTGTCGGGGTTACTTTTTAATTGGGGCCATATTGGGGGATAATGGGTATTTATAGTATAGAGAATTTCTGTGTCTGATTTGATGCTGATTAATATTTCTGGCGAAGATAAACCGGGCCTAAGCGTCGCAATTAGCCAATTGTTGGCTGACTTTAGTGCCGATATTCTAGATATTGGTCAGGCTGTGATTCACAATCATCTATCGCTTGGCATATTGACTAATGTTCCCGATGATAGCGAAAAACTCCAGGCTCAACTATTAGTTGAAGCAGAAAAGCTGGATATGAAACTCAAGCTTACCCCTGTTGCAGAGGCCGAGTATGCAGACTGGGTAGCGCTTCAGGGGCGGCCACGGTTCATTCTCACTTTGTTAGCGAGGAAAATAAAAGCAGTTCATATAGCCAGGGTCAATACTGTTATCGCTGCTTGCGGGCTGAATATCGACGCTATTATAAGGTTGTCTGGGCGGGTTCCGTTGCAGTCAACAAAAAGCCATATCAAAGCCTGTGTGGAATATACGCTAAAAGGCCAGGCTGAAAATTCAAATGCTTTTAGAGCTGAGTTGATGCAGGTTTGTACCGATATGGATATTGATATTGCTGTCCAGGAAGATAGTATTTATCGGCGTAATCGTCGCTTGATTGCCTTCGATATGGATTCTACCCTGATCACTACGGAAGTGATCGATGAGCTTGCCGTCCTGGCAGGGGCGGGAGATGAAGTGTCTCGGGTAACGGAATTGGCGATGTTGGGGAAGCTGGATTTTCAGGACAGCCTGCGGCAGCGAGTGGCCTTACTTAAGGGTTTGCCAGAATCAAGTTTAAAGGAAGTAGCCGCGCGACTCCCTTTGACTGAAGGCGTCGAGGAACTATTTGCCACGTTGAATAAGCTTGGTTATAAAACAGCCATATTATCCGGTGGGTTTAGCTATTTTGCAGCGCATTTGCAAAATAAACTGGGGATTAATTATGCCTATGCAAATAATCTGGAAATTGTTGACGGCATACTCACTGGTAATGTAATTGAGCCGATTGTCGACGCCGCAAAAAAGGCTGAGTTATTACGTAAATTGGCCGATCTGGAAAATATTTCAATGCAACAAACTATTGCCGTTGGAGATGGTGCTAATGATCTGGCGATGTTGGCCGCTGCAGGGTTGGGGATAGCATTTCATGCAAAACCAGTGGTTAAACAAAATGCCGAGCAGTCGATATCGACACTTGGACTGGATAGTATTCTTTATTTAATGGGTATCAGAGATAGAGAGGCACATAAATTAAGTACCGACTAATTATTGCTCAGCTTATAAATCTTCACTTGAAAAATCGTAGTCCATGCTCTCCATTGGCGGAGAAATATAAAAGCCCTGGATATAGTTGATTCCGGCTTCCCATAGTGTTGACATGACTAACGGGCTTTCTACCCCCGAAATAGCCGTTAGAACGCCATTGGACTGTAATGAAGTAACCAGTTGCACTAATTCTTGTTGTTTGTCTTTATTGCCTTCTATTAACTGGGCGAAAGAGTCATCAAGTTTTACATAGTCGGTGGTTAGGTGTTGCAGTAAATTAAGCGGGTTAAGGGAACAGCCAAAATGGTTAATTGAGGTTTTGCAATGGAGCTCTGACAGGCCTTTTATAAATTTGGTGGCATGTTTGATATAGGTTGTTGCATCGTTTTCATGGATCTGAAAAATAATGGCATCACTGGGTAGACGAGCGGCTTTTAAGGCCACGCTCATCCAGGGTAGAAAGCTGTCGTCGGCCATAGATTTATAGGTTATGTTGATAAATAATCGAGTTTTGTTACCTTTTGCTCGCTGGCTGGACAACATCTTGATTGACTGAAGAATGACCCAGCGATCAATCTTTTCTAGCATGCCCACAGTTTCGGCGGAGTCGAGAAATTGTGCCGGGCCTAATTCATTGTTTTCTTTATCAAGTAGCCGGAGTAATACTTCATATTGTTCGTCTTCGTCACCGTGTAGATTGATAATGGGCTGGAAGAGTAGCTTAAATAATTTGTCATCTATCGCTGCCAGCACCAGTTGTTTGATTTTGTCGGAGCTTGCATCTTTTTTCTTAGCATCAGGTTGGGCGGTTTTAAGCACATGGAATTGAAAACCGTTACCCCCGTCGATTAGGGTACCGGCCTTGTGGGCGCGCGAGATAATCTCTTCCGATGTGGGGGAATTTTCAGAGATCAATGACAGTCCAATGCTGAGTGTTACCTGGATGGCTTTGCCGGTAATTTCGATGAGTTGGTGTTCTATCTTGCCGGCAATTTGTTCTGCCAGGACACTGGCAGCTTTTTTGTCGCTGCCCTTGTACAGGATGGTAAAAACATCATCGCCGAAACGGGCCATAATATGGTTTTCATCAACTTCCTGTCTGATCGCGGCGGCGATATTTGCTAGTACCAGGTCGGCGTTTGAAATACCGCTGGCTGTGCGTATGCTGGCAAATTTATCTACGCTTATATAAAACAGAACCCAGAGCTGCTTGCCTTCACGCGCCTGATCAACCGCCAGGTCCAGTTTTTCTACGAAAAATGTCCGATTATAGAGGCCGGTCACAGTATCCAGGCTGGAAAGTTCTTGCCTGCGGGCATCCAGGGCTGGGTCCTCCACCGTAGGTTTGAATATTATCTGGGTACAGTACTCGCCGTCATAAGTGGCTGGTGATAGCGTTAGAGTAGAAAGAATTTTTGAATTGTCGCTGGTGAGGCAGCTTAACTCTTCTGTTTCTGTGTTTTCAGCCTCTTGAGAACCTCCTGTGTCCAGGGATTTCAAAAAGCTTTTGAATTTCTCCTGATCTTCAGTGGCGATCAGGTCGATGATGGGGATACCTATAAAATCGTCTGGATCCTCATAGCCGAATAACTTGCCATAAGCGCCGTTGGTATAGATATGCATACCTTCGTGGACATAGGAGACGGCAACGGTAGAATTAACTAGCAGTAGCTGATTGCGTCGGTCGATTTCCCGCACTTCTTTTTCTGCCCGTCTGCATCGGCGGCGATTGGTTAAATTATTCAGCTCGCGCTGAATAACCAGTTTAAATCGTTCTGGGTCGTCATCGAGTACCACATCAAGCGCACCTATCTTTAGTCCTTCAGTGATTGATTTTAGGTCCTGATTGTCCGCAATCATGATTGTGGGTACGTCTTTTTCATGTTCTTTGATGATTTCAATGACACGCTGGAGTTTTAAGTCTGAAGTTTCCTTAATGCCGAGTAGCAGATCCCAGTTTTGTTGTGAAAGTTTCGTGTTCAGGTCCGCTTCGTTCTTGACCTGGTAGGCTCTGGTGGCGTGTCCGGAAGTCCGAAGTAATACAATTAACTCTTCTGCCCGGTTTAGGGAAGTTTCCAGAATTAGTAGTCTGACTGGCTCTTTTGCACTCATTTTAGTGTCGCTCTTACGGCAATTTTTGCTTTCATTAAGTTCCTGTTTGATAGCAAAGTCAAAACAGTGCTGAGGTCTAACGGCTTGATTGTATCAGATATTATTAGCTGCTCTGCAACGGACAATATAACAGATAAAATTAGCGAATAAGACTTTTTGCCGTGTCACCTGGGACTTCTCGGACCAGCTTAGGCACGAGATAACCAGGTAATCGGTCGCGTAATTGATTGATTAAACTGATTCCCTGTTGCTGGTCGACATCAAAATGTGCTGCGCCGTTAACCGGATCAAGCAAATGCAAATAATAAGGTAATATGCCTGCGCCAAATAACGCGTTGGAGAGGTTCACTAGTTCGTCAGTGGCATCATTAATGCCTTTTAGAAGTACGCTTTGATTAAGGAGAACAACCCGGTGTTGGGCCAATATTTGCATTGCTTCGATGACTTTTGCATCAATTTCGTTAGCATGGTTAACGTGGTTTACAAACACGATGTTTAACCGTGATTTTGCTATCCAGTTCAGTAAGTCAGGGCAGATTCTTTGTGGTATGACCACTGGCAGTCGGGTATGTAAGCGTAGCGTGGTGATATGCGGGATGGCTGCTAGCTGGCTTTCAATCCACTGCAATCGTTTGTCGGGTAACATGAGCGGGTCGCCGCCGCTCAGGATAACCTCGGTGATTGAGTCGTCATTGTGGATATGTTCAAACAATAGCTGCCATTGACGGCTATCTGGCTGGAAATCCTGATAGGGGAAATGCCGCCTGAAGCAATACCGGCAATTAATTGCGCAGCTGCCCGTTACAATGATGAGTACTCTGCCCTGGTATTTTTGAATCAGCCCTGGCAGTGGCGTATAGTTCGCTTCATCGAGAGGATGATCAGTGAAACCTGGGCTGTTCTGAAGTTCCGCAGGTAGACATAATACTTGGCGCAGCAGTGGATCCTGTGGATTGCCCAGCTCGATTCGGCTTAAATATGGCAATGGTACTTTAATTGGGAAGGCAGAATAATGCGGCATTTGGGGCAGATTTAACTGTTGGGTCAGGTCGTTTATGTTTGAAATTGCCCCAATTACCAAATCTTGCCAGGAAAGGCTCTGCCAACTTGTATCGGTTAACGGTATCATAGGCTATTGCTTGTTTATGAAAGAGAAGATTGATGGCGTCCTATTCTACCAATGAATTTAAATCGGGTCTCAAGGTTATGCTGGATGGAGATCCTTGTTCTATCCTCGAGAATGAATTTGTAAAACCAGGCAAGGGCCAGGCTTTTAACCGCGTTAAAATGCGTAACCTGGCCAATGGACGGGTTTGGGAGCGGACTTTCAAATCTGGTGAGTCACTGGAAGCTGCAGATGTGATGGAAATCGAGATGGAGTATGTCTATAACGATGGTGAATATTGGCATTTCATGAAAACAGATGGCTCCTTTGATCAGCTTGCAGCAGATAAGGCGGCAGTTTCTGAGAGTCTCCGTTGGCTGAAAGAAACAGAAGCCTATGCAGTGACACTCTGGAATGAAAACCCAATAAACGTTACTGCGCCTAACTTTATTGACCTTGAGGTTGTTGATACCGATCCTGGTTTAAAGGGCGATACTGCGCAGGGAGGCACTAAGCCTGCGACTTTAAGTACCGGTGCTGTGGTGAAGGTACCTCTTTTTATCAATATTGGTGACCTGTTGCGGATCGATACCCGTACCGGAGACTATCAAAATCGAGCCAAGTCTTAATCGCAACTTCAAAAATACTTGCCAGAGCCAGTTTACTGCATCAAATCCGGACTTTTTTTTATAATAATAATGTCCTTGAAGTAATAACCCCGGTGTTGGATCGCTGGGGTGTGACTGATCCGCATATTGCGCATATAAAGCTGGATAACTTCGGTCCGGTGGTTTCTAAGAACACCTCAATAGCAGCGAGCGGGTCACAAAAAAAAACCGAGTTGTTTCTGCAAAGTTCGCCTGAAGCAGCCATGAAACGTTTGTTAGCTGACGATGCAAGGGCAATGTATCAAATCTGTCCAGCATTTCGCGGCGGCGAGTCGGGTCGCCTGCATCGGTCAGAGTTTACTATGCTGGAATGGTATCAACCGGGCTTTGAGCTTGACCAGTTGATGCGCGAAGTATCTGATCTGCTGGTTGAATTAGCGACGAACTTTGGTCAAGAATTCGAAAGGCCGATAACTATTACCTATGCCGACCTTTTTAAACAACGCTTTGGTATAAACCCCCATCAGGCATCATTCGGCCAGTTATTAACGCTAATAAATAAAGAATATCCAGGTTTTTCATCACATTTGCCTGATCGAGAAACCGATGAGGGTGTGATTGATGATGCTTTAGATTTATTGTTTTCTATCGGCATCCAGCCGCAATTGCAGCAGCCACATCTGGTGCTTGGTTTTCCACAGGGACAGGCAGCACTGGCGAGGCTCGCACTTATTGATGGTGACCAGGTGGCGAATCGATTTGAGTTGTATTGGCAGGGCATTGAACTCGCTAACGGCTACGATGAATTGACCGATACCGATATTCTTCATTCACGAGGCGCGCGAGATAATAGAATTAGGAATCTACGCGGCTTGCCCGAAATGGCTGTTAATGAGCATCTGTTGCAGGCAATGCAAATAATGCCTGATTGTGCGGGTGTTGCAATTGGCCTTGACAGGCTTTTGATGCTGCTTGGTAATAAATCATCTCTTGGTGAGGTACTGAGTTTTTAGCTGGCGCAGCGTTCTCACTATAAGGCTTTTTATAAGACTCTCTACAAGGTCAGGCTCTCCCCCATCTGGATAACTTGATTACTTTTTGGCAACCAGGTTATCGAGTTTTCAGTGATTATTATGGCCGTTGAGCCCATTTTAAAGGCACCAAGCTCATCGCCCTGTTGGTACTCAACGCCGGTTTCAAAAGTTGTTTCGTTTATTTCCCTGGCGGTATAGGGTTGCTTACGCCATACCGGCTGGATGGCAGCAACGATCATGGCACCCACCATAATCACCATCATTTTTCCTGATTGGGTATCAAATTCCATGATCAATCGTTCATTATCTGCAAATAGGTCAGTTACCCGTTCGGCGTTAGTCTGACTCACAGAAAAAAGTTTGCCGGGTACATAACGTGCCGCGATTAACGTGGCGTCGATTGGGCAGTGTACCCGGTGATAGTCTTTGGGTGAAAGATAGACGGTGATAAAACTGCCGTTGTTGAGGTGTTCTATATCGTTGCTGGCGAGTAATTTTTCCAGCTTGTAGTTAATCCCTTTGGCCTGAAATATCTGCCCCGCTTTAATTATGCCGGCAGCTGAGACCGTGCCGTCAGCGGGAGAGCAATAGCGGCCAGTGATAGGTCTGATGCCGTCTTTAAGTTCGCGGCTAAAGAAGTCGTTAAAATTTCTATAAGCGTCAATATTGGTTTCTTTTGCGTCGTCAATATTGATGCCGTAACGCCATATCACAAAATGAATAAAGGCGCATTTTAGCCATTTTATTTCACTACTGGCAATGCTGCCTACTAGCCTTGAGAGGAGATGTTGGAAAATTGTATGCATGGCGAAGTTCGTTTATCGCGCCCGTGCTAGCCAACCTCAATGGGTGTGTTAGCGTCATTGCCCCATTCAGACCATGAGCCGTCATAAGCGGTTATTTGATACCCCAGTGATTTACCTAACAGATAGGTAAATCCGGAGCGGTGATGGGATTGGCAGTGGGTGATTATTTTTTTGTCGCCAGTAATACCATGCGCTGTTAGTGACTCTTTTAAGTCTGTCCGAATACGGCGTTGTCGGGTTTGGTCCATTGCTTTGGTCCATTCGTAATTGATTGCGCCGGGTATATGTCCGCCGCGCGCTGATACCTGTTTCTGGCCGCTATATTCTTCAGGCGCACGGGCATCCCAAATCAATGTTTCTGGGTCGCCCAGGGTATTAATAATATGTTTTTGTGAGGCAATAAATTCAGCGTGGATTTGCACCTTGACGGCAGTTTTTTTAATAACTGGCACTTCGGTGGTAGTGGCGAGGTCTGCTGCCAGCCAGGCATGAATTCCACCGTTAAGATAAGACATGTTCTTATGTCCAATCACATCCAGGGTCCAGATAAAGCGTCCGGCCCAGCCGCCGCCTTCATCATCATAGGCAATAATATGTTGCTTGGGGTTATAACCTATTGCACCGAATAAAGTATTTAATGCGGCCTCGGTAGGCAGTTTGCCAACCGCAGGTTTAACACCGCCAATGAGCGAGCCTGGTGGAATATGTATGGCATGTTTGATATGGGCCGTGGAATAATTTGCTGTGGATGAAAGGTCAATCAACAAAATTGGCTCGGCTGTAATTGGCTCAGCTGTAATTGGCTCGGCTGTATCTTGCTGCATGAGCTGAGCTAATTCAGAGGGCTCTAAAATTAATGGGATCAAGCAAGTTCTCTTTAGGTGAGATTGTATATCTATACTACTCTAATGCCCTGCATAGCGCAGCTGTTGATATAACTTGATTTAAATTGATCAGCGGCTAGATACGAAAGAGGTTAAAAGATACCAAAGAGGTTAAAAATTTTATCAGGCGCAACAAAATCCTCTGCTAACTGCTTTTGTTTAGAGGCCGAAACTGGGCATAGCATCACAGTTTTCTGCTCAATTAGAGGATCGATTGAATTGAATCGAGACGTTTCGGTTAAAATGCGGTTAAAATAACCCATTTTGTGAGTTGGAGTGTCGGTGTCGTATTCTGAAAACCTTGTCTGGATGGATCTTGAAATGACAGGTCTTGACCCAGAAGTTGAGCGTATTATTGAAATTGCGACGCTCATTACTGATTCTTCACTGAATATAATAGCAGAAGGTCCAGTGCTGGTAATTACCCAGCCGCAGTCGTTATTTGATCGCATGGATGACTGGAATACCGAGCATCATACCGCTTCAGGGTTGTTGGATAGAATTCAGCGCGAAGGAGTTTCGGAAGCGCAAGCGCAGGCCGAAACACTTGATTTTATCAGCTGCCATGTTGAACCTGGGAAGGCACCGCTGTGCGGCAATAGTATTGGTCAGGATCGGCGTTTCCTGGTTCGTTATATGGCGTCACTTGAAGATTTTTTACATTATCGCAGCATTGATGTGTCTACTGTGAAAGAACTGGCTGCGCGTTGGCGTCCAGATGTCCATGCTGGCGTGGTTAAAAAAGGTGCCCATCGAGCGATTGATGATATCCGTGAATCAGTAGCTGAACTTAAATACTATCGCGAGCATTTTTTTAAACTGCCATAGTCGTAGGTATTTCGCTAAGGGCTTTTTATTTCGCTGAGGGCTCTTATTCCGCTAAAGGCTTTTTTTGCTATGGGCATTTTTATGCTGCTGTCGAGCCTTTGCTTGCTGTTCCTGAATAGCCCAGTCGATATGCTCTTTGAGGATTTCTGAGGCAGCTGGTTTGCGTTGATAAAGTGCCCCGAGTATATCCTCACTAAAGCGGGCATTGCCCAGCGCGATAGCAAGGTTGCGTTGCCAGCCTTGAAAGCCGGTGCGGCGTATCGCCGAACCTTCCGTTTTGCTGAGAAACTCAGCTTCATCCCATGAAAATAAGCTTAAAAGGTCTGCCTTGTCCAGTTTATGGCGCGGTGAAAAATCTGTTTCAGTGGTAAATTTGGCGAACTTATTCCAGGGGCAAAATAGTTGGCAATCGTCACAGCCAAATATTCGGTTGCCCATTGCTTTGCGTAGCGAGGGTTCGATAGTGCCCTTGTGTTCGATCGTTAAATAGGAAATACAGCGCCTTGCATCTAGCTGATACGGTGCAACGATGGCATCGGTGGGGCAGATATCAATACAGCTAGTGCAGGTGCCGCAGTGATTTTCGTTGCTGCTGGAATCGACCGGTAGCGGTATATCGGTATATATCTCACCCAGAAAAAACCATGAACCCGCTTGCCGATTAAGCAGCAGGGTGTTTTTACCGATCCAGCCGAGGCCGGCTTTGGCGGCGATGGCTTTTTCCAGCACTGGTGCGCTGTCAGTGAATACCCGCCCAGAATATTCATTTAGATCGTTGTTGGCTAATTCGGTGGCTATTTTTTGCCACAATTTGGCCAGCCGCTTACGAATCACTTTATGGTAGTCGCGACCCATTGTATACCGCGCGACGTAGGCACTGTTATCCTGTCCCAGTATCTGCAGAGGTTCGGTGTCCTGTGGCAGATAGTTCATCCGTAGGGATATAATTCGGTAGGTGTTTTCGATTAACTCGGCTGGTTTGCTACGCTTGTCGCCGTGGGCTGCCATGTAAGACATTTCGCCATGGAAATTTTTGTCCAGCCATTGCTTTAGGTGAGTGCCGTGCGGTCCAAGTTGAGTGTCAGTGATGCCCACTTGTTGAAAACCAAGCGACTCGCTCCATAAACGAATATTAACCGCGAGATTTTCGAATACTGATGGATTCATTATACTAGGCACTGAGCGCATTCTTTAATGACAGATTAAAAAAGAGGTTATCCCGTCAAGCTTAATGAAGATAGCTCTAATGGAGATAGCTCTAATGAAGATAGCTCTATTGAAGATGGTTCTAATGCAAATGGTTCTAATGGAGACAGTATAATGGAGATAGACGTCAGTATGGCAGCCAGTTTACCCAGCGAACTATATACCCAGGCAGAGGTGCGAGAACTTGATCGTCTGGCGATAGAAGAACAGGGAATATCCGGCCTGACATTGATGCGCAGGGCAGCGGTTGCCTGTGTAGATACGATAATACAGGCATGGCCAGATGCAACAACTATGCGCATATATTGCGGCAGCGGAAATAATGCGGGCGATGGCTATATTATTGCAGGCTTGTTGGCTGAAAAGAATATCCAGGTAGAAGTGGTACTGGTAGGCAGTATGAGTCATCTATCAGATGCTGCATCAGCTGCCTATGATTATTGCCAGTCGAGCAATTTACAAATGGTGTCCTACGCCGATCAGGCAGATAAAGGCGGTGGTCTGCCGCTAGTTGATGTAATCATTGATGCCTTATTAGGCACAGGGGTCAGAGGGGTGCTGAAAGAGCCCTTTCAGGCCGCGATTAGAGAAATTAATGACAGTTCGGCGGGTGTATGCAGTGTTGATATACCGTCTGGCCTTAATGGGGATACAGGGGTTATTACGGATGTTGCGGTGCAGGCAGATATAACGGTTTCGTTTATCGGCTTGAAACGAGGTATGTTCACTTTCGACGGTATTGAGCAATCCGGCCGGATCATATTTGCTGGCCTTGGTATTCCTGGTTCTGTTTTTCAAAGGCTGCAACAAAGAGCGAAAACTGAACCATTGCCGGACTTATTGGATGCCGAGCGTAGCCACGGTAATGTGCCATGTCGGTTGCTGGAATACCCGTCACTTATCGCCCAGTTACCTGTCAGGGCACGTAATGCGCACAAAAATTTGTTTGGTCATGTGTTAGTGGTTGGTGGTTGGCGTGGTATGGGCGGTGCTGTGGCAATGGCTGCTGAAGCGGCATTACGTAGTGGTGCTGGAGTGGTGAGCGTCGCCACCCATAGTAGCCACGCTAGTCAAATGCTTATCCGCCGGCCGGAACTAATGGTGCGTGGAATTGAGGTGGCTGCTGACCTGGAGACGTTGCTAAATAATGCTAACGTGGTCGTTCTGGGGCCGGGCCTGGGTCAGTCGGAATGGTCCAGAATGATTTTTACAAAGGTCATTGAGTTTGATTTGCCAATGGTGATTGATGCGGATGGATTGAATTTGTTAGCAGGCAGTACAATTAAGAAAAATAATTGGCTGCTAACGCCACATCCAGGGGAAGCTCGAACTTTACTGACCCAACAAGCGTCTCAGGCAACATCAGCTGCGTTGCTGCAGGATCGTTATGCCATGGCGAAGGCAATCAGGCAGCAATATGGTGGTGTGGTGGTGTTGAAGGGAGCGGGTACTATAATTTGTTCGGCGGCTGAGCTGGCAGTCTGCCCATATGGTAACCCAGGTATGTCGACAGCCGGCATGGGAGATATATTAGCCGGTGTTATTGGGGGTTTGATGGCGCAAAACTGCACTGCTATGGCGGCTGCCAAGTTGGGTGTGGCTGTACATGCGATGGCAGCTGATAAATGCACCGCGAAAGAAGGGGAACGTGGGCTGCTTGCCACCGATATACTTCCAGATGTTCGCAGGTTACTCAATGCTAATTAATATTATTGCTGTTGATGAGGCGGCAACGTTGCTGGTAGCAGAGAAAACTGCCAGTGCTATAGATGCAGTTTTTGGCCGCAATGCGCTGGTTTTTCTTGATGGCCAGTTGGGCGCTGGGAAAACGACTTTTTGTCGTGGCATGATGCGTTGGTATGGTTATTTGGGCGCCGTAAAAAGTCCTACGTTTACCATTGTTGAACCCTATGAACTTGTGGGGGGGCAAGTTTATCATTTTGATCTATACAGACTGAATGACCCAGAGGAGTTAGAATATCTGGGAATGGATGACTACTTGAATTGTGAAGCGTTAAGTTTGATAGAATGGTCTGAGCGGGGATTGGAGTTCTTGCCGCCGTCTGATTTACGTATTCATCTTAAGCCTGTTGGTACGGGCAGAAATATCTCTTTGCAGGCAGACTCAGGCAGGGGTGCTGACGTTTGTCAGCGCGTGGCATCTGATATGGCAAATGGATAGCTGTGATATTGTCGCAGCTATTTATGTGATGTCTGTTAAAGGATACCGCCTCAATAAAAATTGATCAGAAATTTCCTGGCCATTGAAAATAATAATTGAAGGAAAACTTATCGACTTACTATTAAAAATGCTTGCGGCCAGGGCTTTCTGCTTTGGTATGCTGTTGGCGGTGGCGCAATTTTGTCAGGCAGTGACTACCATCGAGGCGATCAGGTTGCGCCAGTCGCCAGAAAGAACGCGCATTGTATTTGATTTGAACGCGTCAGTTGAGCATAAACTGTTTTTGCTGAATAACCCGAGGCGTCTGGTTATTGATGTTTTTGATGCTAATTTCAGAACTGCGATTGAACTTAAGGGTGCCGAAAACACCCCCATTACCGGTATGCGGACTGCGATCAGGAATAATGCGGACGTCCGAGTAGTATTGGACTTGAATGATAAAATTAAACCACGAAGCTTTATTCTAAAACCAATTTTACAATATGGTGATCGGCTGGTTGTTGATTTATACACTGTGGATCAGCAGGTGGCGCCGGTGGTCGCAAAGGCGGAACGAATATCACGCCAAATGCGTGATGTTATTATTGCCATTGATGCCGGTCATGGTGGCGATGATCCTGGCGCGATCGGATATGGAAAATTATACGAAAAAGATGTTGTGCTGGGGATTGCAAAGAAATTAGAAAGCTATTTCGCGCGGGCGCCTGGTTACAAACCATTGATGATTCGGGAAGGAGATTATTATGTGGGGCTGCGGAAAAGAACTAAGATTGCCCGCCAGAGCGAAGCAGATGTTTTTCTCTCAATTCATGCTGATGCCTTTAAAACTGCGGAAGCGCGCGGTGCTTCTGTGTATGCTATTTCGCAACGAGGTGCCACCAGCGAGACCGCAAAATATTTAGCCGAGAAGGAAAATGGAGCGGATTTGATTGGTGGTGTTGGCAGAGTTAGCCTTAGCGATAAGGATGATATGTTGGCCGGGGTATTGCTAGACCTTTCTATGACGGCGAGCCTTGCTGTTAGTCTGGAAATGGGCCAAAGTGTTTTAAAAGCAATTAAAGGTGTAAATCGACTGCATAAAAAGAGCGTCGAACAGGCAGCTTTTGCGGTATTGAAATCTCCTGATATTCCTTCCTTGTTGATTGAGACCGGTTATATTTCGAATCCGTCTGAGGCGTCCAGGCTCAAAACACCTGGCCATCAGGCAAAAATGGCACGGGCTATTTTCAACGGGGTTGATCGATATATTAATAATCATCCGCCTGAAGGGTCTTATTTGAGCTGGAAAAAACGTGGTGGTGCGGTAAGGCTGGTAAGCTATAAAATTGAACGTGGCGATACACTTTCAGGTATTGCAGTGAAACATCGAGTGACGGCAAAAAGTTTGATGAAGGTGAATAATCTACGTAATGAAATTATTAAAATTGGTCAGATAATAAAGATCCCGGCAAGAAAATGAGTGACAGAATTCAACAACTTAATACCCGTTTGTCTAACCAAATTGCTGCTGGCGAGGTTGTTGAGCGGCCGGCCTCGGTGGTTAAAGAGTTAATTGAAAATTGTCTTGATGCGCAAGCAACAAAAATCCATATTGATTTGGCGGCTGGAGGGACAAAACTGATCCGGCTTCGCGATAATGGCCTGGGTATTCATCGCGATGATTTGAGCCTGGCACTTAGTCGCCATGCAACCAGCAAAATTTGCCAGGTCGAGGACCTGGATGCTGTGATTACCTTAGGCTTTCGTGGTGAAGCGCTGGCATCGTTGGCGTCTGTTGCTCGATTATCGCTTACCAGTAACGTTACCGATAAGGTTGAATCAGGGTGGCGAATAGAAGTGTCTGGTATTGAAATGGTGCCAGAAATTACCCCGGCACCGCACCCTAAAGGCTCTACCGTTGAAGTGCGGGATCTTTTTTTTAATACGCCTGCGCGGCGAAAATTTCTTAAGACAGATAAAACCGAACTAAATCGGATCGAAGATGTAGTGCGAAAAATTAGCCTTAGCCATCCCGCGGTTGAGATTATTTTGCAGCATAATGGCAAAGCAATACGTCAGTACAAGGCTGTTATGAATGATGCCGACTCTGAGCGCCGAATTGCCAGTGTGTTTGGTAAAGTTTTTCTGGAAAATTGTTTATATATGACGGAAGGCAGTTCGTCCGATCACGGCTTATCTATCAGAGGCTGGATTGGTTTGCCCACCTATACGCGGAGTCAGGCAGACCAACAATATTTTTATGTTAATGGGCGAATGGTACGGGATAAACTGATAAGTCATGCGGTGAAACAGGGTTATCGAGATGTGATGTACCATGGACGGCATGCAGCGTTTGCCTTGTTTCTTAGCCTCGACCCGAAGGGCGTGGATGTTAATGTACATCCTACCAAGGCTGAGGTGAGGTTCCGGGAAAGTAGACAGGTTCACGATTTTTTGTTCCGAAGTATTCATCGGGCATTGGCTGATGTGAGGCCTGAGCAGACAACTGCAAATCAGGTCGCCGTTGGTCCTGACGAAATTGCACTGCATAAAATGAATGTCCCCGATGATGCTCAACCGGTGCAGTCTAATCTGGGCTTTCAGCCGACTTCAAGGGCCACCGGCGGGCTATCGTTTGCAATGAAACAGCATTTGGCGCCCACCGCGATTAATCAGCAAGCGGCATTATACGGCGCATTGATGCAATCGGGACAGCCGCCTGATGCACATCAAGCCAATACTGTAGAGGGCCGTATCGGTGAATCAGTAGCTGGCAGGGCAGATCAAAGCGTTGCTGAGAACGGCCTGATCCAGGCAGGGGCTAACCAGGATGATGAGACCATACCACCGCTAGGTTATGCAGTGGCCCAGATACATGGTGTTTATATTATCGCGCAAAATGCGAATGGTATGATTATTGTTGATATGCATGCAGCACATGAGCGTATTATTTATGAAGGCATGAAATGCTCAAGCGACGCTGAGGGTATTAAAACGCAGCCTCTGCTGGTGCCTGTGTCAATGGCATTAAGTGAACAGGAATGTGCTGCGGTTGAGGATTTCCAGGAAGAATTAAAGGCCCTGGGGTTAGACTTGCAGCGTGCTTCCAGTGAGTCAATTATGGTCCGAGCGATACCGGTGATTTTGAACCATACGCAATGTGAGCCGCTGATTCGAGATGTATTAGCGGATTTTATAGAATATGGTTCTTCGGCCAGAGTTATGCAGCATAGAGATGAGATACTTGCCACCATGGCATGTCATGGGTCGGTTCGAGCGAACCGGCAGCTGAGCATTGTAGAAATGAATGCGTTATTGAGGGATATGGAAAATACCGAGCGAAGTGGCCAATGTAATCATGGTCGGCCCACCTGGACAGAGCAATCTATTGCTGACTTAGATCGCCTTTTTCTTCGTGGCCGCTGATACAGCATAGTCCTATAATAAACGGGACATTAGCTGCCTTTATAAAAATTTTTTTGGAAAGAGCGTAAACAAAAATTGCCCGAAACCATATCAGCAATATGCCTTATGGGCCCAACCGCCAGCGGCAAAACGGCTTTAGCTGTTGAGCTTGCGCAGGCTCATGCATTTGAAATAATTAGTGTTGATTCGGCGTTAATCTATAAAGGGATGGATATTGGCACGGCCAAACCCGATGCTGCGACGCTGGAAGAAATACCGCACCATCTGATTGATATTCGTGACCCAGTATCGCCCTATTCCGCGGCAGATTTTCGTGTTGATGCATTGCGACTCATTGGTGATATAGCGGCGCGTGATAAGATACCACTGCTAACTGGCGGTACCATGTTATATTTTAAGGCGCTTAAGCAGGGGTTGGCGAAATTACCCGCTGCTGATGCCGAGGTACGGGCAAAGATTACTGGCATCGCAAATGAACATGGATGGGCAGAAATACATCGACAGCTAGCGCTGGTTGATCCGGTTGCTGCGGCACGCATTCACATGAATGATCCGCAGCGGTTGCAACGTGCGCTTGAGGTCTATGAAATAAGTGGTCGCTGTATCACCGAGTGGCAGCAGGTAGCGCCAGAACCGTGCCCTTTTAATTTGCTTGAGATTGCTGTGCTGCCGCCTGACAGGTCCGTGTTGCATACTATAATAGCTGATCGGTTTAATAATATGCTTGAACGGGGCCTGGTTGCAGAGGTCGAAAATTTATACCAGCGTGCAGATTTAAATGCAGATATTCCAGCCATGAGGGCGGTGGGATATAGGCAGGTTTGGGCTTACTTAGATGGCCAGATCAGTTATGACAGCATGATTGAAAAAGCGATTATAGCGACTCGGCAATTGGCCAAGCGTCAATATACATGGCTTAGAAGCTGGGCAGGATTGAAAAAAATTGCTGTACCGTCAAGTTCTGAGGCCTTGAAAATCATACGATCAGGCAGCATATTAGACTGAGAACCTGTGAGCCAGGTTTTTTGTGGTTAATTATTTGAGTCAATGAGCCAGATTTTAAATACAGTTTATATTCCACTACTATTTTAAAATGTCGATAGTTGTCGACGACCTTCAGTTTTGAAGGAAAAAGGAGAGTTGCATGTCAAAGGGGCAATCATTACAAGACCCTTTCTTGAATCAGTTACGGAAGGACAGAGTACCTGTTTCTATTTATCTCGTTAGTGGCATTAAGCTACAGGGGCAGATTGAATCGTTTGATCAATTTGTTATTTTGTTGCGCAATACCGTTAACCAGATGATTTATAAATCAGCTATTTCCACCGTCGTACCCTCACGAAATGTCAAGATGCCTACTATGGTTGAAGACGAAGCTGAAGCAGACGCTGAAGAATAAGGCCGTATCGCTCGGCCAAGGTTGAATATTTGTTTTTTGATAGACCGGATGCCGGTACCAAAGTACTACTTGTTCATATAGAAGCCAATGAATCCACAGTCGAAGAGCTGAGGGAACTTGCCCTGTCGGCTGGTCTAACGTCGGTAGGCGAGCTGGTAGCAAAAAAACGTAATCCAGACCCGAAAACTTATATTGGTAAAGGTAAGCTGGAAGAAGTACATGTGCTGGCGGAAGAAGTTTGCGCAGAACTGGTCCTATTTGATCAGGAACTTAGTCCTACCCAGGAGCGTAATCTAGAGACGGCGTTGGAGCGACGAGTGCTCGGACGAACAGGGTTGATTCTGAATATTTTCGCCCAACGGGCGCGCACTCATGAGGGCAAGCTTCAAGTTGAGCTTGCTCAACTACAACACTCGGCCACCCGCCTGGTGCGTGGCTGGTCGCATCTTGACCGGCAACGTGGGGGTTCAGGGCGGGGCTCTGGCTCAGCCATTGGTGTTACTGGCACGGGCGAAACACAATTAGAGTCCGATCAGCGAATGCTCGGTGATCGGATAAAAAGTATTAATCGTCGTTTGCTGCGGGTACGTAAGCAACGTGCTCAAAACCGTCGTGCTCGGCAGAAGGCTGATATTCGAACTGTGTCTCTGGTGGGGTATACTAATGCTGGAAAATCAACCTTGTTTAATCAGGTTTGTAATGCCGAGGTGCATGCTGCCGATCAACTCTTTGCGACGCTGGACCCTACGTTAAGGCAACTTGATCTGCCTGTTGTGGGTACGGCTATTTTAACGGATACAGTGGGTTTTATCAGACAGCTCCCGCATGGTCTGATAGATGCGTTTCGTGCGACTCTGGAGGAAGTTAATCAAGCTGATCTACTATTGCATATAGTTGATGCATCAGCTTCTGATCGACCATTACATATGCAGGAAGTGAATGCAGTGTTAACAGAAATAGGTGCGGCTACAGTGCCCCAGTTGCTAGTCTATAACAAGATTGACTTGATCAATGAAAAACCGCGCATTGACAGAGATGAAAATGGTCTGCCAGTGAGAGTATGGTTGTCGGGGCTCTCTGGGCAGGGGATCAATCAGTTGCTGCAGGCAATGACAGAATTATTGAGTCATGATGTGATTGAGCATGTACTAAAAATTGCGCCAGCTCAGGGTCAGCTGCGGGCTGAATTATATCAACTGGGTGCTGTATTAGATGAACAGGTGGATGATCATGGCGGGCTGACCTTAAGGCTTCGAATTGAAGCACATAACCTGAAACGGCTAGTAAAGAAAGCGGGCCTGGACCTTTATACACTAGGACTGGAAGCGCCTTCTGATGCTGGCTGGGTGTAATATGTCTAACCTTGTAGAACTAATATTATCGAATGATTATCGAATGATTATTGAGTAACAACTAAATAATTATTGAGTTAATTCTGGATCAGAGTTGACTCAATAAACGCGTACTAATTAGGTACATAACTTTAACTATTTATATTTTTGTATGTTTGCAGGAAGGAAGGGTATGACTCATCGGTTAAAGATGGGAAAATGCCTGTTTATCCTTATAGGCAAAGTTGACGGAGAGAGCAATATGGCGTGGAATGAGCCTGGTGGTGGCAAGGAGGGTGGCAAGGACCCCTGGGGTAATAAAGATGATCAGGGCCCGCCTGATTTAGATGAGGCATTTCGTAAATTACAGAATAATCTTGCTGAAATGTTTGGTGGTAAAAAAGGCAGTGGTAGTGGTCGCGCAGGCGGTGGTGGTGGATTTTCGCTGAGTGGCGGTATGGCAGGTGCTATCGCGCTGGTGCTAGTTTTGGTATGGGCTGGGATGGGTGTATATAGTGTTGATCAGCAGGAGCAAGGGGTGGTACTGCGTTTTGGTGAGGTGCAGCCTGAGTTAGTGGGTCCTGGATTGCACTGGAACCCGAAATTAATTGATCGGGTACTTATTGAGAATGTTACTCGAGTAAGAGATATACAGGTACATTCAGATATGCTGACTGAGGATGAAAATATTGTCAAAGTCAGGATGTCCATCCAGTTTGTGATCGGGGATGTCGAGCAGTACTTGCTGCGGGTGAGAAGCCCGGTCGTCAGTCTCCAGCATGCAACTGAAAGTGCCCTCCGGCATGAAGTAGGTAGTGCCACTATGAATGAAGTTTTGACTGAAGGCCGGCAACTGCTGGGTGATAACATAAAAATACGCGTACAGAATTATATGCTCAAGTACGGTACTGGTATCCAGATTAGCCAGGTTAATATCGACGAGACTGCGCCGCCAGAATCTGTTCGAGCAGCCTTCGATGACGTGATCAAGGCCCGTGAAGATGAGGTTCGGGTGCTAAACGAAGCAGATGCCTATTCCAATCAGGTGATTCCCGAAGCGCGTGGGCAGGCGCAGCGTCTATTAGAAGAAGCAGAAGGATATAAACAACGGGTTGTTTCCGAAGCAACAGGTGAGGCAGAAAGATTTAATAAGTTGTATACAGAATATTCGCTGGCACCAGAGGTTACCCGAGATCGTATTTATATAGATACGCTGGAGTCTGTTATGTCTAACAGCACCAAAATTATGATCGATGTGGAAGGCGGTAATAACCTTTTGTATCTGCCATTAGATAAATTAATGGAAAATTCTAACGAAAATAATCGTTCGTCGGGGTATAGCCGTAGCTCGGGTGGAGTGGTTGATAGCAACGATACAACACGCAGAAACAGAAGGGATCGAAACTAATGTCTACTAAAAGTGTTCTTTTTGTAATTATTGGTTTTGTTGCTGTTGTAATTGGCATCAATTCTATTTTTATTGTGACTGAAGTTGAGCGTGCAGTTTTACTCAAATTTGGTGAAGTCAGCCGTAATGATTTGAAGCCTGGTTTGCATTTTAAAATTCCTGTTGTTAACCAGGTTAGAAAATTTGATGCGCGGGTTTTAACACTGGATGCGCCGGCAGAGCGATTTCTAACGCTTGAGAAGAAAGCAGTGATTGTTGATTCTTTTGCCAAGTTTAGAGTCTGGGATGTACAGAAATTTTATACCTCGACTTCAGGCAATGAAAGTAAAGCCATAAATTTACTCGGACAAAGAATTAATAATGGTTTGCGGAACGAAATTAGTAATCGTAGCTTGCATGAAGTGGTCTCAGGAGAAAGAGATGAGCTAATGGAAGTACTTACCAAACGGCTGGATATTTCTATCCGCCAAGAGCTAGGTATTGAAATTGTCGATATACGGGTGAAGAAGATTGATCTGCCACCAGAAGTTAGTCAGTCGGTATATCGCCGGATGAATACCGAGCGAGATATCGAAGCCCGTGAGCATCGTGCCCAGGGTGAAGAACTTGCTGCAGGTGTGCGAGCTGATGCAAATAAGCAAAGAGAGATCATTCTTGCCGAGGCCTATTCAAAATCTGAAGAAATTCGCGGTGATGGTGATGCGGGTTCGGCCTCAATTTATGCATCGGCTTTTACCAAAGATAAAGAATTTTACCGATTCTATCGAAGCATGAACGCTTATAAAAAGACCTTTGCGAATAAAAGTGACGTATTGCTTATTGACCCTGATAGTGATTTCTTTCGCTATCTAAATAACAGTAAGAATTAAGCGGCCGGCTATAGTTATGACAAGTGTTTGATTGTCAGGAAAACCGGAGGTGAGCCTTCGGTTTTTTTTTGATTGGCTTGCTTACTTTGGGCGGTTATCCAAATGGGCGGAGTTTATGTCCAGTTGTAGTCGTGATGGGGGAGTGAAAGGTGTGGCATGAAATTGGCGTAGCCCTATGTCTGGTCTTGGTTATTGAGGGTATTGTGCCGTTTCTTTATCCTGCCCGTTGGAAAAAGATGATCGTCATCGCAGCGCAGGTTGATGATAGTTCCATGCGGCTCATCGGGTTTGCCAGTATGATGCTTGGCACGGGTATTTTGTACATAATTAATTGAGTGAAGAGAAGCAATGAATATCGTTGATCGCTGGTTGCTACCGGATGGCGTGGAGGAAGTATTACCACCTGTCGCGCAGAATTTGGAAGCTGTCAGGCGCCAATTATTGGATATTTTTCAGAGCTGGGGATACCAGCTTGTTATTCCACCGATGGTAGAGTTTCTTGAATCATTATTAACCGGCACCGGGACCGATCTGGATTTGAAAACGTTCAAATTGACCGACCAGGTATCTGGCCGGCTAATGGGTATCAGGGCAGATATCACCCCGCAGGTCGCGAGAATCGATGCCCATAGTCTTAATCAACAAGGTGATGTGCGGTTATGTTATGCCGGGACTGTATTACACGCCAAAGCAGACAATATGCTTGCATCCAGGACGCCGATTAGTCTTGGTGCGGAGCTGTTTGGTGATACTGGCAGTGGCGGCGACCTGGAAATAGTTAGTCTGATGATTGAGTCAGTGAAAACAATTACTGATTTAGCGCCGCATGTTGAATTAGGTGATGTTGGTATTTTTCGCCAATTGATAAAAATGGCAGATATTGCCAAAGAGGATGAAGAGGTTTTATTCGATCTAATTCAAAATAAAGCCCTGCCAGATCTGAGTGATAAGGTAAATGGACTGGGTCTTGAGAAAAAGTTGGCGCAACGGATTATTAGCTTGCCGACATTATGTGGTGGTGCCGATGTCCTCGCCAAAGGCAAGATTTTATTTGCCACCTATCCAGATATATTGAAATGCCTGGATAATTTACAATGGGTTGCGGATGGCATTGGTAGTCGATTTGAGCAAGCTGAAATCTATTATGATTTAAGCGAGTTGCGGGGTTATAACTATCATACAGGTATTGTGTTTGCAGCTTATGTTCATGCTACTGGCCGTCGGGTTGCAAAAGGCGGAAGATATAATGATGTGGGTAAAGTATTTGGTAGAGCACGCGGTGCGACCGGTTTTGATCTGGATCTCAAGGCGCTTGCGAGTTTAGGTAAGCCAATGCAAGAACCTCGGCAGATAGTCAGTGTGCCATTAACCGACGTTGATCTGGGTAGATGGCAAAAGATATGTGAGCTGCGAGCCATGGGATATATCGTGGTAGATGGTGAAACAGCTGATTATGATAAAAAATTGATTAAAAATAAGGGTGAGTGGCTGCTGCGTTAAGTTCGCAGTTCGCTTGACGTTGAAAAATGGTTAAGAGTAAAACGTAAATGGGTAATAATGTTGTTGTTGTGGGCACCCACTGGGGCGATGAAGGTAAGGGCAAGGTTGTTGACCTGCTCACTGAAAAGGTAGCCGCGGTGGTGCGTTTTCAGGGTGGTCATAACGCGGGTCATACCCTGGTCGTTAATGGCAATAAGACAGTATTGCACTTGATCCCATCGGGTATTTTGCGTGCTCATGTGCAGTGTTTAATTGGCAATGGTGTGGTGCTGTCGGTACCGGCATTGTTCGAAGAAATTAAGCAGCTTGAGGATGCGGGCCTGGATGTTCGCTCGCGATTAATGATTAGTGCCGCTTGCCCGTTGATTTTACCGCACCATATCGCACTGGATGTTATGCGTGAAGCAGCGCGTGGTAGTAAAAAAATCGGTACTACGGGCCGAGGTATTGGTCCTGCTTATGAAGATAAAGTTGCTCGACGTGGATTGCGGGTGGCGGACCTTTTTAATGCCGAGCGATTTAAAGCGTCTGTCGAAGAAATACTGGATTATCACAATTTTGTATTGGAGAAGTATTTTAATAGCAAGAAAATTGATATCAGTGAAACCCTTGATGCTTCGTTGGGTTATGCGCAAGAATTGAAACCGCTGGTAGGTGATGTGGTACATCGTTTAGGTGAGCTGGGTGCGGCGGGTGAAAATATCCTGTTTGAAGGCGCGCAAGGGGCCCTGCTTGATATAGACCAAGGGACCTATCCGTTTGTGACCTCCTCGAATACAACTGCCGGTGCGATTTCAGGTGGTTGTGGCGTTGGTCCCCGGGATCTGGATTATATTCTTGGTATCACCAAGGCTTATACTACGCGGGTAGGGTCTGGGCCATTTCCCACAGAGTTATTCGATGATGTAGGCCGACGCCTGGCGGATACGGGTAAAGAATTTGGCGCAACCACCGGAAGAGCACGTCGTTGCGGCTGGTTTGATGCCCATTCGCTAAAACGAGTGGTACAAATTAATAGCATCTCTGGTTTATGTCTTACCAAACTGGATGTGCTGGATGGCCTGGAGACCGTTTCTATATGCGTTGATTACCAGGACGCTGATTCTGAAAATCCCAAACCAGTCTATATGCAATTGCCGGGCTGGGACGAGCCGACAGTGGGGGCAAAGCGTATTGTGGATTTGCCTCAGAATGCGCAGAACTACGTAAAGGCTATTGAAAAGGCCTGTGGGGTACCGATTGATATCGTATCTACCGGGCCGGATCGTGAAGAAACAATATTATTACGCGAACTGTTTGACTAGGTCTTAGTCAGGCGTCGTGCTGTAAAAACAAATTGTGCGTGTTCTGATGGTAAAAATTACACAGTGGTCGGTAAAACCATCAGGCCGGCTCTGTGGCCAATTTGCACTGTCATGTTAGGGAAAACTATCGCTTCATTTGGCAATGATGTGATGTATTGCCTGTCTTGGTCTTCTGCTATCAGGGTACCGACAGGAAACGATGTGAAGTTTTTAGTGTCTGCGGGAATATGAAATCTAAAATTTTTTGTTCGTCTGGTGATTTGGCATAGTATCTGAAATAGATGGAAGTCCTTGTTGTCGAAAGGTTGTAAAACCAGCGGTTTTTCTGCCATGAGGCGACGTAAGCCTCGGTTGATTTTAGTCAGGTCCAGGCCGTAATTTTGGCCAAAGGGCCGTAATTGGCCGAGTTCAACGGTAAAAGCATTGGCGTCAAAAACATTGGCTGTAAAATATGAAAAGGTTGTTGTTGGTGCATTGCCAAAAATTATCGTTTTGATATCGAGTGCATAAAGGCGCTGTAATTGTTGTGATTGCCAGTTGCCTTTTTCACGAAAGGGGTAAACAGCAAATTTTTCGTATTTTGATCCCTTAATCGCCGTGTGGAGGTCATAATGATAGCGTTGTCTGCGCTGAGCGTCATTGGGTGTTTGCGGTGCTTCAACCTGGGTGATTGAATGTTGATTGAAAAAGGCGTTTACATGCAGTTCGATGGTTTCTGCTCGGCGACCCTCATAGCATGTCGGTATTGTACGGTAGTGGCCAGAAAAGAGTCGATTTAAATTCTCATCAATAAAACGTTCGCCGGTATTCATGGCGATTGGATTGCCGATGATAAAAAGAATTCGACAGGTTATATCCTGTTTGCCGAGGATGATGTCAGCAATACACTGGCAGGCCATTTCAATCGGCGCAGTTTCATCGCCGTGTATACCTGTTGAAATAATTATGTCGGTGGTTGTAATTAGGCTTTTTGGTTCTAATAATAGAATGCCAGCGGCGAGTAATTCTACTTTAAAATTATGCTTCTGAAAAACCAACGGCTGAGGAATCGACAGATCGTACTGACGAGTAAAGTTGAGGAAGTCGCCGTCGCGAATAAATAGTTGGCTAGCAGTTTCAAAGTTGCTCATATTGGGCGTGGGATTGTGGTTTATTTTTTATCGTTTTGACTATCTTTAAATGTACGCTTGAAAGTTTCCTGAATAATAACGGCATCGCAACTAGCGCGGTGGCGAGATAAATTCAGATCTTTTATGACGATGTCCTTGGTATCATGCCAGCGTTCCATTTGTTGTTCCGAGAGGATCATTTCCAGAGCACTGACCTGGAAATTCATGGTTGTACGTGCCTCAAAAAAAAGTGTTGTAAGCCATGGTTTGTCGACCACCCAGCCGTCAGTATAGACAGTCTTGCCGGCCAGGATTTTATTTAGTGTGTGGGTCACCTGTTGCATTGGTTTGCCGTAGGTTTCTAATATGTCTCGAGAAACGCGGTGGATTTTTTCTGCATCATCATCCCAGTGGGTCCAACTGGCTGCGGGTAGAATCAGGCTGCAAAAATGGTTGCCATCATCCAGGGCAAGACCCACTTCAATAGGGTAGCTAGTGGGGCCGAAACCGGACGCCTCAACGTCGATTATCAGCGGGTTATTTGTCCTTAACATACGCACCTTTTATTAGAGCTGAAAATCGTAGTGAGCGTGTGAATATCCGTCCAGGGGGTTGGCACTTTTGACGGCTCAATCGCTCATGGCTTTTTATTGGCTCATGGCTGTTATCCGTTCATGGCTGTTCATTCGCTCATGGCTGTGGCTCTTAGATTAAACGCATTAACCGCAAAGAATACAGAAAATTATTTCTCAAAGACATATTAGGGTTCTGTAATGTCTTTTTAATTGTATGCCATCTTCTTGATAAAAATTAAAAAGGCTTAATATATAGTTAATCAATGGTGCTCGTATGCGGGCACTGGATCTCTAATTCGGTATTGGCTCGATAATTGCTTTAATTGTTGTCAATTGGCCAGCAATATATGGAAATATGTCGTAGGCCCCAGAAAACCGGCATTGTAGCCAGGTGTCGGTGATCCAGGGTTGTGACATAACCGTCAACGAAGCGTTACACTTTGCTTCGATTGGATCGGAGGAATGTTCATGGATAGAAAAGCTTTGTTTAGGCAGAATGTAAAATATGCTCGTACTAACGGTGTTTCTACCGTAAATGGAAAACAGCAATTTTATCCCGCCTTTCGTGATGAAATAACTGGCAGGGTAGAATTAGCGCGTTTTAGAAATGGTGATGCTGCACCTATGCACCTTATTTGTGGGCTGCCTGAAGACTGGGCAGTGAGCCATGATGAATATGGGCTCATTAACAAGGTTAAGCGCAGTATCACCGCAGGGTTTCTACGTGAAGGGGTTTTTTTTACGCGTCTTGAGGCAGCAGCATTTGCTGGGCCGTCTGAATGATGTTGGACTGCTGCTGGGCTGATGTTGCGGTGTGATTGATGCTATATAAATGAGCCTGCCTGAATAAAAAATGTGCAGCGATTTTTTTGGACTAACAATATTAGTACTGGTGTCCTGGGGTGTTCGTATCAAATACTATTTTAGAATATAATTCGCAGTGATATTTCTGTTCCTGACGCTGTTCTCATTTCCGATTTACGGGCAGGCCAGGTTTTTTTGATTATACGAATTGATCTAACTTGTATTAGGAAGCCTTAATTAATGCCGGATATTATTTTATATGCTGCCCCTCTGTCTCTTTATTCAGCGAAAGTAAGAAGTTATCTGATTAAAGCGGGTATTGCATATCGTGAAGTTACCAGCGCCGACCCACGCTATAAATCGGTTGTTAGGCCTCAGGCCGGCACGGCTACAATACCTGTTATCGAAACCTCAAATGGTGAAATCATTCGTGATGGTACGCGGATTGTTGATTACCTGGATTCATCGCATAAGGTTGATATCTTGCCGCAAGGGCCGAGGCAGAAAATAGTTAGTCGGCTATTTGAGGTTATTGGCTCAGAAGGTTTATTGCGACCGGCGATGCATTATCGATGGGACTTTGCGGACCTCAATGCCGATTTTATCAGAGTTCATTTTGAGGCGCTGGTGCCGGCCGAACTGGATCGAACACTGCTTGCTGGTAAGACAATGCAAAGGATGCAAAATGCGGGGCAGATGTTTGGCGCAATTGCTGAAAATTTTGAAATTATTGAGCAGCTTTATGAGACGTTATTGGTGAAATTCGACGCGCATTTTAAAGACTACCCCTATTTGTTGGGCAATAAACCGTGTATCGGTGATTTTGGTTTGATGGGCCCGCTTTATGCTCATTTGGGCCGAGACCCAAAGCCTTTGCAGTTGATGCAGGCAAAGGCCTGTAGACTATTTAGGTGGGTAGAACGAATGAATCGGCCAGAAGCTGATATAGGAGAATTTGAATCGAGAGATACTGATGCTTATATTGATGCTGATGAAATCCCGTCTATGTTAATTGAATTAATGGCACATATTGCGAGAGACTTTGTTCCTGAAACTGCTGCTGCGGTCGAATATATCAATCAATGGCTCGAAGAAAAAAAACCTCCACCGGGTACGCCGATAGTGCGCGGAGTTGGGTCATGTGCTTTCGAGGTTGAGGGGCAAACTTTTAAGGCCTTAGCGCAGCCGTATCGATTCTTCCTGCTAAAACGCATGCAGGCAGAATACGATGCTGTGCCCAGATCAACGCAGCAGGATATCGATCGGATGCTGGAGCAGGCAAATATGAGAGAATTACTGACCTGTAGGCTCGACCGAGAAATTGGTTGGAAGGATAATCTGGAAGTCTGGCTTTAGCCTGCGACAGGGAATCTCTAATTAAGGAGAGGTTGCGAAAGCAATCAATTGGTCCGGTGTTTGGCAATTTATCAGGTCTGGCTATTCGCAGACAAATAAAGGGATATTTCGTTTCGTTCGATTCTGATAAGCCTGGTAGGGCGGAAAGTATTCTACGCAGGTTGGCCAAATAATGGCTTTTTCGGCATCGCTTGCCTGTCTGGCATGAAGTTGTAGGGTTTTACCATTGTGGGTTATCGATACTGAGGGATTTTTGATAAGGTTATAGTGCCAGAGTGGGTGCTTGTCTGAGCCGCCCTGAGAGGCGACCAGTACAATGGTTTTTTCGTAGGGAACGTACATAAGCGGTATGGTCTTTATTTGTCCGGACCTGGCGCCGGTCATTTGCACGAGTACAATCGGCATTCCAGCCAGGGAGTTCATCAGTCGCCCCTTTGAAACTTTGTATACCCAAACGTTAATCCGGGTGAAAATCTTCAATAGCCAGCGTGGTGGGACTCGGCCTGTGTTACTTGTGTTGTTATCC
Organism: Pseudomonadales bacterium; assembly: GCA_019090615.1. GTDB lineage: Bacteria > Pseudomonadota > Gammaproteobacteria > Pseudomonadales > Azotimanducaceae > JAHRVQ01. Next base: position 53,696 of record JAHRVQ010000006.1, on the reverse strand, counting down.
ATTCGCTTATTCGTGCTCTTATTTATGCGCTTAGTTAATGTGTGTGGTATTTAATTAGTCTTCGGATCACAGCATTGTCCTGGTGGCTAAAATCGGTTTCTAGCCAGATTGTTCGGCACATAATTTGTCTCTGACTCGCATTAAGACCTGACCATACATGTTGGTGCCTAGTCGGTCTCTTCCGCAGCCCCAATAATAGTCGTACTGGGCATTCTCAACCAACGTTTGTGGGTTTGTTTGAAGTAAGCTTTGGGCCAGATAGGGATAGGTGTGGCAGGCGGTATATATTGCCCTGGTCATAAAGGCAGCACGCACTTCACGCCAGTTTTTGCGAATTTTTTTAAATCGCGTTCTACCCAGTCGCCGCGCTCTGGCAGGGGTTTGGGCCTGCCTTATTTTTTCCTGATAACTGATATTGTCAAATTTCATGGCCTGGTAGTAGTGCTCAATGGTAGGCCATTGTTGATTCTCCAGTTCAAAAGAGTGCGGGTAATAGCTGCCTAATATCTCTTCATCATCAACGCGCGATAAATAATGTGCATTGGCAGGTGGATCTGGGAACAGTTGTTTAATCATGGTGGGCCTGCAAAGTCATCGGGAGCCCCATATTTTCGCCACGGCTCGATTGGAGCCGAGGCAGCCGATAATTAAACCGAGCATACCGGCACCACCAAACACTAGCACTGGAAAGTAGTACCCAGCGACGCCAGCGTGGTTAAAAAAGAACACAAGGCTTGCCAGCAGGCTAAATAAAAGGCTCATGATGATGAGTATTGAGCGATGTGAGGACTTGTAGATATAGTTTTCGTCACCTGCTTCAAATCGCCTTAAGATTGGCTGGAACAGACGTCTGAAAAATAGTTTCAAAATAAGGTTCCAGGAATAAAAACTAATTTGCATTTAAAGGCAAATAAATAAGTGCCTAGCAGACGGTTCTTATTTGTTGCTGGCCATTTATGAGCAGGCGATCTGGTTGCCGAGTCTATGTTAGTCGTTCAACAAATCTCTGGCTGCTTCGGCATTAATATAAATAATACTGTCGTTGCCGGCTGCTGTATGGGGTAAATTATTCAGCTCGCTGGCGTCGTAAAAAGGTTGTTTGGGCTTATCCCCGAGCAGTTCTGCGGCGACTATATGATCAATTAGTATAACGTTTTCCGCTGTGTTGCCAGTCAAAGCATGGTTTTCAGCAGGAGAGTCTTTAATGGCAGGGCTGTGGTCGTCCAGCAACAAGGCGCGGGCATTGGCAGCGGAAATGGTTAACACTGGTTCCATGACCCTGGCGGATTGAACATACAGACTAGTTGATAGCGTGAGTGTTGCTAATACGGTGGTTGCCAGTAATGGTAGTTTTTTCATCAGGAATCCTCATTTTAATTTATTATTAAGAGCGCCATGCTGTGTTGAAGCGTGGCTGGATTGTATTACTGCGTTCCTGGTTGCTGGTGTTATACCTTCCTGGTTGAATGATCTTAAAGTGACCCTGCAATGATGTCGAATGTTTCTTGTATGACCTTATATGCTAATGTGGTAAGGCTATACGGAACGACCATTTATAACAGTGCGTACAAAAGTATAACTGTGCCTACAAAAAGTTCTATAGGTTGTCGCAGCCGCCTTAAACTCTGAATTGCCCAACCAACCTTAACATATCATTGGATAATTGATCCAATTCTTCGGCTCGGCTATTCATCTCCTTCGACCCTTCTGAGGTTTTGCCAATTCCTGAAGAGATATTAACGACGTTTACGTTGATTTCGCCGGTCATGGTTAATTGTTCTGATGATGCACCAGCTATCTGTTTTGACACATCTTTTATGGTACTGACGGCGTTGGTAATAGCCACCAGACTAGAGCGCGCTTTCTCGGCTGTCTCAACACTGGCATGTGCCTGGTTGCGACCTTTATCCATCACTGTGACAGCCTCTCGTGAGCCAGATTGCAGGCTTTCGATCATGTCGTGTATTTCCTGAGTGGACTCCTGCGTTCTGCTCGCGAGTGTCCGCACTTCATCGGCAACCACTGCAAAGCCGCGCCCCTGCTCCCCGGCTCTAGCTGCTTCAATGGCCGCATTGAGGGCCAGCAGGTTTGTTTGTTCGGCTATCCCGCGGATAACATCGAGTACGGTACCAATGCTATCGCTATCCTGCTGTAATTTGGTAATTACGTGTGCAGCTGTCTCTATATCTGAGGCGAGGGCCTCAATGGCATCCATAGTTTCTCCGACAACTTCCCGGCCGAGTTTAGACTCAGCGTCCGCCTGTTCAGAGTCCTTCGCTGAATTTTCCACGCTATCGGTTACTTCCTGAACGGTTGTGGACATTTCCTGCATGGAAGTTAGAACCAGTTCGATTTCTTTTTGCTGGCCAATAATGGATTTGCTGGTGGTGTTTGACAAGGCATTTAAGTCAGTCGCAGCGGTGGATAGTTCGTTGGCTGTGGTTCTGACCTGGAGAATGACGTGTTGTATTTTTTCTACGAAGGTATTAAACCAGATAACCAGTTTGCCAAGTTCATCATCGGTACTTACCTGCAGTCGACGGGTAAGGTCGCCTTCGCCCTCGGCGATATCTCTTAGGGCAAACACTACTTCATTAATAGGGGCGACAATATTCCTTTGGATCAGAATCGCAAGCAGCAAGGAGAACAGTGCCACCCCAGCACATATTATTAAAGTAATGGAGAAATAGTTAGCAATGGTATCTTCGAGTATTTTGAAATCGGTAAGGACATAAATTGTACCAATTACGGACCCTTCAGCGATAATATCCTGAGAAATGCTGAAGTTATGTTCCATTCGAATGATATTAGGTTGTGGTGCTTTTTTGGGTAATCGATCCGGGAAGTCATCGATGGTGCCCATTTTTACCTGATCACTGTTATCGCCAGACCAGTAATACCACACAAAGGGTGCGCCAGCATCGTCATATAGGGCGACATCGTGGATATGTGGGTTCGCCTTGAGTGCCGTCAGGGTCTCCAGCCCGGATTCAGAGTCCATAAACGCCAGCGCGCCCACTGAATTGCCGCCTACAATTTTTGCAATGGTTTCAGATTCCGCGATTAAAGATTTTTCAAGACGTTTGGTCTCTAATGTAGCAAACACTAGTATGGCTAAAATTACAGATACGGTACTGGTGATTGTGACGCCTAATACGACTTTCCATTTCAATGGAATACTACGATTACTACTCATTAGAAAATTTGCCTCTATTTGATTGGGGCCGAATATGTTGTTGTCTGTTGCTAGTTACAGTTACCGATTTTGAAAAAACCGCATTAAAATGTTGTAAGGGTTTCAATATTCCATTAACTGTTGCTACATAGTGCTGTTGCTACATAGTGCTGGCACGATATAGTTTTGACGAAGCGGCAAGACCTGCGCTTTCTAGCCTTTTCTTATTGATTGCCAGGGCAATTTTTCTGCCCTTACCATAAAAACCTACCATACCGCCGTATTGTGCAAAATTTTCCAGTTCGCCAACCGTAAGTACTGGTAGGCCATCAAGTGCGTCAATCACGCCGGCCAGTTGCTCTGGGTCAGTAACACTTATAAATACTACATGGCAGGCTTTGGCTGTGGTTAGATCAGCGACATTTGTCCTTTGAATATTAAAGGTACGACCTTTGGCATTTTTGCCTTCCATGGCCTGATCCAATACGCCGCCCATTGCTTCTGTGCCGAGAATGCAATATTTGATAGGGGTTGAGGGGTCTGAAAATGTGCTATCCGGCCAGGTAATGAATTTCGCCAAATTGATCATAAATTTTGACATGGTTTTCTTTCCTGGCTCAGTGGATGAGACCAGTTCTGCATGAGTAAAGGCGCTGCTGCAGAGCAATACACAGGCGACAAAAGAAGTGGCCCAATGGCGAGTTTTATAACAGTACATATTGGAATAATTATCCTTATTTTTAACGATATTAGTTAAGACTAGACGGTTTTTATAACTAAGCGATTAATCGCGAGGCGATATAGTTCAATAATGGAATAATTAGAAAGGTAATTCGGGTTTGTCAGTGGTGGTTGCAAGTCTTTTTCGCGGTGCTTGTTGCCGGGTATGAAGGGTCCTGGGGCCTTTTAACGAGCTAGTTAATTGGGCCGTTGATTGTGCTACTTCTGGCAGGCTTTGAGATCGAAGAATTAACTGTCCAGGGGGGTAGGCTGGTTGGCCTAACAGCAGCTATGCTAAATGAACAGGACAAATATGAATGACGTTATTATAGGCGCATAAAGATGATATTGGAGAAGTTGGAGTTTTGCCTTCGGACTCATTTGGGGGAAATCGCTGACGCATTTAAGCAGCCCGTAGACGACAAGGGCCTGGATTTAGCGGTCGATTTTCAAGGCGTAAAGTCTGTTAATGTCTGTGGTGACCCTGGTGCCCTAAGGCAGATACTGGTTAACCTGATGAGCAACGCGATCAAGTTTACCGACGCGGGCGAAGTGGTCGTTGCTGCAACTTTGACTGGCGACCTTGCGGCCGGTTATAAATTATGCTGCACGGTTGCCGATACCGGTCGAGGGATGCTTGAAGCGGACCGGTTGCAGCTATTTGAAACGCTTAAACGTCAAGATACATCAAATGATCAACAGTTCGGCGGTGCGCATTTTGGATTGGTTATCGCGAGTCAAATTTGTGGCCTGATGCAGGGTGGTATAGCGATTGAAAGTGAGTTGGGTCGCGGCAGTATTTTTAGTTTTAATGTTAGGTTGGATGCAGCTAGTGAAGGGATAATAGAGATACCGCATGTAGATCTAAGTCAGATAACCGTGCTGATTGTTGATGATGATGTGGAAAATACGCAAATCCTCAGGCGAGAATTGGAAACCTGGGGGGCGAAGGTGTTTGCAGTTGCAGATGGATTGATGGCGCTGGGTTTTCTCGAAGAACGCTGTATCGCCGGTGAATCAGCTGTTGATATTGCGTTTTTGTGTTCCCAGTTGAAGGGAATGGACAGTTTAAAGTTAGGCGAAATAATTCGTTCGGATGAGCGATATTCAAACGTTAAACTTCTAATGATGTCTGTCATGAGCAATCGAGGTGATGCACGTAATATCGCAAAAGTTGGTTTTGATGCTTATTTCCCTAAACCTGCAACGGTGCTTGATATTTATCAGGCGATATCGATTCTGATTGATGCGGGGGCGGCCAAAAAACAGGCTGAACCGCTTGTGACACATCATAATATGCGCGATATGGGGCATTTTTTATCGGATGCCCTGGTAGAAAAAAACCTCTACCATATTTTGCTGGTCGAAGATAATGTCATTAATCAGGAAGTTGCTTTGGGTTTGATTGAAGAAATGGGCTTAACAGCCGATGTGGTGATGGATGGTCATGAGGCGCTGGCAAGCCTGGTTAATCCGCCTAATCAAAGGCCCTATAGTTTGATTTTGATGGATTGTCATATGCCGGTTTTAGATGGCTACGAGGCAACCCGCAAAATTAGGAGTGGTCATTCAGGAGAGGCGAATAAAAATATACCCATCGTTGCAATGACGGCTAACGCAATGAGAGGTGATAAGGCGAAATGCCTGGATGCAGGTATGAGCGATTATATTTCGAAACCTGTTAATCCTGATGAGCTGGAAAAAATTCTTTGCCGTTGGTTAAAACCTGAGGCGGAGCAACCGGCTTTAATAGCCCAGGATAGTCAGGTGGACCCTGTTTGGGATAAGCGCAGCGCGTTGCGGCGTTTACGCGGTAAGGACGATCGGTTGTTAAAAATCGTTGGGCTTTTCATGGCGGATATGCCACAACAATTAACTCGTTTGCAATTGGCCATTGAAACAGAAAACCTGGCTGAAACCAGGGATATAGCGCATTTAATAAAGGGTGTTGCTGGTAATATCAGTGGTATCGGCCTGTCGCAGGCGGCGAGTGAAATACAGCATGCCTGTGAAGAAGACGCTTTTGATCTTGTACGGACTTTAGGCCCCAGTCTGGCGCAAGAGTATTCTAGTCTCGAAACTCGATTAAAACACTACCTTGATGGGCCGCATTAATACTGCGATGCGGCCAGATTTTTATAGACAAATGTATTTATAGCATCGAAATGCATCGATAAGTTTGCCTGGCAACTAATGTTTTTATTACCTGACGAAATATCCAATGTGAACAGGACTTGCGATGGGGCCAGCCACGAAATAAACTGACGCCAGTTGTTACAGGGTTGCAGGAAAGTGCTAATGAGACCACTGGTGTGGATAGGACATGTAGAACTCAAGGTTGATTCTCTGCTTGTGGCTGAAGAATTTTATCTTCAACTGGGTTTACGTCTGGTGACGAAAGATGAGACTCATCTGGAGTTTGAGTTGCGAGGCGGTACGCATTTGTTAGTGCGTATAGGTGCTGTGAGCCAAGCAGCTGAAGTTGGCTTTGATCTGATGGTTGAAGATATTGAAGGTGCTTTCGCGGCTTTTTCTGAGCAGGGTTTTCTAGTCAGCAAATGGGTTGATGATGATTGCCATAAGTCCTTTTTTCTCTCGGATCCAGCCGGTAATCGAATTCAATTTTGTTCATCCCATGTGAAAGATTACGGCCTGGTTTGACTTTATTAGCCAACATTTTTGTCGAATATCACTTCAGATGAGCAGGGGTGATTATAAATCATGCACTGTCAATAAACGCCAGGTCAGGGTTATTAGAGTGACTAAGCGAAATAGACTTGATGGCCGCATTCGCCGGACCTATAGTGGCCATAAAGTTTTTCTGGTACTCCTATGCAGTATCGCTGCAGTGTCAATTATTCGAAGTATATCTGCGGCTGAACACGTCTGGTCTGAGCGGGATTTTGAGCAGGAAATGGCCAGCCTGAGAGCTGAGCCGAAAGTTGGGCTGGCTTTTGACTATGCATTATCTAGCTATAAAGCGTCGGTCACCGAATTGGTGGAATTAACTGAAATTCCTGCACCGCCTTTTATGGAGAGTGCCCGCGCTGCACATTTCTCGAAACTGTTAGCAGAAATTGGTTTAGACGTGGTTATCGATGATGTGGGTAATGTAATTGGCCGAAGACACGGTAGTTCGGGTGATCGAACCATCGGCTATAGCGCCCATCTGGATACGGTTTTTCCAGAGGGTACCGATGTTAAGGTTAAATTTAGGAATGGTAAATTGTATGCGCCGGGCGTTGGCGATAATTCCCGTGGTTTGGTGACCGTGTTGATGGTTGCGCGAGCGCTGAATTATGCAAATATAACGACTCTGGCTGATGTTGTTTTCATCGGTAACGTTGGTGAAGAAGGATTGGGTGATTTGCGTGGGATGAAACATCTGTTCCGTGATGGCGCAATGCCAATTGATTCATTGATCGCCATAGATGGCGGGAATGCAGAACGAATTGTCTATGGTGGTGTAGGGTCGCATCGATATCGCGTAACTTTTAATGGTGCAGGGGGGCATTCCTGGGGCGCATTCGGTATTGCTAACCCGCATCATGCGTTAGGTGTGGCGATTGCAAAATTCGTCGAGGAGGCGGTTATAGCAACTTCGACTGGGGCAAAGAGCAGTTATAACGTTGGTCGGGTCGGCGGAGGTGTATCCATTAACTCGATACCCTATCAATCATGGATGGAGGTCGATATGCGTTCCACTGAACAATCGAAACTGGATGAAATTGATGCGATTTTTCAGCGCAGCATGAAAATTGCGGTTAAGCAAATAAATGCTGAAAGGTCATTAGGTCGAGCCATTAATATGGAGATTCAAGCCGTGGGTAAGCGTCCAGCAGTTGCTGGAAATGCCGGCTCACGTTTAGTTCAACGAGCATTGGCGGCGACCGAGTCTTTTGGTTTGAAACCGTCTCTTGTGCTTTCTTCGACTGATGCTAATACACCCTTGTCCAAAGGCATCCCGGCAGTGACAATGAGTCGTGGTGGGCGTAGTGGTCGGGCACATTCGTTGGATGAATGGTGGCAGGAAGAGCAGAGCTATATATCTGTTCAAATCGGTATATTAACCCTGTTGGCCGAAGCCGGGCTTTCTGAATAATATCTATGCTCAATAATATTATTATAAAATATGCTGCTACGGGTGCATGGTTGCAATTCAGTAATCCAGTTGAAGTGTTAGTTGCTAGAAATATAAGCATGGTCCAGGAAATATTTCAGCAGGTTGATAATGCCGTGAAATCAAAGGGATATTATGCAGCCGGGTTTGTAAGTTATGATGCTGCGCCCGGCCTGGATCAGGCTTTGCAGGCGATTCCTGATGATGGCCTGCCTAAGGTTTGCTTTGGTATTTATTCTTCGCCTCGAATCCTTTCTTGTTTGCCGGAAAGCGTCACAAACTTTAAGCCTATTGAGAATTGGCGGTTAAATAACAGCCGAAAAATGTATGGGCAAAATTTTAGGAAAATCAAACACCATATTGAAGCCGGTGATACATACCAGGTGAATTATACTTTGCGACAAACTGCCGAACTTGAAATGGATGCTTATAGTCTTTTTCATGCGTTTGCTGCAGATGCGCCATATGCTGCCTTCGTTGATATGTTAGGCTGGGCCATTTGTAGTGCATCTCCTGAATTGTTTTTTGACCTGGACGATGGCCGTATTATATCTCGGCCAATGAAAGGAACAGCGCCCAGGGGGCTGACTGCCGAACAAGATCTACTGTTGCGCAACAAGTTGTCCAGGTCTATTAAGGATCAAGCAGAAAATATAATGATTGTGGATATGGTGCGGAATGATTTGTCGAGAATTGCTGAGTCAGGCAGTGTCAAAGTCGAACGTCAGTTTGAGCTGGAAAAGTACCCTACTTTATGGCAATTGACCAGTACCGTGAGTGCTCGTACTACTCGATCTATCGGTGAAATATTTCGCGCTATGTTTCCTTGTGCTTCTATTACCGGTGCGCCAAAAGTAAAAGCGATGAATTTGATTACGGAATTTGAAACAGCCCCGCGGAATATTTATACGGGTAGTATTGGTTTTATTTCGCCGACAGGCAAGGCGCAGTTTAATGTTGCGATTAGAACTGCGTTGGTTGATAAAAATACTCAGCAAGTAGAATATGGTGTTGGCGGAGGCATTATTTGGGATTCTGACGAAAGTAGTGAGTATGCAGAATGCCTATTGAAGGCCAAAATGATTAATACTATAGAGCCGCAACGCAGTTTTAGTTTAATCGAAACCTTGTTGTGGACGCCGGAAGGTGGTTGCTATTTGTTAGATGCGCATCTAGATAGATTATCATCATCGGCTGAGTATTTTTCTTTTCAGTATGATCCTCGCAGAGCGGAAGATATGTTACGGCAGTTCTCCGCTGACCAACCTTATAAGATCAGGTTGTTGTTGAGTTCTGATGGTGATGTGCAAATGACATCGACAACTTTCCAGTTGCAAGGTTCTGAAACATTGCTGCCGGTTGACGCGGACAAACAAAAAACTGTTCGTTTCGCTACTTACGCTATTAATTCGAAGAATGTATATCTGTATCATAAAACTACTCGTCGGGATGAATATGACCGTGCGTTGTTAGCTTCTTCGGATACGGATGATGTGGTCTTTTATAACGAATCAGGACAGGTGACTGAATCGTCAATTGCAAATATTGTTGTTAATGTGAATGGTGAGATGTTCACCCCTCCAGCAAGCTGTGGTTTGCTCAACGGTACTATGCGTCAGTGGTTACTGAAGCAAAAATTAATCTCTGAACGAATTGTTGATCGAAAAATGTTGCAATCAGCCGATGAAATATTTTTAGTTAATTCGGTTCGTAAATGTCAGCAGGTAAAACTGGTAGAGTGAGTTTTTCCGATAACCGCTGTGATAGGCACAAGTTCATACTCTTTATAGTTTGCCCTCTACAAATGGGCTATAAATCCACGCCTGCCTTTGTAATTGTTCTGTGCTCGTTCGTCGCTGCGGATTAGTTAGCAGGTTTTTGTCAGTATTTTTTTTTGGATATGTATCTGTTCTGTGCTGATTGTCTATGGACCTTCTGACTTGTCAGGGGTAATGTTGGAGCAGTTCTAATACGGAGTAAATAGTTTTGACAACACAATTATATTGTCTTGTAGTCGGCATGTTGTTGCCTTATATATGGGCTTCTAGTTCCTTGCCTTTTAGAAATAGCCAATTTGGTAAAATTGATATTAAGGAGCCACGCGTGCAGGCGGAACAACTGGCCGGTGCGGGTGCGCGGGCCTGGGGCGCACAATCCAATGCATGGGAGGCCCTGGCGATCTTTATTGGGGCAAATTTAATGGCCTTGATGGCGGGTGTTGATCCTGCCGGCGACTGGTCAACAGCGGCTTTGATTTGGGTGGCTGCACGGATATCTCATGGGATAAGTTATATAGCGAATATTGCGCCGGTACGAGTATTAAGTTTTGCTGTTGGTATGGCAATGAGTGGCTGGATTGGAGTGCTTTCTCTTACAGTCTAAGTTGGTTTCTGTTATTGCTTTTGGGGTTTGCTATTGGGGGTTGCTTGGGCCATAACAAAGATTGTGGCTTAGCTGGCTTATTCAGATAACTGGCCGCTATTTAACGGGGCTGTTATGATCAAAGGCAATTTATAATCAGGCGAATTTATGACTGAAGAGAAAAAACACCAGGGTAAACATAGAAATGATATTTATAGCAATGATTTGACCACGACGGAAGCCGAGGCAAAACCATTGTTAAATGCGGCAACGGTTATATTGTTAAGAGATACTGACGCTGGTCAGGTTGAAGTATTAATGCTGCAAAAAAATAAAAGTATCACCTTTGGCGGGATGTGGGTTTTTCCTGGCGGAAAAATTGATGAAGCAGATTATCCGGTAGATAAAGATATCGAAATTGCTGCAAAAAATGCCGCTATTCGTGAAACTGAAGAAGAAAGCGGACTCAAAGTGTCGGGTGATGATTTCGTCCTGTTTGCCCATTGGACACCACCTGCCAGTGCGCCTAAACGATTTGCTACCTGGTTTTTTGCCGCTGCTGCGCAATCAGATGATGCGGTAACCATTGATGGTGGCGAGATATTGAATCATCGTTGGATAAACCCTCAGGAAGCGTTAGACCACCATGCGGCTGGAGAAATTGACCTGGCCCCCCCTACCTGGATTACGCTTTATCAACTGAGTCTGTTTAATACCAGTGCTGCATTACTGCAAAGGTTTCAGGATAGTCCGATAAAAGTTTATAAAACCAATGTTGGAAAAAATGCTGCGGGCGAGAGAATTGTTATGTGGCATGGTGATGCGGGTTATGAAAATTCGAATGCTGAAGAAGCTGGTAAGCGGCACCGTCTAATTATGGCACCAGGTGGTTTCAGGTTTGAACATACGGCTGAAGAATATTCGTAGTTTGTGTGGCCATTGCTTGTTTAACTACGGGCTTTTAGATCCTGCCGGTAAAATTGTTGTTTAATTTCTGCCAGCAAAGATGATAGTTTATTTGTCGTTGAGGTAGGTTAAAGGCGAATTTGGTGGGGCTGATTGGGTAGCGTGATTCAATCATGAATGCGAGTGCGTCAGCCTGATAATGAGGCTTTAAATCTGCTTTGCTGGCTTTATCAAATGTCGTGCTGTCTGGGCCATGGGCGGTCATACAGTTATGAATGCTCATGCCGCCGGGTTTGAAATCGGTTGATTTGCCGTCATACTGACCTTTTATCAGGCCCATGAATTCACTCATAATATTTCGATGAAACCAGGGTGGTCTGAAAGTTTCTTCTGCGACGACCCATCTCGGGGGAAATACCACGAAGTCGATATTGGCCATGCCCTGGGTATCGGAAGCTGAGCTTAAGACGGTAAAAATAGACGGGTCGCAATGGTCGAAGCTTACGCTGTTAATACTATTAAATCGCGCTAGATCATATTTATACGGGGCAGAATTACCGGTCCAGGCAACCACGTTGAGCGGTGAGTGGTCAATTTCGGCGGCAAAAAAATGACCACAATATTTAGTGATAATTTGTTGTGTTGCGGTGGTATCTTCAAACCAGGCAACTGGGTATAAAAAGTCTCGATTATTGGCGAAGCCGTTAGCACCTACTGTGCCGCGCTCTGGTAATTCAAATGGTGAGCCGTAATTTTCACATAGATAGCCGCTAGCCGGGCCTGCTAGTAACTTGACCTGGAATTTTATACCCCGTGGTATAACGGCGATTTCGCCAGGTGTAATCTGTATCCTGCCTAGCTCAGTGATGAGTTCTATATCCCCTGTTAACGGGATAAAAAGTAATTCGCCGTCGGCGCAGCAGAAATATCGATTGTGCATGTCTCGCTGGGCGCAATACCAATGGATTGCAACGCCGATTTGGCTGGCTGCATTACCATTTGCGGCAATCGTTATTAAACTATCGATGAAATCACATTGGTTGCTGCTGGCGGGGATCGGTGACCAGCGTAGCGGATTAGGCGTGAAAACTGGATCAACAAGTGGTGCTGTATGTACCTGTCCAGCTGATATCGGCTGGAATAAACCCTGACAAACTGATGGCTGGATGCGATAGAGCCAGGAGCGTCGATTGTGGGCCCTGGGGCGGGTAAAGGCCGACGTGGAAAGTTGTTCTGCATATAGATTGTATGGACAATTCTGCGGACTGAATTGTCCGACAGGCAAGGCACCAGGCAGTGCTTCTGACTGGTGTTCGTTGCCGAAACCTGCAAGGTAGGTTAATTCAACCATTAAAACTCACCGAGTTGTGGAATATTAGCTGACCGCTATTTTGGCTGCTTGCTGGTTAATAACTTCACGAATTTTATTCAGTAGTTTATCTTGAGTATAGGGTTTTTTTAGCAGCGCATAACCTTGATCCTGGATAAAATTGGCCTGCTCCGCATCGTAATAATAGCCACTACAAAAAAGTATCGGTACATCTGTTTGCATTGTACGCAGGATACCGGCCAGTTCCTTGCCGCCCATGTTCGGCATAATGATATCAAGTAAGATAAGATGTATGTTTTTCTGATGTTCGCGATAAAGGGATAATGCCTCCAGGCCATCGGTGGCGATTATGACTTTATAACCGGCTCGTTTTAACATCCGCAGGGCAATGGTTCTGACCGGTTCGTCATCGTCAACCAGAAGGATGGTCTCTGAGCCCTGGGTTATATACTTGTCGGGTATATCAAGAGGTTGGGTTTTTATATTGGCGATCGATTGTGGTAAATAGACTATAAAGTCGGTACCGGTATTGTTGGTTGCGGTATTTGCCGCTGCGGTGATGAAGCCATTATGTTGGGTGGTGATACCGTAAGCAACTGAAAGCCCAAGGCCTGTTCCCATGCCGACAGCTTTGGTGGTGTAGAAAGGCTCGAATAACTGATCCAGTTGTGCAGTATTTATGCCGCAGCCTTCGTCGCTTATGGTCATTTTGATATAGTTATCTGCTAACCTGGTGGGCTGTTGCTGAAGGTACTGTTCATCGCTACTTACGACTTCTGTCAATATGGATAAATTACCGCCGTTGGGCATAGCATCTCTGGCATTAATGATTAAATTGACGATGATCTGCTCTATCTGACCATGGTCGGCTTCAATGAATACGGGTTCTATTGCAGGATAAATGGCCAACACAATATCTTGCCTGATCAGCCTGCTGAGCATATCTTCAAGCTTGCCAATCAGGTTGTTTAGATCAAACACCTCAAGGTTAAATTGCTGTTGTCTGCCGAATGCCAATAATTGATGGGTGAGTTTTGACGCCCTATGCGCTGCCTCTAAGGTGCCTTCAAGATTTTCTCTGGCTTCATTCTTTGCTGGATCCAACAGGTTTAATTCCGTATAACCCATGATGGCTACCAGAATATTGTTAAAGTCGTGTGCCAGGCCGCCTGCAAGCTGCCCCAGGGAATCGATGCGCTGTATATGGCGGACCTGATCTTGCAATATTTGTTTGTCAGTTTCAGCTTCTTTGCGCTGGGTGATATCCCTGTTAACGCACAGTAAATAGTCAGGTTCACCTTCAGCATTGCGGATCAGGGATATTAAGCCTTCTATCCACAGGTAGTGGCCATCGTTGTGTTGTAGTTCAAATTCTATTTCATAAAAGGTGTGTTCGCTTTTATTAACCATAGCGCTAAAAATAGTTTGAATCGCGGTATTAACTGTGCCCAGGGTTGCAGGGCTGATGCCGGAAAAAAAACCCGTGTTGAGTACCTCCGCAACGGTGAGGCCTCTTTGGGTTAATATTGAAGGGCTTGAATAGGTAATGCTGAGGTCAAGATCAAGGATGCACACTACATCAGTAACATTGTTTGCAAGTAACCTGTACATTTTTTCTTTTTGAACGCTGTTGGCAATAGCAGTTTGTTTTTCAGATATTTCTTGTTTAAGTTGTTCGACCAGGTCGGTTGCCTGCGATAAGCTCAGCTCAAGGTTATTCATCAGGTATGCGGTGGCGCCCAATATACCGCCGGCTAAAAATAGTAAATATAGTGATTCTACTAACCAGCCTGACCAATGTGCGGGGTAACCTGTGGTATCGGCCATTAAGTCGATAATCCCTGTGCCAATCAAAAGAGTCAGTATGAGTGTGGTGGCAAGACAGCTGATAAGCCCGTAAACCCCTGCGCGAGTGCTTATAAGTGAGCTGGCCAAAAAAGTGACCAGCATAAATACCTCTCGGTGGGAGCCGTTTTTTCCATCGGATACAAGTTCAGAGACGCCCAGGGCATAAAAACTTGCGATTAAGAGCATGGCACTTAGTCGGGGTTGACGGGTATCAATTAAAAAGGCGGCTAGGACCAGTAGCCAGATTGACATGTGGAAATATTGGCCTGGGTCATGGTCATGAAATGATAATAAGACTACGGGCAGGCCTATGAGAATGAATAACTTTAGGCAAACGGAACAAACTTCTTGTCTAAGTTTTGGCAGGTTTTGTAGTGGCGTGGTTGATACTGTTTGGATTGTCGGCCTATGCTCTTCCGGTCGAGTATTTTCCGAGTACATTTAAAGCATCCTTGAAGGTATAATTTTTCCTGGTTGAGTCTGAAAGTAGAATGCCAAATGTCTAATTGGTATAAATCGTTGCTGTAAAACCGTTGCTGTAACCGTGCTGTAAAATCGCAGTGAAATTATAGAAGATCGGACCCAGCTATTGTTAATTCGTCAATTTAGAACCCAACAGGATAAAATTCTAATCTAAAGGGTGCTTGTTGCACAATAAAATAATTTGCTGGTGGGGCGAGTCATGGCAAAATGGCGGTTTTTGTTTAAAGTGCTGTATCGGTTGTTTCTGGTCGAGATTATCGACTGAGGGATATTTGACATCAGTATTAAAATCAAAGTAATAATGCTGACTTATTTTTAACTGTCTTTTTATGAGAGCCTGGGGCCATATCGCGTAATGTATTTAGCTGTTTATTCCATAAGTGGTCCTGGTCCAGATAAAGATAAAGATAGAGATAAAGATAAAAGTTGTTCAATAAAGTCTTATTGGGTGAATCGCAGCATCGCCCAGTGTTATTTTGTTCTCTGATGCAGAACGCTCAGGTACTCATTGTTGGTGGTGGAATTGGTGGTTTGACCACCGCTTTGTGTTTGGCGGCAAAGGGTATTCGATCAGTGGTATTCGAACAATCGGTTGATTTTTCTCAAGCTGGGGCCGGTATACAGATAGGCCCAAATGCGAGCCGAGTGTTGCATCAATTGGGTCTCGAAGCGAAACTGCGGCGAACAGCATTTTTGCCTACTCAGGCTGAAATCAGGCAATGGAAAACAGGCCGTCTGTTAAGTATTAATGTGTTTGATAGTAACGCGGGTGAAGGCGGTTTTCCGCACTATCATCTTCATCGGTCTGACCTGATTTCTGTATTGGCCGATACCGCACAAGAGAGTCCCTTGATCCAGTTACAAACTGGCGCAAAGGTGGTCGAAATTACCCAAACTGAAGCGCAGGTGGAATTGATAGAAAATGGTTCGAGGCATTCGGGTGAAGCGTTGATAGCTGCAGACGGCATTCACTCCATGGTCCGAGAGAAATTGTTTGGTTTGGACGCAGCACAGTTTACTGGCAATGTTGCCTGGCGAGCATTGGTGCCGGCTAATAAACTACCTCGCTCATTGGGGCCTGTGGCAGGGGTTTGGTGGGGTCCTGGAAAGCACTTTGTTCATTATTATGTACGTGGTGGCTCGATGGTTAATTGTGTTTGTGTTGTAGAAAAATCGGGTTGGCATGTGGAATCGTGGGTGGAGCGAGGTGAGCGGGATGAGCTAAAGCGGGATTTTACAGGTTGGAATGATACTATTCAGATGTTAATAAGTCATATGGGGATGGATGATTGTTATAAATGGGCGCTGTTTGATCGGGCACCAATGCAGCAATGGAGCAAGAGCAGAATAACATTGTTGGGTGATGCATGTCATGCGACCTTGCCTTTCATGGCCCAGGGGGCGGCGATGGCCATTGAAGATGCAGCTGTGCTAGCAGAGTGCCTTAATGGCCGAACTGGGGCCGCGATTGATGTAGCCAATGGGCTTATCGAATATGAAAATTTACGCAAAACTCGCACTAGAAAAATTCAACTTGGTTCGCGAAGAAATGCTACTATCTTCCACCTTGGCGGGGTTAAAGCCTGGGTAAGAAATCAATCGATGATTGCGAATCCAGCCAAACGTATTATGCAGAGTATTTATAATTTTGATGTCTATGCAGATTTTGATGAACCTTGACCGAGATTAAAGCTGACCTCTATTGACCGGATGTATCGACAACCTCTAATAACAGTAATAACCCTATTTTTGCTGGTTATATTTATTGACAAAAATACTCGGTAAATCTTAGCTCGATATTTCAATAAATTTTTCTAGTAAAATATTGAATTCAAATAGTAGCAATCAACGGCTGTATTCATATAACGCCTGGATACTTTTTTTGACAGCTAATTGCTTAGCCAATTGACAGCTAATTACTTAGCCAATTGCCAGTGATTGTTATTGAATTGCGCAAAATTTTTGTAGCAGGCGTTGCAGGTGCGCAACGCAGGCGAAAATTAAAGCACCAAAAACGTAAGGACGGGAAAACGCATTGTTTAACGAATTTAATTTGAAAAACCTCAAAGGCGATTTATTTGGCGGCCTTTCCGCCGCGATTGTTGCTTTGCCACTGGGGTTGGCTTTTGGCGTTTCAAGCGGCGTTGGGCCAATTGCCGGTATCTATAGTGCTATTATAGTGGGTTTTTTTGCAGCTGTTTTTGGCGGTACACCGGCTCAAATATCAGGCCCGACTGGGCCTATGACGGTAGTGATGGCGGGCGTTGTAACCAGTTATTTAGCCCAGGATCCAGAAAATGGTTTGATCAATGCCTTTACAGTTGTGGTAATGGCTGGGTTTTTTCAGGTGTTATTTGGCCTGTTAAAACTTGGTAAATATGTTGTTCAGGTATCCTATCCGGTTATTTCAGGTTTTATGTCAGGTATAGGGGTTATTATTATTGTTCTGCAGCTCAGGCCGTTGGTGGGTTTACCACCCGTACCTGATCCGCTTTCAGCGATCCTGGATATTCCAAATCTATTCACTGAAATGGACAAACCAACAGTTATATTAGGTGTGATAGCTCTGGTGGTGGCATTTACCTGGAAGGGACGGGTTAATAACTGGATACCGTCACCGGTATTATTATTAGTTGTCGGCACATTGATGGTTTTATTTGTGCCGCAGTTTTCCGATATATCGACTCTGGGTGTTATTCCTATGGGCTTGCCAGAGTTTAGTATGCCGGTGTTGGTGATGGCCAATCTTGTTGACGATATAGGGGTTGCATTATTATTGGCGACCCTGGGTTCGATAGATTCCTTATTGACCTCGTTGGTGGCAGATAATGTCACTCAAACCCAGCATAATTCAGATAAAGAACTTATTGGTCAGGGCATTGGTAATATGGCCGCAGGTTTATTTGGTGCCATCCCTGGCGCTGGCGCAACTATAAGAACCGTTGTGAACGTCAAGGCCGGCGGTCTTACTGCGCTATCAGGGGTGGTGCATTCGGTACTTATTACCGCCGTAATTTTAGGCGCAGGCAGTCTGGCTGGCAACATTCCGAATGTTATTTTAGCGGCCATTCTAATTAAGGTTGGGGTTGATATTGTTGATCAAAGGTTCCTGAAGAAAATAACTCGGATTCCCCTGTTCAGCGCAGGCCTTATGCTGTCGGTGTTGCTGCTCACTGTTTTTGTTGATTTAATTACCGCAGTATTTATTGGGGTATTTATTGCCAATATGGTGACAGTTGAAAGGTTGACTGGCGTGCAATTAGATAATGTGAAATTTTTCGAGCGGAACGATGGTCATTTAGATAGATTTTCTGAGAGTATTTCTGCGCAGTTCGATAATCCGGCCTTGCTGGAACTACGTGGGCCCATGAGTTTTGGTGTGGCGCGGGGCATTAATCGGCGTCTCGCCGAATCTAAAGGACATGATGTGTTGGTGATTGATTTGAGTGAAGCACAGTTGCTGGGTATTACCTCTGCGTTGGCGGTGTTAGATATTATACAAGACGAGCGTTTGAAGGGGAGAGCCGTAAAGCTGGCGTTGAACCCAGATGAAGCAACGAACGAAGTTTTGCGTAAGGTTGGCGTTTTCGAATCGATTGCTGCCGAAGATATTATTAAACTGGCTAGCTGAGAAAGAGGTATTGATCATGTTGATATTTTTGAGTAGTTACCCATGTTATTGTCCAGCGTCATTTATATTGTGAGTATGCGCTTGTTGTTCGGTCGTTTAGTATTTTTGTGTTGCGTGTTTTTCCTTGGATGGGCGCCAGCTGTGTTTTCAACGGGGAAAGGTTTTGAGCCAGGCGAGGTAAATAGCGCTAAGCGGATCAGGGTGGAAAAATCTGACGCTGTAGTGGCCTATGATGCCTGGTCGCAGTCGGCAACTTATGCTATTAAATATCGCATAGATTTGGCTAAGTTGCCCAGGCAGGAGCAAATCAGCCTCTGGGTTCCGAAGCCGGTTAACAATCATAACCAGCATGTATTGAGCGCATCTGTTGCGCCGTCAGGGCTAGGCTGGCAACGGCAGGATATTCAGGATAATCGCGGTAACGAAATTATAGAGTTCGTACTGCCTGCTGATTCGGATAGAATTGACACGTTGACCTTTTCCTATATTGTACAAAGACATCCGGCACGGGGATTGTCGTTGGCCCGTTTTACCGAAACTGATAGACCTGAGCATTATTTAGCAGGGTCAGCAAAAGTGCCTGTTGATGGGCTTATCGAGTCGATAGCGCTACAACAAAAACAAATTGCTATGCAGCGGAAAGATGCTGCTGATGCTAAACGGGTTTTACAGCGGGCCTACTATGACTATGTCTTTGATACCATGACCTATTCGAAAGAAGGAAAAGGTTGGGGCGAAGGCGATGCTTTATGGGCCTGCCAGTCAAAGTATGGTAATTGTACCGACTTTCACTCCTTATATATTGGGCTCGCCAGGTCGCAGGATATCCCGGCTCGATTCAAAATTGGTTTTCCCTTGTCGGCGCTGCAGGAGAGCGGACGTCATGACGGGTATCATTGTTGGGCTGAGGTATTTGATGATAAAAATGGGTGGTTACCGCTGGATGCCAGCGAAGCAAAAGGTAAAAACTTACGCGAAAAATACTTTGGTCGGTTACCAAGTAATCGAATAGAATTTAGTCAGGGTCGTGACATTATCTTGTCGGCTCGTCAAAGGGGTGAACCTGTTAACTATTTTATTTACCCCTATGCAGAAACAGCTGACCTTGTTATCGAGCGTTTGCCAGTAGCGTTCTCCTACTTGCGTCTTGAGAGTCAGGCTGTTTACTAAGAACCGCTGAGGGCTGTTTATGTAGGAGCCGCTGAGGGCTGTTTATGTAAGGGCCGCTGAGGGCTGTTTATATAGAGCAGCTGAGGGCTGTTTATGTAGGAGCCGCTGAGGGCTCTTGCAATGAATTCTTGAGAGATTGATTGAGTATTATAGATGGATGAAACGGCATTTCTAAATATCGGCAGACGCACCATCGAGATAGAAAAACGCGCGGTACAACGCCTGGAAAAGCAGATTGATGGGCAGTTTTATCTCGCCTGTAAGGCAATCCTTGCGTGTACGGGGCGGGTGGTTGTAATGGGTATGGGTAAATCCCATCATGTGGGGAATAAAATTGCCGCGACCCTTGCCAGTACAGGTACGCCGGCATTTTCTGTTCATCCCGCCGAGGCGAGCCATGGTGATTTGGGCATGATTACCGAGAAGGATGTGGTGATTGCAATTTCATTTTCTGGTAATGTCACTGAGATTGTAATGATCTTGCCGTTGTTAAAACGGCTCAAAGTTCCCTTGATTAGCATGACAGGTGATCCTCATTCTCCATTGGGGCTACAAGCTGATTTTAAACTGAATGTGGGTGTCGAAGAAGAGGCCTGTCCGCTTAAATTAGCACCTACCTGTAGCACAACTGTTGCGTTAGTCATGGGCGACGCATTGGCTATCGCATTATTAGAAGCGCGTGGTTTTACTCGAGAAGATTTTGCTTTTTCTCATCCAGGAGGTGCACTAGGGCGAAAATTATTAGTCAAGATTGAAGACATCATGCATAAGGGCGCTGCGATTCCCAAAGTATTGGTGGATACTCCGCTGCCAAAGGCTTTGATTGAAATGACTCAGAAGACGCTGGGTATGACAACGATTGTAGATAGCGCTGGTCGACTGGTTGGAATTTTTACCGACGGCGATTTAAGACGTAGTGTTGATCAGGGGGTGGATATCAATAGTGCTTTGATTGGCGATGTGATGACCCAGGCGCCACGCACTATTGTCAAAGAAATGTTGGCGGCGGAAGCATTGGGGCTAATGGAAGAATCTGGCAAGGCGCAAATCACTTGCTTAATTGTGGAATCAGAACAAAGACCCATTGGCGTAGTCCATGTCCATGATATTTTGAATGCAGGCGTGTATTAGGGGTGCTGAGATGATTTCACGGTTAATATTCGGCACAGTGGCGTTTAATTGATATTCGGTTAGTGTATAGCTGGAAATATCATTTTGAAACTACTGCCTTTGCCTTCTTCACTATCCAGGTCTATCCGGCCGCCATGCATTTCAACCAATTTTTTGGCGATATATAGTCCAATTCCAGTTCCGCCCTTGGTGCGGGTATGACTGCCATCGGCCATAGCAAACTGTTCGAAAATACTATTCTGGTCCGTTTTTTTGATCCCGGGGCCGGTATCCGCAACGATGACTACCAGGCAATTCCCATAGGGCTCTTCCTCAGTTAGGGCATAGTTAACAGACACACTTGCCGCTGGAGAAAATTTAATCGCGTTGGATACAATATTTAACACAATCTGAAAGAATTTTTCAGAATCACCGAAAAAATCTAGCTCAATATCGGTTTCAAGTTTAACCGTTGTTTTACTATTTTTCGCGTCTGTAGCTGTTAATGCCAAGATTGCTTTAATGCGTTCGTCGACCCGAAAGATCTGCCGGTGCAGGGTCATTGCACCATGTTCAATGGAGGATAAATCAAGCAGATTGTTAATTAGTGCCAGTAGGCGCTGGCCGTTATCGAGGATTGACTGTAGTGTTTTGAATTCTTTTGGCGTTACCTTGCTTTCGAGCTTTTTTGATAACAATTTCGAGAAGCCAATAATTGGGTTTAAAGGTGTTCTTAGTTCGTGAGACATTATGGAGTAAAATTCGTCTCTCGCTTTTCTCGCCAGACTTGCCTTCTGCTCCGAAACCAGCCCTTTGACCCGTGATTCAACACCTTCGAGCAGGGTCATTAAGCTGTCATTTAGTCGGCCTCGGCGCTCTTCTTCTTCGGGCATGTTGTCCACAAGCAATGAAACATGTTCGAAGTTAATTAGCAACGAATTGCCGTTGGCGAGCATTCTGCCGTCATTACGATGGCGCTGGATGAACAGCATATCAATTTGATCGTCGTCTTCATCCATATTCATGCAGTGTGGTTTGTCGGCACTTGCAAACCAGATGCTTGAATTAAGGCCAATAGATTGCAGATGTTTAAGCAGTCTATGTGCCAGGTCGTCAAGGTTTGGGGCGATAAAGGCCTGTTTTAAAAATTCGATGACCCAACCCAGCTCGCTACTATTGGTCATAGCCAGTAAAACCATGCCAGTAGATTCTTTTAACTCGTTCTCAAGTTTTGTGATTTTTTCTTCAGCGTGCATCGTAGGATAAAAACTGACCTAGTTAGTGAATATTAGTGTAGCTGAAAAATTATTAATGGTGACCTGGAAACCGGTAGTTTTTGTGGGGCTGGTGTTGAAAAGGGAGTAGCATTATCGATTGGTCAATGAGGTAGCTGGAATTGTGGTAGCAGAACTAAAACAGGTGTTTTCAGCTGTTCGCTGGGAGGACTGGCTGAACGCGCATAAGTTGGTGAGTTTTGATGCCTGGTGGGCATTACAGCTGGGTTCAGTTGAAGAGGGTAACTTTGATCGTGGTGGCTGGAGTTCCGTGATCCGATTTGAACGTGACAACAGATTTTTTTATGTAAAACGCCAGAGTAATAGAATGACTTATCGGCTGACGTCATTTCCTATTCGGGTGCCAACTTTTAAAATTGAGTTTAATCAGATTCAGCGCTATCAACGACATCAAATCCCAACCCTCGAAGTGGTCTATTTTGCCTGGCGGAAAGTTGGCGAAGAACATCAGGCCATATTGGTGACAGAAGCACTTGAAGATTACCGATCTTTGGAGTTTTGGTTGCAGGGTAGGGAAACGTTGTCTTTTTATCAGCGGCAGAGTATTTGCCAGGCCGTGGGCCATGCAGTTGGCAAAATGCATGCGGCAGGTATCGTGCATTACAACCTTTATCCTAAGCATATATTTATGCGCCTGGCGGATTTCCATATTCGATTTATTGACCTTGAAACCAGTCGATCTAATTTTGGTCTAAGACGCAAGAAATTAAGGGATGTTGAAACCTTAGGTAGACGAACTTACAGAGCCAGTAAAAGCGACAAGTTTAGAGCTTTTTTGGCCTATCAGGGTAAGCGTAAGATTGATTCTGGAATAAGAAAAGATATTGATTTGATGCAGCAGCGGAGCACCCGCAAACTGACTCAAGCTTGATATAGCGTTCCGGTTTTACAGGGCTAAACTTAGGTTAAGACTACTGTCATCTGAATGTTCAGTTTATGCACCAAAAACCCTTACCATTAAAGGTTGACCCAGGGCCAGGTCAACAGTTGATACGGGCGCAGTTGCCTGATTACCTACAACAGTTTGTGGCAAATAACGATTATAGGCGGTATACGCCTCGTGACCAGGCGGTATGGCGTTATGTGCTGGGTGAACTTAATACCCAATTGCGTGATATCGCACACCCGGTCTATTTTGCTGGTTTAGAAAAGTCAGGCATCAATTGTGAGACCATTCCATCTGTGGATGAAATGAATGCCTGCCTTCAGCAGTTTGGTTGGCGGGTGATTCATGTTGATGGCTTTATACCCCCGCAGGCCTTTATGGAGCTGCAATCCCTGAAAATACTCGCAGTGGCACAAGATATACGCAGCGTCGATCAAATCAATTATACCGCTGCGCCGGATATCATTCATGAAGCGGCTGGCCATGCACCAATAATTGCTGATGCCGCATATGCCGAGTATCTACAGAACTTTGGTGCTGTGGGTATGTATGCCATGTATAACCAATGGGACCTGGATATGTATGAAGCAGTGCGTGAGGTATCTTTGGTAAAAGCTTGTGAGACTGATGGTAAAACCATTCAGGCGGCAGAAGAGCGTCTTGGGTTATTGTTGCGCAACCCAGGAGAAATTTCAGAACTGGCCATGCTCTCTAGACTGCACTGGTGGACCATTGAGTATGGGTTGGTGAATACGAGCGGTATCAAAGAAAATAATAAAATATTTGGTGCAGGCCTGTTGTCATCTATTACTGAGTCTCTAAGTTGTATGGACCATCGGGTGAAAAAGAAACCTTTGACGGTGGCAGCTGTGAGGGCAGGTTATGATATCACTCAGGTGCAGCCGCAATTGTTTGTTACACGGGGTTGTGATCATTTAAACCAGGTGCTGGAAGAGTTTGCAGCGACAATGTGTTATCGCCAGGGCGGCGCAGAATCTATCAGAATAGCGATTGAATCAAAGGTAGTAACTACCCTTGTTTATAGTTCGGGATTGCAGGTTTCTGGCCTTATGTCGAAACTAGTTTGTAATACCCTGGGTCAGGCGGTATTTATCTCCACCATAGGCTCGACTCAATTGTCTTTAAATAACGTTGAAATGCCAGACAGTGGGATTGAACAACTACCATCGGGATGGGCGTCCCCTGTAGGTCGTTTGTGTAACTTAATGAAACCCCTTGAATTGGCCTCGGATGATGATCTGCTGCGGTTGGGAATAGTAACTGGCGAAGCAGTCTGTTTGGCATTTTTGTCAGGTATTCTTGTTAAAGGAAATTTGGTTTCTGTGCTCAGACGAGCAGGAAAAATTGTAATTTTCCGGTTGCGTGGTGCCAGCATTCGGGACGAGCAAGGTAAGGCGTTGGTTGAGGCAACTTCTGGTTACTATGATATGGCTGTTGGGGAAAGCATTGTATCGGTTTTTTCTGGTAGTGCTGATAAGAGTAAATTTAATGTATATCCGCCAGGGTCGACAAGAAAGGCGCCGCTACCAGGTCATTCAAAGGCCGATCTGGCAGAATTTGATATATACCAGAGAGTGCGCCAGTGGAGGCAGAAAATAGACCCGATCGATGAAGGCCTGGTATCGCTGGTTAATGAGGCGATTGAAAAGTTCCCCCTGGCCTGGTTGCTACATGTTGAGTTGTTAGAACTTTGTCAACAGGATCCTGTGCTAGTTGCGCTGCTTGAAAAGCATCGGCTAGCCAGTGTTGCGTCGAGGTCTGATCCTAATTAGTGACCAGACCTTCGCTGGATGCGGGTTCCAGCAATCGCGGTATTGCTGTACAGAGGATGTGTTTTGAATGGAGCGCACTCAGGTGAGAATGACTTTGCCGACTACTTTTCTATCCACCAGTAATTGATAGCCATCTATGGCTTCGTCCATGGTCATGATATGAGAGATAAATGGTTTGATTCTACCGCTTTCGAGCCAGCCCATTATTATCCTGGTGTTGTGAGTATTCTGTTGCGGATTATGACGTTGTAACCCGCCCAGTGTATAGCCTATGACAGAGGCATCTTTGACTAGCAGATGATTAGTCTTCGCTAACGAGGGCGCGCCACTGGTAAAGCCCACCACCAGAATTCTGCCGAAAGGTGCAATACAGCGCATAGATTGGTCAAACACCGACCCACCGACAGGGTCGTAAATAACATCCGCACCGCGTCCGCCAGTAATAGTTTTAACCTGTTCGCGAAAACCGTCGGTATAATTGATGACATGGTCTGCGCCCATTTGTTTAACGGCGGCTAATTTTTCATCAGAACTTGCGGTGCCTATAACCGTTGCACCATAGAGTTTGCCAATATCAACTGCAGCAAGCCCAACCCCACCTGCTGCGCCATGCACCAGTAAAGTTTCTCCTGGTTGTAAATTAGCACGCTGCATACCGTAGTAGGCGGTGGCATAGTTGTTGCGAAATGAAGCAGCGACATTAAGTTCGGCGTTTTCTGGAATAGCAAGTACTGCTTTAGCTGAAATGTTAATTTGCTCGACACAACCGCCTGGCGTCAGCACTCTATCTCCAACCGATATATGGGTAACATCCGAGCCAACTTCGGTGACAATGCCGGCCGCTTCGCCGCCAACAACAAATGGCAATTCTGATTTGTCCTGATAGTCGCCAGCCATACGGACTAGATCGCTAAATTGAATGCCACGGGCTTTTAGTTCAACTTTTACCTGGCCTGCTTTTGGCGCTGGTGGCGGTTCTATTTCTCTGACCTGTAAATCCTGGTGTGATCCATATTTAACGCAATAAACGACTTTCATAAGGTGCCCCATATAGACTGATCATAGTTTGCTTAACATTATATTAACGTGTAATACAGGTTGATTACCAGATTGAGACTCTGTTTGCTGGGGTAAGGTATAGTGCGTCACCGGCTTTGATATCGAAGGCCGAGTACCAGGCGTCGATATTTCTTACCACCCCGTTGACGCGAAATGCAGCCGGTGAATGAGGGTCTGATTTTAAGTATTGCAGAGTGGCCTGGTCTCTGGTTTTCGACCGCCAGCTCTGAGCATAGGCTAAGAAAAACCGTTGGTCGGCGCTATAACCATTTATGCTATTTGGCGGTGCGCCATTAAGTGATAGTTGGTAGGCCCGGTGGGCGACGGCAACGCCACCCAAATCGCCGATATTTTCGCCTAAAGTAAAATTGCCATCAATAAAATTGCCCGGTACGGGTTCGAATCGGCTATATTGTTCTGCCAGTTTTGAGGTTCTGCTGTCAAAGGCCGTGCGATCTTCGTCTGTCCACCAGTTCCGTTTGATACCGCGAGCGTCAGACTTGGAGCCCTGATCATCAAAGCCGTGTCCCATTTCATGACCGATTACAGCGCCAATACTGGCGTAATTAACAGCGGCATCGGCATTAGGGTCAAAAAACGGTGGTTCAAGAATAGCGGCGGGAAAAACAATTTCATTAAAATTCGACAGATAATATGCGTTAACGGTCTGGGGCATCATAAACCACTCTTCTCTATCGGTTGGCCCCTGTAGTCGAGCGGTATCAAAATCTTCAAAAAACCTGCGTACTGCTCTAGCGTTATGGAATAGATTGTCTTTTTCGATGTGGATTTTACTGATATCTAGCCAATGATCGGGATAGCCAATTTTCGCTTTAAAAGCAGCCAATTTTGCATGGGCCTCTTTTTTTGTTGTTTCGCCCATCCAGGATATGGCGTCGATTCGTTCTGCGTAGGCTTTGCGGAGATTTTCCACAAGTTGTTGCATTTGCAGTTTTGACGATTCAGGAAAGTGGCGCTGCACATAAATTTGGCCGAGCGCTTCACCAAGGCCGTTTTTCGCCCCAACCCTCGATACGCCCCGCTGCCAACGGAGTAGCTGTTGTTGTCGGCCGCTTAGTACCTTGCCCCAAAATTCAAAATTAGCGTTGTCTATTGGTTCTGATAGTAGGCTGGCGTTGTTACTGATGAGGTGATAGTGCAAATAATCTTTCCAGATTGATAAGGGTGTTGAATAGATAAGGTCAATTAAAGGTTGAATGGTATTGGGGTGGGCGATATTGATTTCATGCAGGTTGGTAATATGACCGGCGGCCAGGAACAGTTTCCAGTCAAATTTTGCATGAAGCTGACTAAGTGCTGTAACCGTAGTGGGGTTATAGGTTTTGTCGCGGTCCCGGCGATCCGACCTTAGCCATTGATAGGTCGCTATCTGTGTTTCGAGCTGGATAATAGCATCGGCTTTTTCGTCCGCTGTTTCGACCGTATAGTCGAATTGAGCAAATCTCAGCATTTGGCTGATATGTTTTTTATAGGCCAATCTAAAGCGCTGAAATTGCTCACTTTGTTCAAGATAATAGTCGCGATCAGGTAATCCCAGGCCACCCAGTGCAATATCAATGCTGTATTTGTCAGGGTCAGCTGGGTCTATGCCAAGAGATTGTGCGATCGGACTGATGCCAGCAGTGTAATGAAATTTGCCGAATTCGACGGTTAATTCAGTGATATTACTAATGGCAGCAATGCGTTTTAAGTCTGGTAAAAGGGGCGTAATGCCTAGTTCATTGAGTGTTTTGGTATTCATCCAGCTGGCGTAGTAATCACCTATCTGTTGCGCTGAACTACCTTTCGGGCCGCTGCTCGCGCCAAATTCTTCAATGATCGCTTTAACTCTTTGCTGGGCCTTTTCATGGACGATGAGACTCAGGCCATAGCTTGATCTTTCTGGGGGGATTTTATGTCTGGCTAACCATGCGCCATTGGCGTAGTTAAAAAAATCTTCACCAGGTTTGATGGACTGATCTCTGGCGGCTAAATCGACCCCCCAGGAGCCAAAAACCGGTTTGGGTCGTGGTTGGTTGGCGGTTGTATCAGATGAGCGCTCGGTGCTAGTGCAGGCGCTAATAAACAGTACTATAAACCATAACCCAAACGGTTTTCTGCAAAATGATAAAATTGTTGGGGGAGTTGAGAAGTGCTTAGAAAAAGCGGCAAGTGTTGGCATCCTGGCTCCTGGATTGGCGGTTATATGTCGGGCAGAGTTAAATCCTGGCTGAATATAGAAATTCGACTTTGGCAGCGAATATTTTTTGCGGTTTTTATAGCGGCTCATGCACTGGGACTTTCGTTGAGTGGTTTATTTTATCCGCTTGACTAACAGTTAGGTTGCTGTTGGCAGCACTGGCTACGGTATTTTCGTTGAGTGGTAAGTAGAGGCGAAAATTAACAAATTTGTCGGGTTCAAAATAGATCGTGAATGCGCCTTGATGGGATTTCATCGTACTATAAACAGATGCCAGCTCCAGTCCCATATCAGCATCAATTCCCCTGGCGCTGAAAAATGCCATAAGCGGTTGCGGTGGACAATCTTCTATTTGGCTATCTGAATCCCATATGCTGATACTGATATAATTGCCTGTTGCCAAATCAGGATCAATTCGATGGCAGGCGAGTGTGTCGAGGTGAGTTTCTCGTAGCTGGATACATAGTTCCGCGTTCAGGTCCATCAGATTGAGTAGATGCTGGCAGAGAAACAATAGTGACTGCTCCAGTAAGCGCTGATCGCCATGCACTGGATAATAGTTCTTTGGGTGAATGAAGCGCAGCTTGAATTCGGCGCGAATGGTTTTTTCGGCTGTATCCAGAGTATTGTTGATGCAATTTAGCAAATTTATTTTTTCGATGGCCGGCAGTCCGCTATGGGAAAAGGTTAATAATTTGTCGCTCAGTTGGGTAGCTTTCTGGTGGATTGACAGGATCTTTAAAGGAGCAGCACGACTATTGTCCACGTCAGTAGCTAAATCCAGCTGCATGTCATTTATCAGGGACTGGGTAATGTTTGAGGCATCTTTCATCAATAGGTTAATGCGTTGCGCAATATTGCTCGCTAACGGCGCAATAAGTGCCATGGTTTGAGCCTTTGCCAATTGTAGATCCAGTCGTCGCTGATCAATTTCCATTTGTTCTGCTATGCCTGATTCTTTAATAACTATCAAAGAACAGGCCTGGCCATTGATTTTTAATGGGACCGTTTGAGCGGTAATTGACAGTAACGTATTATCTACTTTTTGCAGTTGCGTGTTGAACCGGTCTGGAGCATCCGGTGCATCGCTTGCGGGCCCAAACTGACTGTATTCAAAAAGTACTTTGCAGCATTGTTTGAGGGCTGGGCTTTGCTTATCTGATGTGGAGAATCCCAACATCTGTAAAAAGGCAGGATTAACTTCGATGAGGTGCTGGGTATTTCTTTGCAGTAAGATCAGGCCGTTGGGGTAGTGTTCAAAAACACCGCTAAACTTTTCTATATCAACCTTTAGTATTTTTTGCTGGTGAAAGAAATCGCCAATATCCTGGGCAAAACAATGAATACCAATCAGCCTTCCAGACTGATTGGTTACGGTATTAATGAAATAACGTAATCTAAGTGGCTGTCCATTATGGTGGTTGATTTTAGCTATGCCTGTTATCGGCTCATGTTTATTAACCGCCAGTTGAAACTGCTTAAGTGCTTGCTGTTGAAGTTCAGGTTGAAAAAAGTCACCGAGGTGCATGTTCTTAGCCTGCATCATTGTATAGCCAAGGGTTTGTTCCGCCGCCTGGTTCCAGCTTCTAACTCGGGCGTCAATGCTCCAATGGACGTAAAGCAGGGGCGTACTGGCTATTTGTTGGTCGAATAGTTGTTGCTTGGCATCTAATTCAGCTTCAGTATCCTTCATTGCCGACAGGTTGTGGCAAAATACCTCGAACCCTGCATGCACGTTATCACGCAGATGGGAAACACTCAGTTGAACGGGGATTTTTTCGTAGGCGCTGATCAGCTGTGTTTCGAACTGAAATGTATCACCTGGGATCAGATTAACAAAATGATGTTGTAGAACTTCTCTATCGCTGGCGGGAATATTGAGTAAAAATGGCCGCTTTTTTTCATAGAACTTAATATTTGTATCGGTTAATAGTTGCCAGGTTTTATTACTCCAGACAACCATAAGTGCCTTGTCTAGCATCAATGAGCTTAAACCGATAGTATCCATTAGGCGCAATCTGGAAGTCGGGTGATGCTGGGTTTTACGTAGATAAAAGGTAATCCCGGAAAACAGCCATACCATGCCCAATCTACTTATCCAGGCTGGATTGTTGGCATGACCCATTGAAAACTTAGTATCTGTGAACCATAGAAAGCCGAGTAGACTGGAAATGATCAGGCTAAAATGAAATAACCATTTAGATGATGTGCTAAGGGTCGCACAGAACATTAAGATGAAAAAAAGTTCAGTTGGCACATGGCGCCCTGGGATCAGGCCAACTATCATTTGCCATTCAACGACACCTAAAAAAAGCGCCACTATCAGTAGCGATAGTCGTGCGAAACTCCAATGCTGAGTATGTAAACTGCTGAATTTGCTAGTCATGAAATTAGCCCAAAATTGGATTCACCAAATTGCTGGTGTGCATTTTACCAGTGATCATGTATGAAGTCGTTAGTTAAAGGTTGGGTCTGGTTGAGGCGCTTACTAAGCGTGTTTTATCCTGGTTAGTTAGTATTGAAAATTTCAAAAAGCTTATTGATTTGTGCTGAGCAGTTGTTGGGATACTTTGAGGTCATCCAGTATTATATATAGGCAGGGCACCAGCACCAGGGTAATAATAGTTGCGAATAAAATGCCAAAGCCCAATGACACCGCCATAGGTACCACCATTTGTGCCGCCAGGCTAGTTTCTAACAAAACCGGCAGTAGCCCAAAGAATGTTGTTAGGGATGTTAACATGATGGCTCTGAAGCGTTTGCTGCCAGCTTTTACGGCCGCATCTGTTACATTCATACCCTGTTCTACCGATTTGTTTACAAAATCTACCATAATAATACTGTCATTCACAACGACCCCAGTAAGCGCAACGATACCAAATAATGATAAAGCGCTGAAATCGAGACCAACAACTATATGTCCTACCAGCGCACCTATCATACCAAACGGGATCACGCCCATAATTATTAGTGGTTGGAAATAGGATTTTAGTGGGATTGCCATTAGCGCATAGATGCCAAATAGTGCTAACGCTGATGTATAGAGCAGGTTTTTTTTCAGCTCGGTTGCCGCCAGGCTGGCACCGTCTCGTTGTAATTTAACGGCGCTATGGGTGCTACTTAACAGCGCTTTGAATTCACCCTGGGTAATCCTTGCAGCAATTTCTTCAGGTTGCGTGATTTGTTTGTCGATATTCGCTGAGACCCTTATTGAACGCTGTCCCGAGCTTCTTCTAATGGTTGCCGGTGTCAGCCGTTCCTGTAGTATTGCAACGCTATTGAAAGGGATTGCTTGGCCCTGTTTGTTATAGATCGTCATAGTTTCAAGGTTTCCTAAAGATTGCCGTTCCGCCCTTGGGTAACGAACCATAATCTTGACCTCTTCTCTATTACGCTGGATGCGTTGAACTTCGATCCCGTAAAATGCTGCCCTGACCTGATTGGCTAAATCGCTTAGGGTAAGACCCAACGCCTCGGCTGAAGGTTTGATTTTGATGTTGATTTCTTTGACTCGGCCCTCGCCTGAATTTTCAATATCATAAACCCCGGCATAATTATTTAATGTGGTTTCCAGTAATGAAGCGGCGGCAATAAGTTCAGGAGAGTTTTCGCCAACTAACTTGAAACTAATATCTCTGGTCTGGCCGTGGCTTTTTTCTGCGCCAGAAATTTCCAGGGTTTTGGCACCGACAATATCCCCTACTTTCGCTCGCCATTGAGCAGCAAGGTCTTCTGGATTGAGGTTATTTTGATCAATAGATTCAAGTTCAGCAATAATTCGCCCAGATTTGCTATAGCTAAAAGCTGAGATATTGACTAAAAATTTTTCATCTTCGGGTTTTTCATCATTCAGTTCATATAATGCATCTGACACATTTTTAAGGATTTTTGTGGTTTGGGTGGCAGCGCTGCCTTCTACCAGTTCAATCGAGGCACGAAGATAATTAGATGTAATATTGGGGAAAAATACGGTTTTGATATCGGGGCCTGATACAAAACCCAGGGCCAGCAGCAGCATACCGATAAATATTGCCAGGGTAACAAAACGTTGTTTGATCGCATGTTGCAAAAAAGGTTCGTAGTAGTCGCTGATGACTATCACCAGGCTTTTAGAAAATTTGTTCTGCAGCAACTGAAAAGGATTCAGCTTGGTGCGGTCATCCTGGCGCAGTGGTTTCATACTGGCCAGGTGAGCCGGTAAAATTAATTTTGACTCAATAATGGAAAATATTAAACAAAGTATGACGACTAAGCCAATGGCTGCAGGCATTGCGCCAAAGGTTCCGGGCACCAGCATTAACGGTATAAAAGCAACAATGGTCGTTAACACACCAAAAGTTGCGGGGGTTGAAACAAGTTTTGCACCCTGAATTACATTGTCGAGGTTTTGGCCCTTTTCCTCGGTTACAGTCTGCACGCTTTCGCCGATAATAATGGCATCATCGACGACGATACCGAGCACCAGAATAAAACCAAACAGGCTGATTATATTAATCGAACCGCCGGTTAGTGGCATTAATGCGAAGGCGCCAAGAAATGCGATGGGCATGCCCAACATGACCCAAAAAGCTAGTTTTAGGCGTAAAAAAAGCCCCAGTATTATTAGTACCAGCAGCACACCGGATAACATATTGGTCACCATCATAGTAACCGTACTGCTGAGGTAGGTGGTGCTATCAAGCCAGGATTCGAGTATGACGCCGTCTGGCAGAGTTGTTTTTCGCTGTTCTATATAAGCCGTGACTTCGCTGGAAATATCGATCTGATTTTGGTCGGCGATAGCAAAAACCGCGATGCCAATACTAGGTTGACTATTAAACAAAGACACGGCTTCCTGTTCAATAAAGCCATCTGTTATGGTGGCAATGTCGCCAATTCTTAGGCGGGTGCCATCAGGCCTGCTAATAAGCACGATTTGTTCTAGCTGGCGTTTATTATAGGCCTGGGATTCAGTGCGAAGTAGTATGTCACCGCCTGTAGACTGGATAGAACCGGCTGGGAGGTCAAGCGAGGATGATCTGACTGCCTCGGCCACCTGTGCCATGGTCAGGCTATATTGGCGTAACCTGGTTTCTTTAATCTCGATACTAATTTCATCATTTCGCGCACCTTTTAATTCGGCTTTGGTGACGCTGGGTAAGGCGAGTATTTCTCGGCGGATTTGCTCCGCAAAAAGTTTCATGGCCTTTTCATTGGGTAAGCCAGATATTTGTACGTTGATGGCGCCGCGCTGGTGCTGATTGCGATAGATGCTGGGTTTTTCAGCAGAATCCGGCAGGCTGGATATTCTGTCGACGGACATTTTTACTTCGTCCAGCAGTGCCAGCACGTCGTAGCTGGGTTTTATTGTTAAACGAACTTTGGCACTGCCTTCGCTAGAATATGAAACCATTTCATCGATGCCTTCTATATCCCTGACGGCAGTTTCAACGCGAGTGGTGATGCCGGATTCTACTTCTCCGGGTGATGCGCCTGGATATATTATATCTATATTGATTCGATCAGAATCCATATCCGGCATGATCTGGGTACGAATCGTCAAGGCCGAAAGCAGGCCAGTTAAAACGATAACAAACATTAGCAGGTTTGCAGCAATGGGGTTTCTGGCAAACCAGGCTATAAGACCTTTATGCGTATCAATAGTATGGGTATCAATAGTCGGCATCTAAATGCGCTCTGTTGAAACTGGTTGTTGTTTCTGGCGAATGCAGACTTTGCCGGACAAGGGTGCCAGGCAGCGGGTTATCCAGCGTTGTCAGGCAAACCGTTTCGGTGTCGTTAAGGCCGTTGTTGACATAGATAAATTGATCGTCGGTTCGATATAGGCTGACTTTTTTAGCAATTAACTGTTGCTGGTCGTTAATGGTCCAGATGTGATTATTTGCGTTGAGTACACTACGCGGCAGTTTAATAAGGTTTTTAGTTTGTCGCCCGCTAATACTTGCGTTGACAAAGGTGCCAATTCGCAAAGGTGTTTGCCAGCTATTATTGAGTTGGTTATAGGGGTCGATGACCTGTGCTATGACATATAAAACTCGGCTGGCCTCATCAAACACACCCTCGGTTCTAACGATGTTGCCATGCCAATGGTGAATCTCGCCGCCGATTTCCGCTGTTAGTTCAACCCTGGGGCCAGGGCCTGGATTGGTGATGGTGCTGGGCAGGGCCAGATAGGGTATTTCACGATCCGGCAAGGGTAAGCGAATTTCTGCTACATCGACGGCAAAGGTCTCGGCCAGTTGGCTGCCGACAGTAACATATTGCCCTATATCGGCTTTTTTCTGTCGAATCAGGCCGTCATATGGGGCGCGAATGACGGTCCTGTCAAGATCTCCCTGACGTTTAACCAGTTCAGCCTGAGCAAATTGAAGGTTGGCAATGGCTTCGGCTAATTGTGGTTTGCGTAACGTGAGGTTACTCGCAGATTTGCTGGAAGATAGTCTGGTCTGGGATCGTTGCCAGTCCGCCGCAGCATATTCTGCCAGGCCATTTTCTTTTGTTACAGCGGTCCTGGCTGATGCGACCGAGGCTTCGGCACGTTTTACCTCGGCGAGATAATTACGTGCATCTATTCTTACCAGAAGGTCCCCTTGCTTAAAAAATCCACCGGCAACAAAGGCCGGTGAGACTTCCATAATAAGGCCGGAGACTTCTGAAATCAGATTGGTCTGGGTACGTGGCGCTACCGTACCCTGGACGTCTACCTGTATTTGAATTGTTTGTTTTACGGCCTTGATTACGTCCACTAACATGGTCGGAGGCGGCGCCAGGCGTTGCGCGGGCATAGTCTGTTGGGCTGACATCCAGTAGGCGGCGAGGCCGCAAACGGTAACGATTAGCAATGGAATCAGCGATTTTTTTATCATAGCCTGCAGTACCATCACTGGACTTGCGTTACCTGTCTGCAATGGTGAGGTCCATTAATGGATAGAAGCAACATTCTCAAGCCGTCATTTTAACTACTTAAAGGTAGCATAGTGCAAATTTAGCCTGGGCATTATTTGTCCAGTCGTCTGATTTCTGCGGAGACGCCAGTTGAGCCTTTGGTAACGCCTGAAACACGCGAGGCATTGGGTGAGCTTTTTGGAAATTTGCTGGTGAGATCGGGCCCAGCTGCGGTAAGGCCGCCGTCAACCACAATAGCTTCGCCGGTTACAAAGCTTGAATCATCACTCGCAAGGAATAATGCCGCGCCGGCAATATGGTCACCCGAGCCATGTTCAGGCCAGGGCTGGAAGTTAGCAAATGCTTTTTTGGCGGCTGTTTCACTACCGCCGTCAGCCAATGGCGTGACGATGAGGCCAGGGCAGATGGCATTGACGCGGATTTTAGCGGCGGCTAACTCTACGGCAGCAGATTTTGACATGCTGATTACAGCGGCTTTGGCTGCAGAATACACCAGCGGTCCGCCGTCACCACTGAGACCGGCGATGGAGGCGGTATTAATTATCGAGCCGCCAATATTATTAACCTTCATAATACGCGCAGCATGTTTGATGCCTAAAAAGACGCCCTTTGCAAGTACGTCAAAGGTATAATCCCAGTCGGACGTGGTGGTTTCTGTGAGTGGTCCGATAGCACCACCGACGCCCGCATTGTTGAAGACAATATCAAGTGCACCAAATTTGCTTAACGCTGCTTGCATCATGGCGGCGATATCAGCTTCGTTGGCAACATCAGTTCGAATAAACGATACGGCATCACCAAATCCAGCGGCACCAGCATCGTCTAAAGCTGTTTTGCCGGTTTGTTCATTATAATCGGCAATAACGACTTTTGCGCCTTCAACCAGAAAACGCTTGACGGTTGCCAGTCCCATGCCACTGGCGCCGCCGGTGATAACGGCGACTTTGTTTTCTAATCGCATAATCTTATCCTTAATAAAATTTGTGCAGTCTATTTAAGACCTGCCGAGTGACTGTATTATGTCGTTTATTATTACATTATGGTTAATTACAAGTTTGGTCAGGGTACATTGGCCCAGTGCTTATTTACACTGGGTTTACACTAGTTTTTCACTAGGGCGGTCTTTAATCTTTATTCTGAAATTCTTAACTTAACCAGCGTCTGCCTGGATAGTTTAAATACTCTGCTGAAACTATCTAGTGGAGTACGCCGGTTTTTCTTAAGGTTGCAATCTTGGCAGTAGAATATCCGAGTACATCGGCCAATAGTCTGCTGCTGTCTTCGCCGAGACAGGGAGCTGGCCGACTAATTCGAGCGGGTCTTTGTTTGAGCATCCAGGGAATGCCAGTGGTTGGTCGCCGGCCCACTTCAGGATGGTCTAAGCGCTCTATAAAGCCGCGCCTGGCAAGGTGTGGATCTTCGACAATGTCGGCTGCGCTGAAACTTGGAAAGGCCGCGATCTTTAATGCCTGCAACTGGTTGGTTAGTTGCCACCTATCCTGTTTGCTGGTCCAGCTGGATATCAATGTTTCGAGGTTTGCTTCGTGATTTTTTCGCGCCTCAAGTGTGCTGAAGCGGTTATCAGTTGCGAGTTCCGGATCAATCAATCGCGCTAAGGTTTGCCATTCCTGGTCGGTACGACAGGCAATTGATATCCAGGCATCGTCACCTTTGCAGGCGAAACAACCGTGGGGGGACATCCATGCATCGCGATTGCCCATACGGGGCGGTTGAGTGCCATTAATTGCGAATTGCATCCAGCCTTCGACGGCTAATACACCGGTGGCCTCCCAGAGTGAAATATCAAGATGTTCGCCCTGACCCGTTTGCTCCCTGTTATGCAGCGCCGCAACCACTGCCCAGGCTGCCGTAATCCCGGCAGTGGGGTCCGGCATGGATAAGCCAAATTCCTCGGCAGCGCCGTCAACATAACCTGTGACTGCAGATAAGCCGGTTAACGGCGGGATTGCAGGGCCATAACCCATGTAGTCTCGGTATGGACCGGTTTGGCCATAGCCACTGATACTGGCGAGAATAATCCCCGGATTGATAGCGCGTAATGTTGCATAGCCAAGGCCAAGCCGATCCATAACGCCGGTTGCAAAATTCTGGATGATCACATCGCTTTCAGCAACAAAGGATTTAACAATCTCAATACCCTGCGGGTCCTGCAGGTCTACCGCGATACTGGACTTGCCCTGGTTCCACTGATTGAACATACCGGCGCAATTGAGGCCAGGGTCTTTGATATCCGGTGGGAAAATAGGCAGGCGGCGGTACAGGTCTGGCCGCACGGCTGATTCCAGGCGGATTACCTCTGCGCCGAGGTAAGCAAGATTCATGGTTGCAAAAGGTCCAGCCCATGCCCAGGTTAGGTCCAGAACTCTAATGCCCTGGAGTGGGGTTTGTACGGAGGCCGGTTGGCTAATTGGTTTTTTATCGCTTGAGGGTATTGTTTTACTGGCTGTTTCATTAGCTGTTTCATTAGCTTTTTCGCTAGCGATTAGATTCGTTAAAATTTCGTCAGTATGTTCCCCAAGCCGTGGTGCAGGACGACGAATGGCTGAGCGACCCTGGGTGGTGAGTATGGCTGAGCGAATATGTTTGACTGCCAGGCCGGAGTTTTCCTTAAGATCAGTGAAAAATTCGCGACTGGCGAGGTGCTCATTGTGGCCAAATTTTTTGAAATCCAGTACTGGCGCGACACAAATTCGATGTTTCTGCGCGGCATGGTAGAGCTCCATGACATTCCAGCCGGCGACAAACTGCTGCACAAAATTGTGAATAAGGTCCTGGTTTTCAGCCCTGCCAGCTGGATCAGCAAAAAGTTCTATATCCGCCCAGTCTGGTTGCCCCATAAATTCCACCAGCCTTAACCATTGATCCTGTTCAACGCAGACAATAAATACAGCGGCGTCTTTTGCCTGAAAAATTCGCCACGGTATGATTGACCGTTGATGATAACGTGCAGGCACATCACCCATATAACTATAAGCAGGAACCCCAACTTCTAATACCGAGGCAACATAGGATTGTTGTGAGAGGTCAATAAAATCACCGATGCCGGTTTGGCATGCATCGCGATACACAGCTAATGCCGTCATCGCACCAGTGATGCCTGTCATTAGCCCGCATTGCGAGCCGAAAACTTTAAGCGGTGCAAGAGTGGTGTCAGTTTGGGTGGCCGGGCAAACATAGGCCCAGCCGCCGGCATTGGCGAGGGTTATTTCTGTGGCTTCGAAATCAGCATAGGGGCCGACACTACCAAAAGGCGTAATTGCCAAAACCACCAGTTGCGGCGAGCTGGATTGTAACTGTGCATAGCTGAGGCCGAGTATCTGTGCTTGTTCAGCGGCAAAACTATGTACCAGAATGTCGGCCCAGTGTATGAGCCGCTTAAGTGTTTCTAAGTCGGCTGGGATGGTTAAGTCGAGACAAATACCGCGTTTGTTGACATTTATCGCGAGAAAAAGCCCGCTATTTTCTGGATTGGGGACATCATTAGGAAAAGGGCCGCGATGTCGAGTCTGGTCGCCGGTGGTGGGTTCTACTTTGATAACATCAGCGCCGTGATCAGCCAGTAGTTTGGCGGCGTAAGCGCTCGCTACGCTATCGCCAAGTTCCAGTACATGCAGGTTTGCTGCAGTTGACATGTAGTTCTCCCTTTTTTTATGCATAAGAGGCTAACAAATAAGTGGCTTACAAATAAGAGGCTAACGAATAGCCGCCCTGCAGATAACAGTCTCCCGTTAGCTTGTCCTGTAAATAGCCAAATTAGCAATCGTTACTCTTTGTACTCTTTGTACTCTTTGTACTCTTTGTACTCTTTGCGCGTTCAGTAGTTGTCTGACGGATTGTTGCCAACAATTGCGCCGACCAGGTCATAGGCACCAACGATCACATTGTATGTTAATTGTTAATGCTTGTTAATATATGGACATCCAGTATTGGAATACTGTATTTTGAAGTTAAGGTGATATTGATGGCGGCGCGCCTGCAATAGCTATCTTGTAGCGCTGTGTTTGGCGGTCAATCTGGGCGGTCTGTGCGAGAGATTGTGCTGGGTTGAAGTGAAAGCTATCAGGCTGTTAATAAAATGAATAACGGAGTGGAAATGAAGCAAGCGATAAATTATGCAGACCTGGTGCGATCTGACGCGGTGCATGGCAGTGTATATACCAACCCTGATATTTACCTGGATGAACTAGATCGTATCTATCGCCAAACCTGGATTTATATTGCCCATGAGAGCGAAGTACCAAATGTGGGTGACTTCAAACGGGCTAGCCTGGGCAATCAGCCCGTTATTCTGGTGCGTGACAAGACCGGTAAGGTTCAGGTGCTGTTTAATCGATGCCGACATCGGGCCGCTACCGTTTGCCAGGATAGTTGCGGTAATGCCAGTAAATTTCGTTGTGAATATCATGGCTGGGTTTACGACCTTGACGGCAAGCTCACCGGCATCCCCTACGAAGATGGCTATGAACGTATTGATAAAAGCCAGTTTTCCCTCACCCGGCCGGTGCAGGTAGACAGCTATCGTGGATTTGTTTTTGCGATCATGGCCGAGCCCGTTGAAACCCTGGCCGAGAGTCTGGGTGAACCCACTATGCGGCAAATTGACTATTTTTGTGACCTCTCTCCAGAAGGAGAAATACTGGTTCAGGCAGGCGCTGCAAAACTGGCTTATCAGGGTAGCTGGAAATTGCAGATGGAAAACTCTATTGATGGCTATCATGCAAATTTCACCCATCAATCCTATTTCAAAATGATTACTCGGTTATCGGGTCGGCGTCCAGATACTTTTGATCGCGACTCAGCCGTTGCCACTAGAGACCTGGGCTGTGGTAATACCTTTGTTGACTATAGACCGCATAATATAGCTCCTGGCCGTAGCGAACCGCGTTTGTCAGCATTAAAAAGAACTACCTGGGGCAAGAAATATTACGCCGATATGGTGGCGGCTCACGGCCTTGAGAGAGCCGAGGATGTGATTGTTACTGCCGGTACCCATATGAGTGTGTTTCCCAACCTGGTGGTGCTCGGTCAGCAAGTGAGAACCATAAGGCCGATTGCACATGATAAAACTGAAGTGGATCTTGCCCCAACCTTATTAAAAGGCGTGCCTGATGAGTTGAATACGCAGCGCATTCGACAATTTGAATCATTTTATAGTCCCCATGGCGGCGGCATTCATGATGATATTGAAATGTTTAATCGGGTCCAGCAGGGGGTTGCCTGTACCATGGAGCCCTGGTTGATTTTTCAACGTGGGTTACATCGAGAACAAATTTCCGCCGAGGGGTTACGCTCTGGCCATGTCTCTGATGAAGTACCGCAACGTGCGATGTGGCAGCATTGGTTAAAACTCATGCAAAGCAAGCGCTAAATTGAGGCGCATAAATTGAGGAGCATGAATTGAGGAGCCTGAATCGACCTTAGGTAGTCCGTTTGGTATGTTGGCTGCTTTCGACTCATGAGGGGCGCTATGAGAGCTGATGACTGACGATATGACATAGCTAACAAAAAAATCTATTATGTTGCCGATCATTAATATTCTATAAAACTCATGAACAAGGAAAATTATGTCGCTTGAAGGTCGATTAGCATTAGTCACGGGCGCAAGCCGTGGAGTGGGCAAAGCCATTGCGTTAGGTCTTGCTGCCAGGGGTGCAGATATAGCAGTAAACTATGCCAAAAATGCCGATGCAGCTGAAGCAACGGTGGCTGAAATTCGCGCCATGGGCCGCAAGGCCAATGCTTATCAGGCTGAGGTGGAGAATTATGCAGCGGATGAGCAAATGGTGAGTAGCATTGTCGCAGAAATGGGCCCGATTAGTATTCTGGTCAATAACGCAGGTATTGCTAGCAAAGGGCGATCTGTTTCAAAAACAGAACCTGAAGAATTGATGCGAGTGGTGGGTGTGCACGCTTTTGCCGCACATTACTTATCCCGTTTGGTGATTCCATCAATGCGAACCGCAGAACGGGGCGATATAATCATGATTTCAAGTGTTGCCAGTAAAAGTCTGGGCGCTAACGGCGCACCTTATAATATGGGCAAGGCTGCGCTTGAAGCATTGGCTGTTACCCTTTCAAAGGAAGAGAAGCGGCATCAGATCAGGGTCAATATTGTTGCCCCAGGTCTGGTTGAAACGGATATGGGTAGACGTTTGATCCGTGCCACCCAGGGCGTAGAGGACATTACTACATTGGCAGACCATATGCCGTTTGGTCGTGTTTGTCAGCCAGAAGATGTCGCTAATGTGGTTTGTTATTTTGTTTCGGATGCTAACTCGTACGTAACCGGTGAGCGCTTATATGTAAATGGCGGCGACTAGGTTGTAGCCTGACGCGGGCCTGGTCGGATAAGCGGTTTTATGGTCGTTATTCAGGTAGTTCTGAAGTGCGTTATATAGCGTTTTTGATCAGCGAATTATTAAATTTTTTGTTAGCGAAGGTGGGGTTGGTTTTTTGGAAGCTGGTTTTTCCAGAGGAAGAACAGCGCCGTAGACAGGCTAGCTGAAAAACCAATGCCGAGTACCGCAAAAGCTGCATGACTACCCTGGGCATCAATATAGAGGCCTAAAAAAGGCGCCGTTAGCATAAATCCGGCTCGGATCAACAGGCTACGTAAGGATAAAGTTGCAGCGCGAAACTGGGATTTTATCTGTAGCTGTATTTGATTAGTTAGCAACGGCCCGTTAATCCCGCGGGCCAGGGTAATAAGAAAATAAAAACCAAAACCCCAGATGTTTTGGTTCAGGGTTAAGCCCAGATAACCCGTAGACATCAACACCAAACATAAACCCATGATTAAAATGAGGCCGAAACTTTTTTCTATTCTTGGGCCAATAAACGCGCCTATTGCCACCATGAAATTCGCCAGACTCCAGACCAGACCAAGCCAGGCTGTGCTGACGCCGGCATCTGTTGCGTGTAGCTGAATAATCCACACTGGGAAATACGAAGCGAGGCCAAAAAAGCAGGACAGGATTAAAGACCAACGTAATAACGGTGAATGGATGAAAGAGGCTGCGAGGATATGCTTAAAGTTATTCAAATGCTGGTTTAGTGGCTCATCTGCTTGATTCGGCCTGGTAGATTGACTGTTGCTGGGGTTGATATTTTTTGCTGCCTCAGGTGCCGAAGTGGCGGCGGCAGTGGTGGATTGCGTGTCCGACGGTTTTTTCTCTATTTCCTTTAGGAGCAGGCATAAAGCACTGCCGAGCAGAAAAACAGCCACTTCAAGATAGAAAGGTAATCGTGCCCAGTAGACGTAAATAATACCCGCGCTTAATGCTGCTAATCCTTCGCCAATTTGCCCATAGGCAACATAACGACTATTCCAGAGGCTGTATTCCGTTTCTTTGTTTTCCGCTTTCAGAGTGTCGTAAAGCAGGGCCAGGTCGGAGCCGGAAATAAAACACAGGCCCGCTGCGAGAATGATTTCGGCAATCAGCAGATGGGAAAATTCGCTGCCAAGCAGATAAATTGACCAGCCCAAGGTACAGGTAGTGAAGCCAATTAATAATGATTTTTTATAGCCGATCTGATCGCCGATATAGCCGGCGGGAAATTCCAGTAACACGATGGTTAACGAAAAGGCAGCCTGGAGCAACATAATGTCCTGCATTGACATGCCAATCTGGTATTGCCAGAACAGGGTGATGATCGCAACAGGAAATAGCGACATCATACAAATGCGTAAAGCCATTATAAGGTAGATATTTTTATTCATAAGGGGTGCAGGATGAGGCAACTAATCTGATAGGTTTAAGAATCTTTTTTTAAGCGACTTCCTATAGTACGCGGCGCTGTAAAATGGCGTCTGGTTGCTGCGGGATGAATCAGTTAGCGTAGTATTCAGAAAATACCCGGATAAAATTTTCCAGTTCAGAAACCGGTAACTGGTTGATGCCCGCCGCAGCTTTGCGCCCGCCGCCGGTGGCGAATTGTCTGCAGATCTCATCTGCCCCCTGCCGATTGCTCAAAGGTGCTCGAATGCTAACTAGAAAATTGTCGGTGCCGATTTCGGTGATGATTGCGTGGCCCCGTTGTGGAAATTGATTGGCCAGATCATTGCCGAAAACACCGCTAACCCGTCTCGCCCAGGCTTCATCGGGGAGCATAAATACAGCAGTAGTGGCGTTTTTAGTATAAGCGTTGGTATCGCTCGCCAAAGCCATGTCCTGATTGTAGCCAGTTTGTAATTTTTCGAAGCCGGTTCGGTCCTCATCAATGAAGCTAAGTGGATCGGCATGTTTAACCAGTCTGTCATAGAGTGCTGCGGGTTCAAAATGTAGATCGCTTATGTCTGAGCCATAACCGTTGTAGTTAATGTAAATTCCCAGTTGTTTTAATTCGGGCAGCCTTTTGCCTATATCCAGGGAGGCAGCAAGTTTTTCTGCGGGGATAGACAGGTTGTCACCAAAAGCGCCTACAACTGCCCATTTGCGAAATTTTCCCTGCAAATATTTATCCGTCAGAATACTAGTGCAGGTCTCGGGTTCAGTGTTGATCATAGCGGTGAGCTTGTTATGCTGTGGAATATCGCCCGCAAAATGATGATCAATATAGATTACAGACGCGCCATTTTCTAATACCTGTTGTAATGCCTCGCGGTTTTTGTCCATGGAGATATCAAGCACCACTACCTCATCGTCTGCGCCTGCTGGGGTGCGTTCCAATAAGGCGATATCCCTTTTTACACCGGTGATAAGTGTGGTTTGTTTGGGGTCCGCAAGGCGAAGTTGAATGAGCGAACAGATGCCATCAGCATCCCCATTAAAGACATCATAGGATGACATACATTCTCCATTGGGTGAATTGTGGTAATGAAACGACAGTTTGTAAAAGCTGAGCAAGTAGCAACGACTGATAGTTCCGAGCATTTTTAAGACTACATTGCACATAAAAGGTAACGAAGTCTGGCAGGAATAGCTTAGCATTAAATGGCATAGCAACGCGTGTTTTCGGGTGACGTGGCGGGGTTTTCGTTTTTTCTATTGGCCTGAGTAGATTTTCTTTTGTCGACAGATGTGCCAAATAAGAAATTAAATGTCGACACCGAGGGTCTAACAATGGTACACACCCCTTACCAGCTAGCAGTGTGGGGTTGATTCTAATTGCGGGTTATAGAGCAGTGGTTATAAGCAGTGGATATAGAGCAATGAGGAGCAGGCTATGACGATGGGTGCTCGGTTTGGTGCGGGGCAGCAGATTGAACATTGTAAATTCAGGTATCGCGGTGTTATTTACGCTGTTGATCCAGTGTTTCTTGGTTCAGATCAATGGTATGAGCAGATGGCTATTTCGAGTCCGCCAAAAAATGCGCCCTGGTATCATGTACTTGTGCATGAGGCCGATCATACCACTTATGTGGCGGAGCGGAATCTGGACCTATTCACTGGCATCGAACAGATCGACCATCCCTTATTAGGTGAATATTTTTCGGGTTTTGATAACGGAAGATACCTGTTGCGAGAATAATAAATTTGGCCAACACGGATTTTTGTTCTTCTATAAGGCCGTTTGTTAATGCCGCTAATCTGCACTAATACCTATTGCCTTTAAGGCTGTTTTCTATTTTCGTGTGATAAAAAAATGCAAACTGAAAAAATTTTGATCATTGGTGCAAATGGCAATATTGGTAAAAAAATGTTGCTTAGGCTAAAGGATTATTCGGTGCGTGCATTGGTACGATCAGAACACGCTATGCACAAGCTTAAGGCGTTTGTTGGTCAACAGCAGTTGTCAAAGCTGGAAATTGTCCAGTGTGACTATTCTGATCTTGATCAAATGTCGGTGGCGATGAATGGTTGTAACTATGTTGTTCAACTAGTCGGTGTGATAAAAGAAAGTCGCGACAATAGTTTTTATGCGGTACATGAAAAAACCACCAACGTATTATGTCAGGTTTTAGCGAGCCATAAAGTCAGGCGAGTGCTGTATTTAAGTTTATT
The DNA here is from genome assembly GCA_019090615.1 of Pseudomonadales bacterium. Taxonomy (GTDB): domain Bacteria; phylum Pseudomonadota; class Gammaproteobacteria; order Pseudomonadales; family Azotimanducaceae; genus JAHRVQ01. The sequence continues at coordinate 8,738 of JAHRVQ010000006.1, read as the reverse complement.
AGGTAGTGACGAGGCGGCAAAAAATGCCTGTTTGGCATCCCGCGGTCGTGCAGAAAAAATGTTGTTACAGGCCTCAAGTGAAGTATTGATTGTCCGCATACCCATGGTGCTGGGTGATGGAGATTATGCGGTTCAGGCGCTTCGACAACAGGCTTTTAAGCGGTTTAGTTTTAGTTTTCGAGCTGCTAGTCTTGAGCAACCAATCTATGCTGGGGATGTTTTACAGGCAGTAACGGTGGATATTGAACGTTGTTTCAATGGTATTCAATCAACCCAGGGAATAGTCGAATTAGCCGGTCCTGAAAGTTTAAGTCGGGTTCATTTGCGCCAGCGGGCAACACAGGTATTGGGTGGTTGCGGGAAAACTTTATCGGTCCCGCTGGTAATAGGCTATCTAGTGGCAGGCCTGCTGCAGCGCGTTATGGCCAATCCACCTATGACCTATGCCATGCTCGGTGTTTTGAATCACGATGATAATATTGACCCCACGCCTGCTGTTGAGGCGTTGGGTATTAAATTAACCAGTCTTGACGAGATGCTGGAAAAAACCCTGGTTCTTTAAACTAAATGATTATAAACCAGCTTAAGAAATGTGTGGCAACAGGCATCGAGACCTGCGTAGAGATATGCACAGAGGAATGGGTACTGAGAAAGTAGATAGTGGGGGTGAATAGTGGGGGTGAATAGTGGCGGTAAATAGTGGAGGTAGATGATGAAAGTACAACAGGTATTTAGTGCTTATCCGCACCAAACTGATGTGGTAAACGAGATCGTCATGCCTCGATTTTGTAGCCGTTGCGGCAGTAGCTGTAATCCGGGTCATGCTGAAGGCGGCATTAGCGCTCGATGTACTGGCTGTGATTTTGTCCAATATATTAACCCTCAGCCCGCCATCGCGGTGCTTATTAAACGCGGCAACGAGTTTGTATTGGGCAAAAGGATTTCTAACAGTCTGGGTCATGGCCAATGGTGTATGCCCTGTGGATATGTTGAATATCATGAGGACTATCTGTCCGCCGCGATCCGCGAAGTGAAAGAAGAAACGACCCTGGAGGTGCGAATTACCGCCATCATTAGTGTTGTGACTAATTATCTAAAACCGAATGTTCATTCGTTGGTGACGGTTTTAAGCGCGGAAATATTATCCGGGGAAATACAGCCAGGTGATGGCATGCAGGAGGTGGCGTGGTTTCCTTATACAGGCCAGTTCCCTGAAATGGCTTTTGCAGCGGACCAGCATATTATCAGCCGTTATTTTGAAACTGAGTTGATGGGTGCGCCGGTTGATGCCTTTTATGCGCAATAGAATGTGCCAAATAGAATATGCACAATAGAGAATGCCAAATAAGCCTACAGACTCAGTAAGTAAAGCTGTGCTAGCTATAAATGTTGAGTTTTTAAATACTATAAATATCCAGCACATTAGGGATTAGATCGTTAAGCACGATAATCTTTCTGGCGGCTATTTTCAGGCCTGAAGCGGTGGGCCGAATCAGGTGAGTCTGATGGCCAAAAAACTGTGACGATACTTTCAGTTTATAAGCATAGGTATGCCAGGCCGAATGGACCGTTAGCTCGCCATTGGCTTCAGTTGCGACGCGGAAATTTGTGTTCATATGGCAAGTACGGGGTAGTGGTGTTGAGGCCAGTGAGCGTTCAGTTTTGAGGCGAAAAACTCGGTCGTCGAGGCCAGAGCGGTTGGCATAATAAATCAGTGAGATCTCCGTCTCTGGGTCGTTAGTCAACGTATATTCATCATCCCAGGCGGGTACCCAGTATTCGGCGTCCTCGGTATAAAGGTCAAGCCATTGGTCCCATTGACGTTGATCAAGTAATGCGCCTTCATTAATGATTAGTGCCTCTGCTGCCTGATGGAGGTCATCTGTCATAAACCAGCTCCTGCTGTTAGTTGTTAGCTGTCATAAGTTCAAGCCAGCGTCGATGCTGGGCAACCATCAAGCCCTCATCTTCAAACTGGGTGCCCGACTCTAACGGGTTAATATCCAGTTGTCTGGCGAATTGCTCCGGCCCCTTGACCAGGTTGGTGGCGCCGCGAGACATATCACTCCAGCGGGAATTTTCGCCATTAAAACCTGTTTGGCTCATGCCGAATGCGGCCAGGTCGTCTGGTGTTGCCATGCCACTGGCATTAAAAAAGTCCTCGTATTGGCGGATTCTGGTGCTGCGGGCTTCTCTGGACTCGCCAATGGGGGCAAAACAATAGGTGGTTACTTCTGTTTTATTAACGCTGATGGGCCGAAAAACCCGAATCTGAGTACTCATCTGATCCATCAGGAACAAATTAGGATAGATCAGCAAATTTCTTAAGTACTTGGTCATCCAGGTGGCTCGCAGTTCGCCGTATTTTTCCGCCAGTTCGTCGAGTCGCGGGTATAGTGGTCGATTTTCTGCGCCAGGAAATTCGTTCCATAAGACTGCATGGCCATTACCCAGATGGTAGTAACCCCCTGGCAAGTCAGCAAGGCCTTCGAGGCTCGATGCCTTAATTGTGTCGTCAGTGGCGAGATCGGCGCGGCGTTTAACAGTTTGCATATAGTTGCTATGGATGGCATCGACGTGAAAGCCATCAACACCGTTTTCAGCCTGTAGTTTCCAGTTGCCTTCAAAGGTATAGCTAAGAACGCCCGGTATGACTTCAAGCCCCTGTTCAGACTGGTCAGCCAGCATATCAATCATTTTCGTGGCTTCTGCCAGATGGCTTGTCAAATTGCCTACATCCTGGTCTAGACAGCCAAATATAAATCCTCGGTAACTGCTAATATGCGGTACTTTGGTTAGCCCTAACTCGTCTGGGTTAAAAGCCTCGGAGTAACCCACCTTGTCGTTGTCCAGGTAGTCGACCAGGCTGCCATCAGCTTTATAACACCAGCCGTGAAATGGGCAGGCGAATATTCTTTTATTGCCTTTGCTGACATTGACCAATTGTGCGCCTCTATGAGCGCAGGCATTGATAAAACCCTGAATCTGTCCGTCTTTATTGCGGTTTATAATGACTGGTTGGCGACCCATATAGGTAGTAATAAAATCAAACGGTTTGGCTAGTTGGCTTTCGTGACAAAGATAGAGCCAGGTTTTTTCGAATATGTATTTCATTTCCTGCTCAAACAATGCGGGGTCGGTAAATACACGGCGGTCCAATCGATAGATACCAGTGTCTGGTCGTTCGTCTAGATAGGCGGCATAATTGTGTTCCGCGTTGGCTGCGGTATCGATTTTTTCGCTCATGTGAATGTCTCCAGGATTATTCGCGATGCGTTACTATGGTTCAAATCACCCCATGACTCTACAATGCAATCGTAGTTGTTTACAAGTGGGGTTGAGGATCAAATAGTTATTGAGAGATGACATGGATTTCATGGATCGCCAGGAATATAAGAGCGACTAAATTGCGAGACAAATATGGCCAATAAATATGCTGAATAAAATTCGATTATGTAGTACGGCTGAAGTGGCGAGTGATCTGCCCCTCTGTGTGAATCCAGAAGGCTATCCAGCGATTGCGGTCTATAACCTGGACGGTAACTACTATGCCACGGATGATTTATGTACCCATGGCAGTGCATCGTTGAGTGAGGGTTATCAGGAAGGTGATGAGATATCATGCCCGTTTCATGGTGGTGCCTTTAATATTAAAACCGGAGCGGCGACGGCTTTTCCCTGTAGAGAGGCGCTGCAATGCTATCCACTGCTGGTTGAAGACAACATAATCTACATTAACTTAGAAAAAACAGATTAGAAAAACAACTTAAAAAAGCCGATCGAAAAAATTCGATTGAGTGAATCTGATTCAATCAACCAGCAGGATAAGGACAATGGATAAATTTGCAGGGCTGACCGAAGCGCAGCTTAGTGCGCACTGGATGGCGTTTACGGCCAACCGGCAATTTAAACAGGAACCACGAATAATGGTCAGTGCCGAGGGTATGTATTATACCGATGCACTGGGTCGGAAAATTTTTGATGGGCTTTCTGGGCTTTGGACCTGCGGCCTTGGGCATAATATAAAAGCCATTAATGAGGCAGTTGCTGCTCAACTATCAACATTGGATTATAGTCCCGCCTTCCAGTACGGCCATGTTAAAGCTTTTCAGCTGGCGGAGCGTATTAGTCAGTATATGCCGACTCAGCTAAATCGAGTGTTTTATACTAACTCCGGCTCAGAGGCGGTTGATACTTCGCTGAAAATTGCCCGTGCTTATTGGCGTCAACAGGGGCGGGCAACAAAAACCAAACTCATTGGCCGACAAAAAGGCTATCACGGGGTTAACTTTGGTGGCATCGGCGTAGGGGGTATCGGCGCTAATCGAGCCATGTTTGGTGAGGGTGTGGCGGCGGACCATCTGAGTCATACCCTGTTGCCTGAAAATGCTTTTAGCCGCGGTATGCCTAAACAGGGCGCAATATTAGCTGAAGAATTATTAGAATTAATTGCCCTGCATGATGCCTCAAATATTGCTGCTGTGATCGTAGAGCCGTTGGCTGGGTCGGCCGGTGTATTGCCGCCACCAGTGGGTTACCTTGCTCGGCTGCGGCAAATATGTAGTGATAATGACATATTGTTGATTTTTGACGAAGTGATTTGCGGCTTTGGGCGTATGGGAGCAAACACCGGTGCGGCCGCTTTTGGCGTGGTGCCGGATATTATTACCATTGCCAAGCAGTTAACTAATGGTGCAGTGCCAATGGGGGCAACGGTAGTTAAAGAAGAAATATATGACTGTTTTATGGCCACAGAAACTGCAGAATATCTTTTGGAATTGCCCCACGGATACACCTATTCAGGTCATCCGGTTGCCTGTGCTGCGGGTCTTGCTGCACTGGATGTGCTGGATCAGGAAAATGCGATTGCCAGAGTGGCGGAAATTGCACCTTATTTTGAAAATGCGGTGCATGGACTGAAAGGTTCAAAGCATGTTGTTGATATTAGAAATTACGGTTTGGCTGCAGGTTTTACCCTTGCTGCCTATCCTGATGAACCCATGCGCCGGCCTTTTGAAGTTGCCATGAGTATGTGGCAGAAGGGTTTCTATGTGCGCTACGGAGGTAATACAATCCAGTTAGGTCTGCCCTTTATTGTTTCAGAGGGACAGATTGATAGTTTAATTAATGCCCTGGGCGACAGTTTGCTGGAATCGCCTGATTAATTATTCGATTCATAGTGTTTTTGCAGCGGTTACCGGCCTAGCGAGACTGTGCGTGGCTGGCGCGAATACTTTCTGTAGCTAGCTTGATGCCTTCATTGACCTTGTCCAGACCATAACCAGAGTACGGAACCCCGCGAACAAAAAAATCGACCTTTGAAGCGCCCATGTTTGCCTGAGCACCGATGTAATGCGAATTGATGCCCTGTTTGGCAAATTTTTGTTGTAGTGCTTTACCTAGTTGCTCTGGACTATACCGTGAGCCAGGCGCAATTCTCACAAAAATTCCCACAGCATCATTATCTTTTGAATACTCTCTTGCCGCGAACATAGGCGCCACGGGATTTGGCTTTTGGTAGTCTATTTGAGGTTGGGCGCTTGTTGACGAGTTTGATGGTGCTGCGATGACAGCCAGACTGCCAGTTATGCACAACAGGCAAAATATTATGTGGGTCAATGTTTGCTTAAAGCCAATGTTTGTCATGTAGGGGATTGTCTCCAAAAACCGTGCAGTTACTAGTGCACTATAATGAGTGCTACAGTTAGTATTCGTACTACAGCTGAAACTTAGTGCTACAGCTGAAAAATTAATGCTGTAGCGATAATTAGTACACCAACCGGCACAACCTGTTTATCAGTTTAGATTAATGCGGCTTTCTGCAATCCCTTACATAACCCTGCACTCGAGCACTGCTGTAAATAGGATAAACCAATGTGTTGGCGGTTTACCCTTTAGGTACAGGATGATGACGCAGGTTCCAAATTTGTCCAGGGCAAGCATACCAGACAGCCGTCAAATGCTGTATTGCTTCTGTGTTTGATAGCAGATTCCAGCTGAACGTACCTGTTCGAGGCTATTGTGTACTGCTTTTGGTTGTTACTTTGACCCTGGTGTTAATACATTGCAGCTTAAATTATTATCATCACCGGGTTGAGAACATCCCATGGTTGGTGCAGCAACTATTCGATCTTGATGAAGAAAATAATATTCCTACCTGGTTTTCAAGTTTTTTGCTGCTAAATAATGCCTGCTTACTGATGGTTATTGGTCAATCTACCAGACAGGCGTATAAACACCATTGGCGACTGCTAGCAGCGGGGTTTGTGTTGCTTTCACTGGATGAGGTGGCAGGTATTCATGAATCGATTAATACTGCGATTGATATGAATTGGGCTATTCCTGGCGGAATATTAGTGCTGTTGCTTGGGTTGGCATTCATTCCCTTTTTGCTCTCTCTGCCATTTAAGATTGCGGGCCTGTATGTGATTTCAGGCGGTTTGTATGTCGCTGGTGTCATTGGGGTGGAGCTTGCAAGTGCTGATATGGATAGTGATCGCATGGCTTACGGTTTTGCCACAGCCGCCGAAGAATTGCTTGAAATGTTGGGCGCGCTATTGTTTCTGGTTGTGAACTTCAACTATCAAATTGCCGCTGATACCGGTGTCGTTGATAAGGAAACGAGATAGTGCTAGTTGGTTGATAGTTTTGACCTTGCCGTGCTCCGGCAATAATCCACGTTATAAACCAGACGAGCAAACCTTTGGGTTAGTAAGTTTCATAGCTACCAAATAAGCGGCCAATTTGCGGCCTTAAAGCTTACTTTTGGTTGTTTATAATCTTGTCTGTTAGTGCAGTCAGTTGTTAAAAATCAACAAGTTACCGTTTGTCCCCGTATGTTACCGCATATCATCAGCTTACAAGCTGCTTACAAAGTGGTCTGGTCGTTTCTCTATAATTACTCGTATATCGACATTATGTTTGCTTGATCAAGGTGAAAAATATCACCTCTAATCGTGCGGATAATCCGTGCGGATAAAAGCCGTACATCATTCATTCGATTCAAATAGTAGAAACTATGAATAGAACGCAGTCATTCATTAGCCTCTTTTTTGGTCTTATTCTTTCAGCTGGATCAGTTTACGCTATTCAGCCTGATCCAGAGCCAATCCCACGCCATTTGTCTATCACTGAGGCCTATGTCGTTGAAGATGAAAAACTGGTCATCAAAGGGCATAACTTATGTCGTAATGATAGTGAATTGCCCGGGGTTACCTTAGGTACAACCTATTCGCTGGATGCGCTTATTGTGCTTGAGTGTAATGCTGGTGTTGATGCTAATCGTGATCTGGATCGAATGGAGACTTCATTTCCACTGAACTTAAACCCTGCAACCTATTCCCTGAGTGTTAACCGTTGCGAATTTGATGGTCATGGTGCTGTTGAACAGAGCAACTCCGACAAAAAATCCAGTAAATCCAGCAATAAGAGTGGTAGTCATTCCTCAGCATCATGCGTCGACTTTTTTGATTTTAGTTATATCAGCCTCAATGGCGTAGCTGGTCCGGAAGGTCCGCAAGGTCCTGCAGGTGAGCAGGGTGCGGCGGGCTCTAACGGTCTACAGGGGCCAATCGGTCCACGTGGTGCAACAGGTGGCATTGGTCCGAAAGGCGATGCTGGCGAAATTGGTCCTCAGGGCCCTTCAGGCAGCCTCAATGAATTTGCCTGTGTAAATGGTGAATATTTGATTGGTGTTGACTCCGATGGCATCCCTATATGCGCTGCGGCTGAAGCGAGTGATTACTCACATAAAACGGGTGGGCTGCGTATTACTGAAGCATTGGTGATTGAAGATGAAAAATTGATTATTCGCGGGCATAAACTTTGTGCTGCGGATAACGAATTTCCTGTTGTTACGATTGGTACTACAGGAATGATTGATGCGTTGATGGTGACCAGTTGTACAGAAAATGTTGATAGCGGCCGTGCTCTGGACGAAATAGAGACCTTATTTCCTATTGGTTTGGTAGTAGCTAGTTATTCCTTGAGGGTCAATAGCTGTGGCCCCGAAGGCGCTAATTACCATAAGTCGCATAAGTCGAAATCAACCAAGGGAAATAACGGTGTTGGTAATGGCATTGATCCTCAACCACCAGGCAATCCACCGGTCAATGACGGCGAAGGGACTGGACCTGGCGAACCGGGTAATAAAGGCGGTAAAAAAGCGTATGAAGGTGAGGCATCTGAAGCTGCTGGGAAATCAAAAAAACATAGCAGCAAAAAGTCCACCAAACATAGTAAAAAATCTAGTAAATACGGCGGAAAATCGTATAACCATTGTTTTGATGATTTTGATTTTGCCTACGTAGCCAATGGCCTGGTTGGTGAACAAGGCCCTAAAGGTGATACAGGCGATCAGGGCTTAAAAGGTGATACCGGAGACCAAGGCTTGAAAGGCGATGCTGGCGATCAAGGTCTGAAAGGTGATACTGGCGATCAGGGTCTGAAGGGTGATGCTGGTGATCAAGGTTTGAAAGGCGATACCGGAGATAAGGGCCTTAAAGGTGATTCTGGAGACCAGGGCTTAAAAGGTGATACCGGAGATCAAGGCCTTAAAGGTGATGCTGGAGATCAAGGTCTGAAGGGCGATGCTGGAGATCAAGGCCTTAAAGGTGATACCGGAGATCAAGGTCTGAAGGGTGATACTGGAGACCGAGGCCTTAAAGGCGATACTGGTGATCAAGGTCTTAAAGGTGATACAGGCGATCAGGGCTTAAAAGGCGATGCTGGTGACCAGG
>JAHRVQ010000005.1 GCA_019090615.1 Pseudomonadales bacterium | reverse complement strand
TGATCAAATCCCTTTTACACCAATACGGCAGTTAATCACTAGCCACTATACTAGCCACTATACTAGCCACTATACTAGCCACTATAATGACCCAGAACGGGCTTCGGTAACAACATTAGCCGTTCTAAGCGCTTATTTTAAAATCATTTGCCAGTTAATTATATATCAAGCCTGATTACAAAAGGCCGTCAAACCTCGGATAGCACCTGTTGGAACAAAGTGAGTGCAGCCTTTGTGAAAGCCAACATATTTTCCTCACGATTGCCTGAACCGGTGGTTATTTTAACCTGCCCAGTTCTGGGTCCATCAATGCCAATCACGCACACCCCCGGTCCATGCCCATAGGGCGTACCTGCTGGTCCGGTGGCGCCTAATTCAGCAATACTCCAACTAGTCGCTAATTTTTTGCGCGCCGCAACAGCAAACGCTAACACCATTTCTTCGCTCAGTGGTTTCAGTCGTTTTTGACCTTGCCAGTCAAAATCAAGAAAAGCTCGACGTGCCGCCTGAGTATATACAACACTGCCGCCAACAAAATAATTAGAAGCCCCCGGCATAGCCAGAAGATTAGCCGCGATCAAACCGCCGGTGGAAGACTCTGCCACACAAACTGTTTGCTCAAGTTTTATTAATTGTTGGCCAATTTCCTTGGCTTCAGCAAAAAAAAGGCTCATATAAATTTTACTCTGTAAATATCTTGAACATTATATTGGCATATATTTACCCCCCAGTCTTTGCCGCAAAAAAATATCCACCTGAGAACCCCATAACAGCAACCAGCACAAAAAATCTTCTAAAAACCGGCCGATAAAAACAATAATTCCTAAACTGCCTAATTAAAAATAAGGCAGTATTGGGCCGAGATGAGCAATGATTTACCGCATGTCCATATAGAACCAAAGATCAATAGTTTACCTCAGTCATTTTTATTGCATAATGCGCGCTTTCACACCCTATGAAAGGCTGAAACAGCGTTTATGATTAACATCCCAAATCGTATTGCCGAAGAATTAAGTGTCAAGCAGCAACAGGTTGAAGCTGCAATCGGTTTACTGGATGACGGCTCTACAGTACCCTTCATTTCACGTTATCGTAAAGAAGTCACCGGCGCACTGGATGATACCCAGCTTCGGCTACTCGAAGAACGCCTTGGCTACCTGCGCGAATTAGAAGACCGCCGCCAGGCCGTGCTTAGTAGCATAGAGGAGCAGGGCAAATTGACGCCGGCACTCAAATCCGCCATCGATAATGCCGATACCAAGATTCGTCTTGAAGACCTTTACCTGCCTTTCAAACAGAAACGTCGCACCAAGGGCCAAATAGCCATTGAAGCAGGAATCGAGCCATTGGCGAACGCTTTATTTGCAGACCCTACAATCGAACCGGCAAACGCTGCCAAAGAATATATTACTACTGACGAAATTTTCAAAAATGCATTTGTCGACTCAAAAGGCGTTCTGGATGGTGCAAAATATATTCTAATGGAGCGGTTCGCTGAAGATGCCACTCTAATTGACCAGCTACGTGGGTTTCTTAATCAAAATGCCCGGCTTTTTTCTACCCTGGCTAAAGGCAAAGAACAGCAGGCTGCCAATTTTCAGGATTATTTCGAGCATAACGACGCTGTATCAAAAGTACCATCGCACCGAGCTTTGGCCATGTTTCGCGGTAGAAAGGAAAACTTTCTACAATTGAAAATTGATATTGAACATGACCCCTCGCTTACGCACCCCTGCACGCTGATGATTGCCAAACATTTTAACATAGAAGATCAAAACAGGGCCGCCGACAGCTGGCTCATGGAAGTAGTCCGCTGGACCTGGAAAGTAAAACTACACCTACACCTTGAAACCGAACTTATGTCAGAGTTACGTGCCAGGTCAGAAGAAGCCGCAATCCAGGTATTTGCCAATAATCTTAACGATCTATTACTCGCTGCACCTGCGGGCCAGAAAACAACCCTTGGGCTGGACCCAGGGCTACGCACCGGGGTAAAAATTGCTGTGATAGACGATACCGGACAATTCGTTGACAGCGCCACCATATACCCTCATGCACCGCAAAAAAAATGGTCTGACGCCGTGTCTGTGATTGCCAGACTAGCGGAAAAACATGCGGTTAAACTGTTGGCTATTGGTAACGGTACGGCATCCCGTGAGACAGATAAACTTTGCGCTGAGGTCATGAAACTTCATCCTCAGTTAAACCTGGAAAAGGTTATGGTCAGTGAAGCTGGGGCATCCGTTTATTCAGCCTCAGAACTTGCCGCCAAAGAATTCCCTGACCTGGATGTAACCATTCGAGGTGCTGTATCTATTGCCCGCAGGCTTCAGGACCCATTGGCCGAACTGGTAAAAATTGAACCCAAATCCATCGGCGTCGGACAATATCAACATGACGTTAGTCAGGTACAGCTAGCACGCAATCTGGATATTGTAATTGAAGATTGTGTGAATGCCGTTGGGGTTGAAGTCAACACCGCTTCCGCAGCATTACTCAAACGTGTTGCTGGCCTCAACCAGACTATTGCGGACAACATAGTATCTTTTCGCAATAAAAATGGCAGTTTTGACAACCGTGAACAGTTAAAGTCAGTCTCAAGGTTGGGTGATAAGACCTTTGAACAAGCTGCCGGTTTTTTACGTATCCATAAAGGTGACAACCCCCTGGATGCCTCTGCCGTGCACCCTGAAACCTATTCAATCGTTGAACGGATCGCCGCAAAAACAGATATCGCTATCCGTCAATTAATCGGCAACCGAAAATTGAAGCAACTTGATGTCAAAGATTTCGTCGATGAAAATTTTGGTAGCATTACAGTTGCGGATATTATTTCGGAACTGGAGAAGCCAGGCCGAGATCCTCGCCCTGAATTTAAAACTGCCCAATTACTTGACGGAGTAGAAAAAATATCTGATTTAGAACCCGGCATGGTGCTTGAAGGTACTGTAACTAATGTGACTAATTTTGGCGCCTTTGTCGATATCGGTGTACATCAGGATGGACTAGTGCATATTTCTGCCCTGGCTGACAAATTTGTCAAGGACCCACGAGAAGTCGTGAAAGCCGGCGATATAGTGCGAGCTAAGGTCATGCAAATTGATGTAGACCGGAAACGCATTGGCCTCTCGCTACGCTTAAACGACGAGTTGTCAGTCGACGACAATACATCGCCTGGCAACGGCAGAAAAACCAGATCAAGTAACAATCGGCAAAGTAACAATCAGCGAAATAACAATACTCAGCATAAAACTGCTAACAACCCCTCCAGGCCGGGTATTAATGGCGCCTTCGCAGAGGCATTCGCGAAGGCACAGAAAAAAGCCGGCAAACCTCAATCTGACTGAATTAAACGCGCCTCTGGCCTTAAAAATACGAAGCAGAGCCATCCGGCACAAGCCATAAAACCTTCGAAGCTTGCAGCACTAAAGGTATATATGGTGGGCGATGTTAATATTTCCTCAGCGACGGAACCGATGCTAGTTTCCGTCATTGTCTCAGTCACAGTTGCTAGCATCAACAGGCCGTAAAGGCGTCCAATGACCAGCCCTGAATAGACCAGCGCTACAAATAACAGGGCCGCCTCTTTGTAGGCAGCAGAACAGGCACCGAGCACCATGAACACGCCCAGTATCGTTTGCACACCGCCGTACATCGCGCGGACTTCTATCACTGAGTCCGCGTTATTTAAACCATAGCCAACTAATTTAGCGGTAATAGTGGGGTCGAAAAAACACGCCACACCAAAACCTATAAAGGCAATGCCATTAACCCATAATATAACCAGCGGCAGCATTCTTTACTCCGTAAGTCTTATCTCGATGCCCATATTAACAATTAACAATTAACAATTAACAATTAACAATTAACAATTATCATTCCGGTAGAATAGACTGCGCAACCGCCTCCGCCACTTTTATGCCATCAATCGCTGCGGATAAAATGCCACCGGCATAGCCTGCGCCTTCGCCTGCCGGATATAAACCGCGCATAGTCATGTTTTCAAATCTTCGGTCACGTTTAATACAAATGGGTGAGGATGTGCGAGTTTCCACTGCCGTTAATAAGGCATCCGCCATCGCAAAACCCTTAATTTGCTTATCAAAAGCCAAAATTGCCTCGCGAATAGCCTCTACCGCAAAATCTGGCAACAGCCTGGAAAGATCGGTAAGTTTTATACCCGGTTTATAGGATGGCTGGGTGGTCGAACCAGTATCTGATAACGCTGGTGACGGTCTGTTCTGAAGAAAATCCCCAACGTATTGCGCTGGCGCACTATAATCTCTGCCACCCGCCTCAAAAGCCAGCTGCTCAAGCTGCCTTTGCAATTCAATACCCGCTAATACCTGGCCTGGATAGTCTTGTTCTGGCGTTATACCTACCACAATTGCCGCATTCGCATTCCGTTCGTTGCGCGAATATTGAGACATGCCGTTGGTGACCACAGCGCCGAGTTCAGAGCTTGCCGCCACTACTGTGCCACCGGGACACATACAAAAACTATAAACACTACGGCCATTAGCGCAATGATGCACCAATTTATAATCAGCCGCGCCCAGTAAAGGATGGCCTTTATATTCACCAAACCGCGCCTGATCGATTATTGACTGGGGATGTTCAATGCGAAACCCAATGGAGAAGGGTTTTGGCTCTATATACACACCGCTCTGGTGCAACATTTGAAAGGTATCGCGGGCGCTGTGGCCAATGGCCAAAACTATATGTCGGCTGGCGATATATTCACCATTGGCTAATTTAACGCCAACCAATTGGCGTAAACCTTCCACTGACGGGCTGGTATTTTTACTGTATTCGCTAACGGCACTTTGTTCGCTACCGGCACTTTGTTCGCTACCGGCACTGTCTTTGTTCTCGCGGGCAACAGCGGGTTCATGGTCAATGGCGACAACTTTGCTATGAAAGCGCACCTCACCACCCAGTCGAGTAATTTCTGCACGTATGGTTTCAACCATCTTCACCAGTTTGAAGGTGCCTATATGCGGCTTACTCAACATCAAAATCTCTTCTGGCGCACCTGCTTTAACAAATTCCAACAATACTTTTCGCCCCAGGTGACGCTTATCCTTCACCTGGCTATACAATTTTCCATCTGAAAAAGTCCCTGCCCCACCCTCTCCAAATTGCACATTCGATTCTGTATTCAATTGGCCCTTGCGCCAGAACGCCCAGGTGTCCTGAGTACGCTTACGGACATCGGCACCACGTTCTAAGACAATTGGCCGCAAACCCATTTGAGCTAACAATAGTGCAGCTAATAGACCACATGGGCCGAAGCCAATAACTATTGGCCGCTGTTGAACACCCGCTGGGAAATCAGCCCTGGCCTCAGCAACAAAGGCATAACTCATATCAGGTGTTAGCCTGCAAAATGAATACTTTTCATACTTAACCAATAATTGTTTTTCAAGCCCGCTATCCAGTAAAACATCTAATTGATACACCAGATAAATATTTGCTTTATTACGCGCATCATAGCTGCGCTTATGGATCGTAAAGCGCTTAATATTCTCAGGTTTGATTTCAAGCCGAGCCGCTATTGCACGATCTAACGCATCGGCCAGATGGTCGAGCGGTAGCTTTATTTCATTCAGTCTTAACACTTTAATCAACCTTTCTAGGGTAGAACCTAGGGTAGAACCTAGGGTAAAACGTATTCTACAAACGGCCATTAAGGACGATTAAAACCCCCGGATAACCACTCAACCGGTCATCGATTGAGTGTATACTCTGCAATCAATAAAAAGCGCTGGCTAAACAAAACCCATAACTCGTCTGACACATAAGGAACGCAGGTTTTTATGTAATATATTTTATAAAGCGCCACGGGTTTTATAAAGCCCAGCCTTAAAAAAACATTCATTAATTCGATAACCGTTTACATTCCAGGATTCGAAGCAAGATAGATTGTGAGCACCACCGCTAACTCAGAACCCGACATCAACCCGTAACAACACTTATGACTACAGCAATACTAACTCAGGGCAAGGTGAGCGCCAGCTTGCTTAGCCTGACGTTGCCGATGATTTTGGGGATATCTTCAAGCCTTATCGCGGCGCTGTTTGAAATTTACCTGATTGGACTATTAGGTACTAACGAGCTGGCAGCCTATAGCTTCACTTTCTCAGTAGTCATGGCATTAAATTCTTTAATGCTAGGTCTTTCAATCGGCCTTTCTTCGGTATTGGCAAGAGCGGTAGGCAGTGGTGAAGAGGCTCAAATAACCCGCATAACCACAGACGGCATCGCACTTATGGGGATTACAATGTTACTGGCTGCATTGTTCGGGTTTTTCTCAATTGATCAGGTATTTCGGCTAATGGGTGCCGATAGTGTGACCCTGCCACTCATCCGTAGCTATATGCAGATATGGTACTTTGGACTTATTTTAATGGCACTGCCAATGATGGGCGCTAATGCCCTTCGGGCCACCGGAGATGCGCGTATTTCAAGCACAATAATGGTTGCTGGGGCAGCTATGCAAATGCTTATCGACCCAATACTAATTCTGGGTTTGCTCAATTTCCCTAAGCTCGGTATTGATGGCGCTGCCTGGTCGATGATCATTTCAAGGGGGGTTCTATGTATCGCTACGTTTTACGTATTGATCTACAAAAAAAACCTGATAGTTTTGGGCCGCCGCACTATTGCCAGTATGATCCAGTCCTGGAAAATGATTCTCATCGTCGGTTTACCGGCAACCGCTACGAACCTGATCGGACCCGTCTCCACCGCAATAATCGTCAGTCTACTAGCCGGGTTTGGCACGGAGGTGGTGGCCGGCTTTGGCATCGCATCTCGACTCGAGGCATTGTCCGTCATACCCTTATTTGCACTTTCCGCCAGTATAGGGCCTTTCGTTGGGCAAAACTGGGGCGCAGAGCTTCGATCTCGGGCCAACCGAGGCATGAAACTCGCCTGCGCCTGGGCCATGTGCTGGGGATTATTAGTGGCGCTGGTATTTTTGTTGTTCCATGACGATATAGCCCAACTATTCGATACCAATGATCAGGTGGTAGAGACCGCCAGCCTGTACCTTATGTTGGTGCCAATTAGCTACGGCACCTGGGGCGTACTGATGATGACCAGCGCAATATTTAATTCGTTGGGTAAGCCATTAACATCAACTTCTCTGTCTATCATTCGGATGATTATTATCTACATACCGCTGGCCTTTATCGGTCAGCACTATTTTGGCGTAATTGGCATTTTCGCCGCAACCTGCCTGGCCAACATTTTTACCGGTGTGCTGGCCTATATTTGGAACCGCAAGGTTTTTATGCCGCTATTAGCAGAGCAGAAAACAACAACAGAGCGCAAAAAACAATAATCGCCAGCATCACAGACAAACCGACCTGGTTACCAATATCTTTAAAGATTTTTAGCATTAACCTTTGCTATATTGGATCCAATTCAAATAACAGGGAAATAAGCAATGGTCGATCTCAAGTTTTTTGCCAATGATCCAGCTGAAATTGGTATCGATGCTGCAAAGCTCGAACAACTTCTGGACCGAGTACGACAGGAAATTGAACAAGGTCTATTACCTTCGGCACAGGTCGCTATCGCTAAGAACGGCAAACTGGCGGCGCTCGAAACTTATGGTGATGCGCCAGACAGCGCCCTCTATTCGATTTTTTCCGCCACCAAAGCCATCACCGTTGCCGCAGCCTGGTTACTCATTCAGGATGGTTTGTTAAATATCGACCACAAGGTAATCAGTGTCATCCCTGAATTCGGTGACAATGGTAAAACCGAAATCACAATCGAACAACTATTCACCCACACTGCCGGGTTCCCGCATGCACCCTTTAGACCTTCCTTATGGTTAGATAAAGATGCCAGAGTAAAAAAATTCGCCGATTGGACCCTTAACTGGGTACCAGGGACTCGCTACGAATACCATCCAACATCTTCAATGTGGGTCATCGCCGAAATAATAGAACGAATTTCAGGCCAGAGTTATCAATCATTTGTCCAGCAGCGCATTGCCGAACCGCTAGGACTCGAAGAAATGTGGGTCGGCGCCCCCGTTGAACAACATCACCGAATCGCATCGGTACAACACGTGGGCGAAGCCCTTACGCCGGCTGACTATGAAGCTATGGGGCTAGCTGTGCCGCCTGAAAATGAAGTGACGGAGGACGCATTAACTGCGTTTAATAACACCGACATGCGTAAGCTGCCAATTCCAGGTGCAGGTGGAATTATGTCTGCTGCAGAAATAGCACTATTTTATCAAAGCCTAAATACCGGACGTTCATTTGACGGTGAACAAATTTGGCATCCAGAGACTCTGGAATTAGCCCGTACTGTACGCACCGGCACTTTAGTGGATCCGATGGGCGGCTATGTCATAAATCGCGCTCTGGGTGTTTGTATAGCAGGTGATGAAAAACGTAATCTACGGGGTTTTGGACACCCTAATTCCCCTTTGGCATTTGGCCACGCTGGTGCTGGCGGGCAATTGGGTTGGGTTGACCCCGCTACAGGTATCAGCATTGGCTATCTAACCAATGGACACGACCGCAACCCCATTCGCCAGGGGCGGAGAGGTATTTCTATTTCTAACCGGGCAGCAGTGTGCGCTATAGAATAGACACTGTTAATATTTTCCGCATGATGACTGTTTATGCGCTGAGGGCTGGTATTCGCTGAGGGCTCTTTATCCGCTGAGGGCTCTTTATTCGCTGAGGGCTCTTTATCCGCTGAGGGCTGTTTTTTCGCTCAGGGCCCTTTATCCGCTGAGGGCCCTTTATCCGCTGAGGGCTCTTTATTCGCTGAGGGCTCTTTATTCGCTGAGGGCTCTTTATCCGCTGAGGGCTCTTTATTCGCTGAGGGCTCTTTATCCGCTGAGGGCTGTTTTTTCGCT